>NZ_JAVAJH010000007.1:0-365032 GCF_030718165.1 Pseudomonas sp. LPH60
ACATCTCCACTTCGTGAAGTGCTCATCCCCCCTGACAGCACGAGCGATCAGGGAGTGTGCAGTCGGTGCTCGGTTTTCCCGAGACTCGTCCTATCCAACGGATGACCGGTGTGCCTCCTCAGGCGTGCCTGGGAGCGCAAAGCCCATCGGTCGGTGCGGCTGACCGATGGGGTGGCAAGGTGCCGCTGGGTTTAGCCGGCGACCGGGGTACGCCAGTCATCGGAGCCCGAAGTACCGGACACTTCATGGGTCCAGGTGATCTTGCGGTAGGTGAACTCGACGTCCTCCAGGTGGGTGAAGTGCGCGTTCGACGGGTCCTGGCAGTTGTGCATGTAGTCCTTGATGTCGACGATGATCGCGTCTTCCAGGGTGGTGGTGAAGTAATGCTCCTGGGTGCCGGCGGCGGAGGTGCGGAACCACTGGATTTCGATCTTGCTCAGACGCTCACCGGAGGTCAGGGCCGCGAGCAGCAGTGGTGAAGCCTTGTCGAAGACCTTGGTGATCTTCACCGGTTTGTGTACCCGCTGGCCGGTGGGCTGACCGGACTGCGGATCGCGGGGGATGATCACTTCATGGCTGAAGCCCTGGACCATGACTTGATCTTCGTGACCTTCCTGGTAGGTGTTGCCAACGGAGTCAGCGGTGAAGGCACCGGCGGTGATCAGACCTTGTTTGGTACCGGTGACGGACATGTACGCTGGGGTTGCCATTGTTGCTCTCCTTGCTTGGATATACGGAAAACCCGGAGGCCTGAATGGCCGGCCGGGCTCCAGGGACATCTCAAGAGTCATGCCAACTTGCCAATACCCCTTGCCAATCAATCACTTGATGGAAATCCAAGGTTTAACAGGCTGTTTCCAGCCTGAATTCCTATAGAAAGTGCGCAAGAAGTTGCGCAGTACTGCGCAACTTCTTGCGCACTCCTCTGTAGAGCCCTGAGCGTCATGCTTACAGCGATGTGCCCACAGGCTTACTCACATTCGAGTGCGCAACTTCTTGCGCATCAAGGCTAAAAGCCATCACGGGCATGGGCAGCATTGTTCCGCCCAGGCACGGGCTCACCTGGCGACTTTAGTTCTGGTCCGATCCTTCGCTCTTCGCGAGTCGGCTATAAAGCTCGCCACAACCTCACCGCAGGCGGGCCCATGAGATTTGCTCGCCATGCATAGGTGATTTTCCAGTGCGTTTTTCACTGTTAACCTTGCCGCCATGACCCATTCTTCCGCACATCGCCCTCACATTGCCTGGACGCTGTATTTCTGCGTGCTGTTCAACGTGTTCGTCTGCGGTCTGGGTCATGGACAGATGGCTGCACTGGAAATCACCGGCGTGGGTGGGCAGTTCTGTCACGCCCTGGGCGAATCTGCATCAACTCTGGATGACAGCTCCAGCGACAAGACTGGCCCCAGCACCATGGGGGCTTTTGTCTGCCCCCTGTGCTCGGCGGTGAGCCTGGGCCTGGGGCTGCTGTTCTGTCTGGCCTGGCTGCTGCTGGTACGGCACTCGGCGCGGGTCAAGGTCGAGCGGGGCAGCAAGGCGCCGCCGCGTTACTCCTGGCCGTCACTCAATCCTCGGGCTCCCCCACTGAGCGCCTAGCGCTGCTTCGCGATTGCCCTGGCGTCGCGTGTTTTTCATCTCCCGGTACTTAAGTCTGCGGTCGCGATGGCGACGGCGGCCGGGGTGTTTGATGATTTTTTTCGAGTCCGAGTCCATGAAGTTCCTGTATCGCTCCCCCAGTTGTGCGGCGCTGTGCTGTGCCCTGTCGTTCAATGCCCTGGCCGAGGGCACGCTGCAATTGCCGCAGACGCGCATCAGCGCCGATGAAGTGCAAGCCACTGGTCTGCAACTGGATACCCAGACCACCACCGGCTCGCGCCTGGGCCTGACCCCGCGGGAAACCCCGGCGTCGGTCAATGTGGTCAACCGCCAGCAGATTGAGCAGCGCGGCGCCGCCAACACCCAGGACATACTGGCCAGCGTGCCGGGGATGAACGCGGCGTCATCGCCGGGCATTCCGGGTTTCGTTTCCTATCGCGGTTTCTCCGGGCCGCAGATCACTCAGTTGTTCAACGGCATCAGCGTGCAATACGACTCCATCGCCGCCCGTCCCGTGGACAGCTGGATCTACGACCGGGTCGAGGCGGTCGGCGGGCCGTCGAGCTTTCTCTACGGCACTGGCGCGGTGGGCGGTTCCATCAACTACATCACCAAGCTGCCTTCGCGCACCGAGTCGTTCAATGAAGGGCGGGTCAGCTATGGCTCCTTCGACAGCCGAGAAACCTCCTTGGGTTTCAACCATGCGCTGAACGACGGCGCCGGGCCGCGCCACTACGCGCGTTTCGATGTCAGCCACACCACCAGCAACGGTTATGTCGACCGCGAGCAGCGCGATGCCTGGACCACGGCGTTTTCCCTGTTGACGGATTTCAACGACCAGCTGTCCCACACCCTGGCCTACGAGTACCAGAACGAAAGCGTCGACAGCCCTTACTGGGGCACGCCGGCGTTGAGCCCGCTGGGGGGCAAGATGGAGGTGGACAAGAGCCGGCGCTTCGAGAACTACAACGTCAGCGATGGTCGTTATGAACAGCGGGTGCAATGGCTGCGTTCGATCATCGACTATCAGGTCAATGACCGCACTTCCGTGCGCAACACCCTGTACCACTACAACGCCGATCGCGAATACCGCAACCTGGAAAACTACGCCTATAACAGTGACAACAGCCAGGTGGTGCGCTCTGGCATCCTGCTCCAGCGCCACGCCCAGGAACTCAACGGCAACCGTTTCGAACTGCTGCATCACAACAGTCTGTTCGGCCTCGACAGCCAGTGGTCGGCGGGTATCGATTACAGCCACAACGTGATGAGCAACTACCCGCGCTCGGTGTCGGGCTCGCTGCCTGGGGTCGATCCAGACGCTTTCGATCCGGGCAGCTTCTGGGACTTGCCGGGCATGCAGCGCGGCTTCGAGAAGAACCGCCGCAACCAGGTGGATACCTGGGCCCTGTTCCTGGAAAACCGCCTGCAACTGACCGATCGCCTGTCCCTGCTCAGCGGCCTGCGCCACGATCAGATCGACCTGCAAGTGACCAATTACCGCGCCGTCACCGAGGCCAATCCGGCGTTCTTCCAGCGTAAATACCGGCCCACCACCGGGCGCCTGGGGCTGGTCTATGAGTTGACCCCGGCGGCCAACGTCTACGTGCAATACAGCACCGCTGCCGATCCACCGGCAGGCATCCTGACCACCGCCAGCTACGGTCAGGTGCGCGACTTCGACCTCAGTACCGGCAATCAGTGGGAGATCGGCAGCAAGTTCGATTTCCTCGACGGCCGTGGTTCGGCGACCCTGGCCGCCTACCGCATCGAACGCAAGAACCTGTCCACCGCCGATCCGAGCAACCCCGGCAGCAGCCAGCCGGTGGGCCAGCAATCGTCCCGCGGGGTGGAGCTGGCGGGCTCGTTGCGGGTCACGCCCAAGCTGTTGGCCGAAGGCAACTTCGCTTATGTCGACGCCCAGTACGACGAGTTCTATGAAAACGTCGGCGGCCGGCCGGTGTCGCGCAAGGGCAACAGCCCCACCAATACCCCGGACAAGGTAGGCAACCTGTGGCTGAGCTACGACATTGCCCCGTCCTGGCAGGTGGGCGGCGATGCGCGCTACGTGTCGTCGATGTATGCCAATGCGGCCAACACCCGCTATGCGCCGGCCTACACGATCTTCGGCGCCTTTGTCGGCTACCAGCTCAATGCCGATACGCGGATCACCGGCCGGGTGCGCAACCTGACCGATCAGGTCTACGCCCGCACCACGGGGCAAACCCAGCTGTACCTGGGGGCGCCGCGGACCTTCGAGCTGGCGCTGCAAACGCGCTTTTAACCTGAGACAGCGGGGCGCCCGATGGCGCCCCGCGCATTTGCGAGCAGCCTGTGATGAAGCGTTACCTGTACCTCTGGCACCGCTGGCTGGGCATTGTTGCCTGCCTGTTCATGGCCCTGTGGTTTATCTCCGGGGTGGTGATGCTGTATGTCGGCTACCCCAAACTGACCCCCGCCGAACACTGGTCACGCTTGCCTGTGTTGCAACTGGGCGATGCACCCATTGACCTGAAGCAGGTGCTGCACGCTGCCGATCCCGAACTGGCGCCGTCAAGCATTCGCTTGACCACGGTGGCCGGCGCCCCGCGCTATATCCTCGAATACCCAGGACCGCGCAAGGTAGCGATCGAGGCCGATAGCGGCCTGCAAGCGCTGCCCACTGACCGGGTCGAGGCCCTGGCCGCGGCCCGGCAGTTTGCCCCCGGTGTGGCGGTGCGTGATCGCGGGACAGTGAATGGCGACATGTGGAGTCAATCCCGGGCCCTGGACGCCGACCGACCCTTGCTGCGGGTGGCCACCGCCGATGCCGAACGACGTCTGCTGTATGTCTCCGGCACGACGGGCGAGGTGGTGCGCGATGCCACGGCCACCGAGCGTGGCTGGAACTGGATCGGTGCCTGGCTGCACTGGCTGTACCCGCTGCGGGGCATCGGCATCGATGGCGCCTGGGGGCCGATCGTCACTTACCTGTCCCTGGCCGCGACCCTGATGGCCGTGCTCGGCCTGGCGGTGGGCGTGCTGCGCTGGCGCTTCAAACGCACCTATCGCAATGGTTCGCACTCGCCGTACCAGGGCTTTGCCCGCTGGCATCATGTGGGCGGCATGCTGTTCGGCGTGCTGCTGATTACCTGGATCTTCAGCGGCCTGATGTCGATGAACCCGTGGAAAATCTTCAGCAGCTCCCAGCCCCTGTCGGTGGCGGCCTATCAAGGCACACCGCTGCACGCTGCGGCCTTTCCCCTGAGCGCGGCCCAGGCCCTGCAGCGCTTTGCCGATGACGGCCTGCAGACCCGGGAACTGGAGTGGCGGATGATCGGCGGCAAGGGTTATGTGATCGGCTACGACGGTGCCGGCCGCACGCGGATTCTGGCCATGGACGATCAGCAGGTGCTGCGCCAGTTCAACCCCGACACCTTGCGCCAGGCGGCCTGGGCCATTCGCCCCGAGCGGCCGATGGTTGTCCAGCAATTGGCTGCCTACGATTTCTATTACTACGCCCGCGAGCCCCACAGCATGATGGGCCACTTGCAGCAGCGTCTGCCGGTGCTGCGGGTGCGCTTCGACGACCCGGCCCAGACCTGGCTGCACCTGGACCTGCACACCGGCGCCATCGTCGGGCAACTGGACCAGCCGCGCCGCGCCTCGCGCTGGCTGTTCGGCCTGCTGCACAGCTGGGACTGGCTGCCGCTGCTGGCCAACCGCCCCTTGTGGGACCTGTGGATGATCCTGTTCAGCGCCGCAGGCTTGCTGATCAGCGTCAGCGGTGTGGTGCTGGGCTGGCGCCGCCTGGGGCGTTCATTGCGTGGGCGTCGGCGTTGAGGCGGGGGAGGGCGCAATACCGCGACCTGGATCAGGGTTATGCAGTATTTCTGCCCTGCGCCGACGATTTAAGCCACCGCTCCCGGTCCCAGCGGTGATAATGCCCGCCTGCTCAATTCCCTACTGCTTCCGGAGCCCATCGCACCCATGTTCGTCATCACCCCGCAGGACCCTGAACTCTATCGCCGGCAAACCCGCCGCAGCACCCTGATCATCGCCCTGGTGTTCATCGCCCTGGCCATGCTGTTTTCCAGCGCTGCGGTGGCGGTGTTCGGCCAGCCCGGCGGCGATAACCTGGTGTGGAATGCCGGCGGCGTGTTCACCGGGCTGGTGATCAGCGCCGTGCTGTTGCGCACGGTGTTCTGGACCCAGCCGTGGATGGCCTCGGCGGTCTATGGCTGGCGCCTCAAGCGCAGCCTGATGCGGGTGACCAATGTCATGCATCAGGTCACCGCCGGGGTGGCGGCGGGCGATCCGGCGGCCCTCAAGCTGCTGCGCTTCTATCACCTGGGGTTGACCCAGATGCATCAGCTGGACGCCAACTCCAGTGCCCACGGACAGATGCTGGGTGAAGTGGAGCGCCATCTGGCGTTGCTGGCCGAGCAGGGCATCGACCCGCAGCAGGAGCGCCTGGAGGCGCAGTGGCTGGAAGCGGTCAAGGTGCACCAGCCGCGCTGAGGTTCAGGTTGATCCGCTGGCCCTTCCTCAAGGCTGCGGATCATCCAGGTAGCGCCACAAGGCCTCGGCCATTTCGTTGGACTGGCCACTGCGGCCAAACAGCTGCTGGCCGATATGCAGCCCCAGCTGGCGATAACTCTCGAACTGCGCCTCGTCGAAGAACTGATCCACCGTGCTCTGGTTGGGAAAGCCCGGGTTGGCCCGGGCGTAGTTGACGACGTCCGCTGTCAGCCCGGCGATCAGCCGCGGCTTGAGCACCAGGATCCGGCAGTGGGGCGTGGCCGCGATGTCCGCCTGGGTGTCGGGGCTATGGGCGTAGACGTTCAGCAGCAAGGCGCACTTGTGACTGTCGGCGCCCGGTGGCTGGCGAAACTCTTCCAGACTGCCGAACAGCCCCTTGAGTTGGGGATGGGCCAGTACCCCCGGGTCTTCGCGGATTTCCAGGGCCTGGTCGATGCGCGCCAGGCGCACCAGATTGGCCAGGTCGTCGAACTGGTAATCCGGGTCGCAGCCGCTGTCGCAGGTGACGATCAGTTCCACGCCGCGCCCCTCACGCAGCAACTCGTAGGTGGCGGTGTTTTCGAAATGCCCGCCGTCGGACAGGTACTGGTAGTCGCGTCGATGTCCATGAAACCGCGAGGTCAGCTCATAGAACAGGTAGGCCTGGGTGCCGAAGTAGGTCCAGGGCTTCAGGTCACGGGGCTTCCAGTGCTGTTGCCCGGGATCGAGGAAGTGGCTGGGCCACCAGATGCCCAGGCGTATGTTGGCCAGCCCCAGGATCAGCGACATGCCCAGGCTGTTGGCTCGCCCCAGGCCGGTGCTGAAGGCGGCGCCGGAGACGCCGATCCACTGGCCCAGGCTCAGGGGGCTCATGATTTCCGAGGCCGGGCCCTGGCTCAGGTCACGGCGGTAGGGCTTGCCATCGAGGGTGTAGCGTTCCGCCGGACCGTCGCTGGCGACGCTGCCTTCGGTTGAGGGGGCCCAGTTCGGCGCGATGCACAAAGGCTTGCCCTTGCGGTCGCGCTGCACCAGTTGCTCGGCGGGGTCCACCGTCAGGTTCATGGTGACGTTGATCAGGTGCACCGGCCCGGCACTGGGGGTGGCGTAGTACTGCTGCAGCGACAGGTCGTCGCTGGACATCGGCTCGGCCACGCTGAGGTAGGTGCGGCGCTGCTGTGGCGGGCCGTTGAAGCGCCGGCCATTGGACGCGCCGAGGTAGGCGCGGGTCAGCCGGGCGCTGTAGAAGGCCTGGAGCGACGAGGTGTTGAGAAAGCCGATGAAGCGCCCGCTGACGCAGACCAGCAAGGCGGTCACCAGGCTCAGGGCCAGCAGGCGCCAGGCAGCGGCAGCGCTGTAGCTGATGGCGCCAGCGTCATGGGCGACCCATTGCACCAGCAACGCCCAGCACAGGCACAGCAGGCTCATCAGCAGGCATCCGGCAACCAGCGCCAGGACATCCAGGGGCAGTTTGCGCATCCAGCCGGGCAGCGGCTTTTCATCCTTGAGCAGCACCAGGCGGCGCACCAGCCACATCAGCAGCGCCAGCAGCAGGGGCGTGGCCAGGGCCTGATAGTCCAGCAGGTAGCGATACAAGGCTTCGGCACCGGTCACCAGCAGGGCCAGGAAAGCCAGAATGGCCACTGCCGCCATGGCTCGCCCCAGGGCGCGGGTGATCTGCACCCGGTAGTTGCGCACGCAGTTGTTGCAGGTGCTGTCCTTGGCCGGGTCTCGGTGATCCGCCAGCCGGCGGACCAGCCGGTGGGTGATCAGCAGCGCGTTGCTGCCGACCAGGGCGGCCCCAAGGGCCAGGGTGCCCACCACCTGCCATTGGGCCACGTCATAGGCCAGGGCGCCGCCGATCCACAGGCCGGTGACGATCGCCAGCATGAAGCGCAAGGCCGGGTTGCCAAGGTTTGGCGGCTGGTCCAGATCGCCTTGGGGGATCACCAGCCAGTACGCCACGGCGCAAGGCAGGGCGAACAGCAGGGCGGCCATCAGCGGCCACAGCAGCAGGCTGGCCTGACTCAGCACCTGGAACAGGGTCAGCAGGCTGAGCATCAACAGGATCGGCATGCCGATCATGGCGTGCAGCGACAGCCAGTTGCGCCAGGTCATGGCCAGGGCATAGAGCATGTCGCCGGAGCCGGTGGGCGTCAGGTAGCGGCCGTTTTCCCGCAGCCAGGCACCCGGGCCCTGGCCCACGGGCTGCTGGGCGTAGTCGACGCCGGTGCTGATACGTCCCGGCGGCTCGAAGCGCAGCGCCTGGTAGGCATCGCGGGCGGCCTGGCCCACCGGGTCCTGGGGATCGGGCTCGCGCAGGCGTCCGGGAAGGAACAGGCTGGAGAAGAAGCTGCCGATATAGCCGCCGCCACTGACCGTGGACAGGTAGTCGATGCGTGACAGCAGACTGTGCTCGGTGGCGGTTTCAGGCGCGGGCTGGAGTGGGGCCGTGGAGGCCGTCGCCGGTGCCGGCGCCCGGGCCATGGCTTGCAGAACGCCGAGGCAGAAGGTGGCGCTGCGGATGCCGCCCCCGGACAACGCCAGGCCCCAGTTGCCACGCTGCGGCGTGCTGGGTCCGGGGGCTTGCTGGTGCAGGTTCAGGCGTCTGAAACGGATGCGCTGTTGCTCGATCTGGTAGAGGGTCGAGTCGGGTGTCATGGGCCTTCCTTGGAAAACGAAAGGGGCGGGACCTGAGTGAGCTCAGGATCGCTTGCCCCGGCGAGCGCCCAGCAGAATACCGGATGCGCAGGTTGCGGTGTATGTCACCGGCGGTTCAGGGAGGGCTGGATGGGTATGTGGCGGATGCAAGGGCGGCGGGCACTCGATGCGTCTGATGCATGGAAAAAATGGACCTGGTTATAACGTTAGATTTTATTCATATAAATGGACATAAGCTTTAGCCGCTATGCTGCCGCCAGTTTTTTACCTGGCCGTGTGATTTGTAGGGTTTTATTGATGGATGTGGGTAATTTCGGTTTTGTCATCGCAGGCCTGGTAGTGGGATTCATCGTGGGCATGACGGGGGTGGGCGGCGGCTCGCTGATGACCCCGATCCTGCTCTGGTTCGGCATCAACCCGGCCACCGCCGTGGGCACTGACTTGCTGTACGCCGCCATCACCAAGTCCGGTGGGGTGCTGGTGCATCAGAAGAACCGCAATATCGACTGGCGCATCACCGGCTGGCTGACCCTGGGCAGCGTGCCGGCGGTACTGGCGACCCTAGGGTTCTTGAACAACCTGGACTCCGATCCCCAAGCCTTGAACTCGGTGATCAAGCAAGGGCTGGGCTTCGTCCTGCTGCTCACGGCCCTGGCCATCGTCTTCAAGAAGAAGCTCATGGCCTTCGCCCAGCGCCACGGCAGCGACTATCAGCCAAGCCCCCGCGGTCTCAACGGCCTGACCGTGGTCACCGGGCTGATCCTCGGCACCATGGTCGCGCTGACCTCCATCGGCGCCGGCGCCCTGGGCACTGTGGCGCTGTTCATCCTCTATCCGTTCCTGGCCACCAAGCGCCTGGTGGGCACCGAAATCGCCCACGCCGTGCCCCTGACCCTGGTGGCCGGCCTGGGTCATGCCAGCATGGGCAACATGGACTGGCACCTGCTGGGGTTCCTGTTGATGGGCTCACTGCCGGGGATCTGGATCGGCAGCCACATGACCGGGCGGATCTCCGACGAGATCCTGCGCCCATGCCTGGCGGTCATGCTGTTCTCCATCGGCTACAAGCTGGCCTTCTGAGGCCCACAGCCGGGCCATGCTCGCCGTCACCTGCTAACTTCCGTGGATTCCAGGGGTCAGTTATCCTGCGCAGGCCCTTGATGGGCGGCGCAACCCCTTTTCCCCTTGTGTGATGCAGTCCATGACTATTTCCTCTGCTGATGGTGCCGCCCCCCAGACCTGGCGCGGCGGCGAGACCGGTGCCGCCATCCGCCAGTTCGACTGGTCGCAGACTTCGGTGGGCCCTCGGGAGCACTGGCCCAGCCTGCTGCACAGCACCTTGAGCCTGGTGCTCGAATCCCCTGAGAGCCTGTACCTGCTATGGGGGCCGCAGAAGCAGTTCTTCTTCAATGATGCCTATCGTCCGGTACTGGGGCCGCGCCTGGCCCATGCCCTGGGGCAGACCATCGAGACGCTCTGGGCCGATGCCTGGCCGGATGTGCAACCCATGGTCGAGCAGGCGTTCCGCGGCCAGTCCTGCCGTCATGAAGACCTGCCGGTGAACATGCAGCGCTATCCCGGAGAGGAACTGACCTGGTGGTCGTTTTCCATGAGCCCGATATTCGACGAGCGCCAGGAGCAGGTGCTGGGGGTGCTGTGTCACACCGTGGAAACCACCGCGCGGGTGCGCCTGGGGCTGCACGCCCGGCTCACCGAGTCGCGCCTGCGCGAGACCCGCGAGCTCAATACCCGGGTGCTGGCCAGCAGCAATGACTGCATCAAGGTGCTGGACCTCGATGGTCAGTTGTCGTTCATGAGCGAGGGTGGCCTGCGGGTCATGGAGGTCAGCGACTTCAATGCCATTGCCGGCTGCCCCTGGCCGGACTTCTGGCAGGGCCAGGGCAACCTTGACGCCCAGGCCGCCATCGCCGCTGCCCAGGCCGGGGAATCGGCGCGGTTCCAGGGCGCCGCCAACACCCTGGCCGGCAACGCCAAGTGGTGGGATGTGCAGGTCACGCCGATGCTCGATGAGGCCGGTCAGCCGGAGAAGATCCTCTGCATCTCCCGGGACATCACCGCCACCCGCGAGGCCGAGGAGCAGTTGCGCCGCCTCAACGAGTCCCTGGAACAGCGGGTCCAGGCGCGCACCCAGGAGCGCGACCGGATCTGGCAACTGTCCACCGACCTGATGCTGGTGGCGGATTTCAACGGGCGCATCGTTGCCGTGAACCCGGCCTGGACCCGACTGCTGGGCTGGCAGCGGCACGAACTCGAAGGCAGCAGCTTCTACGATTTCATCCACCCCCAGGACAGTGTGGCGGCGGTCAACGCCTGCACCGAACTGGCGCTGGGTCAGAGTTTTTCACGGGTGGAAAACCGCTTTCGGCACAAGGACGGCAGCTATCGCTGGGTGTCCTGGAGTGCCGTGCCCGACCCCCAGCACCTGCATGCCGTGGGGCGTGACATTCAGGCCGAGCGTGAAGCCGCGCAGGCGCTGCGCAAGACCGAAGACATCTTGCGCCAGGCACAGAAGATGGAGGCGGTGGGGCAACTGACGGGTGGGGTCGCCCACGACTTCAATAACCTGCTGACGGTGATCCGCTCGTCCACCGACCTGCTGCGGCGCAACCTCAGCGAGGAGCGCCGGCAGCTGTACATCGATGCGATTTCCGACACCGTGGACCGCGCCAGCAAGCTCACCGCCCAGCTCCTGGCCTATGCCCGCCAGCAGAACCTGCGCCCGGAAACCTTCGACGTCGGCGTCAGCGTGCAACTGCTGGCACAGATGATCAATCCGCTGATCGGCGCCTGCATCGAACTGCGTATCGAACTGCCGCAGCAAGCGTGCTGCATCCATGCCGACGCCGGCCAGTTCGATACCGCGCTGATCAACATGGCGGTCAATGCCCGGGACGCCATGCAGGGCGAGGGCCTGCTGGTGATTGCCGTGGAGCGGGTGGCGCAGATTCCCGCCAGCGCCAGCCAGGGCGCCCAGAACGGCGACTTTGTCGCGGTGTCCCTGACCGACACCGGTGCCGGCATCGACCCGCAGCAGATCGAGCGGATCTTCGAGCCCTTCTTCACCACCAAGGAGGTGGGCAAGGGCACTGGGCTGGGCCTGTCCCAGGTGTTCGGTTTTGCCAAGCAGTCTGGCGGTGGCCTGGTGGTCCACAGTCAGCCGGGGCAGGGCACGCGCTTTACCTTGTACCTGCCGCGCTCTGAAGCTGTGGTCAGCCCGGTAGCGGCCCCTTGCCCGGGGCCGCTGCAGGTGGATGGCCAGGGGGCCACGCTGCTGGTGGTCGAAGACAATCCCGAAGTGGGCGTGCTGCTGGCCCAGGCCTTGAACGAGCTGGGCTACCAGACCGAATGGGCCACCAGCGCTATCGAGGCACTGCGTCGCCTGAGCCAGGAGCCGGGGGTGTTCCAGGCGGTGTTTTCCGATGTGGTGATGCCCGGCATGAGCGGCATCGAGCTGGCCACCCGCATCCGCAGCGATTACCCCGGGCTGCCGGTGATCCTCACCAGCGGCTACAGCCCGGCCCTGGCCCAGGGCCAGACCCGGGAGTTCGTGTTCCTGCAGAAACCCTACTCGGTGGCGGCCCTGGCCCAGGCCTTGAGTGCCGCGATCGGCAACGACCCGCCGCTGTGATGCAGGCCGCCGCCGTCTATGGCTGGTGGCTGCCCTTCATCCACTCCTGGGCCGAGCGCCACAGGCAGATCCCCAGGAAATAGGCTGAAGCCGCCAGCCACAGGCCCATGATCGACGGGCTGTGCAAGGGGTGGCTGAGGATCAGCAGCGCGCCACTGAGCAGCCAGACGAAGGTCACGATGATGTTCAGCCCCATCCACTTGCGTACCCGGAACGGATGCAGGAATTGCACCCGAGTGGCGGTCAGCAGGGCCAGGGCGAAGATGCTCAGCAAGCTCAGCCAGGGGCCGGGCTCGATCAGGTAGAAGCACAGGGCGACCACGTTCCAGGCGGCGGGAAAACCCTGGAAGTAGTTGTCGTGGCTCTTCATGTTGACGTTGCAGAAGCACAGCAGCGACGACAGCAGGATCAGCGAGGTGGCCAGCAGTGCGCTGTACTCCGGCAGAGGAATGTAGCGGTAGATGAACAACGCCGGGATGAACACGTAGGTCAGGTAGTCGATCACCAGGTCGAGCACCGAACCGTCGATGTTGGGCAGCACCGAGCGGGTGTTGACCTTGCGCGCCAGGGAGCCGTCGACGCCATCCACCAGCAGCGCCACCCCCAGCCACAACAGGCAGGCCTTGGGCTGGTTTTCAAACAGTGCCAGGGTGGCGAGCAGGGCGCTGACCACTCCGGTGGCGGTGAAGCCATGGGCGCCCCAGGCTTTGATTCTGGCGATTTGCAGGGTCGATATCACGGGGCGTTTCTCCGGCGGCTGTGGTTCCCGGACGACCAGCGTTGTGCACGCGGCGGTGCTGGTCCAGGTTGCAGTTATCGACCGGAAAGCCTGGCAGAAGGTTCAGCGCCACCCCTGAATCAGGCTCGATGCGGGCCTTGCGGTCCTTGTCGCTATCCAGGAAGGCGGGCGTTGCACAGTTGGCCGAGGTCAACGGTCGAGGGGGATTTCCTGAGTCTAGGCGCCATGGCCGAAGCGACAAGAAAAACGCCACCTGGCGCTGAACACCGGTGGCGTTTTTTATTGGCTGCCCCGGGGGGGCGTGATGCTGTGCTGCTCGGTTACTTCGTTGCCTCCAGGGCACTGAGGAGCGCATGGGCGGCCTTGATCCGTTCCTCGTTGGGGTAGTTCTTGTTGGCCAGCAGGACAATGCCAATCTGTTGGCTCGGGACAAACAGCACGTAGGCGCCGAAGCCGCTGGTGGAACCGGTCTTGTTGTACAAGGCGTCGGCCTTGGGCGGTTGGGCCGGAGTCAGCCACTGCACCGGATGCGGTTCGAGGGCCATTGGCGTCGAGTTGCCTGCCAGCAGCCGTGCCAGGGGCACCGGGTAGGCGTAGCGCTCCCAGCCCAGGCCCTGGGTCATGTCGCCGACCCGGTAATAGCCGCTCTGGGTGCTGGCGATGGCTTTTTGCAGGGTGTCGTCCAACGGCTGCGGTTGCAGGTTATCGGCAACGAACTGCAGCAGGTCCGGGGCACTGGTCTTGACCCCGTAGGCCTCGGCATCCAGGGGGCCGGGGCTGACCCGGATCGGCTTGTTCTGCTTGTCATAGCCCTGGGCGTAGTGGGCCTGCTGGTCCTTGGGCACCTGGAGGTAGCTGTGCTTGAGCCCCAGTTTGGGGAACAGGCTCTTTTCCAGCAGTTGAGCGTACGGTTGGCCCAGGCTGCGGGCAGCGAGGTAGCCGAACAGGCCGATGCTGGGGTTGGAATACAGACGCTGGGTGCCCGGGCTGAAGGTGGGCTTCCAGGTGTTGTAGTAATCCAGGGTCTTGTCCTCGCCCTGGACGTCGTCGGGGAACTGCAGTGGCAGGCCACCGGCACTGTAGGTGCCCAACTGCAACAGGCTGATGCCGTCGAAGGCACTGCCGCGCAGGGCCGGCCAGTACTGGCTGGCGTGGTCCTCGAGGGCCAGCTTGCCGCTGGCCTGGGCGTAGCCGGCCAGGGTCGCGCTGAAGGTCTTGCTCACCGAACCCACTTCGAACAGGGTGTCGTTGTCCACCGGCTGTTGATTGTCCTTGGAGGCAAGGCCGTAGTTAAAGTAATGTCGCTTGCCGTTGGCGATGATCGCCACTGCCATGCCGGGAATGCCCTGCTGTTGCATCAGCGGACGGATGGTGGCATCCACGGTGGTTTTCAGACGGCTGTCCTGGGGGGGCTCGGCCAGGGCGTCGACGCTGCCGAGGAGCAATACGCAGGCGCTGATGATGCCTAATCCGGTTGAGGTTTTATGGCGCATGATGGGCTGTTTTCCATGGGTTCTGATTTTTTTTTGCCGCCTATTCCCAGCGGCTTTCCGGCTTCGGGGTTCTTTGCCCGAACCCCGGAGGCGCAGTGCTTGCGGAGTCTTTCCGGGAAGGGAGGACGTGGTCAGCGCTGCGCGAGCGAGGCCAATGTAGGCAGTCTGCGCAGGATCGGCAAACGACGATATTTCGCAGGAGCCATTAGAAAAACTAGGGAATGCCCATGCTCCGTCCACACCTGCCCTTGAACGCGCTGCGGGCTTTCGAAGCCTCGGCCCGTCATTTGAGTTTCACCCGCGCCGCCATCGAACTCTGTGTGACCCAGGCGGCGGTCAGCCATCAGGTCAAGAGCCTGGAGGCCCAGCTCAACGTCACCCTGTTCAAGCGCTTGCCCCGGGGGCTGATGCTGACCAGCGAAGGCGAGACCCTGCTGCCGGTGCTGCGTGAGTGCTTTGATCGCATCGCCCAGACCCTGGGGCGTTTCGAGGGCGGGCACTACCGCGAAGTGCTGACGGTGGGTGCCGTAGGCACCTTTGCCGTGGGCTGGCTGTTGCCGCGCCTGGGGGATTTCCAGGCGCGCTATCCCTTTGTCGACCTGCGCCTGAGCACCAACAACAACCGTGTCGACGTGGCCGCCGAAGGCCTGGACTACGCCATCCGTTTTGGCACGGGAGCCTGGCACGGCATCGAGGCCCTGGAGCTGTTGCAGGCGCCGCTGTCGGTCTTGTGCATACCGCAGATCGCCCACCAGTTGCACAGCCCGGCGGATCTGTTGGGCCAGACCCTGTTGCGCTCCTATCGCACCGATGAATGGCCGCAATGGTTCCAAGAGGCGGGACTGGGCGGCGGCAGTCCCTTGCCCCAGAGCATTGTCTTCGACTCCTCCCTGGGCATGCTCGAAGCGGCCCTGCAAGGACTGGGGGTGGCCCTGGCGCCGCCGTTGATGTTCGAGCGACAGTTGGCCAGCGGGGCGGTGGTCCAGCCGTTCGAGATCGGCATTGTCACCGGCAGCTACTGGCTGACCCGTTTGCAGTCGCGGGCGCAAACCCCGGCCATGAGCGCCTTCAAGGCCTGGCTGCTGGAGGCGGTGGCCGCAGGCCCTCATCAATAGCGCCAATGCCCCGGCGTCCAGAGCCGCTGGCCGGCGTGGCCAGTGGCTTGGCTCAGCCCCGTGGGCCCGGCACAATCCTCGACCTTGCAGGGCAGGCGCCGGCATCGTGCCGATGGCCGGCATGCCCCGGGAGTGTGGAGGAAGGTGGATGCCCGTCTTGAAACAGCAGGACCAGGACCAGGACCAGGACCCGGACGCGATTGCGCGTCCGGTATGTGCCCTGTGCATCTCGATGCAAGAAGAGCGCTGGGAACGGCCGTGGCACAGCCATCGCAAGGCCCAGTTGCTGTTTCCCGCGGGCGGTGTGCTCAGTTGCGAGAGCGCCGAGGGCCTGTGGCTGGCGCCGCCGCAGTGCGCGGTGTGGATTCCCAGCGCGATCGAGCATCGGGTCCAGGGGCTGGAGAACGCCCAGGGTTATTGCCTGTTGGTCGAGCCCGAGCACGCCCGGTCGTTGCCGCAGGCCTGCTGCACCCTGGTGATGTCGCCGCTGTTGCAGGAGTTGCTCAAGCGCTGTGCGCAACTGCCGTTCCTGTATGACCAGGACGGCGCCGCCGGGCGCCTGGTCGCGGTGACCCTGGATGAGCTGGCGGTCGCGCCCCGTGAGCAGATCCACCTGCCCATGCCCCGGCACGCACAGCTGCGGCGTCTGGCCCAGCAGATCCTTGAACAGCCGCAGCGGCGCCTGAGCCTTGGGCAATGGGGCGAGCAGATCGGCCTCAGCGAACGCAGCCTGAGCCGCTTGATCGTGGCCGAGACCGGCCTGAGTTTCGGTCGCTGGCAGCGCCAGTTGCACATCCTTCTGGGGCTCAAGCAATTGGGCCGGGGCGACTCGGTGGAGTGTGTGGCGCTGACCCTGGGCTATGACAGCGCCAGCGCCTTTATCCGCATGTTCAAGAAAACCGTGGGCCAGCCGCCGGGGCGGTTTTTTGCCGAGCGTCGGCAAGCCCTGGAAAACCACGCCCTGTAGCCGCTGCCGAGCCCGCGAGGCTGCGAAAAGGCCCGCAGGGCCTTGCCTGGCGATGCCTCGTCAAATTCAAGATCGCGGTGGCCGCCAGGTCAGAGTGCCGCCTGTGGCAGTGGCAATATCTGGCTGGATTGATCAATAACTTGTCGATCTCGGCTGATGCGGACAGTGCTTCCCGGGAAGATGATAAGCATTCTTGTTTTTCAGCTTCTGGAGGTGTTCCCATGTACTTCGATCATCAGCATTTTCCCCTGGTCTGGATGCGTCGCGCCGAAGGCGCAGGACAGCCGCTAGTCGACCCTTACCAGCAGTTGGAGGCGCTGACGCAGCGTGCCCAGGCTTTTGTCCTGATGAGCGATCTGATACCTGAGCCCGAGCAGCGCAACAGCGCTCAGGGCAAGGCGTTGCTCAAGCAGGGCTCGATGTGGACCAAGTGCAACAAGGCGGCGATCCGTCGCTGGATCAAGGCGATGATCGTCATCGCCCCGCAGCCGGAGAACCAGGCGCAGGTCGAGGCTTTTGCCAGGACCTATGAACAGTTCTGGGGCTACCCACTGCTGCACAGTGCCTCGCCGCTGGCCGCCGTCAGTCTGGCCCAGCAACTGCTGGCGCCGCCGCGCAGCAACCTGCACAACTGGTGAAGGCGGCGAGGTTGCCGTCAGCCTCTGCGGTGCTCGGGGAGGTTGGCGGTGATCACCTTGCCCATGCTGACCCGGGGTTCAATCTGATACCCCAGGGCCTGGTAGAAGCCCTGCACCGCGGCGTTGCTGCTGAGGATCTGCAGGTTGATCTTCAGGCAGCCGCGGGCGCCCAGGGCCTGCTCGCCATGGCGCACCAGGGCCCGGCCGGTGCCGAGCCGGCGCTGTTGCGGGTCCACCGCCAGGGAGTACAGCCAGCCACGGTGGCCGTCGTAGCCGGCCATTAAAGTGCCGATGACCTGAGCTTCGGCCAGTGCGACGAAGAACAGCCCGTCATCCACGGCGAGCTTGCGGTCGATGGCCAGCTCCGGGGCGTTGTGGGCGGTGTCGTAACCGAAGACACGCTCCCACAGTTCGATCACCGGCTGGCGGTGCTGGGTGTTGCGGTACTCGACGAGTTGGATCATGGCGTGGGCTCGATAAAGGGTTGAGCACCGGAGCGCGGGTATGGCCGGTGGCAGGTTTCAGTCCTGGTGGCCGGGCCAGGTTTCGGTGGGGAAATAGGCCTCCAGCCCAGGTTCCTTGTGGTCCACGCCATCCCGGGTCCAGTAGCAGCTCAAGCGCGAGTAGTTGTCCAGGTCGCCACGGACCAGGCAGGTGGCGCTGTGCCCGGGCTCGCTGAAGCGCAACACATCGGCCTCGGCCATGGTGGCCCGCTCCACCTTGCCGATGGCGGTGGTGGTCTTGCCGTTGATGGTCTTGACCAGGGTCAGGGCCTGGTTTTCATAGCGGATCACCGCGGTGCCGGAGTAGGTCGGGCCGCCGTCCGGCTCCTTGCCGATCAGCATGAACTGGCCGGGCACCATGCTGTAGTAGACGTGCGGCTCCTGGTCCTGCTTCGGCGCGGCCTGGGCCGCGAGGCTGGCCAGCAGCAGGCCGAGAAGGGGGGCGCGGGAGAAATGCGGCATCGGTGCTCACTCCTGTTGAGGCGGGGGGCCATGATTCCAGACTTGGCGTTGCAGATAAATGCCCGGGCGGCTAGCGGTGTTCGATCACCAGGATTGCCGTGGTGTCGGCTTCCAGAGCTTCAAACACATGCGGCTGGTCGGCGCTGTAGCGGAGGTAGTCGCCGGCATTCAGGCTGATCGGGTTGTCCGCCGGCCCGGCCAAGGCCCGTCCACGGGCAATCACCAGGTGTTCCACGGTGCCCGGCAAATGCGCCTTGGATTGCCGCGGCTGGCCGGGCTGGACGTTGAGGCGGTACAGATCGCGCTGCGCTCCGGGTGGGCAGTGGTCTAGCAGGGTCGCCGCATAATGGGCGTCCTCGGCGTGGGCGGTGGTGCCTTCATGGGCACGGATGACCTTCAACTGATCCGCCGGCTGTTCGAAAAAACGTGTGACCTGCAGGCCCATGGCCTGGGCCAGGGCCCACAGGGTCTCGATGCTCGGGTTGCCCATTCCGGCTTCCAGCTGGGACAGGGTGGACTTGGCCACGGCCGCCCGCTTGGCCAGTTCCGAGACGGAAAAACCGGCGTTCAGACGTTCGCGCTTGATGGCTATGGCCAGTTGGCCAATGGGTGAAAGGGTGCTTGCTTCGTTCGTTTTGTCGTTCATTTGTCTGTTAAATCATCCTTGTTTCCCTTGACGCAGAGAAAATGCGATGTTCATTATATTGGATAAATGTTCGATATAAAAACAAAAGGAGTTTCCCGGATGATTGTGCGGTACAGGGCAAACTCATGGGGCTGAGCCTGCGGTTGGTGGTGATTCCGTATCACGAGATCTGCCTGATGATGCATTGCCTGGCCCATCTGCAACTGTGTTTGGGGGATTGGCTGGTGGCTGGGCAGACCCACCTGTTCGTCGAATCACCCCGCTGGTACAGCCGCTAGCGCCGGGCACTGTACGGGGGCGGTCACGCAAGGGGATCAGCGCCGTTGGCGGGCGCTGGGGTGTGGCGTCAGACCTTGAGCACCTTGCCGCTGGCGGCCACTGCCAACAGCAGCACGGCGATCAGGCCGAACGCCATGCTCAGGCTGCTGCCATGGGCAACGAAACCGATCACCGCGGGGCCGGCAAGGATGCCGGCATAGCCCAGGGTGGTGATGGCCGGTACGGCGATGCTCTCCGGCATGACCTGCTGTTTGCCCACGGCGCTGTAGAGCACCGGCACGATGTTCGAGCAACCCGCGCCCACCAGGGCATAGCCCAGCAGCGCCGCTTCCCAGGCCGGGGCCAGGGTCGCCAGCAGCAGGCCGGCGGCGGCGGTGCTGCCGCCGATGACGATCACCCGGCGCGCACCCAGGCGATGGACGATGGCATCGCCGGTCAGGCGGCCCAGGGTCATGGTCAGGGCAAAGGCGGCGTAACCCAGGCCGGCGTAGGCCGCATCCAGGTCGCGCTCGGCGCTGAGAAACACTGCGCTCCAGTCCAGCACCGCGCCTTCGGCGAGGAACACCACAAAGCACAGGCAGCCAATGAACAGCACCACACCGTGGGGCACGGCAAAGGCCGGGCCCGAACTCTGGCTGCCGTAGGGCAGCATGTGCGGCGCGGCCTTGAGCAGGGCCACCAGCATCAGGGCAATCACCACCAGCGTTGCCCCCAGAGGCGACAGGCCCAGGCCCAGCAGGGCGCTGACGCCGGCGGCGCCGACAATCCCGCCGAGGCTGAACAGCCCGTGGAAGCCCGACATCATGGTCTTGCCGCTGGCGCGCTCGACGATCACCGCTTGCAGGTTGACCGTGGAATCCACACCACCCAGGCCGGCACCGAACAGGAACAGCGCCGCCATTAGCAGCGGGATCGAGCTCAGGGTCGCCAGCAGCGGCAGGGCCAGGCAGATCAGCAAGGTGCCACCGGCCATCACCCGGCGGCAGCCGAAGCGCCCGGCCAGGGCCCCGGCAATCGGCATCGCCAGGATCGAACCCACCCCCAGGCACAACAGCAGCAGGCCCAGGGTGGCTTCGTCGAGCCCGGCCCGGGCCTTGGCGTAGGGCACCAGCGGAGCCCAGGCGGCGATGCCGAAACCGGCGATGAAAAAGGCGATGCGGGTGGACATCTGTTCGAGGCGGCCGGGGGTGGCCTGCATGTGGGTGTTGCTGGCAGTCATAAAAATCCTTGGCGATGAAACTCGCTGCCGGCCACCTGATGCCCCCATGGCGTGATGGCGGCCGGGTCGGGGATTGTGACAAATCCAGCCAGTGAAGGTTGCAGTAATCGCCACGGCGCTGCGCCAGGGCCGGAAATAATAGTGCGCAAGCCGGCGCGTTGTTTCGCATAATCGGCCGCTTTGCGCAAAAACATTGCAGCGCGTGCCG
The DNA here is from genome assembly GCF_030718165.1 of Pseudomonas sp. LPH60. Classification (NCBI taxonomy): domain Bacteria; kingdom Pseudomonadati; phylum Pseudomonadota; class Gammaproteobacteria; order Pseudomonadales; family Pseudomonadaceae; genus Pseudomonas; species Pseudomonas sp. LPH60. Next base: position 20,673 of record NZ_JAVAJH010000007.1, read on the forward strand.
TCCGCCCCCGGAGTTTTCCTGCCCATGAATGCCAGTCTCGACGCCTATGACCTGAAGTTGCTCGCCGAGCTGCAGCGTGACGCCAGCACCGCGCAAAGCGAGCTCGGGCTGCGGGTCAACCTGTCCACCGCCGCGGTCAACCGGCGGCTCAAGCGTCTCAGCGACGAGGGCGTGATCGAGCGCTACAGCGCCATCGTGGCTCCCGATGCCCTGGGGCACGAGCTGAGCATCATCGTCGAGGTGGAAGTGGAAAGTGAGCGCATCGACCAGATCGATGCGCTCAAGCGCAGTTTCCAGGCTTGTCCCCAGGTCCAGCAGTGCTACTACGTGGCCGGTGAATGCGACTTCGTGCTGATTTTCTGCGTGCGCAACATGGCCCAGTACACCCAGCTGACCCGCGAACTGTTCTTTGGCAATGACAACGTCAAGCGCTTCAAGACCCTGGTGGCGATGAACCGGGTCAAGGTCGGGCTCCAGGTGCCCACCGACGGTTGAGGCTCAAGGGGTCTGCAGCGCCTCCAGCAGAAAATCGATGAACACCCGGACTTTCTGTGACAGGTGGCGCTGGCTGGGGTACAGCGCGTAGATCTGGCGGCTGGGCAGGCGTTGTTCCGGTAACACGCGCAGCAGTTGGCCGCTGTCCAGGAGCGGTTGGGCGACAAAGCCGGGCAGGGCGCCGATGCCCAGGCCGGCCACCAGCATGTCGCCGAGCAGCAGGCTGTTGTCCACGGCAAAGTGCACCGGCAGCTCCAGCCGGGTCTGGCCTTCCGGGCCCTCCAGTTGCCAGCGCCCGGGGTGCTCCGCCAGCCGGTAGGCCAGGCAGCGGTGGCGATGCAGGTCGGCAATGGCGCTGGGCGTGCCCTGGGCCTGGAGATAGGCCGGCGCGGCACAGATCACCTGCTCAACCTGACCCAGGTGACGCGCGATCAAGGTCGAATCCTCCAGTTGCCGGCGAATCCGCAGGGACACGTCGAAGCCTTCGCCCACCACATCCAGCACCTGATCGTTGAGGGTCAGGTCCACCTGCAATTGCGGGTAGCGCTGCATGAAGGCCACCAGGATCGGCGACAGCACCTTGAGCCCGAAGGACAGCGGCGCATTGATCCGCAGGCGGCCACCGGGTTCGTGGCTGCCGGCCTGGGTGGCGCGCTCCAGGGCGTCCAGCTCATCGAGCAGATGACAGCATTCATTGAAGTAACTCTGCCCGGCTTCCGAGAGGCTCATGCGCCGGGTGGTGCGCAGGATCAGCAGGCTGCCCAGGCGCTCTTCCAGTTGCCGCACCTGCTTGCTGACGGCGGCGGTGGATTGCCCGAGATCGGCGGCGGCCTGGCTGAAGCTGGCCCGTTCCACCACCCGGCGAAAGGTGCGCATGGCCATCAGTACGTCCATATTGTTTCCCCTGGGTTGAATATCTATCCACGAATCGGCTGATTATCTCTGATTGATCCCTCAATACCATGGGCACTTCATTTCACAGGAGTGTTGTCATGGCTCATCACGCAATGTCCAAAATCCTTCCCGGGGTGCTCGCCCTGGCCCTTTTCAGCGGTAGTTGCAGTGCCGCCACTGCGGCCCGGGCCGAGGTGGGGATCAGCCCTTGGGGGCCCAAGGATGAGATCGGTCGCTTGAACCTGATCACCCCCGAGTCCCGGGCGGCGATCATGGCCCGGGTCAGCGGCGAGCAGGCCTACGACCTGGCCGTGGATTATTTTGTCGGCATGCCCAGCTGGCAGGCCGCTGGAGATCCGCCCTATCAGATGTGGATGACCCATACGCCCCACGGCAATGTGGTCGCCGATCCGATGCAGGTCGGCGAACCGATGAACCAGCACGTCAGTTACAGCGGTTCGGCGGTATCGATGTACGCCCATATGGGCACCCATATCGACGCCCTCAACCACTTTGGCCTCAACGGCAAGATCTGGAACGGCTACCGCGCCGATCAGCATCTGGGGGATCGGGGCTGGAACGTCACCGGGGCGGAAAAACTGCCGCCGATCATTGCCCGCGGAGTGCTGATCGATGTGGCTGCGGCCAAGGGGCTGGAACAGCTGGCGGACAGCTACCGGGTGACCCGCGCCGACCTGCAACAGGCCCTGGCCAAACAGAAGGTGGCGCTGGAGAAGGGCGACGTGGTGCTGATCCGCACCGGGCGCATGCGTGACTACGACAATGCCCAGCGCTATATGGCCAACCCGCCGGGGCTGAGCCTGGATGCGGCGAAGTTCCTGGTGGAAGAGGGCGGCGCCATGGTGGTGGGAGCGGACAACCTCAGCTTCGAAACCTTCCCTTCCGAGGTCGAGGGCAATTACCTGCCGTTGCACACTTACCTGCTGGCGATGCAGGGCGCGCCGATCCTGGAGCTGGTGAACCTGGAAGGCTTGTCCCGGGACAAGGTCTATCAGTTCGCCTTTATCGGTGCCTCACTCAAACTGCGGGGTGCCGACGCGGCGCCGATCCGGCCCATGGCCTTGCCCATTCGCTAGCCTGGCGGATGGTTGTTCTTCAGCAGCGCGCGGTGTCCACCCAGGCTTCTTGGTTCCCCTGGCCGAGCCGCTGGATTGTCCGTAATGTCAGCGGCTCGGTTTTTTTCTGGAGGCGGTGTGATGGCGGCGTTCTACGATGCCCGGGGCAATATCTATGGCGTGGTGTCGCCCGAGGCGCTGCGCAGCCTGGGCATTGCCTTGCCCGATACGGCGGCGCAGGCGGCCCTGGACCGGCGGCGGTGGGCTGTGCAGGCCATCGCCGCGCTGTGTGACTGGGCGCCGGGAGCTCGGCCGCAAGGGGCCAAGGCTCATCGCTGTGACGGCTTGTTGGTGGGGCCGTTCCAGGCCGGTGCGCCTTTCGATCTGCTGATCGTTAATACCGACGGCACCCTGGCCGAGCGCAGCGGCAATGGCCTGACGATTTTTTCCCAAGCCCTCACCGAACAAGGGCTGATGGCGGTCGAAGGCGAGACGCTATTGCGGGTGCATCATGACCAGCGCGGTGGCGACTCGCCGGTGATCACGGCGGTGGAGCCGGCGCGGGTGGCGGGGGTGTCGGGGTTCTGGCTGGATCTCGGGCAGCCGTGCTTCGGACCTGAGGCGGTGGCAGCTGATGGGGTGCAAAGCCTGACCTTCAATGGTTGCCAACTGAGCCGGGTCGCGCCCTTGCAAGCGTTGAATGCGCAGTGGCAGCACAGCCAGTTCGTGCGTATCGGCAATCCCCATTGCGTGACCCTGGTGGAGGCGGCCGATGCTTTGCCGAGCAACCCGCAGATGCTCGAACCGCCGCTGTTCGAGGGCCTGACCCGTATCGCGTTCGCCCGGCCCGTCGGCAACGGCCAGCCCTGTCCGGCCGGGGTCAACTTGCAATGGGCCATGCGCGCAGGTGAAGGGCGCATCGCGGCCCGGGTTTTCGAGCGTGGCGAAGGTCCCACCGCGTCGTCCGGCACCAGCGCCAGCGCTGTGGCTTGCGCGGCCTGGCGGGTGGGCTGGGTTCAGGCCGGACGGGTCGAAGTGCTGATGCCGGGCGGCACCGCGCCGTTGCTGTTGCAAGAGACCGATGGGGTGTTAACCCGGGTGAGCCTGTTTGGCACGGCGTGGGCCCTGGCTGACTGAGCAGGGCGCCGCCGTGGCGCTGGCCGGGTGCAAAACGGCTGGGGTTTATGTAGCGTGGCGGCAGTCGTGGCCTATCTCCCGATACCGCCCGCATTCATGGAAGGGATTCGACATGCAAAAAGGAATGCCCCGCCGCGCCTTGCTCAGAGGCTCGGTTATGGCTCTGGGGGCTTTAGTCGCTGGCAGCCTTGGCGGTTGCCTGACCAGCCAGCTGTACGAAAGCCGCGCCAGCAATGAGGTCTATACGGAAACCGTCAGCCAGTTCTACATCACGGCGGACGAGCAGAGCTTTGTCATCCTTGGCAAGAAGTACCACTACTTCGTGAGGGTCGATCCCGAGTTGCTCAAGGCCATCAAGTCGGATCTGCACGGAAAAATGCAGGCCGAGTTTTCGCAGATTCTCGTCAATGCGGGGCAGAACCTGGACGGTAACCTGCTCCTGAGAATTCCCGGGCTGGATCAGCTCGACGCCCAGCAGATCGAGGCAGCCGAGGCCTTGGGTTTCGTGGTGGCGAGGTCGCAGAACGCCCTGTTGCAGCGCTATGCCATTCGCGGCAGCCGCTTTAAGTCCAAGCGGGATATCAGCGCCTATCAGGCCAACCCGTTGAACAGCACCTACACCTTGCAGTTCTCGGCGTACCGGGAGAAGAGCAAGGTCGGCCAGGTGCTGTTGACGCCGGTGACCCTCACCGCAGACGGGGTGTTGACGATCCTCGCCCTGCCGCTGTTGCCGGTGGCGTTCATGGCGGCCCAGCCGTTTCGGGTCAAGTAAGCATCGCCACCGTCAGTCGCCGGCCAGTTGCACCTGGGCCATCTGCCGTTGCATCAGCACCTTGCCGTGGCGGATCGAATACAGCGGCAGGCCTTGGCTGCGGAGCATTTCGTAATCGCTGTCGGCCGAGAGGATCAGCAGGTTCGCCGGCCGACCTTCCTCAAGGCCGTAGCCTTCGCCCAGGGCCAGGGCCTTGGCGCTGTTGTCGGTGACCAGGTCCAGGGCGCTTTGCAGGTTGCTGTAGCCGAGCATGTGGCAGATGTGCAGGCCGGCTTCGAGCACCCGCAGGATGTTGCCGTTACCCAGGGGGTACCAGGGATCGACGATCGAGTCCTGGCCGAAGCAGACGTTCATCCCGGCATCCAGCAGCTCCTTGACCCGGGTCACGCCGCGGCGTTTCGGGAAGCTGTCGAAGCGCCCCTGCAGGTGGATGCTTTCGGTGGGGCAGGAGACAAAGCTGATGCCCGAGTGGCCCAGCAAGCGAAACAGCTTGGCGCAGTAGGCGTTGTCGTAGGAACCCATGGCGGTGGTGTGGCTGGCGCTGACCCGCGAACCCATGCCGCGGCTGCGGGCTTCTTCGGCCAGCACTTCGAGAAAGCGCGAGTGCGGGTCGTCGGTTTCGTCGCAGTGCACGTCCACCAGGCAGCCTGTGCGTTCGGCCAGGTCCATGAGGAATTTCACCGAGCTCACGCCCTGGTCGCGGGTGTATTCGAAATGGGGGATGCCGCCCACCACATCGGCGCCCAGGCGGATGGCTTCCTCCATCAGCTCGCGGCCATTGCGGAACGATTCGATGCCCTCTTGAGGGAAGGCAACGATCTGCAGGTCGATCAGGTGCGCGCTTTGCTCGCGCACTTCCAGCATGGCCTTGAGGGCGGTGAGGTCGGGATCGGTGACGTCGACGTGGGTGCGCACGTGCTGGATGCCGTGGGCGGCCAGGGAGCGGATGGTCTTGTGGGCGCGGGCGCGGGTGTCTTCGGCGGTGATGGTGGCTTTGCGTTCGCCCCAGCATTCAATGCCTTCGAACAGGGTGCCGCTCATGTTCCAGCGCGGCTCGCCGGCGGTGAGGGTGGCGTCCAGGTGAATGTGCGGTTCGACGAAGGGCGGCACCACCAGGTTGCCGCCGGCATCCAGGTGTTCGGGGCCGAAGGCCGGGACGGCGCCGGAGGTGTCGGCGCCTTGCAGGACAATGCGGGCGATGCGGCCGTTTTCCAGGTGCAGTTGGTACAGACCTTCACGGTGGCGCAGGCGGGCGTTGGTGATCAGCATCGGAGCAGTTCCTCGGGTCGGGCAATCAGTGGTTCAGCCGTCGGATCAGGGCAGGTCCTTGTCCCACGGTCGTTGGACGGCCCCCGGTCAGGCGTTAATGCGCGGTGCGGCAGGGGCAGGGTGTTGCGTGACCGGGCCATGATAGACCCGGAAGGTGCCGGGTGAGCAAATCAGGCCTGGATGTCGGCGGCCTGGGGGACGCGTGCGCCCAGCATTGCGCTCAACAGGATGTAGCTCAGGCCGGCAGCCGCGATGCCCACCAGCGGCGCGACCCAGGGCGAGCAGAAAGCCGCCAGGGTGCCCAGGCCATAGGCGCACAGCCCTGGCCAGTTCCAGGCCGGCAACTGGCTGTCGGCCAGACGCGGATAGCGGCCGCGCCAGCGATAGAAGAAGTCGGCCATGATCACCCCGCCAATCGGCGGAATCACCGTGCCCAGCAGCACCAGATAAGGCACCAGCAAGTCGTACATGCCGAGCATCGCCAGCAAGGTGCCGATCAGCGCGCCCACCAGGGTCACGGTCTTGCGCCGCTGGGTACGCAGCAGGTTGCAGCCGGCCACGGCGAAGTTGTAGATGGTGTTGTCCTGGGTGCTCCAGATGTTCAGCAGCAGCATGGCCATGGCCGCCATGGCGAAGCCTTGCAGCAGCAAGACTTCCACCACGTCCGGCTGCTGGTAGACGATGGCGCCGTAGGCACCGATCAGCACCATCAGGCCGTTGCCGATGAAGAAACCGATCAGGCTGGCGCTCACCGCCACCCGCGCTGAGCGGGAGAAACGGGTCCAGTTGGTGGCCTGGGTGGCGCCGCTGACAAAGGTGCCGAACACCAGGGTCAGGGCGGTGGACAGGTCCATGGTGGCGCTGGGGCTGAGGGCCAGCAGGCCGTCGAGACCGCCGACCTGGGTGGTCGCCACCGTCATCGACAGCACCAGCAGCAGACCCATGGCCGGCACCGCGATCCACGACAGGATCTCCAGGCCGCGATAACCGACATAGGCGGTGGCGCAAAAGGCCATGCCGAACAGCAGCATCAACCCCAGCACCGCGCCCTGATCCAGCTGGAAATACTTGCCCAGCACCACCGCCGCGGTGGCGGTGCCCCAGGCGTACCAGCCGACCTGGGTCAGGCCGAGGATCAGGTCGCTGAGCTTGCTGCCCCGTTCACCGAAGCACAAGCGCCCCATCAGCACCGTGTTCAGCCCGCTCTTGAAGGCGATGTAGCCCAGACTCGCGGCGTAGATCCCCAGCAGCAGGTTGCCGAGGACAATCACCATCAGCAGGGTGGTGAAGTCGAACGCCACCCCCAGCTTGCCGCCGGCGAACATGGTGGCGGTGAAGAAGGTGAAGCCCAGCAGCACCATGGCCATGGAGGCCAGGCCCTTGCGGGCGTGCGCTGGAACTTCGCTCAAGGGGTAGTCGTTGCCGGGTTCGTGCTGGGTCATGGGCCTGTCCCTGGTCGGAGTGATAGCCGGTTGTTGCAGCCAGCGTGCCAAGCGGCCTGACAACCGGGTGCTGCCCGGCAGGTATAGACGATCGCGGGCATTGAGCCACGAATGAGCGCCTGCGGCGGCACGAAAGCGGTGCAGGCAGCGTCATCTTGAGTCACGCCATGCCGCTGTGGATTAGTCGAACAGCACCTGGGTGGTCTTGCCTTGATGAAAGTCGAAAGCCTCCTGGATATCCCGTTCCACGGTGCGACCCTGGGACAGTGGCGGCAACTGGTCCGGGGCGAAGAACGCCGCGTCGCTGGTTTCGCTACCGGCCACCGGGGCCTCGGCGTCTTGCCGTTCACAGAGAAAGTACAGCTTGTAGAAGTCCCGGTGATCCGGCTTGTAGGGGCCCTTGGCCTTGTGCCGCAGGCCGTACAGCTGGCGCACCGAGACCTGGAGCCCGGCTTCCTCGTGGATTTCCTTGATGATGTTCTGCGCCGCCGACAGGCCCACATCGGCATAACCCCCGGGCAGGGCCCAGAGGCCGTCGTGCTGCTCGCGCACTAGCAGAATCTTGCCGTCCTCGATCAGCGCGCCGCGCACTTCGACCATCGGCGTCGAGTAGCGCTGGGCAAAGTCCGAGACCAGATCGGTGATGCGCTCCACGGGCACGTTGCCCAGTTGCGCGAGCATGTCGTGGGCGATGTCGGCGACTTCCTGGTAGCGCTCGCGGTCGTGCACGTCCTTGCAGAAGTGCAGGCCGGTGGAGGCGATGGCTTGCAAGCGTTTGGCGTGGGTCAGCCAGTGGCTTTCCATGGGTGGGGTTCCTGCGGCGTCAGAGAGAAGGCGCCTGTTTTAAGCCCTTGGCGCGTAGGGAGCAAGCACCACGCCGTGGCAGGCGGCGTGGTGCTCTTGGATTACCCCGCGAGATCCTGCAGATGGCAACGCACTTGCTGCGTCGCATTGCCCAGCAGCTGTTGCGGCTGTTCGCAACCCGGGCCGCGCCGGTTGCAGCGGTCGAAGAAGAAACAGCCGGCGGGCAGCTTGCGGTTGCCCGGCAGTTCGGTGGGCGCCGAAACCTGGCTGTCCGCCAGGGGCGCGCCGAGGCGTGGCACCGCATCCAGCAGCAGTTGGGTGTAGGGATGGCGCGGCCGCTCCAGCACCTGTTCGGCGCTGCCCAGTTCGACGATCTGCCCCAGGTACATCACTGCCACCCGGTCGGCCATGTGTCGCACCACCGAGACGTTGTGGGAGATCAGCACAAAGGTCAGGCCGCGACTGCGTTGCAGGTCCGCCAGCAGGTTGAGAATCTGCGCCTGCACCGAGATGTCCAGGGCCGAGGTCGGTTCGTCGAGGACGATGATGTCCGGGTTCGACGCCAGGGCCCGGGCAATGGCGATGCGCTGGCGCTGGCCGCCGGAGAACTGGTGTGGGTAGCGCTCCAGGTATTCGCCGCGAATGCCCACCTGCTGCGCCACCTTGGCGGCGATCTCGCGCATCTGCCCGGCCGGGGTGTTGCCCAGGGCGAACAGCGGCTCGGTGATGATCTTCCAGATCGGCAGGCGCGGGTCGAGGGACGACTGCGGGTCCTGGAACACGATCTGCACATGGCTGTGGCGTTCGCGGTCGCTGGCGTAGGCCCAGCGCAGGTCGCCGCTGCTGGGCTGGACCAGGCCCATCAGCAGCTGCGCCAGGGTGCTCTTGCCGCAGCCGGACTCGCCGACGATGCCCAGGGTTTCCCCGGGGCGCAGTTCCAGGTCGATGCCGTTCAGCGCGTGGGCAAAGGCCCGGGGCCGGCCCAGCCAGTCATTGCTCAGGGGGAAACGCACTTGCACGTCGTTGAGCCGCAGCAGCGGCGGGTTGCCGGTTTGCGAGGCGGTGGTAGTCATTGGGCGGACTCCGGGGCGGCCAGCCAGCAGGCGCTCTTGCGCTGCTCGCCGGCGTTGATCGAATGCAGCGGTGGCCGTTGGGCACATATCGCCATGGCCTGCGGGCAGCGCTCGCGGAAGGTGCAGCCAGCGGGCAGGTGGGCGAGGTTCGGCACCTGCCCGGGAATGGTCAGCAGTGGCGCGCCGGGGGCCACCTGCTCCGGCAGGCCGCTGAGCAGGCCGCGGGTGTAGGGATGCTGCGGATCGAGCATGACCTGGGCGGTGCTGCCTTGCTCGACCACGGCGCCGGTGTACATCACATAGACCCGGTCGCAGAACTGCGAAACCACCGCCATGTCATGGGTGATCAAGAGGATCGCGGTGCCCCGTTGCCGGGCCTTCTCGCGCAGCAACAGCAGCACCTGGCGCTGCACGGTGACGTCCAGGGCGGTGGTCGGTTCGTCGGCGATCAGCAGTTGCGGGTCGCAGGAGAACGCCAGGGCGATCATCACCCGCTGGCGCATGCCGCCGGACAGCTCGAACGGATAGGCCTGCAGCACCTGCTCGGGGTCGGCGATGTGCATGTCGCGCAGCAGGGCGATGGCCTTGGCCCGGGCCTGGTCCTGGCTCAGGCGCTGGTGATGGACGATCACGTCGAGCATCTGCCGGCCGATGCGCCGGGTCGGGTTGAGGGCGGTCATCGGCTCCTGGAAGATCATCGCCGCGTCGCGGCCACGGATCTGCAGTAGCTGTTTTTCCGGGGTGGCGAGCATGTCGCGGCCCAGCAGCGACAGGCTGCCGGAGGTGATGCGGTAACTGCGCTCGGGCAGCAGGCGCAGGCTGAGCATGGCGGTCACCGATTTGCCCGAGCCGGACTCGCCGACCACGCCGACGATCTCCCCCGGGTTGACGTGCAGCGACACGCCGTTGAGGGCCTGCACATTGCTGCGGTAGGCGGGGAATTCCAGGCTCAGGTTATCGATGTTGAGAACGGCGGATGAGCTCATGGTCATTTCCCCTGTTGCCGTGGGTCGAGCAGGTCACGGATGCCGTCACCCAGCAGGTTGAACCCGGTGGCGGTGAACAGGATCGCCAGCCCGGGAAAGGTCGAGTACCACCAGTTGTCGAGGATGAAGTTGCGCCCGGTGGCCACCATCGCCCCCCATTCGGCGGTGGGCTGCTGCGCGCCCAGGCCAATGAAGCCCAGGGCCGAGGCCATGAGGATGGCGCTGCCGATATCCAGGCTCAGTTGCACCAGCAATGGCGGCATGGCGTTGCGCCCCACGTGCCAGCTGACGATGTGCCAGCGCCCGGCGCCGTAGGTCTGGGCCGCCTTGACGTAGCCCATCTGGCGGATGCTCAGGGCCTGGCCCCGGGCCAGGCGCACGTAGAACGGAATGCGCACCAGGGTGATCGCCAGCATGGCGTTGAACAGGCTCGGGCCCAGGGCGGCGGCCAGGGCCATGATCAGCACCAGCGACGGCACCGAGAGCATGATGTCCATCAGGCGCATGATCAGGCTGTCGAAGCGCCCGCCGATGATCCCCGACAGGCAGCCCAAGAGGCCCCCGGCCAGGCACGAGGCGAAGGCCACGAACAGGCCCACGCCCACCGACTGGCGGCTGCCGTGGAGCACCCGGCTGAACAGGTCGCGGCCGACTTCGTCGGTGCCGAACCAGTGGGCGGCGCTGGGGGCGGCCAGGCGCTGGGCCAGGTTCAGGGCGTTGGGGTCGTGGCTCGACAGCCAGGGGGCGAAGGCCATGCACAGCAGCACCAGCAGGGTCATGCACAGCCCGGCGATGGTCAGCGGGCTTTGCCGCACGCGGTAGCCCAGGTAGGCCAGGCGCGCGCGCCAGCCGTTGGCCTGGGCCACGGGCAGCGGCAGGGGAATGTTCAAGGGAGCGGACATCTCAATTTACCTCGCCAATGCGCGGGTCGATCACCCGGTACAACAGGTCGATCGCCATGTTCAGCAGCACATAAATGAATGACACCAGGATGGCGAAGCCCATCACCGCCGGGAAATCCAGGGCCTGGATCGACTTCACCACGTAGGCGCCCATGCCCGGCCAGGCGAACACCGTCTCGGTCAGCACCGCACCGTACAGCAGGTCGCCCAGGGTCAGGCCGAGTACCGTCACCGAGGGGATCAGCGCATTGGGCAGGGCGTGGCGCAAAATCACTGCCCAGCGCGACAGGCCGTAGGCCCGGGCGGTGCGGATGTAGTCCTCGCCGAGCTGGTCGAGCATCGCCGAGCGGATCTGCCGCGCCACCACCCCGAGGTTGACGAAGCCCAGGGTCACCGCCGGCAGGATCAGGTGCTGCAGGGCATTGAGGAACAGTGGAATATCCCCGGCCAGCAGCGAGTCGATCAGGTAGAAGCCGCTGATGGTTGGCGGCGGCTCCAGGCCCTCGTCCAGGCGCCCGCTGCCGGGCAGCCAGCCCAGGTTGCCGTAGAACAGCAGGATCAGCCCCAAGCCCAGCCAGAACGCCGGGGTGGAAATCCCGGTGACCGCCAGGGTGCGGGCGATCTGATCGATAAAGCGGTTGTGATAGACCGCCGACAGCACCCCCAGCGGCACGCCCACCAGCACCGACAGCAGCAGGGCGGCCAGGGCCAGCTCCAGGGTGGCCGGGAAGAAGGTCTGCAGGTCTTCCAGCACCGGGCGGCTGGTGCGGATCGAGGTGCCCAGGTCGCCGTGCAGCAGGTCGAGCATGTAGCGCCCGTACTGCTGGTACAGCGGCAGGTCCAGGCCCAACTGGTGGCGGATGTTCTGCACGATGGCATCGCTGGCCCGGTCGCCGGCGATCAGCCGCGCCGGGTCACCGGGAATCAGGTGCGAGATGGTGAAGGTAATCAGCGAAACCCCGACCACGACCAGCAACAGGCCGAGCAGGCGTTTGCGCAACATATTCAGGAAGGCCATGAGGCAACCTCGTTAACGCTTGACGAACGGCGGGGGCAACAGCGGTGCCCCGCCGGGGACACGGCAACCCGGCACCGACCCGGTTCAGGGGCCGGCGACGGGGACTGCAGGCGCGGTCCTACTTGCTGATTTCAGCGATGTTGAACACCTGTTCCAGCATCGGATGGAACACGTAGCCCTTCACCGAATCGCGCATCGGCAGGCTGTAGTTCTTCTGGTACAGGTAGGCGTAGACGTTGTCCTTGAGGACGATCTTCTGCGCCTTCTGGTACAGCTCGATGCGCTTGGCGGTGTCGTTGGTGGCCGCCGCTTCGCGGATCAGGCTGTCCACTTCGGGGTTGCTGTAGAACGAGCGGTTGCCCGGCAAACCCTGCAGGCTGGAGTCGAACCAGAAGTTCATGAACATGTAGGGGTCGGCGAAGTCCGGGCTCCAGGAGCCGATGGCCACGTCGTAGTCACCCTTGCCGACCCGTTCACGCATGGTGGCGTTGGCCAGCTTCTCCATCTTCAGGTTGATGCCCAGGGGCGCCAGGCCCGCTTGCAGGGTCAGGCCGATGGACTCCCAGTTGGCGTCCTTGTCCGAGTACAGGTAGGTCAGGTTGCTGATCTTCTGCGGGGCCTTGGCCAGGCTGGCCTTGGCGCCGTCGAGGTTTTGCTGCATCAGCGGCAGGCTCGGGTCGTGGGACCACATGCCGTCGGGGATCGGCCCGTTCATCAGCTTGGCCTGGCCCTTGAGGATGCCGTCGACGATGCCTTTGTAGTCGATGGCCTGGACCAGTGCCTGGCGCGCCTCGACGTTGTTCAGGGGCGCACGCTGGTTGTTCAGGTACAGGTAGTTGACCCGCAGCGAGGGGAAGGTCTGGATCACCACCCCGGACTTGCCGGCCAGGGTGCCGAGCTGGTCTTCGGGCATGTCCTCGATGATGTCCAGGTCGCCGCGCTCCAGTTGCAGGCGGCGCACCGAGGCTTCGCTGATGATCTTGATCACCACCTTGTTCAGGCTCGGCTTGGGGCCTGCGTAGTAGCTGTTGGGCTCCAGCGTCAGCGACTGGCCCTTCTGCCAGTTGCTCAGGCGGAAGGCCCCGGAGCCGGCGGTGTGGGTCGACAGGTAGGCGTTGACGTCTTCGCCCTTGTTGGCCACGTCCGGGTTGATGATGCCGCCACCGTTGTGGGCCAGGGTGTAGAGGAAGGGCGCGTAAGGCTTCTTCAGGGTGAAGCGCACGGTCAGCGGGTCGACCACGGCCACGCTCATGTCATCCGGGAAGGCCCCGGACGGGCCTTGCTTGAGCTGCATCAGGCGCTCGAAGGAGAACTTCACCGCCGCGGCGTCCACCGGCTTGCCGTCGTCGAACTTGTTGCCGGGCTTGAGCTTGAAGTCCCAGGTCAGGTTGTCGGCGGAGGTGCTCCAGCTCTCGGCCAGGTCGCCCTGGACTTCGGTGCTGCCCTTGCCGTTCTCGACCTTGTAGGTCACCAGCTTCTGGTAGGCCGGGTAGGTCACGGCCCAGTCGTTGTTGTCGATGGTCACGGCCGGGTCGAGGGTCTGCGGGTCGGCGGCCTTGCCGATCATCAGGGTGTCCTTGGGCGCGGCGGCGCTGGCCGCCTGCCAGGCGCCCAGGCTCAGGGCGGCGCACAGCAGCGACAGGGCGACACGGGTGGACAGACGCACATCAGGGTTATTGCGCAGATTGGGGGTCATGCCGGTTTCCTTGATCATTCGATGTTGGGAAGTTCGTCAGGTTTTTTATAGAAGCTATAACCGGGCAGTTGTTGCTGAAGCGGTGTTGCAGTACGACCGGCTTGGGGCAGTTAGCTGCCTGTTGTTGTGGCCGGTTGGGGAACGGGAGATCAGTGTTCGAAGGGCTGGTCGTGCTCCTGGATCAGGGGGAAGTCCTCGGCGTTGGGCAGCTCGTAGTGCCACCACTCGGTGGGGATCGCCTCGAAGCCGGCGCTGAGCATGATCCCCAGCAGCAGCAGGCGATTGCGCTGCACCTGGGGCGGCAGGTCGCGGTAGAACTGGTGCGACTTGGGCTCCATGGCATCGAAGGCGGTGCCCATGTCCAGGGGCTCGCCAGATTCATCCACCAGGGTCAGGTCCACGGCCACGCCGCGGGTGTGGTGCGAGCCCAGGCGCGGATCGCGCACGTAGTCCGGGTTGGGCAGGGCCTGCCACAGCAGTTGCTGGGCGTAGGCCGGGCGATAGGCGTCGTAGATGCGCAGGCCCAGGCCGGCCATGCGCGCCAGCTGGCTGGCCTTGTACAGGCAGGCCGCGGCGTCCTTGTGCAGCAGGCAGCGGGCGTTGCGGTAGATCACCTGGCCGGCCAGGTTGTCGGCGCTGGCGTAGACCAGGTCGATTTCCAGTTGGTGGCGCTGGGCGTCGATTTCGACAAGGGGGCTGTTGTTCACTCACTCACTCCATCTTGGGGCACGCTTGAAGGTCAGGATTCGAACTGGCCGAAGGCTTCCTGCAACGCTCGGTTCTTCGCCAGGCGCTCATCCAGGCGCTCGCCATAGCCCTCGGCCACCGCGGACACCATCAGGTTGAACAGGCAGGTCAGCGGCGCCAGGGAATCCCAGAACTGGCCGACATCGGTTTTCAGTTGCAGCAGGTCCAGCGGGTAGTCCCGAGCCCAGGGGCATTGCAGGTCGGTGACCAGGGCCAGGGGCAGGTCGTTGGCGTTGGCTACTTCGCAGAAGGTCTGGGTGACGGCGGAGTAGGCGCGAAAGTCGGAAATGATCGCGTAGGGCTTGGCGAAGCCCGAGTTCAGGGTTTCCGCGTAGATGCCCGACAGGCCGTCGACGTAATAGACCTTGGGCCGGATGTATTCCAGGTGGCTGTGGAAGGCGTTGAGGATGCCCCGGGTCGACTGGATGCCGATGATGAACACCGCGTCGGCCTCGACGATCTGCCGCACGATGTCGGCGAACACCTGGCTGCGGGCCAGGCCGTAGACGTGCTGGATGGCCTCGATCTCGCGATGCATCGAGCGCTCCAGGGCGTCGTCCTGATGGGCTTCGCTGCGAAAGGCGCCGAGCCGGTCGGTGATCAGCCAGGAGGCCGGGGCATCGCCGCGCAGGCCTTGCTTGACGTCATCCAGGTTGCGGTAGCCCAACGAGCGCAGGAAGCGCCCCACGGAAATCCCCGTGGTGCCGGCTTGCTGGGCGATGCTGTCGGCGGTTTCGAAAGGCAACTGCTGGAGGTTGGCCAACAGGTAGGTGGCGATGCGCTTGCCGGTGGGCGTCAGGCTTGCAAACTGCTGTTCCAGGGTGATTTGGAAACTGTTCTTGTCCATGACCATCTCGCAAGGCGTTCGCGGGAAATGTTATTGAAGTTTCATTTTTGTAATTCGTGTTAGAAACATAACATCGGCCTTCGCGACAAAACAAGGCTTTTGTCCGACGGGGTCGTTTTCGGCAGAAAGTGACGCTGCTGGTTATCTTCAGTGGACCGCAGGGGCTGCGTTCAACCAGTGCCCGAGGTCACGGATGGCTGTTTCCACACAGCTGCTACGACCGCTCCAGGTGCAGGCCAGCATCAGGTTGCGCGGCAGGTTGAAATCTTCAACCGCAAAGCCCTGGGCATCGCGGCCCTGGGCGTCGTGGGGTACTTGCTGGCGCAGGGTCGCGGGGCCGCTGAAGTAGGCCCACACCGGCTTGCCCAGGGCGATGGCCGCGCCCACTTCGAAGGCGGTGCCGGAATCCGGCTCCAGGCCGCGAAAGTCGTTGAGGTTGGCCAGCAGGGCGTCGCAGGCGCGGATCATGGCCAGGTTCTGCTGGCAGATCCACTGCGCGGTGGCTTCTGGCGAGAGGTTCTGCGGGGCCTGGTTATCCAGGGGGAACAGACCGTGCAGGCCCTGGGCGCTGCACAGTTGCTTGAGGTATTGGCCATGGGCCACGGCATCGCGGCGAAACACATCGAAACCGGCGAGGTAGATACGTGGGCTCATGGGCAGCTTCCTTGCGACCTGTAGATGGCTCGGCTTACTCGCCGCGGTAGATGCAGCCGCTGGTGCAGGTTTCGTGGATGCGAATCGCCGAAAGCTCCGGCAGCAGCGGCTTGAGTTCGTTCCAGATCCACTTGGCCAGGACTTCGCTGGTGGGGTTTTCCAGGCCGGGGATGTCGTTCAGGTAGTTGTGGTCCAGGCGCTCGTAGAGCGGCTTGAAGATGGCCTTGATTTCCGAGAAGTCGCGAATCCAGCCGGTGTGCGCGTCGACCTCGCCGCTGAGGTGGATTGCCACCTTGAACGAGTGGCCATGCAGGCGGCCGCACTTGTGGCCCTCGGGCACGAAAGGCAGGCGATGGGCGGATTCGAAGGTAAATTCTTTGAAGATTTCCACAGTGTCGGTCAGCTCTGTCAGGTGGCGTCGCCCGCGGGCGAGTTGAGGCAGGCGGCGAGTTTATCAGCTTGGCTCCCGGGCTGCGGAAAAACCCTGACTAAAGGGTCAGTGCGCGGCCTGGGGCAGCCTCACAGGCTTTGCAGGCGTTCGCCCAGGCGGTTCTGCGCCGCCAGTTCGAGGAACTCGTCGCCCAGGCGCCGGCTTTCGTCCATGGCGTTGCGCCAGTATTTCTGCCGGCCGGCGTCATCGCCCATGAAGCGCTTGAAGTCGTTGCGGTCCGGCAGCTTGCCGTAGGGCAGGCGCGCCAGGTATTCCTTCGACGGCGCCAGCAGCAGGACGTCGCGCAGGCGCTCCGGGCTGGCCCGGCGCCAGGGCAGGGTCTTGTCGAACCAGCCGGGAATCACCCGGTCGGTGAAGTGCGGGTAGAGCACGATGTCGCTGCCGCTGTAGGGCAGGTCCAGGTGGTAGTCCAGCAGGCCGCCGTCGCGGAAGGTGCCGGCCCCGGCGCCGGGCAGTTCGCGCACGCCCTGCATGACCATGGGGATCGAGCCCGAGGCCAGCAGCGCCTGGCGCAGGTTGCTGCGATCCAGAGGCACGAAGCGCGAAGGGAAGTCTTCCAGGGCGTGCAGCGGCGGTGCCAGGCGCGGGTCATGCAGCACCAGGCGTTCGAAGTGCCGGGACAGGCGCGCGCGGCCGCGCAGGTTGTCGGCGATCACCGAAGACAGGCCCAGGCCGAGGCGCCCGCGGTGATCGTCTGCCAGCAGGCCGTGGCTTTTGACCACCATGATGTTCAGTCGGTAGTGAGGGTTGTCGAGGATCGACGCATCGCGGCCATCGAGCAGGTCGTCGAGCATGCGCTGCGAACTGTGGCTGATCTGCGCCATGGTCACGCCCTTGGCGAAACTCTGGGCGTTGTACAGCTGGCCCAGGCGACGGATGCCTTCGGCGGCGTCCGGCAGGCAGGCGCTGGCGAAGCGCCAGGAACCCACCGAGGCACCGATCAGCGAGCGTTCGCGGGGCACCGCCGGCAGCCATTCGCCGAACAGCGCCAGGTCCAGGCCCTGAATGCCCAGGGCCTTGGGCCCGCCGGCAGCGCCCGGCAAGGTGCCGACTTCACCGGCGTGCAGGCCTTGGCGGCGGATGCGGGCCAGGGCGCGAGGGCCGGCCTTGAGGGTCAGGGCGGGAAACTTGATATGGATGGCGGTCATACCGGGCTCACTCTTGAATCAGCCGCCGAGTATAGAGAACCCGGGCGCTTCGGGCCGAGTGAAACTTGTGTCAGGGCCATGATGGCGATTCAGTTTCAATTAAGTTGCCTTGGGTATCGTCGGCGCCATCGGCCTTTGGCCACTGACCTTGGAGACCTGCCATGAAAACCCTGACCGCGCTGTTCAGCGCCAGCCTGATTGCTCTGACCACCAGCCTGGCCGCCAGCCTGGCCCATGCCCGCGACTTGGGCCCGGACGAAGCCCTGCGGCTGCGCGACGCTGGTACCATTGTGTCCTTTGAAAAACTCAATGCCACGGCCCTGTCCCGGCATTCTGGGGCGAGCATCAGTGAAACCGAGCTGGAAGAGGAGTACGGCAAGTACATCTACCAGGTTGAACTGCGCGACCCGCAAGGGCTGGAGTGGGACCTGGAGCTGGACGCCGTGACCGGCCAGGTACTCAAGGATCATCAGGACACTTAATGAACTCGACAATGCGCGCCGGCAGCCGGGTGGCCCTGGCGCTGTTGCTATTCTGCTCCCTGGCCGTGGCCCGCGATCTGGACCAGGACGAGGCCCTGCGCCTGCGCCAGCGGGGGGTGATCCTGCCCCTGGAGCAACTCCTGCAGCAAGCCATGGACCGCTATCCTGGCGCCAAGTTGCTGGAAGCCGAACTGGAAGAAAAACATGATGTGTACATTTATGAGGTTGAGCTGTTGACCCTGGACGGCGTGGTCCGTGAGCTGGACCTGGATGCCGCCACTGGGCGCCTGTTGAAAGATGAGGAAGACGACTGATGCGCCTGCTTGTGGTGGAAGATCACGTATCCCTGGCCGATGAACTGCTGGAGGGCTTGAAACTCCAGGGCTACGCGGTGGACTGGCTGGCCGACGGCCGCGATGCCCTGTACCAGGGTGCCAGTGAGCCCTATGACCTGATCATTCTCGACCTTGGCCTGCCCGGGGTCCCGGGGCTTGAGGTGCTGCGTCAATGGCGCGCCGGTGGTCTGGCGACCCCGGTGCTGATTCTCACCGCCCGCGGCTCCTGGGCCGAGCGCATTGAGGGCCTGAAGGCTGGCGCCGACGATTACCTGAGCAAGCCTTTTCACCCCGAGGAGTTGCACTTGCGGGTGCAGGCGCTGTTGCGTCGCTCCCACGGCCAGGCCAATCAGCAGACCTTGCAGGCCGCCGGGCTGCACCTGGATGAAGGCCGCCAATGCGTGGTCCGTGATGGCCAGGACGTGTTGCTGACCGCCGCGGAATTTCGTCTGTTGCGCTACTTCATGCTGCACCCGCAGCAGATCCTGTCCAAAAGCCATCTGGCCGAGCACCTGTACGACGGTGAAACCGAACGCGATTCCAATGTCCTTGAAGTCCACGTCAATCACCTGCGGCGCAAGTTGGGGCGCAGCGTGATCGAAACCCGCCGCGGCCAGGGCTACCTGTTCGGCGGGAGTGATTCGTGAGGTCGATCCAGCGGCGCCTGAGTCTGGGCCTGATCACGGTGATGCTGGTGGTCGGTCTGGTATTGGCGCAGACCAGCCTCTGGCTGTTTGAGGTGGGCCTGCAGCGTTACCTGGAGGCGGGACTTCAGGAAGACAGCGAAAGCCTGCTGCTGGCGTTGGTCCGGGGCCCGCAAGGTTTGCAACTGGACGAGCGTCGCCTGTCGCCTGCCTATCAACGGCCCTTTTCCGGGCATTACTTCCGTATCGATTTCGCTGATGTGCATTGGCGTTCTCGTTCCCTGTGGGATCAGGAGCTGCCGCAGCTGGAGCGCGCCGGCCTGCAAAGCGACCTGCAATTGGGGCCGGAAGGTCAGCAGCTACTGGTGCTGCGCAGCGACTACAAGCGCCTCGGGCAATCGATTTCCATCAGCGTGGCCCAGGATTACACCCCGGTGCGCGAGAGCTTCCAGCGCATGCGTCAGGTCGGTCTTGGCCTGGGGCTGGCCGGGTTGCTGCTGATTCTGCTGCTGCAGCGGATTACCGTGCGCCGGGCCTTGCGTCCCCTGGAGACCGCACGGGAGCAGATCGCCCAGTTGCAGCAGGGCCAGCGCTCGCAGTTGGACGCCCAGGTGCCGGTTGAACTGGAACCGCTGGTGGCGCAGATCAACCATTTGCTGGCCCACACCGAAGACAGCCTGAACCGCTCGCGCAACGCCCTGGGCAACCTTGGCCACGCCTTGAAAACCCCTCTGGCGGTACTCCTGAGTCTGGCTTCGGGGCCCAAGCTCGAGGGTCACCCCGAGGTGCGCAGGGTGCTGCTGGAGCAATTGCAGCAAGTACAGCAACGCCTCAATCGCGAACTCAACCGCGCGCGGCTGGCGGGGGATGCACTGCCTGGGGTGCTGTTCGAATGCGATGCCGAACTGCCGGGCTTGCTGGCGACCTTGAACATGATCCATGGCGAGCACCTGGACTTGAGTTACCAGGCGCCACCGGGGCTGCGCTTGCCCTGGGACCGGGAAGACCTGCTGGAGCTGTTGGGCAATCTGCTGGACAACGCCTGCAAATGGGCCGATGCCCAGGTGCGCCTGAGCGTCGAGGAGCGGCCGCAGGGCTTTTGCCTGCGGGTGGAGGACGACGGCCCGGGCATTCCCGAAGCGCGGCGTAACGAGGTGTTCAGCCGCGGCGCACGGCTGGATGAACAAACCGATGGCCACGGACTGGGCCTGGGCATCGTGCGCGACATAGTCGACGCCTGCGGCGGCCGCCTGAACCTGGGGGACAGCGAGTGGGGCGGCTTGCGGGTGGAGGTCGAGCTGCCCAAGCGCTGAACTTGCCTGGCGCTCGACCGCCGAACCCTGGCGGCCTCTGGATCTTGGCGGCTCTGCGTGCCGTTCGCAGCCTGCGGCAGCGGCTACAGCATCCGGTTTGGTGCCGGTGTAGCCGCTGCCGAGCCATGGCGAGGCTGCGACAAGGCCCGAAGGGCCTTTGGACAGGGTCAGACGCGGAACTGGTCCATCAGGCTCTGTTGCTGGTTGGCCAGGCTGTTGAGGGACTGGCTGACCCGCGCCGATTCATTGGCCTGTTCCGACAGCGACTCGGTGACATCGCGAATGGTCGCCACGTTGCTGTTGATCTCTTCGGCCACCGCGCTCTGCTGTTCGGCGGCGCTGGCGATCTGCAGGTTCATGTCGCTGATCACCGTCACCGCATCGCCGATCTGGCGCAGGGCGGTGACCGCCTGACCGACTTGTTCGACGCTGCCCTGGGCCTGGCGATGGCTGTTGTTCATGGACCCCACCACATCCCGGGTGCCGGTTTGCAGTTGCTCGATCACTTGGCGGGTTTCTTCCACCGATTCCTGGGTGCGCTGGGCCAGGTTGCGCACCTCGTCGGCGACCACCGCAAAACCGCGCCCGGCCTCTCCGGCGCGGGCCGCTTCGATGGCAGCGTTGAGGGCCAGCAGGTTGGTCTGCTCGGCAATCGAGCGGATCACTTCCAGTACCGTGCCGATCTGTTCGCTGTTGGCGGCCAGGCCTTCGACCTGGGTCATGGCGGCGCTCATGTCGGCGGCCAGTTGGTCGATGCTGCGGGTGGTGCGGTCGATCACGGTCAGGCCCTGTTGCGTGGCCTGGTCGGCATCCCGCGCCGCCTGGGCCGCCTGGGCCGCGCTGCGGGCCACGTCCTGGGCGGTGGCGCTCATCTCGTGGGAGGCGGTGGCCACCTGATCCACCTGGCGATATTGCTGTTCCATGCCGGCGCTGGTCTGGGTGGCGATGGCCGATGACTGGTCGGCAGTGCCGCGGGCGTCCTGCACCGAGCGTTTCACTTCGGCAATGATCGGCTGCAGCTTGTCGAGGAAACGGTTGAACCAGCCGGCCAGTTGCCCCAGCTCGTCCTTGTTGTTGTACGCCAGGCGCCGGGTCAGGTCGCCTTCACCGCTGGCAATGTCTTCGAGCATGTGCGCCACGCCGAGAATCGGCCGGGTCACGCTGCGCGCCATCAGCCACACCAGCAGCAGGCCCACCACGGCAGCCAGCAGGCCCAGGCCCAGCTCCATCAGGGTGCCGCTGTTGTTGCTGGCGTCCAGTTCGCTTTTCAAGGCTTCGGCCGGACCCACCAGGACCTTTTCCGGCACATCCAGCAGCACGCCCCAGGGCTTGCCGCCAGGGATCGGGGTGAAGGGGGCGAGGACCTTGAGTTTCTGCTGGCTGTGCAGGCTGTGGGTCTGGGTGCTATCGGCCAGTTGGCGGATCAGTTCGGCGCCGTTGACGCTGTCGACACTGTCCAGGCGCTGGCTGAGCTTGCTGGCATCCGCGCTATAGCCGGCCAGCAGGCCTGCGGGGCTGAGGATACTGACGCTGGTCTGGCCCGCGTAGAGCTTCTGGCTGGCATCGCGGCTGATGGCCTGCAGGCTGTTGAGGTTGATGTCCACCGACAGCGAGGCGATGACTTTGCCGTTGACCAGCAGTGGGAAGACGATACTGGTCATCAGCACCTTCTGGCCGTCGATGTCATAGAAGTAGGGCTCGATCACGCAGGGCTTGAGGGTGCTGCGCGGGCAGGTGAACCAGGCATTGGCCGGTTGGCCGCTGGGTCCGCTGCGGGTGTCGCTCATGTCGCTTTCCGGCAACGCCATGGAGGTCAGCTGGCCCGGGGTGGGTTGGGACCAGTACAGGGCGAAGCGGCCTTTTTCGTTGCTGCCCAATTCGCTCTGGCCGCTGAACAACTCGTCCTTGCCATCCAGGGCGTTGGCTTCGAACACCAGAGACAGGCCCAGCAGCTCGGGGTTGGCCTGCAGCGCCGACTTGACCTGGCGGGTCAGGTCTTCACGCAGGTCGAAGGCGTCGAGGAAACGTTTCTCGGCCTGTTCCCGCAGGAACAGCACCTGGCGGGAAAAGCCGTGGCCGTATTGATAGGCGTCCATGAACTGTTGGCGAATGCCCAGTGCCTGGACTTCACCCTGGGCTTCGATCCGCGCCTGGGCTGCTTCGTTGAGCATCTCCATGCTCGACGCTTTCACCAGCTCGGAGCTGTGCTCCATGCGATACAGCGAAAGCCCCACCAACAGCGACACGATGCCCAACAGGCAGAGTCCGGCCAGCAGGGTGATCTTCCATTGGATGGAAAGTTGTCTGAGCGACATGGAGGCGTCCTTTATTCGATAAATATCTGAGACTTTGCACTGTAACGGCCGACGAACGGCGTTCTTTAAACGCTTGTTCGAAATAAGCCGTGAGGCTCTGGGGCTGCGGTGCAGCCCGTCGGGAACGCGCGCCCTCGCCACGGCTACGGGGGGGGCTTGGGTGCTTCGCGCGCAAGCTTGCTCCTGCGGGCGGCGGGGTGCGGGTTTTGACAAGCTGGTTGCGCTGCTGCAAAGTGCGCGCCCTCTAATAAGAACCTCTTTCATCTCGATGTCGGCAGCCCGCTGCCTTCCGGTCGGTCACAGGCTTTTGCGCCTTTTTTAGCGGCGCAGTAATGAGGTAACGATGATTAACGCAGTAATTGCCGCGGTTGGCGTGATGCTGGTGCTCAGCCTGTCCCGCGTGCATGTAGTGATCGCCCTGATCATTGGTGCCCTGGTGGGCGGCTTGACGGGTGGCCTGGGGATCGAGGCTACCCTCAAGGCGTTCAACAGTGGTTTGGGTGGCGGTGCCACCGTGGCCCTGTCCTACGCCTTGCTCGGCGCCTTCGCCGTGGCCATCGCCAAGTCCGGCCTGGCCCATGCCCTGGCGGACAAGATCCTGATATTGGTGGATCGCCAGGACGCCCACGGCGGCGGCCAGGTCAAATGGCTGCTGATCGGCCTGTTGTGGGTGGTGGCGATTGCTTCGCAGAACATTCTGCCGATCCACATTGCCTTCATCCCACTGCTGGTGCCGCCGCTGCTCTATGTACTGACCAAGTTGCAACTGGACCGGCGGTTGATCGCCTGCGTCATCACCTTCGGCCTGATCACCCCCTACATGTTCTTGCCGGTGGGCTTCGGCAACATCTTCCTCAATGAGATCCTCCTGGCCAACGTGGCCCGCAGCGGGGTGGATATCAGCCATATCAATGTCACCCACGCCATGGGCATTCCCGCCCTGGGCATGCTCTGCGGCCTGCTGCTTGCGTTCTTCAGCTACCGCAAGAAGCGCGTGTACAACCTGGATCGGATCGAGAAAGTCGAGCAGGTGGCGGTGCAGTACAACCCGCGGACCCTGCTGGTGGCGGGGGCGGCGATCGTCGCTGCGTTCGTGATCCAGTTGCTGCTGGACTCGATGATTATCGGGGCTTTGTGCGGCTTCCTGATGTTCTCGGTGTCGGGCATCGTGCGCTGGCGCGAGACTGACGAGCTGTTCACCGAAGGCATGAAGATGATGGCCATGATCGGCTTCATCATGATCGCCGCCTCCGGGTTCGCCGAAGTGATGAAGGCCACCGGCGAGGTCAATTCCCTGGTGCAAGCCTCGGCGGCGTGGATCGGCCACAGCAAGGGCGTGGGGGCCTTGCTGATGTTGCTGGTGGGGCTGTTGGTGACCATGGGCATCGGTTCGTCGTTTTCCACGGTGCCGATCCTGGCCGCGATCTTCGTGCCCTTGTGCGTGCAGCTGGGTTTCAGCCCGTTGGCGATCGTTTGCATCGTGGGCACCGCCGGGGCGCTGGGTGACGCGGGCTCGCCGGCCTCGGATTCGACCCTGGGCCCGACCTCGGGGCTGAACATCGACGGTCAGCACCATCATATCTGGGACACCGTGGTCCCGACCTTCCTGCATTACAACCTGCCGCTGCTGGCCTTTGGCTGGGTCGCGGCCATGGTCCTCTGATTCCATCCCTCTCTATGCCGGAGCCGGCTTGCCGGTGAAGGCGTCCTTCAAGGCGCTGCAGGGTCTGCCGGCCCTCTAACCGGCAGGCCCGCTCCTGTGAGGTCGGGCTCAACTTTTGTTTTGGTGTGCCGTTAACGGCTTATCACACCAATAAAAAACCAAGAGTGAGCCCACTATGCGCTTGAGCCTGAAGGCCAAAGTCCTGTCCCTGGCGGTACTCCCGGTACTGCTGTTCGCGCTGGTGATCAGCCTGAGCACGGTGTTCATGTTGCGCCAGCAGGCCCAGAAAGAGGTTGAGGAAACCCGTAGTCGTCTGCTGGGCGAGGCCAAGACCACGCTGCAGAGCTATGTCGAAGTCGCCCTGAACACGATCAAGCCCCTGTATGACGCGGCGGCGCCCGGGGATCAGGCGGCCCGGGCCGAGGTGGTCAAGCTGCTGTCCAACATCACTTACGGCAAGGACGGCTACTTCTTCGGCTACGACTCCGAAACCGTCCGCCTGTTCAAGGGCAACAGCCCGGACGGCGTGGGCAAGAGTTTCAAGGACAATCGCGACCCCAACGGCGTTTATGTCAACCGCGAGCTGGTGCGCGTGGGCAAGGACGGCAGCCATTACGTGCAATACAGCTCGACCCAGCCGGGCAGCGACGTGCTGGTGCCCAAGCTGGGTTACACCGAGTACCTGCCCAAGTGGGACATGGTGCTGGGCACCTCGGTCAATCTCGACGGCATCGACGCCCAGGTGGCGGCGGTCCAGGACAGCGTCAACCAACGCATGGAAGGCATGGTCCTGAGCATCCTCGGGATCGCCGCGGTGGTGCTGCTGGTGATTGCGGCCCTGGGCCTGCTGGTGGCCAACACCATGCTGCGGCCGCTGAACCTGATGAAGGCCAACTTGGATGACATCGCCGCCGGCGAAGGCGACCTGACCCGGCGTCTGGCGATCACCAGCCAGGACGAACTGGGAGAACTGGCCGGTTCGTTCAACCGTTTTGTCGACAAGATCCACGGTCTGGTGCGCCAGATCACCGAGATGACCGGGCAGCTCACCGAGCTGGTGACCCAGGTTTCGGATCAGGCCCAGCGTTCGGAACAGGCCATGGAGCGTCAGCGTCACGAGACCGATCAGGTGGCCACGGCGATCAATGAAATGTCTTCGGCTGCCCAGGAAGTGGCGCGCAGTGCCCAGGGGGCGGCGGTGGCGGCGCAACAGACCGATGAGGAAGGCCAGGCGGCCAAGCGCGTGGTGGATGGCAGCATTCAGCAGATCCATGCCCTGGTCAGCGATATTCGCAACAGCGGCACTTCCCTGGACAGCTTGCAGCAGGACGTGACGTCGATCGTCAGCGTGTTGGATGTGATCCGCTCCATCGCCGAGCAGACCAACCTGCTGGCACTGAACGCGGCCATTGAGGCGGCCCGGGCCGGGGAGGCCGGGCGCGGTTTCGCGGTGGTCGCCGATGAAGTGCGGGCCCTGGCCAGCCGTACCCAGCAAAGCACCCAGGAAATCCAGGGCATGATCGATCGCCTGCAGCAGGGCACCCGGGTGGCGGTGGACGCCATGCGCCGCTCCAGCGACGCCGGCGATGGCACCTCGGTGAAAGCCAACGAGGCCGGTGCCTCGCTGGACACCATGGCCCAGCTGATTGGCACCATCAATTCGATGAACGCGCAGATTGCCAGTGCCGCCGAAGAGCAGACCGCAGTGGCCGAGGAGATCAACCGCAGCGTGCATCAGATTGCCGTGGCGGTGGACAGCGTGGCCGATGAAACCCAGCGCGGGGCCCAGACGTCACGCAGCCTGGCGGACCTGGGGCAGCGCCTGGGTCGGTTGGTGGGGCAGTTCCGGATCTGATGTTGTGCTCAGCCAGCCGCCCGGGGCGGCTGGCAAGAGCGCTGCGCTTCAGGCGCTGATGTCGCGCATCAACAGACCAAAGCGCAGGTCCACCTGATCGGGGATCGGCAGGTACACGGTGTGGCCATCCCCCGGGGCGACTTCGATGGCTTGGCCCTTGGCGTTCTGCAGTTCGTGCAGATCGAAATGGAAGTTGCCCTTGGGGGTCATCAGTTCCATGTGATCGCCCAGGGCGAAACGGTTCTTCACCTTCACTTCTGCCAGACGGTCACGGCGTTCGCCGGTGAGTTCGCCGACGAACTGCTGGCGTTCCGACACCGAGCTGCCGTTCTGGTAGTTCTGGTACTCGTCATGTACATGGCGCCGCAGGAAGCCTTCGGTGTAGCCGCGCTGGGCCAGGGATTCCAGATCGTTCATCAGGCTGCGGTCGAACTCGCGCCCGGCCGCCGCGTCGTCGATGGCCCGGCGGTACACCTGGGTGGTGCGCGCGCAGTAGAAGTGGGATTTGGTCCGGCCCTCGATCTTCAGCGAGTGCACGCCCATGCGGGTCAGGCGCTCCACGTGCTGCACCGCCCGCAGGTCCTTGGCATTCATGATGTAGGTGCCGTGCTCGTCCTCGAAGGCCGGCATCAGCTCGTCCGGGCGATTGGCTTCCTGGAGCAGGAACACCTGGTCGGTGGGTGCCCCCAGGCCAAGGGTCGGCTCCGGCTGGAAGGTCTGGACGATGTCCCCGAGGTTGTTCTCGGTGGCTGCTTCGGCCTTGTATTTCCAGCGGCAGGCGTTGGTACAGGTACCCTGGTTGGCGTCGCGCTTGTTCATGTAGCCCGAGAGCAGGCAGCGTCCGGAATAGGCCATGCACAGGGCGCCGTGGACGAAGACTTCCAGCTCCATGGCCGGCACTTTCTGGCGGATTTCCTCGATTTCTTCCAGGGACAGTTCCCGGGACAGGATGATCCGGGTCAGCCCTTGCAGTTGCCAGAATTCGACGCTGGCCCAGTTCACCGTGTTGGCCTGCACCGAGAGGTGGATCGGCATGGCCGGGAAGTGCCGGCGCACCAGCATGATCAGCCCCGGGTCGGACATGATCAGCGCATCCGGGGCCATCTCGATGACAGGCTCCAGGTCCTTGAGAAAGGTCTTGAGCTTGGCGTTGTGCGGGGCGATGTTGACCACCACGTAGAAACGCTTGCCCTGGGCCTGGGCCTCGCGGATACCGAGGGCCAGGTTGGCGTGGTCGAATTCGTTGTTGCGCACCCGCAGGCTGTAGCGCGGTTGGCCGGCGTACACCGCATCGGCGCCGTAGGCGAAGGCGTAGCGCATGTTTTTCAGGGTGCCGGCGGGGGCCAGGAGTTCGGGCTTGGCGAGGAGCGTCATGGGGCTGTCGGTCGCAAAAGGTCGCGAGGGTAAGCCAGTGCTGGCGGGCATTCATTGATCTGGATCTATGTCTGATGCAGAAAAAACGCACTCGGCATCACGGCTGCGGACTAACCTCAGGACGCCGTGATGGGGCGTTGACTGATCTGGATCGGACATGAATCAAAACAACCTGCAAAACAAAAGCCTGCTGCTGTTACTGGTCCTGGTGACGGTGGCGTTCATCTGGATTTTGCTGCCGTTCTACGGAGCACTGTTCTGGGCGGTGATCCTGGGCATCGTCTTTGCTCCCTTGCAGCGCCGTCTGCAATTGAAGTTCGGCTGGCCGCGCAATCTCACGGCCTTGTGCACCCTGCTGATCTGCCTGGTGATCGCCATCTTGCCGGTGATCATCACCAGTGTGTTGCTGGTCCAGGAAGGGGCCGAGCTGTACAAGAAGATCGAAAGCGGTCAGTTGGACATCGCCGGCTACCTGGCCCAGTTCAAGCACAGCCTGCCACCCTACTTTCAGCACCTGCTGGATCGCTTGGGCCTTGGCGAGCTCAAGGGCTTGCAGGAGAAGACGGTCAAGAGCGCGATGCAGGGCAGTCAGTACCTGGCGACCCAGGCGTTCAGCTTCGGTCAGGGCACCTTCGAGTTCGTGGTGAGCTTCTTCATCATGCTCTACCTGCTGTTCTTCTTTTTGCGTGATGGCGCCGAACTGGCGCGCAAGATCCGCACCGCCGTGCCCCTGGCCGAGTACCAGAAACTCCGGCTGCAACTGAAGTTCAATCGGGTGGTAAGGGCTACGGTCAAGGGCAATGTGCTGGTGGCGGTGACCCAGGGCGCCCTGGGTGGAATGATCTTCTGGTTCCTGGATATTCCCAGTGCCTTGTTGTGGGCGGTGCTGATGGCATTTCTGTCATTGCTGCCGGCGGTGGGGGCGGGGATTGTCTGGGGGCCGGTGGCGGCGTACTTCCTGATCAGCGGAGCGATCTGGCAAGGGGTAGTGCTGGGGGTGTTCGGGGTGTTCGTGATCGGCCTGGTGGACAACCTGCTGCGGCCCATCCTGGTGGGCAAGGACACCAAGATGCCGGACTACCTGATTCTGATCTCGACCCTGGGCGGGCTGGCGATCTTCGGCCTCAACGGGTTTGTCATCGGGCCCTTGATCGCCGCGCTGTTCATGTCCAGTTGGGCGCTGTTCGTCGAAACCCGGCCTCGAGTGCAGTTGCCTTAGCAGTGGACCCTGTGCAGATCGAGTTGCCTGGACAGGGCCTGGGCGGCGGGCAGGGAGGTCAGCGGGCCGCTGACGGCTTCGCCGTCGCGTACCAGGTACCAGCAGGCCAGCAAGCCCAGTTGCCTGAGCGACGCGGGGACGGCACTGCCGATAACGGACATGATCTGAACCTTGGGCATGACAACCTCCTCGATTGGCGAGGAGTTACCTTACAAAGCCTCAAGTGCTACGAAAAATCACCCAGTCTGATAGTGGACATTGATGCCGGTGCTAGCGGCTGCGGTCGTTCAGTCCACCACCTGATCGAGCATGTGCAGCACTTCCTGCTCATTGAGCAGGCCCTTGCGCACCAGATTCTGGGCCAGCAGCGAGAGAAACTTGGCGCAGCGATGGCCTTCCAGATGCTTGAGTTCGGTCAGGGCGTCGTACACCCGGCTGGAGGTGCAGAGGCCTTCGACGCGGTGGGGGTTTTGCGTGGGCATGGGGTCGTCCTTGTTGTTATGGGCCTGTGGCGAGCGGACTGGGTCGATCTTGCAGTCCTTGAATGACACAAACATGACAGTCCCGCGTTGCTCAGGGCCGTCGTGGGATCAGCGCACTATTCCCGGATTTGCAGGCAAATACTGTTCCAGTCGCGACATTGTTCGGGATTATTCAGACATCCGGGTGATGGCAAAATGCAACAGGCCCCGCTTCGAGGGCGGGGCCTGTGGCTGTTTCAGTGGACGGTTACCAGCGGCCGGGACGTGGGCCGTAGTAGTAATGAGGGTGGCCGTAGTAGCCCCGTGGCGGACCGTAGTACACCGGCGCCGGGCGGTAGTAGACCGGTTGTTGGACATAGACCGGTGCTGGCTGGTAGTAGACCGGCGGTGGTGGCGCGGCATACACCGGCTGGGGTTGCACATACACCGGCGCCTGCTGCACGTAGACCGGACGATCCTGGTTGGCGATCACCGAGCCCACAACGGCTGCACCGACAACTGCGCCCAGCGCTGCGGGGCCGGCCCAGCCACCACCGTGGGCCGATGCCTGGCCGGCGACAGCCAGTGCACCTATGAGCAGGGCAATCTTGGGGATTTTGGAAATCATGGTTGGTCCTCGGTTCAACCCCTGCGTTTATGGTCTGCACCAGACTCAAGAACTGACGCGGGGATACTGCTAAGACAGCGGTTTCTGGAAAATCTGCACAGCCGCTGAGTAAATATTGTGTAAGGTCTGTACCGGCCTCTTTACCGTCATCCCTGGGCGCTGCTGGGGCCTGCAAACCAGCGCCGATATGATCAGGCACAAGGGGCTTGGCTGACCAAGCCCGTCTATCCGAAAGTGCCCAGCGAGGAGATGAATATGCAAATGAACCCCAACAAAGACACCCAGTTGTGCATGTCGCTGTCCGGGCGTCCGGGGAACTTCGGCCTGCGTTTTCACAATCATCTGTATGAGCAGTTGGGGCTCAATTTCTACTACAAGGCCTTCAGCAGTCAGGACCTGCCTGGTGCGGTGCGGGGGATACGTGCGTTGGGGATTCGCGGCTGCGGCGTGTCCATGCCGTTCAAGGAGGACTGCATCGCCCTGGTGGATGAGCTGGATGCCTCGGCCAGGGCCATTGCTTCGATCAACACCATCGTCAATACCGACGGTCACCTGAAGGCCTACAACACCGATTACATTGCCGTGGCCCAGTTGCTGGCCGAGCACGACGTGCCACGGGAATCGACCTTCGCCCTGCGTGGCAGCGGCGGCATGGCCAAGGCGGTGGCCAGTGCCTTGCGTGATGGCGGTTATGCCCAGGGCGTGATCGTCGCGCGCAATGAAGTCACCGGGCGCGCCCTGGCCAGTGCCTTGGGATATGAGTGGCAGGCGGAGTTGGGCAGCCTGCGGCCGCAGATGCTGATCAACGTGACCCCGATCGGCATGAGCGGTGGCCCGCAAGCGCAGCAGCTGGCGTTCGAGGCCGAGGCGATTGCTGCGGCGGACCGGGTGTTCGATGTGGTGGCCGTGCCGTCGGAGACACCGTTGATCCTGCGGGCCAGGGCCGAAGGCAAGCAGGTCATCACCGGGCTGGAGGTGATTGCGATTCAGGCCCTGGAGCAGTTTGTGCTGTATACCGGCGTGCGCCCGAGCGAGGAGCAGTTCCGCCAGGCCGTGGCCTTCGCCCGGGCCCTGTAGCCGCTGACGCAGGCTGCGACAAGGTTTGGGCGTCTGCCAGGGCGTCGCCCCTTTTTTGGGGGGCGATCGCAGTTTTCGGCAGCGGCTACGGGAGTCAGCCTTCGAGTTGGGCCAGACGTTCTTCCAGGGCGGCAATCCGCGCTTCCAGTTCTTCGATGCGCTCCACTGAAACCGCGCCGCCGGCGCTGCGCTCCACCGGGTTGCCGCGGGCGGCGAGGATCGCTTCGATATCCGCCGGGTCGCCCAGGGCGTGGGTGTAGCGGTCCTCGCGCTGGCCGGCCTGACGCGGGATGTGCAGGGCCAGGCCCCGGGCGATCAGGCGTTCGAGCTGGTGCAGGACTTGCTCGCTGTCTTCGAAATCGTGCATGCGCCCGCTGCGGGTCAGCAGTTCGTTGACCGTCTGCGGACCGCGCAGAAACATCAGGCCGCACAGGATCAACTGCGCCGGCACCAGTTCCAGGGCCTTGTCCAGGCGCTGCTCCCAGCGGTCGGCGCGGCTGCCCATGACCAACCGAGTGAAGCCCCGTGCCTCAAGGGCGCGCAGGCTCTGGCCGACCTGGCCCTGGGTCAGGTTCATCACCGGTTCGCGGCTGGTTTTCTGATTGCAGGCGATCACCAGGGCATTGAGGGTCAGGGGATAGGTTTCCGGGCTGGTGGCCTGCTTTTCGATCAACGAACCCAGAACGCGGATGTCGGTACTGCTCAGGCGCAGTGCTTCGCTGGGGGTGTCGTGCTCGTTGCTCATAAGTGCTGGTCCCTTGGTCACTGATGGATGAGGTCGTGGAAAACCCGGTGCATGGCGCGCTAAGGCGGTCTTGAGTTTTCCGTGGCCGAGTCGGCCTTCTTCGAGGGGCTCTGTTTTACCTTCACAAGCCGGTTCTGGCCATCAGAACTTGGTGGGGCGGGGATCGGGTTGCGGCGTTCAAGCAAGGCAAGGCCGCCGCGCAGTCGGCGCGGCGGCAGGTTTCAGCTGGATTGCGCAGCTTGTGCCGGTTCGGCTGCGGCCCGCGGCGTGGACGGCGCTGGGGGACTGGCGGCGGGTTCCAGGCACCGCTGGGCAAACCGGGCGATGCTGCGCAGGGCGTTCCTGGCAGAGCGCAGATAGAAGGCCTGCAACTGGAAGACATGCCAGCGCCCGTCGTGAATTTCCAGCTGGCAGGGCACGCCGGACGCCCGTGCCCGTTCGGCCAGGCGGATGGAGTCGGACAGCAGCAGTTCCTGGTCGCCGACCTGGATCAGCATCGGCGGCAGGCCGCGCAGGTCCGCTTCCAGAGGGCGATGTGAAAGCGTCTGCGCAGGGACGGCGTAGGCCTTGAGGGCCTGTTCCAGCCAGTCGCGGCGGATCATCGGGTCGACGGCGGATCGGGATTGAAGGCTGTCAGCGCCCAGGTCGGGATCGGTAACCGGCGAGAGCAGTATCAGCCCGGCCGCGAACGGCTCGCCGCGTTGCTTCAAGGTCAGCGCCAGTGCCAGCGCCAGGGCGCCCCCGGCAGAGTCACCGGCAATCAGCAGCTGTTGCGCCGGGCAGCCCTGGGCACGGATGGCGTCATAACAGGCCAGGCAGTCGTCCAGCGCGGCCGGGTAGGGATGCTCCGGTGCCAGTCGGTAGTCGGGCGCCCAGACGCGGCAGCCAGTCTCCCTGGCCAGGCGGCTGGTGACGCTGTAGTGGGTGTCCGGGTTGCCCAGGCAGAAGGCGCCGCCGTGCAGGTAGAGGATGACCGCGTTCGAGGTCCGGGCCTTGGGCTCGACGCACTGCGCCGCCGACTGACCCAGGCTCGTGCGCTTGCGGATTACGCCCAGGCCACCGGGCATCAGCCAGGAGAGGGCGTTGACGAGCTTGCGCTGGCTCACCAGTTGCCGCGGCGGGCCGATCAGGGGCCTGAAACTGGCTCTCAGGAAAAGCCGCAAGAAAGCCGCGTTGCACCGTTCCAGCCAATCCCCGGGTGGGGCCACTCGCTGTCCATCGCTGGGCGAAAACGGCGCCTCCAGGGGGCTGGCAAATCGGTAGGCGGACAGTCCGCCATAGCGGGTCAGCCATCTGTAGCTCCAGGTGAAACCGGGCCAGTTGGTGCTGTTGTGCCCCTGTGCGTCGACATACCAGCTCTGGCAGCCGCTCCACACCGAGGTGGCCAGGCGGCGCTGGATGCGCCACTGAAAACGCTGGTAGGGCGACTCGTCCACCTCCAGAGTTTTCGCCGCGCTTTTGAGCAGCGCCCGGCGGGCCTTGATCACGTGGGATATCTGGCTTTCCAGCATGTGGATGATGGAGTTGTGGCCCAGGTTGGTGTTGGGGCCGTAGAGCATGAAGAAGTTGGGGAAGCCGGGCACGCTGAGCCCCAGGTAGGCTGCCGCGCCATGTTGCCAGGCCTGGTTCAGGTCGACCCCGCCGCGGCCGCTGATGCGCATCGGCGAAAGGAATTCGGTGGCGGCGAAGCCGGTGCCATAGATGATGGCGTCCACCGGGTGCTGCTGGCCGTCGAGGGTTGTGATGCCGTGCTCGGTAATGCGCTCGATGCCCTGGGTCAACAGCTCGACATGGGGGCTGGCGAAGGTTTTCAGGTAGTCGTTGGACAGCAGGATGCGTTTGCAGCCGATGGGATAGTCCGGGGTCATGCGCTGGCGCAGTTCGGGGTTGGGCACCGAGGCATTCAGCAGCTTGTGAAAAGGAATACCGACCACCCATTGGGTCAGGCTCTTGAGGCGGGTAAAGCCCAGGGCCCGGGATTCGAAATGCAGGTAGTAGGCGGCGCGCACCAGTTTGGCCCATAGCGGATGGCGGGCGAATCGCTGCTTTTCCTCCGGGCGGTAGGCGCGGTCGGCCTTGGGCATGATGTAGGCCGGGGAGCGCTGGAAGACCTTGAGCGCGGCCACCTGATCGGCGATCTGCGGAACGAACTGGATGGCCGAGGCGCCAGTGCCGATCACCGCCACCCGCTTGTTGGCCAGAGGGTAGTGATGGTCCCAGGCTGCGGAATGGAATACATGCCCCTGGAAACTGTCCAGGCCCGGCAGATTGGGCAGGGCGGGGCGGCTCAGTTGGCCAGTGGCGCTGATCAGCAGGCGGCTGAAGTGCTCCTGGCCATCGCGGCAGATGACCTGCCAGCAACTGCTGGCTTCATCGAACCGGGCGTGGCGCACTTCGCTGCCAAAGTGGATGTGGCGCAGCAGGTCGTAGCGCTGGGCGCAATGCTGCAGGTAACCGTGGATCTCTGCCTGGGGGGCGAACACCCGGGACCAGTTCGGGTTGGGCTCGAAGGAAAACGAGTACAGGTGCGAAGGCACGTCGCAGGCGGCGCCGGGGTAGGTGTTGTCGCGCCAGACGCCACCGACGTCCTGGCCTTTCTCAAGAAGGATGAACTGATCGACCCCGGCCTTGCGCAGGGCGATGGCCATGCCCAGGCCGCCGAAGCCGCTGCCGATGATCAGGGCCTCAAGGGGCGCGGTTGGGCTGGAGGGTGGGGTGCAGGCAGGTGCTGATTGGGGCATGACGACCTCGTTGTTATTGTTGTGCGGCACTGGGTTGATCCTCCCGAGGCCACGTCCTTGTTTCTGTGGTGCAGCCCCGATCAGTGAAGCATGCAGGGAATAAAGTGCAGGCCCCATGCTGTAACGGGACAAGTGCTTTAGTATTTGGGCCAAATCAGCGGTTCATGAGTCCGGCCCATGAGTATCCAGACCTACACCCGAGGACCTTCCAGCGCCTTGCTGCTGGTGAGCTTCGGCCGCGAAAAGGGCTTGCCAGTGTCGAGTTTGCTGGCCGGTTCGGGGTTGTCCCTGGAGCAGTTGCAGGACCCCAACAGCCTGTTGACGGCGGCTCAGGAACTGCAACTGGTGAGCAATCTGCTGGGTTTGCTGGGCAATCCCCGGGGCTTGGGTTACGTCGTGGGCGCGCGCTATCACTTCTCCAGCTACGGCCTGTTTGGCTATGGCCTGATCAGCAGTACGACCGCGGCGGATGCCTTGAACCTGGCCTTGCGCTTCTTACCCCTGACTTATGCCTTTGCCACGATCGGCTATCGATTGGAGCA
This sequence comes from Pseudomonas sp. LPH60, assembly GCF_030718165.1. NCBI lineage: Bacteria > Pseudomonadati > Pseudomonadota > Gammaproteobacteria > Pseudomonadales > Pseudomonadaceae > Pseudomonas > Pseudomonas sp. LPH60. Next base: position 55,478 of record NZ_JAVAJH010000007.1, read on the forward strand.
GGAGCTGGGCGTGCTGACGTTTGCTGAGCCTGCGGTGGCGGACCCGGCGGTACGGGAGTTTCTGCTGCAGCGGGACATGGCCGCTGCGGCGGTATTGATGAAGGAGATTGTGGGCCCGGACTTTCGCCTGACGCGGTTTACCCGGTGCAATGGCCGTCCTGTGGCGCGCAGCAAGGGGGAGGTGGAGCAGATCCTCGGCCTGAGTCCCGCCTATCGGGCCGCGCAGCATGGCTTGGCCTTCGACCGGCGCTTCCTGACCCGGGCCTTGCCCCAGGCCAATCCACTGACGGTGTCGATGTGCGAGCAGATGTGTGCACAGTTGCTGGAGCGTCGTTCAGCGCCTCAGGGGGCTACGGCCCTGGTGCGCCAGTATCTTGAGGCCGCCCCCTCCGGCAGCGCACCGGACCTGCCAAGCATGGCGCGGTTGAGTCGGACCAGCGCGCGTACCCTCAAGCGTCGTTTGCGGGAGGAGGGCACGTCGTACCGGCAATTACAGAGCCAGCACCGCAGCGCTCGAGCCTTGGAGCTATTGGGCAACCCGGCCTTGAGCCTGACGCAGATTGCCGAGCGGCTGGGCTTCAGCGATCTGTCGAGTTTTTCCCAGAGCTTCAAGCGCTGGTTTGGCGTCGCGCCCAGCGCCTATCGCCAAGGGCCGCCGGGATAAAGGCCCCGGGGGCGGCCGCTGTGGCTATAATCGCTGCTCGTTGTATTTCCGCCATCCATGTCGAGACTGTCATGACTATTTCCCTGTACGCCGCTTCCGTTCCTGTCTTCAAGCAAATGCTCAACGCCTTGAGCGATGTACTGCACAAGGCCGAAGCTCACGCCACGGCGAAGAATATCGAACCCAATGCCCTGCTCCAGGCGCGCCTGTATCCGGACATGTTCCCGCTGGTGCGTCAGGTGCAGATCGCCGTGGACTTCGCCAAGGGCGTATCGGCTCGCCTGGCCGAGGTCGAGCTGCCCAAGTACGACGATACTGAAGTCACCTTCGCCGACCTGCAGGCGCTGATTGCCAAGGTCCTGGCCTTTATCGAAGGCATCCAGCCTTCGCAGATCGATGGCAAGGAAGGCATCGAGATCGTCACCCGTCCGGGCACTCCGAAAGAGAAGCGCTTCAGTGGCCAGTCCTACCTGCTGACCTACGGCCTGCCGCAGTTCTTCTTCCACGTCACCACCACCTACGCGATCCTGCGTCACAACGGTGTGGAAGTGGGCAAGCGCGACTACATGGGCGCGTTTTAAGGCGTCCTGCTGAAGAGCGGCACGACCCTTTCAGCGCGCATAAAAAAGCCCGCCCAGGTTGACCCTGGCCGGGCTTTTTAGTGGCCGTGAATCAGGCTGAGGCTTGCGCCTTGTCTTCCTGGGCCATGCACGCGGCGGCGGTGAAGAGCACGTCGGTGGAGGAGTTCAGCGCAGTTTCCGCCGAGTCCTGCAGCACGCCGATGATGAAGCCCACGGCCACCACTTGCATGGCGATTTCGCTGGGGATGCCGAACAGGCTGCAGGCCAGTGGAATCAGCAGCAGCGAGCCACCGGCGACACCGGAAGCGCCGCAAGCGCAGATCGCTGCCACCACACTGAGGAGCACGGCGGTCGGCAGGTCGACGGCGATGCCCAGGGTGTGCACGGCGGCCAGGGTCAGCACGGTGATGGTGATCGCCGCGCCGGCCATGTTGATGGTGGCGCCCAGGGGGATGGACACCGAATAGGTATCTTCATGCAGGCCCAGGCGCTTGCTCAGCTCCAGGTTGACTGGAATGTTGGCCGCCGAACTGCGGGTGAAGAACGCGGTGATGCCGCTCTCGCGCAGGCAGGTCAGTACCAGCGGGAAGGGGTTGCGGCGGATCTTCCAGAACACGATCAGCGGGTTCATCACCAGGGCCACGAACAGCATGCAGCCGATCAGTACCGCCAGCAGGTGCAGGTAGCCCAGCAGCGCAGCGAAGCCGGATGTGGCCAGGGTCGAGGCCACCAGGCCGAAAATCCCCAGGGGGGCGAAGCGGATCACTACACGTACGATGACGGTGACCCCGTTGGACAGGTCGTCGAGCACCGTGCGGGTGGTCTGGCCGGCGTGGCGGATGGCCACGCCCATGCCGATGGCCCAGGCCAGGATACCGATGAAGTTGGCGTTCATCAGGGCGCTGACCGGGTTGTCCACCACACTCAGCAGCAGGCTCTGCAGCACTTCGCTGATGCCGCCGGGAGCGGTGATGGCGACGTCCTGGGTCGACAGCACCAGGGCGGAGGGGAACAGGCTGCTGGCGATGACGGCTACCACGGCGGCAGCGAAGGTGCCCAGCAGGTAGAGCACCAGGATCGGCCGGATATGGGTTTCCTGGCCGTGCTTGTGGTTGGCGATTGAGGCCATCACCAGCACGAACACCAGGATCGGCGCCACGGCCTTGAGCGCCGAGACGAAGACCTTGCCGATAAAGGTGGTGGACTTCGCGGCCTCGGGTGCCAGCAGGGCCAGGGCGATACCGGCAATCAGGCCGATAACGATCTGCGTGACCAGGCTCAGGCGTTTGAGGAATTGCAGAAAGGAAGGGGGGGAAGCGCTCATAGCGGTATCTCTGTTTATTTTAATGTGCAGTGCATGCCGGGTGCCCCGGGCCGGAAGTGGCCCGGCTGCAGCGGCACCCATGGCTGCGGTGGTCAATGGCAACCGGCGATCGGGCGACTTGAGTGGCAGTGCGCGATCAGGCCTGTTTTTGGCAGGGGGCGGACTTTATCACAGCAGCCAGTGCTTCCCGCGTCGATGTGACGATCTGCCACTTGGCGCAACAAGAAAAGCGGCGACGTGGCGGTTGCCCTGACCCGTACTCACTCTGTTAATATTCGTCACCCCCTTTTCCTATCCAGTCAGCGGGCCCTTCGGGCTATCGCTGCTGTCGCCGTTTCTGGAGTTCTTGATGTTGTTGCCCATCCTGCTGTTGTCGGCTGCGGGTTTTACCGTGCTGACCACGGAATTCATCATCGTCGGCCTGTTGCCGTCGATTGCCCGGGACTTGCAGGTCAGCGTGTCCCAGGCCGGCTTGCTGGTGACCCTGTTCGCATTCACGGTCGCCGCTTTCGGGCCCTTCCTGACCGCCTACTTCGCGCGTTTTCCGCGCAAGCAGCTGTTTATCAGCGTGCTGTTGATGTTTGGCCTGGCCAATACCCTGGCGGCGCTCGCACCGAATATATGGGTGATGTCCCTGGCGCGACTGGTGCCGGCCCTGGGGTTGCCGGTGTTCTGGGCCCTGGCCAGCGAAACGGCAGTGGATATCGTCGGCCCGGACTACGCCGGGCGCGCCATTGCCAAGATCGGCTTCGGCATTGTTTGCGCCACGGTGTTCGGGATTCCCGTGGGCACCCTGATCGCCGATGCCTTTGGCTGGCGCAGCGCCTTTGGCCTGCTCGCTGTGGTGGCCTTCGGCAAGGCCTTGCTGCTGTGGGTCTACCTGCCGACAACCAAGGCGCATAACCAACAGGCGAGCCTGCGTTCGCAGTTTCGCATCCTGCGCAGCCCGCTGATGCAGGGGCATGTGCTGCTGTCGATTCTGGTGTTCAGCGGCATGTTCACTGCCTACACCTACCTGGCGGATATTCTCGAGCGCCTGGCGGGCTTCAACGGCACCGTGGTGGGCTGGTGCCTGATGGGCTTTGGCGCGGTGGGGTTGATCGGAAATTCCCTGGGCGGCCGGGCTGTGGACCGGCATCCGCTGATCGCTTCCATGGTGTTCTGTGGGTTGATGATCGGCGGCATGCTGGCCCTGGTGCCGAGCATTCATTCGACTCTGGGGTTGGCGGCAGCCATGGGGGTCTGGGGCGTGACCCAGGCAGCCCTGTTCCTGGTCAGCCATGTGCGGCTGATCAAGGCGGCGCCGCAAGCGCCGGCGTTCGCTGCGTCGCTGAACATCGCCGGGGCCAACCTGGGGATCGGCCTGGGGGCCATGGTCGGCGGTCGGGTGATCGACACCTTGGGGCTGGGTAGCCTGGGATTTGCAGCGTCCTGCTTCATTGTGCTGTCCATTGCCCTGGCGTTGCTGCTGATGAAGCTCAAGGCGCCGCACGCCTGTCCTTCCTGATCAGTGGTTGATGGGGGTGAACAGTTCCCGTCGGGCCCCTTCGGTAATGGCGACAATGCCGGGGTGCTTGACCTTGCGCTCCACGGAAATGGCGTAGAACGATTCAGTCACGGCATCGGTCTGGCCAATCAGATGCACGCCGTACTGTTGCCGGACCTCATCGGCAATCACGCTGGGGGCGATAAAGATCCCACTGCCGGACTGGCCGAAGGCCTGCATCAGAGCGCTGTCATCGAATTCGCCGATGATGCGCGGTTGCAATTGCTGTTCGGCGAACCAGCGCAGTAGGCGGCTGCGGACCACGGTTTCCTGGCCCGGGATCAGCAGCGGGGCGCCGTGCAGGCCCCGGGGAAAGTCCGCGCCGTGCAATCGCGCCAGTTCCTCGGTGGCGAAGAAACTGACGCCGCATTCTCCGAGTTTCTGGCTGTAGCCCTTGATGTCCAGATGCGAGGGCATGGGGCTGTCGGAGATCACCAGGTCCAGGCGTTGGATGGCCAGGTCTGCCAGCAGGCGCTCTAGTTTGTCTTCGCGACAGGTCAGGCGAATCGGGTCGCTGAGTTCCATGGTGGGCGCGATCAGGCGATAGACGATGGACTTTGGCACCACGTCTGCCACGCCGACGCGGAACTGGATCTGTTGCTCGTCGGGTCTGGCCCGAAGCATGGCTTCGAGTTCACCACCGAGCTGGAACATCTGTTCGGCGTAGGGCAGGGCCTGGCGCCCGGCTTCGCTCAGTTCCAGTTGGCGTCCGACCCGGTGAAACAGCTCGATGCCATAGGTCTGCTCCAGCAGGCTGATCTGGCCGCTGATGGTTTGTGGGGTCAGGTTGAGCTGCTCGCAGGCGCGGACGATGCTGCCGGTCTTGGCTACAACCCAGAAATAATGCAGTTGGCGGTAGTTGAGCATGGTGACTATCAGTTCGTGAAAAACGAAGTATAACTGCTAAAAATACGAATTTTCCTGAAGTATTACTCTCCTTAGAATGCCCCGCTATCGACGGGGCCCCACTTGGCCGCGCCCGTTCTATCGAGGAATACGGTATGTCATTCAAAAAACTGGGTGCAGCGTCGCTGCTGGCACTGTCTATGCTGACCCTGGCGGCTTGCGATCAGGCGGAAAAAAGCGCGCAACAGGTGCTGGACAAGGCGGCCGAGACTGCCAAGCAAGCCATCGACGATACTCACAAGGCTGCAGAGCAAGCGTTGAGTGACGCCACGCAAAGTGTGACCGGCAAGGAAAAACCACAGGAAGACGCGGCGAAGAAGCCGGAGTCGTCCCAGGAAATCTGATCTTTCATACAACCGATTCAGGATTGACCCATGGATTACCTCTTACAACTCGCTGCTAGCCCCACTGCTTGGGTCGCCCTGGCCACCCTGGTGGTGATGGAAATCGTGCTCGGCATCGATAACCTGATCTTTATTTCCATCCTCACCAACAAGTTGCCGGAAAAGCATCGGGCCAAGGCGCGGCGCATTGGTATTGGCATGGCGTTGTTCCTGCGTCTGGCGCTGCTCAGCACCATCGCCTTCATCGTCCAGCTCACCGAGCCGGTGATCGACGTCATGGGGCAGAGCTTCTCCTGGAAGGACATGATCCTGATTGCCGGTGGCCTGTTCCTGGTGTGGAAAGCCACCACGGAGATTCACCACAGCATGACTCCGGAGCCTGAGGCGGACAAAACCCAGGCATCGGGCGTGGCGATCGGCTTTGCTGCTGCGATTGGCCAGATCCTGTTGCTGGACATGGTGTTTTCCATCGACAGCATCATTACTGCCGTGGGCATGACCGAGCACTTGCCGATCATGATCATTGCGGTGGTGGCGTCGGTACTGGTGATGCTGCTGGCTGCCGAGCCGTTGGCCAAGTTCATCAATGACAACCCGACCGTGGTGATGCTGGCCCTGGGCTTCCTGATCATGATCGGCATGACCCTGATCGCCGAAGGTTTCGGCGCCCATGTACCCAAAGGGTATGTGTATGCGGCGATGGCGTTCTCGGCAGCCATTGAAAGCCTGAACATACTGGCTCGTCGGGTCCGTCAGAAGCGTCAGGCGGCGCAAGCCGAGGGCTGATTCGCAACCATGACAAACGGCCGTCTGCACTCCTTGGAGTCAGGCGGCCGTGTTGTTTTCGGCAGGGCGGGAATGTTGATCAGTGGGCAGTGGCTGGGCGCCGGGCGGCTTTTCCAGTCTTGATGTCAGGGGTGGACTGCTGGGGCCGATGATGGTGACGGCGGGTGATGCGTAGCACGCCCCAAAGCATTGCGGCGGCTACGGCCAGCCAGCTCAGGATCAGCATCACTATCGTCGTTGTCAGGCTCATAAGTGCCTCCTTGATGCCCTGTCCAGGGCACACACTCTTACCAATGGTTAGTCTAGTAGTCTCTGTGTTTCAGGCTATTGACCAATAGTCGAGAGTCTTCGAACACTTCGCTCTATGGTTTTCAATTAACTGCCGCCTAACGCTATACCCTCGCCCGTGAGGGCCCTATGATCAAGGCCCCAGCCGGGACCGGGTCGTCCGGCGTTTGAATATAGAGAGCGATGATGGTGCGGGTATTTCCTCGATTTCGAGCGGCGTTGCTGGTCAGCGCCTGTGTCTTGAGCCTGGTCGGTTGTGCCGGCAGCGTGCAACCCGAGATCCAGCGCTTGCCGGAGCGGGTAGAGCTCAACAGCGTGCCGTTTTTCCGTGGAGAGATGTACCAAAGTGGCCCCGGAGCCTTGGCTGGCATGCTGTCGCAACAGGGCATCGTGATTACTCCGGGGTTGTTGGACAAACCCTTGCACCTGCCTGGCGCCGAGGCGCAATTGCAGCAGAACATGCTAAGCCTGGCGCGTGAGTACGGGATGGTGGTCTATCCCCTGGACGATCATCTAGCGTCCCTGCTGACCCAGGTGGCGGCGGGTTATCCGGTACTGGTGCGCTTTACCGAAGGTTCGACGTTCTGGGCTGAGCCGCGTTATGCGGTGTTGGCTGGCTACAACCGGGACAAGCAAACCGTGTTGCTGCGTGGAGCGAAAAGCCGTCGGCAACTGATGAGCTTTCGTGAGTTCGAGTCGTCCTGGAAGAGCGCCGCGAGCTTTGCGGTATTGATTCAGGCGCCCAACCAGTTGCCAGCCAAGGTCGATCGCCAGCGCTGGTTGAAAGCCGCCGATGAACTGGGGCAGGCCGGTCAGGAGCAAGCAGCAGCCAGGGCCAACAAAGCGCTCGATAGCCACTGAAGCCTGCAGACAACAACGGCGCCATTGGGCGCCGTTGTTGTGCTTGAGTATCAGTGCGAGGCCTGAGGGGCTGCAGTCTGGCGGTTCTTGAGGTTCTTATCGGCCTTGTAGCGCAAGGCAACGTCCGGTACCGAGCCGCTCTTGCCGGTTTCTACCCAGTTGCGGATGCGGCTGGCGTCAGCGAAGTGGGTGTACTTGCCGAAGGCATCGAGAATCACCAGGGCTACCGGGCGATTGCCCATGCTGGTGACCAGCACCAGGCAGTGGCCGGCCTGATTGGTGAAGCCGGTCTTGGTGATCTTGATGTCCCATTTCTCCTTGTTGACCAGGTGGTTGGTGTTGCGAAAGCCCAGGGTGTAGTTGGGCTTGCGGAATGCCACGGTCTTTTCCTTGGTGGTACTCAGCTCGCTCAGTAGAGGGTACTTGCGGGCAGCCACCAGCAATTTGCTCAGGTCGCGAGCCGTGGAAACGTTGTGGATCGACAGGCCGGTGGGTTCCACATAGCGGGTGTGGGTCATTCCCAGTGACTTGGCCTTGGCGTTCATCGCGGCGATGAAGGCCGGATAGCCTCCCGGGTAATGATGGGCCAGGCTGGCCGCGGCGCGGTTTTCCGAGGACATCAGGGCAATCAGTAGGGTGTCTCGACGGCTTAGTTCGCTTTTGAGCTTGACCCGGGAGAACACGCCCTTCATTTCTGGGGTGTCGCTGATGTTCATGGAGATGTGTTCGTCCAGCGGCAGCTTGGCGTCCAGAACCACCATGGCGGTCATCAGTTTGGTCACCGAAGCGATGGGCACCACAACGTCCGGATTGCTGGAATAGATGACTTTGTTGGTTTGCAGGTCCAGCAGCAGCGCGCTGCCGGATGCAATATGCAATTGTGAAGTGTCTCTTGGCGCCGCGGTGGTTTCGCTGGCGTCGACGCTGTGCGCGATCAAGGTGCCGGACACAGCAAACAATAAGCTGAGGATGGAGAGACGAATTTTCACGCGGGCGGACTCGATAATAATGGATATGCCGTTTGGCAACGGGCTTTTTCGGAAAAGCGTTACATTTTATGAGTATGGCTGAAGAACTGTCGATTGTTCTTCAGTGGTCAGTCGAAAACCCTTAAAAACCAAGAAAAAACACCGTTTTTTCCTGAGCGCTACTGCGGTTTCAGAATAGGCTGAGTGCGATCCTGAACGCTAAGATTCAGGGGCGATAAAGAGCGCTGTGGTGTTGTAACGTTGGCGCATAAAAAAACCCGCCATTGGCGGGTTTTTGTGCGCTGTCGAAAACTCAGCTGTGCAGCGATTCTGCGGCGTACAGGGTGTTTTCCAGCAGGCAGGCGCGGGTCATGGGGCCTACGCCACCAGGCACTGGAGTGATCCAGCCCGCGCGGGGCAGGGCGGTTTCATAAACCACGTCGCCCACCAGCTTGCCGTCTTCCTGGCGATTGATGCCGACGTCGATGACGATAGCGCCTTCCTTGATCCACTCGCCCTTGACCAGGCCTGGCTTGCCAGCAGCAACGACAACCAGGTCGGCACGGCCGACATGGCCAGCCAGATCCTTGGTGAAGCGGTGAGTGACGGTCACGGTGCAGCCAGCCAGCAGCAACTCCATGGCCATCGGGCGCCCAACGATGTTGGATGCGCCGACCACTACTGCATCCATGCCATACAGGTCGGCACCGGTGCTTTCCAGCAGGGTCATGATGCCTTTGGGAGTGCAGGGGCGTAGCAGGGGAATGCGTTGGGCCAAACGACCGACGTTGTAAGGATGGAAGCCATCCACGTCTTTGTCCGGACGAATGCGTTCTAGTAGTAGAGAGGCATCCAGGTGCTCAGGAAGTGGCAGCTGTAGCAGGACACCGTCGATGTTCGGGTCATCATTGAGGCGATCAATCAAGCCCGCCAGTGCTTCTTGAGTGGTGTCGGCGGGCAAGTCATAGGCTTGTGAAAGGAAGCCGACCTCTTCGCAGTCTTTACGCTTGTGCGAGACATAAACCTGAGAGGCCGGGTCGCTGCCGACCAGAATCACCGCGAGGCCCGGAGTACGCAGGCCTTGCTGGCGACGCTCGGCGACACGTTTGGCGATCTGCTGGCGCAGGCTAGCGGCGATCGCTTTGCCGTCGATTAGTTGTGCAGTCATGACGCGTGATTAACCATCGAGAGGGAGAGAAAAAGAGAACGTATTCTCGCATGTCGGAACGTGAGGGCAAAGGCGCTTGGTCTGCAAATTCCCCTAACTCCTTTAATTAAATGAATTTTTTTCAAAAAAGAGTTGACGACCTAAAGGCTCGCCTATAACATTCGTCGCACTTGTCGGGCACAGCCTAGCACTGGTTAAGAAAGTCGGGCAGAGTTGATGTTTAGCTTATAACGACTGAAAGCAATTAGTTTGTAATCGTTAAAGAATACAGATTAATAAGGCGCCCGTAGCTCAGCTGGATAGAGCATCCGCCTTCTAAGCGGATGGTCGCAGGTTCGAGTCCTGCCGGGTGCGCCATTAGGCAGCTTTGGCACAAGTAACGCAATATGGTGGGCGTAGCTCAGTTGGTAGAGCACAGGATTGTGACTCCTGTTGTCGTGGGTTCGATCCCCATCGTCCACCCCATATTCGAAGAAGGCGCCAGATTAATAGTCTGGCGCCTTTGCTTTAAAAGATTGTTAAGCGGACGTGGTGGAATTGGTAGACACACTGGATTTAGGTTCCAGCGCCGCAAGGTGTAAGAGTTCGAGTCTCTTCGTCCGCACCAATAAAGTAGCTAGTTAATAGCAGATTACGGCGCAGCACCTGAAAAGGGCTGCGCCGTTTTCGTTTTTGGGTCCGATATGTCTAGTGTTTCCACGCACAGTGGGGCGGCTGGGTTGGGCAATGGTTGGCCTTTGGTCGCTGGATGCTGGGATCTTGGCTATTGGTTGGTGTATGTCAGGGAAGCTCTGGCCGGCTCCTTCTATATATAGAAGGGTTGGTGTAGAGGCTCTGGTTGGATTCGTAGTATTTGCTCTCATGGCGAGGCTCAATCCTTTGTCCTCGCCTTCACATTGTCGGCCGTTTTTTACCCGTTTTCAGTAGGGTGACTTCTTGAGTTTGACCCACTAGAATGCATGCCCTTGATTCTGGGGTCGGAAAACGGCCGGCTAACGTCTGTGCAACGAGGAATATCCATGCAAGTTTCTGTTGAAAATACTTCTGCTCTTGAGCGCCGCATGAGCATCACCGTGCCGGCTGAGCGCATCGAGAGCCAGGTCAACAAGCGTCTGCAGCAGACTGCCCAAAAGGCCAAAATTGCGGGCTTCCGTCCTGGCAAGGTTCCAATGAGCGTGATTCGTCAGCGTTATGAGGCTGATGCGCGTCAAGAAGCAGTGGGTGATGTGATCCAGGCTTCCTTCTATGAGGCCGTTGTTGAGCAGAAGCTGAACCCAGCTGGCGCTCCTTCGGTCGAGCCAAAGGTGCTGGAGAAGGGCAAGGATCTGGAATACGTTGCCACTTTCGAAGTCTTCCCAGAGTTCACGGTTGCCGGTTTCGAAAACATCGCCGTTGAGCGTCTGAGCGCTGACGTAGCTGATGCTGATCTGGACAACATGCTGGAGATCCTGCGTAAGCAGAATGTTCGCTTTGAAGTTGTTGATCGCGCTGCGCAGAACGATGATCAACTGAACATCGACTTCGTGGGTAAGGTTGATGGTGAAGCTTTTGCAGGCGGTTCGGCTAAAGGCACTCAGTTGGTACTGGGCTCTGGCCGCATGATCCCTGGCTTCGAAGACGGTCTGGTTGGCGCCAAGGCTGGTGAAGAGCGTGTCCTGAACCTGACCTTCCCTGAGAACTATCAGAACCTGGATCTGGCCAACAAGGCTGCCGAGTTCACCGTGACTGTTAACAGCGTTTCCGAGCCTAAGCTGCCTGAGCTGACTGAAGAGTTCTTTGCTCAATTCGGTATCAAGGAAGCCGGCCTGGAAGGTTTCCGTGCCGAAGTTCGCAAGAACATGGAGCGTGAGCTGCGTCAGGCCATCAAGTCCAAGGTGAAGAATCAGGTAATGGACGGTCTGCTGGCCTCCAACCCGATCGAAGTGCCAAAGGCGCTGCTGGACAACGAAGTTAATCGTCTGCGCGTTCAGGCTGTCCAGCAATTCGGTGGCAACATCAAGCCGGATCAGCTGCCTGCCGAGCTGTTCGAAGAGCAAGCCAAGCGCCGCGTAGTGCTGGGCCTGATCGTTGCTGAAGTTGTTAAGCAATTCGATCTGAAGCCTGATGAAGACCGCGTTCGCGAGCTGATCCAGGAAATGGCTTCGGCTTACCAGGAGCCTGAGCAGGTCGTGTCCTGGTACTACAAGAACGAGCAGCAATTGAACGAAGTCCGTTCGGTTGTGCTGGAAGAACAAGTTGTGGATACTGTTCTGCAGAAAGCTAGCGTGACCGACAAATCGGTCTCTTACGAAGAAGCGGTCAAGCCGGTAGAAGCACCTCAAGCCGACTGATTTTCTTCTCGTTCGAAGCACACACCATAAGCCAGCCTTCGCGCTGGCTTATGCGTATTCAAGACGTGACTATTTGGGAGTGACTGCAGAGCATGTTCCGTAATTCTTATATTCAGCAGAACTCTGATATCCAGGCCGCAGGCGGCCTGGTCCCGATGGTTGTCGAGCAGTCCGCTCGTGGCGAGCGCGCCTACGACATCTACTCGCGCCTCCTCAAGGAGCGAGTGATCTTTCTGGTAGGTCCTGTAGAAGACTACATGGCCAACCTGATTTGTGCGCAACTGCTATTCCTTGAAGCGGAAAACCCGGACAAGGACATCCATCTCTATATCAACTCCCCGGGCGGCTCGGTAACGGCTGGCATGTCGATCTACGACACCATGCAGTTCATCAAGCCTAACGTTTCAACCACCTGTATTGGTCAGGCATGCAGCATGGGTGCCTTCTTGCTGACGGCCGGTGCCCCTGGCAAACGTTTCTGCCTGCCAAACTCCCGAGTGATGATTCACCAGCCCCTGGGCGGTTTCCAAGGCCAAGCGTCGGATATAGAAATCCATGCCAAGGAAATCCTCTTCATCCGTGAGCGTCTCAACACGCTGATGGCCAAGCATAGCGGGCGCACTCTGGAAGAAATCGAGCGCGATACCAATCGTGATAACTTCATGAGCGCCGAAGCAGCGCGTGAGTACGGGTTGATCGATGAAGTAATCAACCAACGCCCCGCTTAAAATAAGCAGCTCAAAATAGGCTTGGTCAGTTGTTCTGATCAGTGGCGGGCTTGAAAAAGCCCGCAATAGCCTTCATCTTGTGTTGCAAGCCTATCGGATTTGGATCGAACGAATGACTGACACCCGCAACGGCGAGGACAACGGCAAACTGCTTTATTGCTCCTTCTGTGGCAAAAGCCAGCATGAAGTACGCAAATTGATTGCCGGCCCCTCGGTCTTTATCTGCGACGAGTGCGTCGACTTGTGCAATGACATCATCCGTGAGGAGGTGCAGGAAGCACAGGCCGAGAGCAGCGCGCATAAATTGCCTTCGCCTAAAGAAATCAGCGGCATCCTTGATCAATACGTGATTGGTCAGGAACGTGCAAAAAAGGTTCTAGCTGTAGCGGTGTACAACCACTACAAGCGCCTGAATCAGCGTGACAAGAAAAGTGACGACGTCGAGCTTGGTAAGAGCAACATCTTGCTGATCGGCCCTACAGGTTCGGGTAAGACGCTGCTGGCGGAAACCCTGGCCCGTCTGTTGAATGTACCGTTCACGATCGCCGACGCAACCACCCTGACCGAAGCTGGTTATGTGGGTGAGGATGTCGAGAACATCATTCAGAAGTTGCTGCAGAAGTGCGATTACGACGTAGAAAAAGCTCAAATGGGCATCGTCTACATCGATGAAATCGATAAGATTTCCCGCAAGTCTGACAACCCTTCGATTACTCGGGATGTTTCCGGTGAAGGCGTTCAGCAAGCCCTGTTGAAGTTGATTGAAGGTACGGTTGCTTCCGTTCCGCCACAAGGTGGTCGCAAGCACCCGCAGCAGGAATTCCTGCAAGTCGATACTCGTAACATCCTGTTCATCTGTGGTGGCGCGTTCTCCGGGCTGGAAAAGGTTATTCAAAACCGCTCTACCCGTGGCGGCATTGGTTTCAATGCTGAAGTGCGTAGCAAGGAAGAGGGCAAGAAGGTTGGTGAGTCCCTGCGTGAAGTCGAGCCTGACGATTTGGTCAAGTTCGGTCTGATCCCGGAGTTCGTTGGCCGTCTGCCAGTCCTGGCGACCCTGGATGAGTTGGATGAAGCTGCATTGATTCAGATCCTCACTGAACCGAAGAATGCCTTGACCAAGCAGTACGCCAAGTTGTTCGAGATGGAAGGTGTTGATCTGGAGTTCCGCACTGACGCCTTGAAGTCAGTCGCCAAGCGGGCACTTGAGCGCAAGACAGGTGCTCGTGGCCTGCGTTCGATTCTCGAAGGTGTTCTGCTCGACACTATGTACGAGATCCCCTCGCAATCCGAGGTGAGTAAAGTAGTGATCGATGAAAGCGTCATTGAAGGCAAGTCCCAGCCACTGTACATCTATGAAAACAGTGAGCCGACGGCCAAGGCGGCGCCAGACGCGTAAGCGTCGCGCTGTTGGATTGAAAGAAGGGGCCTTCGGGCCCCTTTGCTTTTAGCGTCTTAAAGTGCTGTCTTTAAGCTTGTTTTTTTTACAGGCAGCCCCCATCTTGGTTTCAAGCTTACTTCCATCTGTTTACGGCCGTACGGCCGCCGTAGAGGCGAAATCATGAAGACAACCATCGAATTGCCTCTCCTGCCATTGCGTGATGTTGTGGTTTATCCGCACATGGTTATCCCGCTGTTCGTGGGGCGCGAGAAGTCGATCGAAGCCCTCGAGGCAGCGATGACGGGCGACAAGCAGATTCTCTTGCTGGCACAGAGAAACCCTGCTGATGACGATCCCGGTGAAGATGCACTCTATCGCGTAGGTACCATTGCAACTGTCTTGCAGTTGCTCAAGTTGCCTGATGGCACCGTCAAGGTGTTGGTTGAAGGCGAGCAACGCGGCGCTGTCGAACGCTTCAGTGAAGTTGATGGTCATTGCCGTGCCGAAGTCTCCCTGATTGACGAAGTAGATGCTCCTGATCGTGAGTCAGAGGTGTTTGTTCGCAGTCTGCTGTCCCAGTTTGAGCAATATGTGCAACTGGGTAAGAAAGTTCCTGCCGAGGTGTTGTCCTCCCTCAACAGTATCGACGAGCCAAGCCGCCTGGTGGATACCATGGCCGCGCATATGGCGTTGAAGATCGAGCAGAAACAGGAAATCCTCGAGATCATTGATCTGTCTGCTCGGGTCGAGCACGTCCTGGCATTGCTGGACGCCGAGATCGACCTGCTGCAAGTTGAAAAGCGCATTCGTGGCCGCGTCAAAAAGCAAATGGAACGCAGCCAGCGCGAGTACTACCTGAATGAGCAGATGAAGGCCATTCAAAAGGAGCTGGGCGATGGTGACGAGGGTCACAATGAAATCGAAGAGCTGAAAAAGCGCATCGATGCCGCCGGCCTGCCAAAAGATGCGATGACCAAAGCTCAGGCCGAGCTCAACAAGCTCAAGCAGATGTCGCCGATGTCTGCCGAGGCTACGGTGGTTCGCTCCTATATTGATTGGCTGGTTCAAGTGCCTTGGAAGGCCCAGAGCAAGGTGCGTCTCGACCTGGCGCGTGCCGAGGATATTCTCGACGCCGATCACTATGGTCTGGAAGAGGTCAAAGAGCGGATTCTCGAATATCTCGCCGTACAAAAGCGCGTGAAGAAGATTCGTGGTCCGGTGCTGTGCCTCGTCGGTCCTCCTGGGGTAGGTAAGACCTCTCTTGCGGAGTCGATCGCCAATGCGACCAACCGTAAGTTTGTGCGTATGGCGCTGGGTGGCGTACGTGATGAAGCGGAAATCCGTGGGCATCGTCGAACTTACATCGGTTCGATGCCAGGAAGATTGATTCAAAAGATGACAAAGGTTGGCGTTCGCAACCCGCTGTTCCTGCTCGACGAAATCGACAAGATGGGCAGTGATATGCGTGGTGATCCGGCGTCGGCGTTGCTGGAGGTTCTGGACCCTGAGCAGAACCACAACTTCAACGATCATTATCTGGAAGTTGATTACGACTTGTCCGATGTGATGTTTCTTTGCACCTCCAACTCGATGAATATTCCTCCAGCATTGCTGGACCGGATGGAGGTGATTCGTCTGCCTGGCTACACCGAGGACGAGAAGATCAACATCGCGGTCAAGTACCTGTCGCCCAAGCAGATTCAGGCCAATGGACTGAAGAAAGGCGAGCTGGAATTCGACCCCGATGCGATTCGCGACATCATCCGCTACTACACCCGCGAAGCCGGTGTGCGGGGCCTGGAGCGTCAGATCGCCAAGGTCTGCCGCAAGGCGGTGAAAGAGCATGCGATGGAAAAACGCTTCTCTGTTAAGGTCACTTCCGATCTGCTGGAACACTTCCTGGGCGTGCGTAAATTCCGCTACGGCCTGGCCGAGCAGCAGGATCAGATCGGCCAAGTGACCGGCCTGGCCTGGACTCAGGTAGGCGGTGAGTTGCTGACGATCGAAGCCGCTGTGGTTCCAGGCAAGGGTCAGTTGATCAAGACCGGCTCACTGGGCGATGTCATGGTCGAGTCGATCACTGCCGCGCTGACCGTGGTACGCAGTCGTGCCAAGAGCCTGGGTATTCCCTTGGACTTCCACGAGAAGCGCGACACCCACATCCACATGCCGGAAGGGGCTACCCCTAAAGACGGCCCTAGCGCTGGCATAGGCATGTGCACGGCGTTGGTTTCGGCGCTGACCGGCATTCCAGTGCGGGCTGATGTAGCGATGACAGGGGAGATCACCCTACGCGGTCAGGTATTGGCCATCGGCGGGCTAAAAGAGAAATTACTTGCAGCTCATCGGGGTGGAATCAAGACGGTGATCATTCCTGAAGAGAATGTTCGCGATTTGAAAGAAATTCCTGACAATATCAAGCAGGATCTGCAGATTAAACCAGTTAAATGGATTGACGAAGTCCTGCAAATTGCGCTGCAATACGCGCCGGAGCCCTTGCCGGATGTGGCTCCCGAGATAGTTGCAAAGGACGAAAAACGCGAGTCTGACTCTAAGGAAAGAATTAGCACGCATTAGTACGCATTAGCCTGGGGGGCTTCCTTGACAGCTTTTTAGAGCCCTTGTTATAAAGCGGCTCTTAAGTGTCTGTAGGCCATTCAGCACTCGTTTTTGCTTTCACCAAAAAACTTAGAATCATACTCATAGATATGTAAGGGGACTTAGAGTGAACAAGTCGGAACTGATTGATGCTATCGCTGCATCTGCTGATCTCCCGAAAGCTGCTGCTGGCCGTGCGCTGGACGCAGTAATCGAATCCGTTACTGGCGCTCTGAAGGCCGGTGACTCTGTTGTTCTGGTTGGTTTCGGTACTTTCTCCGTAACGGATCGTCCAGCTCGTATCGGTCGCAACCCACAGACCGGTAAGACTCTGGAAATCGCTGCTGCTAAAAAGCCAGGTTTCAAAGCCGGTAAAGCACTGAAAGAAGCCGTAAACTAAGTTTCTTCAGGGTCTTTGCCCATCCGGGTCGGGGTCATGCCTGATCTGGCAGCGGGGCGCCAGTAGGCCGGTGCATCACCGGCCAATGCCGAGGGTCGCAGGTTCAGCTCTCGTCCGCTCCGCCAGTTACGAGAAGGCGCATCCTCGGATGCGCCTTTCTTCTATCCGGACTCTACCCACACTCCACGGTTGCTTAAATTGAAGTACAGCCGTTTCTGGGGGACGCATGCTGCAGAATATCAGGGACAACTCACAAGGCTGGATTGCCAAAACCATCATCGGGGTCATCGTCGCATTGCTGGCGTTGACCGGTTTCGATGCCATTTTCCAGGCCACTACCCATAACCAGGACGCGGCCAAGGTCAACGGCGAGGAAATCACTCAGAACGAGTTGAGCCAGGCCGTCGACATGCAACGTCGTCAACTGATGCAACAGTTGGGCAAAGATTTCGATGCCTCCCTGCTGGATGAGAAGATGCTGCGCGAAGCCGCGTTGAAAGGGCTGATCGACCGCAAACTGTTGCTGCAAGGTGCACAGGATTCCAAGTTTGCCTTCTCCGAGGGCGCGCTGGATCAGGTGATCCTGCAAACGCCGGAATTCCAGGTTGAAGGCAAATTCAGCCCTGAGCGTTTCGATCAGGTGATTCGTCAGTTGGGCTACACCCGTCTGCAATTCCGCCAGATGCTTGCTCAGGAAATGCTGATCGGTCAGGTGCGTGCCGGTCTGGCGGGCAGTGGTTTCGTGACCGATGCTCAGGTACTGGCGTTCGCTCGTCTGGAAAAACAGACTCGAGATTTCGCTTCACTGAGCATCAAGGCTGATCCGGCAGCGATCAAGCTGACCGATGACGAGGTCAAGGCCTATTACGATCAGCACGCCAAGGAGTTCATGACTCCCGACCAAGTGGTGATTGATTACATCGAGCTGAAGAAGGCTGCCTTCTTTGATCAGGTCAGTGTCAAGGACGAGGACCTGCAGGCGCTGTATCAGAAGGAAATCGCCAACCTGTCCGAGCAACGTCGTGCCGCGCACATCCTGATCGAAGTCAACGATAAGGTGAATGAGGCTCAGGCCAAGGCCAAGGTCGAAGAGATCCAGGCGCGTCTGGCCAAAGGCGAAAGCTTCGAGGCACTGGCCAAGGAATTCTCCCAGGATCCAGGCTCGGCTAATAACGGTGGCGACTTGGGCTATGCCGGTCCAGGTGTTTATGACCCAACCTTCGAGAAGGCGCTGTATGCCCTGAATAAGGATCAGGTCTCGGCCCCGGTGCGTACGGACTTCGGTTTCCACCTGATCAAGCTGTTGGGCATCGAAGCACCGGAAGTGCCGAGCTTCGCCAGTCTCAAGGACAAGCTGACCCGCGACTTGAAAACTCAGCAGGTCGAGCAGCGTTTTGTCGAGGCGACCAAGCAGCTGGAGGACTCTTCGTTCGAGGCCTCCGATCTGGCACAACCGGCTCAGGAGCTGAAGCTGACTGTTCACACCTCCGCGCCATTCGGCCGTGACGGTGGCGACGGTATCGCTGCCAACCGTGCAGTGGTGCAAGCAGCGTTCAGCACCGAAGTCCTCGATGAGGGCTCCAACAGCACCGCCATCGAACTGGACCCGGAAACTGTCGTGGTGCTGCGAGCCAAAGAGCATCGCAAACCTGAGCAACTGCCTCTGGAAAGCGTCGCCAGTGCCATTCGCACGCAATTGGCCAAGGAGCACGCCAGTGCTGCGGCCAAGACCAAGGCTGAAGAGCTGATTGCCAGCTTGCGTGATGGCAAGACCGCGCTGAACAAGCCGGTTGATGGCCAGAACTGGAAAGTCGCACAAGCGGTGACCCGTGGTCAGGATGGTATCGATCCAACTGTTCTGCAGGCGTTGTTCCGCATGAGCAAGCCTGAGTCCAAGGACAAACCGACCTTCACTAGCGTGACCCTGCCTAACGGCAATCTGCTGGTGCTGCAGCTCAATGCCGTCAATGAAGCCGCTGCGCCGACCGAGGAAGAGAAGGCTCAATACCGTCGCTTCCTGGCCTCGCGGGTAGGGCAGCAAGATTTTGCTGCCTACCGCAAGCAGCTGGAAAACCAGGCGGACATCAAGCGTTACTAATGCCTGAACCGCAGTGTTGAAAAGACCCCGGCCGCAATGCCGGGGTCTTTTTTTGAGCTCGGATAAACCTCAGGTGCCGGTGGTGTGCCAGCGCTTGCGCGCATGCAGATAGGCCGCCTGATCGTTGTAACCCAGCTGTAGCGCAATCTGCGTCCGGGATTCGCCTTGCAATTCCAGGTGCATTTCCAGCTCGGCGCGGGTCTGGTCCAGCAACTGGCGAAAACTCAGCCCCTGTTCCGCGAGACGTCGCCGCAGCGTGCGTGGGGTTTGATGCAGGTGGGCACAAAGGCTTTCCAGGGTTACTGGATGGCCAGCCGCCAGGGCCTGACGACAGGCCCTGGCCACCTTGGCTGCCCAACCGCTCAGCCGTTGGTGCAGGGCCACCCGCCGATCCAGCTCTTCGCTCAACAGGTCGAGCATGCCGGCGTGGCGGGTCTGCAGTGGCAGTTGCAGGCTTTGCGGGTCGAAGTAGAAACGGTTGGCCCGGCAATCGAATTCGATACGGTCGCCAAACCAATGCTGGTATTGCGCGTGATAGTCGGGACGCGAATGGCTGAAGCAGGCCAGCACGGGCCGAACCGCAAGACCAGTACCACGCCGCAGTTGAGTGATGGACATGACTCCATAGTGTTCGATCAGGTAGCGGCTCAACTCCGCCGAGGTGTCGATATGGATTTCAACACCAGAACCTCGGGCATCCGTCACCCGTTGCACGCGATCGGTGTCCGAGCCTAACGGCGCATAGCGAACCCAGAATGCCATGGACGCGGCAACATCCGGGCAGTAGAGGCTGGCGTGGGCAATAACGTGCCAGTCCTGGGGTGTGAAGCGTTCGAACAGTTTGAGGCCTATGGCCGGCTCCAACGCTGCCGCGGCGCGCCATAGCTGTTCCAGGTGCAGCAGGTTGTAGTCCTGGTGCGAGGCGGTGCTCTGGTCATTGAGGAAGCGTTGCAAGACTTCGCCGAGGCGTCCTCGATGAAAGCGCGGGGCCGCTCGGTTGGCCGGATCTCGCTGGATTCTGTCCATTTCGCGCATAGAGAGGGCTGCCTTGCTGATCTCTAATGGTCGGGCGTTGCCCATAAGGATTAGAGCGAGAATGCCATGAACCACGATCTGATGACCAACAACCCCCTGTTGATCGTTTCGGCGATCTTTGTGTTTTTCATCCTCCTGGAAATAGCTTGTTCAGCCTTTCGCCAACCCCGTGGCCAGCGCCGCGACGTGCTGATCGAGGCGGTGGGCTCAAGCCTGTTGCTTGGCGTGACCTTTCCTCTGGTGATGTGGGCCAGCGGTGCGCTCATGGGCCTGGCACTGCCACAAGCCAAGGGCATGCTGGCGGATACGCCCTGGGTGCTTGGTCTGCTGTTGTTCCTGATCTTCGATGACATGACCCAATACTGGTGGCACCGCCTGACCCATCGTCTCCCCGCGCTGTATGCCCTGCACCGGGCTCACCATTCAGCGCCCTACATGAGCATTCGCATCGTTTATCGCAACAACAGCTTCTATTACCTGCTGATGCCCGGAATCTGGTTCTCCGGGGTGCTGATCTACTTGGGGCTGGCGCCGGTCTATTACGGTTACCTGATTCTCAAGATGACGGTGATCTTCGCCGCACACAGCAGCGTGGCCTGGGACGACAAGCTGTACCGCATCGGTTTTCTCCGGCCACTGATGTGGCTGGTGGAGCGAGTCTTTTCAACGCCTTCGACCCATTCGGCTCACCATGGCCTGAGCGCCGAGGATGGCGTGACCCACTACAAGGGCAACTTCGGTAACTTGCTGTTCCTCTGGGATGTGCTGTTTGGCACCGCGAAGATCACCCGCCGCCGGCCCGTTACCTTCGGTATCGAGCACTTGGCGCCGGTGAGCTGGAAGGAGGAGCTGTTCTGGCCGTTGGTACGCATTCGCAAAGCCCGATCCGCTGCGCACGCAAAAGTGGATACTGCTTTGCAGACTGGCGCTTCGGCTGAAGGCTAGCGACCTGGCAGGCTCCGTTGCCGCGAGAACGCCCGATTGCCAAGGCTTGGGTCGAGGATCAGCGTCTGACTGGAAAGCCCTGGTGCCGGGCGTTCACCGCCACCACCAGGCTGATCAGCAACAGCGCGGCAATCACCCAGGGGAAGATCGCCACTCCTGGCCCTTGCAGCAGCAAGGCGCCACCCAGGCCGCCACCGGCGATCGCCAGGTTCCATAGGGTGACCAGCATCGACTGCGCAGTGTCAGCGTGCTCGCCTGCGGCCTTGGCCAGTGCGGTTTGCAGCAGGGTGGCCATACCGCCGAAGGACAGCCCCCAGATAGCGGTCGCCCCAAAGATCGCTACTGGCCAGTCACCCAGCAGCCCCAGCATCAGGGTTGAGCCGATGAACAGCAGGCAACTGACCAGCACCAGTTGACGCAGCCAGCGATCGATCAGCAGGCCCACCAGCCAGATGCTCAACAATGCGGCCAGGCCAAATACCAGCAACACCCGCTCGATCTGCTCACCAAGCCCGACCGGCTGAAGAAAGGGCGCGATGTAGGTGTAGAGAATGTTGTGTCCCAGTACATAAGCAAAAGTCACGAACAGCACTGGTCGGATCCCCGGCAAGGCCAGGACTCGAGCCAGCGACAAGCGCTTCTGTGCGCGCAGCCCCGGGAAGTCCGGCACCTGAACCAGTACCCAGCCAATTAGCCCCAGGGTCAGCAAGGTCATGACAGCAAAGCTCATGCGCCAGCCCACCAGGTTGCCCAGCCAGGTTCCAGCGGGCATTCCCACCGACAGAGCCACCGGCGCGCCGAGCATGGCCAGCGTGATTGCCCGGCCTTGCAAGTGAGGCGCCACCATGCGGCTGGCATAGCCGGCCAGCAAGGCCCAGAGCAGGCCGGCGAAGACCCCGGCGAAAAAGCGTGCCACCAGAATCAGGCTGTAGTCACTGGAGAGGGCGGTAGCAGTGTTGACCAGGGCAAAGCCGGCGATGGCCAGCAACAGTAAGGGGCGCCGCCGCCAGCCCTGGGTGAGGATGATCAGCGGGATGGCGGCCAGTAGCGAACCCAGGGCATAGAAGGTCACCAGCTGGCCAATCAGTGCAGGTGAGACGCCAAGGTTGGCACTCATTTGTGGCAGCAGCCCAGCCGGCAGGGTCTCGGTCATCAGGGTAATGAAACCGGCGCTGGCGAGAGCCAGCAGGCCGCCGACAGGCAGGCGTTCGCGGGTCTCGGCGGGTGCTTGTAGCAGTTCACAGGCATTGGCGGAGTTGCTCATGGTCGGGCACCGTTGTGCAGGGGCAGAAATGAAGCTCACAGGGTAGGGTTCTGTGCATGGCGGAAAAATAGGCTAAGGTTCCGAACTTATCGGACACAGAAGTCCTTAATCGCAGGAGGCAGAATGGACTGGCTGGGCAGTATCCCGGTGTTCATGCAGGTGGCCGAGACACGTAGCTTTACCGAAGCGGGGCGGCTATTGGGAGTGTCCTCCTCAGCCGTGGGCAAGAGCATCGCGCGGCTTGAGGAGCGTCTGGAGACGCGCCTGTTCCATCGCACCACCCGCAGTATCAGCCTGACCGCCGAGGGGGCCGGGTTCCTCGAGCGCTGCCGCCGGATAGCTACCGAAGCGGAGGCTGCGGAGTTCCAGCTGTGCGATTCCTCCAGTGCGCCTGTAGGTAAGTTGCGGATCAGCGCTCCCCAAGTTCACGGGCTATTGATGCCGGTACTGGCGGAGTTCATGCAGCTCTATCCACAGATCGAGCTGGACGTGGACCTTTCCGATCGCATGGTGGACGTGGTGGAGGAGGGGTTTGATCTGGTAGTGCGCACGGGCAATCCCAAGGACTCCCGGCTCCTGGCTCGACAATTGGGGCGCTTTCACATGGTGCTGGTGGGCAGTCCCGACTATTTCAAGCAGCGCGGCCTGCCGCAATGCCCCCAGCAACTGCGCGAGCACGCCTGCCTGCGGCACACCTTTCACCACACCGGCAAACTTGAGCCGTGGCCGTTCAAGCCCCAGGCCCACTTACCGGAACCGCTGCTGCCGACCCGCTTGACCAGCAGCTCCATCGAGGCTGTGGAACACGCTGCCCGCAGCGGTTTGGGTATCGCCTGTTTGCCGGATTTCATGGTGCAGGCGGCGGTTCGCCGGGGAGCGTTGCAGACAGTGCTCGACGAGTACCTGGAACACAGCGGCACGTTCTGGGTGCTGTGGCCATCGAGCCGGCATGCAGCGGCCAAGCTGAGGGTGTTGATCGAGCACTTGAGCGAGCGACTTTTTCCGGCAAACAACGGTCAGTAAACTTGTGTGAAATTTAAGACACCAATTACCTGCGCGGTGTGGCATTGATCTGTTGCACAATACGCGCCGGAGCGTTTTCCTCAGGATTTTCGATGTTTAGATCATTTCATCTGCGCGCCGCAGCCACGGCATTGCTGCTGTCCGCTGTCGCCGGTTGTTCGACGCACAAGACCGCCATCTACGAGCATGAAAGCTTCGATGATTCCGGCACTTTTTCGCGCAATTACCCGGTCAGCGATACCGCTTCCTGTGAAGCCGCACGCCGGGCTCTGCTGAGCCAGGGCTACATCATCACCAGCAACGACCCGAAGCTGGTCAGTGGCCACAAGAGCTTCCAGCAGACCGGTGAGACCCATCTGGAGATCAGCTTCAATGTGGTCTGTGCCCAGGATGGCAGCGGCGACCAACGTTCGACGGTGTTTGCCAACGCTTTGCAGGACCGTTATGCACTCAAGAAGGTGAACAACTCGGCGAGCCTGGGCGTCGGAGTGCTGGGTTCGGTGTCGATGCCGATCGGTTCCACCGACGACTCCATGGTCAAGGTGGCCAGTGAGACGGTGTCGTCCGCCAAGTTCTATGAGCGCTACTTTGCCCTGGTCGAGCTGTTTTTGCCCCAGGAAGTGAAGAAGGCTGCACATATCGAAGAGAAGCCCAAGGCTGATCTGGGGGTTCCCGAAAACAAGCCCGAGGCGGAACCCAAGCCTGAGTCCAAGCCACAGAGCGAAGTGATCGAGCCGAGTGCTGTGGTCGCACCGCTGGTGCCCGCCAATGAGCCTGAGCCAACGCTCTCCCAGCCCGTGGCTCCACCAGCGGAAGTCGCGCCGATTGTGCCGGCTGCCAGCAGCGAGCTGGCGCCTGCCAATCAAGCCGTCACTGCACCCCCCGCCAGCAGTCTGCCGCCGCCGACCGAGCCGATTCCCGCTCTGCCGGGCAGCGGGCACTGATCGGTTCCAGGGTGCTCGGGCCGACTCTTTAAAGTCGGCCCGATGTTTACATCGCGCTCGCCTTCGACTGCAATCATTGCCGTTGCATGGGTATCCACAGCTTAAATTTCTCACGGGCTGTTACGTTTTAACGACATAAATCTTGACCGGGGGGGTAGTATTTTTTCTGTCATCCCGGCACTTTATGCTGGTCCCGACAGTCATTAGGCACAGGGTTATTCAATCAACGGAAAAGGAGTCCGCCATGGACGAATACCAAGAGGAACTGCTGGAGTATCAAGCTTTTGAGCTCGATCCCCTGGAACCAGCAGAAGACGCCACCGAGCTGTAACGCCGGTGGCGTTTTTTTTAGCCGAATTGTCGGTGGCTGCGCCGGAATTCCCCCGGGGTCTGCCCGTTCCAACGCTTGAAAGCCCGTTGAAATGCCTCGGCTGAGGCAAAGCCCAACAGATAGGCGATCTCGCCGAATGCCAGTTCGGTATCGCGGATATAGGTCATGGCCAGGTCGCGGCGAGTGTCGTTGAGAATCGCTCGAAACTGCGTCCCTTCTTCCGCCAGCTTGCGCCGCAGGGTCCAGGTCGGCAGCTTCAGGCGCATCGCCACTTCTTCCAGGTCCGGCTCACGGCCACCGTTGAGCAGAGGGCCCAACAGCTGAATGATGCGTTCGCGCAGGCTGCGGGTCCGGGTCAACTGTTCCAGTTCTCTTTCACATAGCTGCACCAGATGCCGCCAGGTGCTGGGGCAATGCTCCGGATTGCGCAGGGCCAGGTTGGCCTGGCTCAAGCGCAGCTGGTTCTGTTCAGCACCGAACTGGATGGGCGTTGGGCCGAGCAGGGCATAGGCGTCGTGATAGTCCGGGCGCTCGAACTCGATGTCGATCTGCTCGGCATGAATGGCCTGGCCGCAAAGACTCGACAGCTGCTGAAGCCAGCCGGACATGATCGAGTCCACGACGAAACGGTTGTAGGCGTTGTAGGGGCTGATGGAATAAAAGCGCAGCCAGGCACCGTTGGCGTCTTCGTGAAAGCTCGACTGGCCGCGATAGTTGGAGCCGTACAAGGCCTCGAAACGGGTCAGGCAGCGAGCCGCTTCGCGCACGGTAGGGGCTTGCGCGGCAGTCACCCCAGCAAGGCCCATCTGGCTCAGGCGACTCAGGCGGCCCATGCGCAGGCCCAGTGCCGGGTCACCGGTCAGCTGGATCGCCCCGTGGCCCAGGCGCATGTAGCGGGGGATCGACAAGCGTGCCCCGGCTTCCCCCAGCCTGGCGGCGTCCAGTGCGTATTGTTCCAGCAACGGTGTCGGGTCCAGCCCATGACTGCGTACCGCGTCCACCAGGCTGTGGACGAACCCCACCGAGAGGTCTCCCAGGCGCATCGGCGGCGTCTTCATCGACTACAACCAGATGTTCAGCAAGCGAGCACCCCGGGTGCCCTCGTCGGCAAAGGTCTGGCCATTGCTGTTGATAAAGCTCTGGCCGCTGCTGCGCTGGTCCCAGAACTGGCCACGCAGGAACACGCTGACCCCGGCACTGGCCAGGCTGCTGGGCGGGCGGGCAGTGAGGGTCAGGCGATGCCAGGCCTCGCCTTCGCTGGCTTCCTCGGGCTTGAGGCTGACTTCACTGGGGGTGGCGATGCTCTTGTAACCGCGCCAGGGTTTGTCCCAGCCGTCGCGGCCCATGACAAAGGCCGGGACTGCCACCAATTGAGTGCTCTGCTCATTGAGCTTGCGATAGTTTTCCGGGTACCAGCTGTCGCTGCCGATCAGTACGCCGAGCCGTCCGGCGGGGGTATCGATCACCCGTAGCGCTGTTTCGGTATCGCCCTTCAGGTAGCCGCTTTCGGCATAGGTCGGGTAGATCTGCCGCTGGGGCTGGCCCATGGGCAGGCCATCGCTGCCGAACACCAGGCTGCTGTTGTACAGGGCGCCGCTGCCAATCTGCAGGGTGCCCTGACTGACACTGGGCTCCGGCAGAATGATGGTGCCGGCCACCAGGGTCACCTGGAACTCCTTGGCCAGGCCGCCGAACAGCCACTGATAGTCCTTGGCCATTTTCTTCGCCTTCATGCGCAGATACGCATCGTCCAGGCGACTGTCGCCCCTGGCGCTGATCAGCGCCTTGAGAAACGGCAAGGGGTTGCTCACGGCCAGCCAGTTCATCGCTTCTTTCAAGGAGGTGGCCTGGTACAGCTCGTTCTTTTCACCACTGACCATCAGCCAGGTGCCGATATGCTCCGGTAGCACGACGATGGTCTTGGCGTTGACCAGGCCTTTGTCAGTGGCTTGCTGCAAGTAGGCCGCCAGCTTGCGATGCAGGCGTTCGATGTTCTGGTAGTCGGTGGGGAACAGTTCAGGCTGAATCGCCAGCAGGTTGCCATTATCGGCTGGCACGCCTTGATCCACCGCGAGCTGGATGCGCAGGTCCGACAGGTAGTGCGCCTCTGGACGGTCGCGAGTCCAGATTGCGTAGCGGGTGGCGGCTGCAAGCAGGGCCAGAGTGAGGGTGATGTAGAGAAGTTTGCGCATGGGGAAACAGTCAGCGGCCGTGTGCAGGAGTCGTCGACTAGGGTAGGGCCCGGGCCGACGCTTGCCAAGGGGCGCTGTGCGTTTGGATCAATAAGTTGTCAGTTACGGTCATTGAGCGCCGGATACTGTGCTCTTAGTCTGTGGAGCACTACCGATGGAAGACGCAGAGCTTCCACATTTTCCGTGATTGCCCGATCTGGAGTGACACCATGGCTGCCGCACCTTACCCGCACTTGCTGGCCCCCCTCGACCTGGGGTTCACCACCCTGCGCAACCGCACCCTGATGGGGTCCATGCACACCGGTCTGGAAGAGAAGCCCGGCGGTTTCGAGCGCATGGCGGCGTATTTTGCCGAGCGTGCCCGCGGCGGCGTGGGCCTGATGGTCACCGGCGGTATCGGTCCCAACGACGAGGGCGGGGTGTATTCCGGCGCTGCCAAGCTGACCACCGAGGAAGAGGCCCTCAAGCACCAGATCGTCACTCGTGCGGTGCACGAGGCGGGCGGCAAGATCTGCATGCAGATTCTCCACGCCGGGCGTTATGCCTACAGCCCCAAGCAGGTCGCCCCCAGCGCGATCCAGGCGCCGATCAACCCGTTCAAGCCCAAGGAGCTGGACGAGGAAGGCATCGAGAAGCAGATCCGCGACTTCGTCACCTGCTCGACCCTGGCCCAGAAAGCCGAGTACGACGGCGTCGAAATCATGGGCTCGGAAGGTTATTTCATTAACCAGTTCCTGGCGGCCCACACCAACCACCGCACCGACCGCTGGGGCGGCAGCTACGAAAACCGCATGCGCCTGCCAGTGGAAATCGTTCGCCGGGTGCGTGAGGCGGTCGGTCCGAACTTCATCATCATCTTCCGCCTGTCGATGCTCGACCTGGTGGAAGGCGGCAGCACCTGGGAAGAAATCGTGCAGCTGGCCCAGGCCATCGAACAGGCCGGCGCCACCATCATCAATACCGGGATCGGCTGGCACGAAGCGCGAATTCCCACCATCGCCACCAAGGTGCCTCGCGCCGCATTCAGCAAAGTCACGGCCAAGCTGCGCGGTTCGGTGAGCATTCCGCTGATCACCACCAACCGCATCAACACCCCGGAAATCGCTGAGCAGATCCTCGCCGAGGGCGATGCCGACATGGTTTCCATGGCTCGGCCGTTCCTCGCCGATCCGGACTTCGTCAATAAAGCCGCCGCCGGTCGCGCCGACGAGATCAACACCTGCATCGGCTGTAACCAGGCGTGCCTGGACCATACCTTCGGCGGCAAGCTCACCAGTTGCCTGGTCAACCCCCGTGCCTGCCACGAGACCGAGCTGAACTACCTGCCGGTCACGCAGATCAAGAAGATTGCCGTAGTGGGGGCCGGCCCGGCGGGCCTGTCCGCCGCTACCGTGGCCGCTGAACGTGGCCATCAGGTGACCCTGTTCGACTCCGCCAGCGAGATCGGTGGCCAGTTCAACATCGCCAAGCGGGTGCCGGGCAAGGAGGAGTTCTATGAAACCCTGCGTTACTTCAAGCGCAAGCTGCAGACCAGCCATGTCGAGCTGTGCCTGAACACCCGGGTGGATGTGGAGCAACTGGTGGCCGGCGGTTTTGACGAAATCATCCTGGCCACCGGTATCGCCCCGCGTGTGCCGGCGATCCCCGGGGTGGAGCATCCCAAGGTCCTGAGCTACCTGGATGTGTTGCTGGAGCGCAAGCCGGTCGGCAAGAGCGTGGCAGTGATCGGTGCCGGTGGCATTGGCTTCGACGTTTCCGAGTTCCTGGTGCACCAGGGCGTGGCCACCAGCCAGGACCGTGAAGCGTTCTGGAAGGAATGGGGCATCGACACCCAGCTCGAAGCCCGTGGCGGCGTAGCGGGAATCAAGGCTGAGCCCCATGCACCGGCCCGTCAGGTGTTCCTGCTGCAGCGCAAGAAAACCAAGGTTGGCGACGGCCTGGGCAAGACCACCGGCTGGATTCACCGCACCGGGTTGAAGAACAAGCAGGTACAGATGCTCAACAGCGTCGAATACCTGAAGATCGACGACGTCGGTCTGCATATCCGCATTGGCGAGGCAGGAGAACCCCAGGTGCTGCCGGTCGACAACATCGTCATCTGCGCCGGTCAGGACCCGCTGCGTGAGCTGCAGGACGGCCTGCTGGCCGCAGGGCAGAATGTGCACTTGATCGGCGGCGCCGATGTGGCCGCGGAGCTCGACGCCAAGCGTGCCATCAATCAGGGCTCGCGCCTGGCGGCACAGCTGTAACGGCGTCAGCGACACGCAGCGGGCAAAGAGGCGCACTGGTAGACTGCGCCTCTTTGCATGTTGAACCTGATGCTGATGTCCTTTCCCGATTCCTTCGATTGGCTGCCCCAGGCACCGCTGCAACGGCTGGACCTGGACTGGCTGTCTCAAGCCGGGGTCGAGGTGGCGGTGCTGCGCCTGGACCTGATCGATCCACTGATCAGCGGCAACAAGTGGTTCAAGCTGACCGAACACCTGGCAGCCGCACGCCAGTGTGGTGCCGCCGGCATCATCAGCCTGGGCGGTGCCCATTCCAATCATCTGCACGCCCTGGCCGCTGCCGGTCGACGTTTTGCCTTCCCCACGGTCGGGCTGTTGCGCGGCCATCCACAAGACACCCCGACCGTGCGCGACCTGCAGCGTTTCGGCATGCAGGTGCACTGGCTGGGTTACGCCGGTTACCGGGGGCGCCATGCCCCCGGTTTCTGGGCGCCTTGGCAGGCGCAGTACCCCGAGCTGTATCCGGTGCCCGAGGGGGGCGGTGGCCTGGCGGGCGCTTCAGGCTGCCGGCCGTTGCTACAACAGGTGCAGCAACAGTTACCGGCCTTGGGCTGGAGCGACTATCACGGTTGGTGGCTGGCCGTCGGTACTGGCACCACCCTGGCTGGGTTGGTGCTGGCGGAGGCTGGCGTGCACCCGGTGTATGGCGCACTGGCGGTGCCTGCGGATCACGGGGTGGCGCAGCAGGTTGCGGATATTTTGCAGGAGGCCGGGCTGAACAGTGGCCGTTATGAGCTGCTGGACAGCAGTCGTGGCGGTTTTGCCAAGGTCGACGCAGAGTTGCGGGAGTTCATCCAACTGAGTGAGCGATACAGCGGCTTGCCATTGGAACCGCTGTACACCGGCAAGGCCCTGCTGGCCTTGCAGGCGCAGGTCCTGGCCGGGCGCTTTGCCGCGGGTAGCCGGTTGATCTTCGTGCATACCGGCGGCTTGCAAGGCCGCCGTGGATTCGCCGATCAGGCCTGATCCGGTTTGCGCCACATGCGTTGCAGGGTGTTATCGCGCATCACGTAGTGGTGATAGAGCCCGGCCAGGGCATGCAGTCCGATCAGCCAGTAGCCGAAGGTACCCAGCAGTTCGTGCCAGACCTGGAGTTGTTTGGCCAGGTTTTTGTCCTCTGCCACCAGCAGCGGCAGATCGAAACCGTAGAACATCACTTGATGGCCCTTGGCGCTGGTGGTCAGCCAACCGAGCAGCGGCATGGCGATCATGAACAGGTAGAGCGCCCAGTGCATGAGCGTCGCCAGCAGCCGTTGCCACTGGGGCGGGTTGGGCACGATCTTCGGTGCGACGCCCTGGGTGCGCGCGAACAGGCGCAGCCAGACCAGAACGAACACCGTCAGGCCGAGCATGAAGTGGGCTTCGACAATCAGCGTGCGAGCGCCGCTGCCCTTGGGAAAGATGCCGCGAAATTCGATACAGGCGTAAACCACCGCCAAGAGCACCAGCATCAACCAGTGCAGGGTGATCGTCATGCTGCTGTAGCGAGACTCAGTGTTTTTCCAGGGCATACGGGACATCCTCGGTCATCAGGTCTGAAGCCTCCGTTCTTGAATGACGGAGTGCTGTAACTGTAATCCGCTATCCGAGGGTTTGCCTGAGTCGACAGGGGCTTTTATCGCCCTTGCGAGGGCCCTGGCGGGGCAATGCCCGATAAAAAAACGGCGGTGCCAGGAGCGCCGCCGTTTGGTTGTGGAGCTGGGGTCTGATCAGTGGCTCTGGGGCATCTCTCCTCGGGCCAGGCGCTGGTTGATGTCGGCGATGACCTGAGGCAGATCGGCAATGGTGTCGATCATGTAGTGCGGGCGCGAAGCCTCGAACAGTTTATGGATGCGCTTGCGCTCGCTGGCCAGGGTGTCGCTGGCCAGGGCACGGAAGCCGTCATAGCTCAGGCCCAGGGCGTTGCCCGAGCAGATCAGGGCCACGGTCCACATGCCGGCGCGACGGCCTTCGAGAATCCCTGGCACGGTGTCGTCGATCTTCACGCAGGCGGCAACATCATCGATGCCCAGGGCGATCACATTGGCCAGGGCCTGGGCCGGCCAGGGGCGACCGTTGGGCACTTCGTCGGTGGCCACTACATGGTCGGCGACGTAGCCGTTGCTGGCGGCCAGGGCCACCACCTTGTCCATCACCTGCTTGGGGTAGCCGGAGCAGGAGCCGATCTTGATGCCTTGCTCGCGCAGCTTGGCAATCACTTCCAGGGCGCCGGGAATCAGTGCCGAATGCTCGGCGATTTTCTCGATCTGCAATGGCATGAAGCGCTCGTAGATGGCTGTGACGTCGGCATCGGTGGGTGTACGGCCGAAGACTTTACGGTAGCGCTCGGCCACCTCCGGCAGGTCGCACAGGGTGCGGATATGGTCCCACTTACCCATGCCCATGGGGCCGCGGGCTTCTTCGATAGACACCTGCACATCGAATTCGGCAAAGGCTTCGACAAAGATCTGCGTCGGAGCGAAGGAGCCGAAGTCCACCACGGTGCCGGCCCAGTCGAGGATCGCTGCTTGCAACTGAGAAGGGTTGCTGTAGTTCATGGTTTCAATGCCTGTGTAGGAGCGAGTTTGCTCGCGGAAAAAGGTTCGGGATCGCAGCGCCTGTTTCGCGAGCAAGCTCGCTGTTGCAGGCACGGCGGGGAGTCAGATGTTCTGGACTTCCATTTCCTGCAGTACCTCGGCGATGGCGGCGACGGCGGCCTGCATGCCGCGGCGGTCGACGTGACCGATGCAGCCCACGCGGAAGGTTTCGACTTGGGTCAGCTTGCCCGGGTAGAGGATGTAGCCCTTGGCCTTGACCCGTTCATAGAAGTCCTTGAACTGGTAACGCGGGTCTTGCGGGGCATGGAAGGTGACGATGATCGGCGCCTGGATTGCTTCCGGCAGAAAGCTGCGCAAGCCCAAGTTCCCCATGCCTTCCAGCAGTGTCCGACAGTTGTCGGCGTAGCGCGCATGGCGTGCCGGCAGGCCGCCTTCTTCGTTGTACTGCAGCAGGGCTTCATGTAACGCAGCGACCACGTGGGTCGGCGGGGTGAAGCGCCACTGGCCGGTCTTGGCCATGTAGCTGTGCTGGTCGTGCAAGTCCATGGCCAGGGAATGGGCGTTGCCCGCCGCCTGGGCCAGGGACTCCTTGCGGGCGAAGACAAAACCCATGCCGGGCACGCCTTCCAGGCATTTACCGGAGGCGGCGATCAATGCGTCGAAGGGGATTTCCCGGGCATCGATGGGCAGGGCGCCAAAGGAGCTCATGGCATCGATGATCAGGCGTTTGCCGTGGCGGGCCACGACCTGGGCGATCTCCGGCAGCGGGTTGAGGATGCCGGTGCTGGTTTCGCAGTGGATCAGGGCCACGTGGCTGATGCGGTGGTCGGCCTGGAGCAGGCGCTCGACGTCGGCGGCGGTGGTGGGTTCGTCCTCGGCGGTTTCAAAGGTGCTGAAGTCGCGGCCGAGCACTTCGCAGATTTTCGCCAGGCGCTTGCCGTAGGCACCGTTGATCAGCACCAGGACCTTGCCGTTGCGGGGCACCAGGGTGCCGATGGCGGCTTCCACGGCGAAGGTTCCGCTGCCTTGCAGGGGGACACAGTGGTGGCTGTCGGCGCCGTTGACGATGGCCAGCAGTTGCTGGCACAGGCTGGCTGTCAGTTGGTTGAAGCGCTCATCCCATGAACCCCAGTCCACCAGCATCGCCTGGCGGGTGCGGGCGGATGTGGTCAGGGGCCCGGGGGTAAGCAGGATTGGCTCGGCGATGCTCATGCTGTGTCCTCGAAAATGATGGGATGAAGCTACGGGGACTAAATTGCAGTTTGCCTTGTCATCAATCAAATTGTTTGTTGTTATGCCAGCCATCAGTGAGGCCGATAGCTATGAACCTGTTTCAACTCCGCGCATTCGACGCCGTGGCCCGTGAAGGCAGCTTCACCCGGGCCGCCGGGCGGCTGTTTATCAGCCAGCCGGCGGTGACCGGGCATATCAAGGCCCTGGAAGAGCATTACCAGATCACCCTGCTGCGGCGCACTGCGCGCCGGGTGGAGCTGACCGAGGAAGGCATCAAGCTGGCGGCCATCACCCGGGCCATGTTCGGCCTGGCCGAAGAGGCCCAGGCCATGCTCGAGGCCAACCGGCAATTGCTGACCGGGCGCCTGGAAGTGGCGGCGGATGGCCCGCACATGGTGATGCCGATGCTGGCCAGCCTGCGGGCGAAGTATCCGGGGGTGACGGTCAACCTGCGCCTGGGCAATGCCCAGGAAACCCTGGCGGCGCTGCTGTCGGAACACGCCGACGTGGCGGTGCTGACCGAAGTCGAGCCGCGCAAGGGCCTGCACCTGCAAAGCCTGGGTGAGTCGCGGATGTGTGCCCTGGTGCCCCAGGGGCATCCCTGGCTGGAGCTGCCCGAAGGTATTGCCATCGAACAACTGGATCAGGTGATCATGGTGCTGCGCGAACCCAGTTCCATCACCCGGCGCACCTTTGATGAGGCTTGCGTGTTGGCCAGGGTCCAGCCCCGCGTGCTGCTGGAACTGGACAGCCGCGAGGCGGTGACCGAAGCGGTGGCGGCGCAGTTGGGGGTCGGGATCGTCAGTTCAGTGGAAGTGGGGCACGACCCGCGGGTGTGCACGGTGCCGATTCGTGGCGCTGGCCTGATCAACCGGCACATGCTCGGTTGCATGGAACGGCGCCGTGACCTGCGCTTGATCCAGGCGTTTTTCGCCCTGGCTCCTGCCTGAGCGCCCCGTAGCAACTGGCCGAGGGATCGCCTTCGCCGGCAAGCCGGCGCCTACGGAGCGGTGGGGGAGGCCAGGCTTTCGCGTACCAGATCGAGAAAGGTCGCGACGATCCGCCGTGAACTCTGCTCGCGCAGGCACACCAGGGTTTCGGTCATGCGCCGCTGGCAGTCGATGATCGGCAGGGCGCAGACCCGGGAGTCGGCGCCGAACTCCGCCGCCGAGACCACCCCCACGCCAATCCCCACCACTACCGCTTCTCGCGCGGCTTCCCGGCCCTCCACCTGGATGGTCGGGCGAATCCGCAGGCCGGCCCGGTTCATTTCCTCTTCCAGGGTCTGCCGGGTTACCGAGCCGACTTCCCGCAGCACCAGGGGCGTGTCGTCCAGGTCGGCCAGGCAGATGGACTGGCGATCGGCCCACGGATGATTGCGCGAGACAAAGGCCACCATCGGGTCGTTGCGCAGGGTCAAGGACAGCAGGCGCTCGTCATCCACCTCCCGTCCCAGCAGGGCCAGGTCGGCCTGGTAGTTGAACAGACGCAGCAGGGATTCATCGGTGTTGCCGGTCTCGATCTTCACATTGATCCCGGGGTACAGCTCGCAGAACCGGGCGATCTGCGGCAGCACATGCACCGGGGCATCCACCGCCAGTACCAGGCTGCCGGTCTGCAAGGCCTGGGAATCCTGCAACAGTTCCTTGGCTTCGGCCTCCACCACGAACAGGCGCTGGGTGATGGCCAGCAGGCGTTCTCCCAGATCCGTGAGGCGTACCGAGCGTTTGTTGCGATGGAACAGGATGACGCCGAAGCGCTCTTCGAGCTTGCGCACCTGATCGGAAATCGCCGGCTGGGTGAGAAACAGGCGTTCGGCAGCCTTGGTGAAGTTGCCGTGCACGGCCACCGCATGAAAGGCCTTCAACTGTGCGTGGGAAACCGACATGGGCAGACCCTCTTACAAGCTGGGCTTATATTTGAAATACGATAAATCGATTTCACTTATTAGTTGGTAATTGCTTCCATCTTTCAAGGCCCGGGTGACCCGTCAGTCGACCCGTACCCGGCCCTGATGCCTGTGCGTGCACCTCCAAGTCCCGAAACAGGGAAAGCAACAGGACTCATCTGACCAGCAGTGCCTGCCTCAAGGGCTCTGCTGCAGTGCTCAACAATAAAAAACACAGGCGTTTGCTCCTCATTCTGCCGGCACACTCACCCTGAGGTCAGAACCACAATGAATAAGCACAACGGCACCATCAAACGTTGGCGCGTGCAGATTTTCGCCATCACCTGGATCGCCTACGCGGCGTTCTACTTCACCCGCAAAGCCTTTTCCGTCGCCAAACTGGGGATCGCCGACGATCCCGACTTCACCCTCGACAAGATGGCCATGGCCAACCTCGATGCCATCTACCTGGCGGCCTACGCCGTGGGCCAGTTCACCTGGGGGATCTTCGCCGACCGTTTCGGCCCGCGGGTGGTGGTGCTGGGCGGCCTGCTGATCTCCGCGGCCGCGGCCCTGGTCATGGGCAGCTTCGCCACCTTGCCGGTGTTCGCCACGTGCATGCTGATCCAGGGGCTGGCGCAGTCCACCGGTTGGTCCGGGCTGTGCAAGAACATGGGCAGTTTCTTTCCTGCCCGGGAGCGTGGCCGGGTCCTGGGACTATGGAGTTCCTGCTACGCCTTTGGCGGGCTGGTGGCGTCGCCCTTTGCCGGCTGGTGGGCCTATACCCTGATCGGCACCTGGCATGCGGCGTTCATCTCCAGCGCAGTGGTGGTGGGGCTGACGGCGGTGCTGTTTTTCATCTTCCAGCGCAACACCCCGCAGGATGTGGGTTTGCCGGCGGTGGAGCCATTGGCGCCACAGAGTGCCGAGGAGGAGGCCGCCGAGCGCCGCCTGAGTGTCTGGGAGCCGTTGCGGGAGATCCTGCGCAATCGCACGGTGCTGGTGCTCGGCCTGTCGTACTTCCTGCTCAAACCGGCGCGCTACGCGATTCTGCTGTGGGGACCGGTGATCGTTTATGAGCAGATGCCGTCGGTGGGCAAGGTGGGGGCGGCGATCGTGCCCACCACCTTCGAGCTGGCCGGGCTGCTGGGGCCGATCATGATCGGCCTGGCCTCGGACAAGCTGTTCGGTGCCCGGCGCATGCCGGCCTGTGTCCTCAGCCTCTTGGCGCTGACGGTGTCCCTGGCGCTGTTCATGGGGGCGCTGCACACCGGCAGCGTGCTGCTGGTGATGCTGCTGCTGTTTTTCATGGGGCTGACCCTGTACGGGCCGGACTCGATGATCAGCGGCGCGGCGGCCATTGATTTCGGTTCGGCCAAGGCCGGGGCCACGGCCGCAGGCTTCGTCAATGGCTGCGGCTCGGTGGGGGCAGTACTGGGGGGCTTGTTGCCGGGCTATTTCGACACGGTGACGGTGTTCATCGTGTTTGCCGGCTGTGCCCTGGTCTCGGCGCTGTTGCTCATGCCGTTCTGGAACAGCCGACCCCATGGGAGCGAGCCGGTGCGCGGGCTCGTTCCCAATGGACCGTTGTTGATCAAGCCGTTGCGTTCCTGACTTTTCTGCCCCTTCGCCGGCAAGCCGGCTCCTACGAAGTGTTGTAGGCGCTGGCTTGCCAGCGCACCCACTTGCCGTTTTTTTCCTGGAGACTCACCCATGCGACCTTTCTGGCTGGAACAGGCCCTGCAACAGGAAACCCTGGACCCCTGTCCGCCTCTGCAGGGCGATACCACCTGCGAGGTGGCCATTGTCGGCGGCGGCTACACCGGTTTGTGGACCGCCATCATGCTCAAGGAGCAGAACCCCGGGCTGGATGTGCTGCTGATCGAGGCGGATATCTGCGGCGCCGGTGCCAGTGGGCGCAATGGCGGCTGTGCGCTGTCCTGGTCGGCCAAGTACTTCACCCTGGAGCGTCTGTTCGGCATCGAGGAGGCGGTGCGCCTAGTCAAGGAGTCCGAGCGCAGCATCCACGCCATCGGCGCATTCTGCGAGCGCTATGGAGTGGAGGCTCACTATCGCCTCGACGGTACCTTGTACACCGCCACCAACCAGGCCCAGGTCGGTTCTACCGACGGGGTGAT
This sequence comes from Pseudomonas sp. LPH60, assembly GCF_030718165.1. Taxonomy (NCBI): domain Bacteria; kingdom Pseudomonadati; phylum Pseudomonadota; class Gammaproteobacteria; order Pseudomonadales; family Pseudomonadaceae; genus Pseudomonas; species Pseudomonas sp. LPH60. The sequence continues at coordinate 92,264 of NZ_JAVAJH010000007.1, forward strand.
CGCTGCCCTGGAACGCCGGGGCATCAATTCCTTCGAGAAGCGCCCCTTGGCCGATGTGCAGCGCATGGCCGGTTCCAGCCAGCACCTGGAAGGCTGGTACTCGCCGGCCGCCGCCAGTGTGCAGCCGGGGTTGCTGGTGCGTGGCTTGCGTCGGGTGGCCTTGCAATTGGGGGTCAGAATCCATGAGCACAGCGCCATGACCGGGTTGGAAGAAGGGCGCCCGGCGCGGTTGCGCACCCCTTTGGGACAGATCCGTGCCCAGCGTGTGGTGTTGGCGATGAACGCCTGGATGGCCCGGGCCTTTCCGCAGTTCGAACGCAGTGTGGCGATTGTTTCCAGTGACATGCTGATCACCGAGCCGCGTCCGCAACTGCTGCAGCAGATCGGCTTGACCAGCGGGGTGACGGTGCTGGATTCGCGGATCTTCGTGCACTACTACCACAACACTCCCGACGGCCGGATCATGCTCGGCAAGGGCGGCAACACCTTTGCCTACGGTGGGCGCATGTTGCCGGTGTTCGACCAGCCGTCGCCCTATGCCGGGTTGCTGCACAAGAGCCTGGGGCAGTTCTTCCCGGCCTTTGCCGAGGTGCCGGTGGCCGCGACCTGGAACGGTCCGTCGGATCGCTCGGTCACCGGGTTGCCCTTCTTCGGCCAGATGAGCCGCGCCGGCAACCTCTTCTATGGGTTCGGCTATTCCGGCAGCGGCGTGGGCCCCTGTCATATGGGAGGGCAGATTCTCGCATCCCTGGTCCAGGGCCTGGACAATCCCTGGACCCGTTCGCCCCTGGTCAACGGTCCCTTGGGTTACTTCCCCCCGGAGCCGATCCGCTACCTGGGCTCGCTCATGGTGCGCAACGCCATTCGCCGCAAGGAGCGGGCCGAGGATCATGGGCGTCGGCCGCGGCATCTGGATGTGCGTCTGGCGCGTTTCGCTGCGGCCGCTGGCAAGGCCGACAAGGGCTGAAGCCTGGCGGGGTAGGGCCGGTCGCTGACTTTTTGGTCGATCAGGGCCCTGAGGACGTATAAACTTGCCCATCGCGTCGGCCAAATCCAACTCGACGCCATAGATCAAGAGAGTGAGTAATGGGCGCACAGTGGAAGGTTAAACACAAAGAAGCGGCAGCCAACGCCAAGGGCAAGATCTTCGGCAAGCTGGTGAAAGAGATCACCATTGCCGCACGTAACGGCGCTGACGTCGCCACCAACGCCCACCTGCGGCTGGTGGTCGAACAGGCCAAGAAGGCCTCGATGCCCCGCGAGACCCTTGAGCGCGCCATCAAGAAAGGTTCGGGCCAACTGGGCGAAACCGTGCAGTACCACCGCGTGACCTACGAAGGTTTTGCCCCGCACCAGGTGCCGCTGATCGTTGAATGCGTGACCGATAACATCAACCGTACCGTGGCGGAAATCCGTGTGGCCTTCCGCAAGGGCCAACTGGGTGCTTCGGGCTCGGTGTCCTGGGATTTCAATCACGTGGGCATGATCGAAGCCTCGCCGGACAGCCCGGACGCTGATCCGGAACTGGCCGCCATCGAGGCCGGTGCTCAGGATTTCGAACCGGGTGAAGAGGGCGCAACCCTGTTCCTGACCGAGCCTGCGGACCTGGATGCCGTACAAAAGGCATTGCCCGAGCAAGGTTTCACCGTGTTGTCGGCCAAGCTGGGCTATCAGCCGAAGAACCCGGTGAGCGGCCTGAGCGATGAGCAGATGGCTGAAGTCGAGGCCTTCCTCGAAGGCCTGGACAACCATGACGACGTGCAGGACATGTTCGTCGGCCTGGCGGGTTAAGACCGCGATTCGCCGGCCAGCCGGCTCCTGCAAACCTCTGTAGGAGCCGGCTGGCCGGCGAAGCTGTTTTAAAGCCCCGCTAATTCCTCACAGACCTGGGCAAAGTCCGGTCGTGCCAGCACCTCTGGCTGACAGCAGCGCTGCACCAGCGCCGCCAGTTTCTGCCGCTGTTCCAGGCTCAGCGAGCCATCCCCGCGCTCCAGCAATTCTTCCAGCAAGACACCGAAGGCCCGTACTTCCAGGCGTTGCAGCGCCCGGCTCTCTGGGGTGTCGTCCTTGGCATGGAAGGACGCCGCGCCAAAATCCCCCAGCAGGCAGTCGCCTTGTTCATTCCACAGGGTGTTGTGGCCGTAGAGGTCGCCGTGGGTAATGCCCTGGGCATGCAGGTGGGCACCCACCGCAGCGATGCCGCGGGCGATTCGCAGAATCACGCCGGCACGGTAGTGCGCGTTATCCGGGTAGATATCCCGGGAGCAGGAATCCAGGCTCGGCAGCGCCGCAAGGTTGCGGTAGCTGGGGTCGATCAGTTGCATCACCAGTCCGTTCTGGCCCTGGGGATGCTCGACGATGCGGCCCTCGACCCGGATCAGGTTCGGATGCAACCCGGCACTGATACAGGCGTTCATTTCATGCAGCGGCGAGCCATCGCTGGTCATCTCGCCCTTGTACAGCTTGACCGCCGCCGCGCGGGCCGGCTCTCCCGTCGGCTGCCACCACGCTTGGTGAATCACCCCGGAGGCGCCTTCGCCCAGGCGTTGCTCCAGGCGCAGTTCGTGCCAGGGGATGGTGCGGGTGGACTCCAGGGCCTGGGCGTCGGCCTCGGATTCCAGTGGATTGCCGGCATAGGCCAGCCAGGTCAGGCGCGGCAGGGCCAGGAGGAACGGCGGCAGCTCGGTCAGGCGGTTGGCGGCGATCCGCAGCAGCTCCAGGTTGTGGCACTGGCCCAGGCTCTGGGGCAGGGCGGTCAGGCGGTTGCCGGCCAGCATGAGCTTTTGTAGCAGCGGGCGCTGGCCCAGCTCTTCGGGCAGTTCACTGATGCGGTTGTCGGTGAGGATCAGCCAGCGCAACTGCGGCGGCAGGGCGGCGGCCGGCACCCGTTCGATGCGGTTGGCCTTGAAGCCGATCATGCTCAGTTGCGCGCAATGGCCGAGGCAGGCCGGTAGTTCACTGAACTGGTTGTCCGAGCAGAACAGGATGCGCAGGTGGGTGAGCCGGTGCAGGTCGTCGGGCAGGCTGCTCAGTGCATTGCCGCTGAGGTTGAGGATTTCCAGCGAGTCGGCCAGATCGAAGATCTCCCGGGGGAACTCGGTCAGTCCGCAGGACAGGTCCAGGCGCTTGATTCCGGCCAGCTGGCCGGCCCGCAGTTGAGCAAGGGTATCCATGAACAGCGTCAGTACTCGAAAGAAGAAAAAGGCGGGCAGAATAAAGCAGTTCGGTGGTTTTGGCTGCCTGAGCGGCCATTGGATGAGTGCTATTGGGTTTCCAGCAACCTGAAGGTCAACGCGCCCGCTCCCTGTACGTAGTCGGCAATCAGGGTAAGGTCGGTCTTGCGGCCTTTGGACCACAGCTTGCAGGCCACTCTCATGACGGATGGCTCGGTGTCCAGCGGGTAAAGGTCCAGGGCGACCCGGCCGCTGCGGTCCGGCTGGAATGCCCGATCATAGGGCGCAAGGGCCAGGTTCACGGCCTGTTCTCCCGAGCTGTCCAGCTCTTCGAGGATTTCTGCATAAATGGCCGGGCTTACGCCAAATGCCGCCAATACCGTTGGCTGGGCATTTTCAATAGAGCGCAAGAGCGCCGCTGCCAGTCGATAAATCTCTTTGCGGTCAAATTCTTGCATCTTGCAGTGCTTCAGCTAACCGGCGAAATGCCGCGGGGTGCCTGGGGTTCCTGGCTTCAGCCAGCATCGACTCCAGGCTGTGGTGCTCCAAGGTGTATTTTACCGATCCGGTGGCGGCTCTGCCCAGCGGGTTTTCCAGGTCGAAGTCGCTCTCCAGGGTTGCAAGCAAGTAGGCGCCCTGGCGGCTCCATTGGTTGAAACGCATGACGTGGCGGTCATCCAGAATCACCGCGCCTTCCTGCTTGTCATCCGAGAAATGGAAAGCCAACTGCGAAGGGGGCAGGTTTTGCTGTGCCGCAAGGCGTTTCCTGTACTTGAGCACGGACGTCAGGCGGGCCCCAGGGGCCAGGCTGAAGCCACTGCCGACCCGTTGCCGGTCAAGGAAGTAGCACTTGAACAGCACCTCCAGGGTTCGCTGGTGGTAGCGCGTCGTGCAGATTTTTTCATACTGGTGAAAGTCCTGGGGCTCGCCGACCCGCTCATAGCCTTTGGCCGCCAGTTCGGCTGCCGAGAAACTCTCCAGGCCAAATAGCCGGGAGTGCTTGAGGGTTGAATCTTGCAGGTGCAGGCACACCAGCTCGCAAAAGCTGATCGAACTCATGTGGCTACTCGCTCAAGCGGGTGCTCGGGACCGATTACCTGCAATTGCCCGAGGCGGCTGCGGGTGCGCGCCAGGTCGATGGCGTGGCCGCCGAGACACTCGTGCAGCGGGCGCTGGCCGATCAGCAGCAGGCGTTTGTCCTGGTCGTAGAGCACGTCGATCAGGTTGATGAAGCGTTGCTGGGCGGCGATCGAGCATTCTCCCAGCTCCGGCAGTTCGTCGATGATCCAGGTGTCGAAGTGGCGACTCAGTTCCAGGTAGTCCATGACGGCCGTGGGCTGTTCGCACACATCGTTGAATTCAAAACGGATGCTGCGCTGCTGGATCTGGCGCACGGTCAATTGCCGGGCGCCTACTGTCAGTTGCGCCGCTGCGGCATGGCGCTCGGGCAGTTCCAGGGCCTGGCGCTGGGCCGGGGTGCCGGGCCACACATAGTGACCCTGGGTGAAGAGCTGCTGATCGTGGGAGCGGGCCTGGCTCCGGTAGTCGTGGGGGCCTCCCACCTCCATCACCTGCATGCGCCCGTTGATCAGTTCGATCACCGGCTTGAAGCGGGCGTGGTATAGCGGGTTGGGCAGCAGGCCCTCGGGGGCGTAGTTGGAAGTCAGTAACAGCGTGATGCCGCGGTTGAACAGGGCCTTGAACAGCCGGGTGATCAGCATCGCATCGCCAATGTCATGGACATGGAACTCATCGAAGCACAGCACTCGGCACTGGTTGAGCAGTTCATCCAGGGTGGTTTCCAGAGCGTCGGCCTGCTGCTGATGGCGGAACATGCCCTGGTGCAACCGGGCGAAGAAGTCGTGGAAGTGCAGGCGCTGTTTTTCGGCGATGGGCAAGGCGCGGAAGAAGCCGTCCAGCAACCAGCTCTTGCCCCGGCCGACGGCGCCGTACAGGTACAGGCTCTGGGCCTTGCCGGAGGATTGCGTCAGGTCCTCGGCCTGCCGGGCCATGCAGTCGATCACCCGCAATTGGCTGTGGCTGAGGGTGTATCCCAGGTCCCGGGCCTTGTGGCGAAAGTAGTCATGGATCACACCACCGGCACCGTTCGGGCGGCGCAAGGCTCGGGCGAACAGGCGTCGCCAGGGTGATTGAGTCTGTGCAGGTGTTGGCGGTAAAGCGGCCAATGGTGGTTACCCCGATGATTCCAGGCCGCCTACCTTAAAAGCGGCGCGACAATTTAACCAATAGAAAACCCAACAGCCAGTGATCTCGAAAAGGCATGGCGGCGATAGACGGTCATTCACACCGGGCAGGCCGATTAATACGCTAACTGGCAGTTTCGCCCGCGGTTGCTAACCTGATTTCAGCGAATGCTCCTCATAAGGATTGAGGCCTTGAATGGATATAAGGGTTTGGCAGTCATGAGCGCGTTGCTCAGCGCGACGGCAGGGGCCGCGGATTTGCAGGTGCAGGTCCGGGTCGATGTGCAGCGTGGCTGCCAGTTGGTGGGTCAGCAGCGGGAGGCCGGTGTCGAGCAACTCGGTACCCTGGACTTTGGCAGTACTGCGCGCCTGAACGATCCGGCGGGGCCTTTGGCTGCGGCATGGGTCAGTGGTCGTCTGCCACGCCTGGAGTGCAATCCCGATACCCCTTATCAGATGCGCATCGACGGCGGCCTGCATGGCGGTGTCGGCGAGGTGCGTTACCTGGCCAGCAACAGTGCGTTGGGCAAACCCATTCCTTATCGCCTCTACCAAGACTCGGCCCGGCGCATTGCGTTGCCGGTGAATGTCCCGGTCAGTGGACGGGTGCCGGACTCCGGCACTGTGGATCTGCCCCTGTACGGGCGCATTGAACCTCTGGCCGAGATTCCCCGGGCCGGGGGCTATTCCGATGTATTGAAGGTGACCCTGACCTGGTGAGGTCGGGGGTATGACAGCTGCCACGGGGGACCCGGGCAGAGCAGGGACAGCCGTTCAGGTTGAACGGCTCACGTGGGAGTCCTGATGGAACCGGGATGGGTGCAATGAAAGGCAGGACCTGGACGATCGTCGCCCTGGGCTCGCTGTGTCTGCTGGTTGATGATGCCCAGGCGGCGATCAGCGGGCAGATCCAGGCGCGCCTGGTGATCACTGCCAGTTGTCAGGTGAGCAGTGGCGGCAGCGCGCCCTCCACGAACCCCATCAGCAACCTGGGCATGCTCGACTTCGGGCAGCAGGGGCCGACCTGGGTCAACCCCATCAAGGCCAGCCTCACCGACAGTGCCGAAGGCCAGTTGCAGGTGGCCTGCAATCCCTCGGTCACCGGTTTCACCGTGACCATCAATGGCGGCCTCAACGGCGACGGTACAACCCGGCGTTTGAGCAACGGACGCCAGACCATTCCCTATCGATTGTTTGTCGATGCATCCGGTAGCGACAGCTACAGCATCGGCCAGCAGCGCAATTTCGCAGTGAGCAGCGGCAGGCGGATTCCCATTCCGGTGTTCGGCTCTGTGGTCGCGAATACCCGCGCGGTTCCGGCAGGGGTCTACACCGACACCCTGACCATCACGCTGGATTGGTAACTCACGAGAGGACGCACATCATGCACGCGCTTGTATCCAGGATTGGCTGGCCCTTGTTGGGACTGGTCATGGTTTCCACGGCCAACGCCGCCACTACGGTCACCGGTCAGATCAGCTCAACCCTGATCCTCACCAGCAGTTGCCAGGTCAACGGGGTGGGCGGCAGCACCGGTCTGAACTTCGGCGCCTTGAACTTCGGCACCACCAACAGCCTGTTTACGACGGCCACTGGCCAGGTGCTGGGGGGCGGTGGCGGGGCTTTGTCGATTCTCTGCTCCAGCGGCACCACACCCAGCCTGACCATCCAGGGCGGCAACAATGACGGTATGTCCTCGGGTGGCACCCGGGCGTTGTACGACGGGGTGGCCAACTATGTGCCCTACGACCTGTACACCGACTCCGGCCACTCGCAGATCGTGGCGATCAATGGGGTGATCAACCTGGCGCCGAGCACCGGGGTCGCGCAGACCGTGAACCTCTATGGCCAGGCCGTGGGCAAGGCCGGGCTGCCGGCCGGCACCTACACCGATACGGTGTCCGTGCAGCTGACCTTCTGATGCCATGGCCAGCCAAGGTCTTGCGCTGTTTGCCCTGATCTGCGCCAGTGCCTGGCCGGCGTGGATCTGGGCGGCCACCAGCCAGAACTTCCAGGTCAGTGCCACCATCACCGCCGGTTGTCTGGTGGTGGGCGGTGTCAGCAACTACGGCAGCCTGTCCTTCGGCAGCCAGTCGGCGCTGTCCACCAGCACCGTGCGAGTGGCGTTGATCGGGGGCGTGCAATTGCAGTGCACACCGGGAGTGGCCCTGAACATGATCGTGGACGGCGGCCAGTACAACAACAGCGGGCGACATATGCAGCTCAATAGCGGCAGTGCCCGGGTGGCCTATCAGTTGTTTCGCGATGCGGCGTACAGCCAGAGCCTGGGCATAGGCCAGAGCGTGGCCGTGGCTTACAGCGATGCCAATAACATCAGCCTGCCGATTTACGGGCAGGTGCAGTTGCCGGGCAATCAGCCTGGGGGGACTTACAGCGATGTGCTGCAGGTGCAGCTGTCGTGGTGATGGGGCGAGTCGACAACCAGTCGGCAGGCGGACAAGGAGTAGCAGTATGCATTTACCTTTGCGGGGCCTTTGGGCCACCGGTTACCTGATACTGGCCGGAGTGTTGTCCGGCGTGCCCAGGGTCCAGGCCGCCAGCTCGGTGCTGATCTGGCCGATCGATCCGGTTCTGGAGGCGGATCAGCAAGCCAGTGCACTGTGGCTGGAAAACCGCGGTACTGAAACCGCCAACCTGCAGATCCGGGTGTTTGCCTGGAGCCAGAGCGGTTTTGCCGACCAGTACCAGAACCAGCGCGACGTCATCGGCAGCCCGCCGGTGGCGAAGATCGAACCCGGGCAGAAGCAACTGGTGCGCCTGACCCGAACCCGTGAGGTGCCGCCGGGGCAGGAGCTGGCGTACCGGATCATCATCGACGAGATTCCTTCGGCCAAGCCCATCACCCCGGAAGAGGGGGCCAAGAGTGCGGCGGCGATCCGTTTCCAGATGCGTTACTCGGTGCCGTTGTTCGCCTATGGCGCCGGGCTCTGGAGCAAGGAAGACACTTCCCGCCCTCGCGATCCCAAGGGCGCCGGTGTACCGGACCTGAGCTGGCGCAAAGTGGCGGTGGACGGCCAGACGTTTTTCGAGCTGCGTAACCAGGGGGCCGTGCACGCACGCCTGACCGATGTGGCGTTCAAGCAGGGCGGGCAGACCCGGCCGCTGGCGCCGGGCTTGCTCGGTTACGTGCTGCCCGGGGCGGTCATGCGCTGGCCGGTGACGGCCCCCCTGACAATGGATTCGACCCTGCAACTGCGGGTCAATGGCGCGCCGCAGGTGCAGAGTCTGGCGCCTGCGCACTGATCCACTGCAGTCATGCAAGCGCCTGCCAGGTGGCGCTCGGAAGAGGTACGGACGGATGCGAGCGCGGTGACGCATCCGCCTTGGGATGGAGATGTCCATAAATGGACTTGAACCCGCCATGAGCCAGGACGCTGCTCGTTGTTTGCGCTGCTGGAAAGGACTGATGGCTGGCCTGTGCGGTCTGATGCTGGCGCCTTTTTGCCAAGCTGGCGAGCTGCCGCCACCGCCCAGCAGCCTGGAGTCGCTGGCCGATGCGCAGTTGTTTCTGGAACTGGTGATCAATCAGATGAACACAGGGAAGGTGGTGGCGGTGGAGCAGCGTGCCGGACGATTGTTCATGCCGGTGCAGACGCTGCGGGAAACCGGCATCAAGCTGCCGGAGGGGCTGGGCAGCGAAGTCGATCTGGACAGCCTGCCGGGCCTGCACAGCGACTACGACAGTCAGGGCCAGCGCCTGCTGATTGATGTGCCGCCGGATTGGCTGCCGGAGCAGTTCATCGGCAGTCGCCAGGCCTATCCAAGGACACCGGCCCTGAGCAGCTTCGGCGCGCTGCTCAACTACGATCTGTACCTCAATGACACCGATGAAGGCGGCACCTACCTGGCGGCCTGGAATGAAGTGCGGCTGTTCGACACCTGGGGCACCTTGTCCAATACCGGGCAGTACCGGCGGACCTTGTCTGGCGTTGCCAGCAGCTCGTTGAACAATGGGTATCGGCGTTATGACACCACCTGGCGTTTTTCCGATGAAGAACGCCTGCTGACCTATGAGGCGGGTGACGTGGTGAGCAGCGCCTTGCCCTGGAGCAGTTCGGTGCGTCTGGGTGGGGTCCAGCTGTCTCGGGATTTCGCCGTGCGCCCGGACCTGGTGACCTATCCCTTGCCGCAGTTTGCCGGTGAAGCGGCGGTGCCATCCTCCCTGGACCTGTTCATCAATGGCTACAAGTCCAGCAGCAGCGAGGTGCAACCGGGGCCTTACACCCTGACCAACATTCCCTTTATCAACGGGGCTGGGGAGGCGGTGGTGGTGACCACGGACGCCCTGGGGCGGCAAGTGTCGACCACGGTGCCGTTCTACGTTACCAGCAGCCTGCTGCAGAAGGGGCTGACGGATTTCTCGGTGGCCGCAGGGAACCTGCGTCGAGACTACACCCTGCGTGATTTTGGCTACGGCCCGGGTGCCACCTCCGGCAGCCTGCGCCATGGCCTGAGCGACAGCCTGACCCTGGAAGCGCATGCCGAGGCCTCGGACTCCCTGACGCTGGGCGGGGTGGGCGGCAATATGCGCCTGGGCAACTTCGGCGTGCTCAACACGGCGCTCAGCCAGAGCCGTTTTGACGGCAGCGGCGGTCAGCAGTTCAGCTTCGGCTACCAGTACAACAACCAGCGTTTCAGCCTGGCGTACCAGCGCATGCAACGTCGTGACCAGTATGCCGACCTGACGGTGGTCGACAGCCCCTACATCAGCCTCAGCCAGCGCAGCGAGCAACTGACCCTGAGCCTCAACCTGGATCGCTACGGCAGCCTGGGGGCCGGCTACTTCGATGTGCGGGCCGCTGACTCGAGCCGCACTCGGTTGTTGAACCTGACCTGGAGCAAGCCGCTGTGGCACAACAGCAGCTTCTACCTGTCGGCCAACCGGGAGATCGGCGACAGCCAGTGGGCGATGCAGGCGCAGCTGGTGATTCCCTTCGACTTGCACGGCAGCCTGAGCCTGAGCAACGAACGCAGCAAGACGGGGGAAAACCGCCAGCGGGTCAATTTCAGTCGTTCGGTGCCCCTGGAGGGCGGGGTTGGCTACAACCTGGGTTATGCCACGGGCAGCGGCGCCGACTATCGCCAGGCGGATGTCACCTGGCGCCTGCAGTCGGTGCGCCTGCAGGCGGGGGTCTATGGCACCCGCGATGCCGAGACCCGCTGGGCCGATGCCAGTGGCTCGCTGGTGTGGATGGACCGCCAGGTGTTCGCTGCCAACCAGATCGACGATGCCTTCGTGGTGGTCAGCACCGATGGTTACCAGGACATCCCGGTGCGCTATGAAAACCAGTTGGTGGGGCAGACCGACAAGAGCGGACACTTGCTGGTGCCCTGGAGCAGTGCCTATTACCGGGGCAAGTACGAGATCGATCCGTTGAACCTGCCGGCCAACGTCCAGACGCCGAATGTGGAGCAGCGAGTGGCGGTGCGTCGTGGCAGCGGCTATTTGCTGGAGTTTCCACTGACCCGGATCATCGCCGCCAGCGTGGTGCTGGTGGACGCCCAGCAACGGGAACTGCCCCTGGGCAGCACCGTGACCCATGAGCAGAGTGGGGCTCGGGCGGTGGTCGGCTGGGATGGGCTGGTGTATCTGGAGAATCTTTCGCAACACAACAGCCTGCAAGTCGGCCTGGCTGATGGCCAGAGCTGCCGTGCGCAGTTCGACATGGATCTGCAACAGCAGCAGGTGCCGTTGATCGGCCCGCTGGTCTGCCAGTAGTTGTGGCGTCACGAGGCAAGGGAGTGCTGAGGGTGGACAGGTTCAAGGGATGGCGACAGGCAATAGTGGGGCTGCTGGCGAGTCTGCTGACGCTGCAGGCCCAGGCGCTGTGCAACGCCGTCAGCACCGCACCGGCGGGGTTCGGCACTGTCAGCTCGATCCTGGTGCGTACCACTTCGCAGCCGGCTTCCACCACCAATGCGGGCTTGAGCTGCACTGGCTCGCTGTTGAGCCTGCTGGCCAGCAACGACCACTTCTACGCCACCATCACGTCCAGCACCAGCGGCATGGTCGGCCCCACGGGCGATGTCATCGGCTACACCCTGTACGCCAACAACAGCACCAGCTATCCGATCACTCGGGGCGTGCAGTTCGACTTCGCGCGCAACTCGATCATCGACCTCCTGGGCTTGCTGGGCAGCCCCACCGTGGCCAAGACCGTGCCCATCTACATGGGGACCATCACCGGCAGCAACGTAGCGGCAGGTGTCTACACCGAGAACCTGAGCATCTTCTGGAGCTGGAACTATTGCGCCGGGATCGGCGCACTGGGGGTCTGCCTGGGACGGGACATCGGCAGCGGCACCCAGGCGCTCACGGTGAACATGACGGTGTCCAACGATTGCGTGATCACCGCGCCGAACATCAGTTTCGGCAGCGCGCCGGTGGTCAGTGCCTTCGCCACGGTCACCGGGCAGACCATCAACCTGTCCTGCACCAAGGGCAGTGCCTATACCGTGGGCTTGAGCGACGGCCAGCAACCCGTGAGCGCGGGAGGGCGACGGCGGATGATTTCCGGCAGCAACTACCTGGCCTACGACATTTTCAAAAGTGCCGGCAACACCCGTTGGGGCAGCGTTGGCAGTGCCCGACGCTCCAGCACCGATGCCGAAGTGAACCCGGGCAATGGCCTGGGTACCGGCAGCCAGATCTTCAACTACAACGCCAGGATCTACACCGACCAGAACACGCCGCCCGCGGGCACCTACATCGACAACGTGGTGCTGGACGTGGGGTTCTGAAGGCCTACAAGGGTATTTCCACCGGGCCGACCATGGCGTAGTTGTAGCCCCCGCCGGACCAGTACTGTGCCTGCAACGGGCCGTCACGGCGGCTACCACGGGGTAGCAGGGTGTTCTGCGGTCCTGGCGGGCGGATGTAGAAGCTGACTTTGCGCCCCTCGCGATCCTGGTACAGAACCATTGCCGCCGGCCCTTGTTCGGTACTGAGCAGGCGCCCGCTGACCGCTTTGAAGCCAGCGTCGTGCAGGTCCGGCAGCGGGCTGGCCTGGGTGAAGTAGCGATCCAGCCAGGCTTGCATGGCACCGTTGTCCTGGACCTTGAAGTCCGCCGGCAGGATGCCTTGCTCGGCGAACAGGCGATACGCCTGGAGGGCATCGGTCATCGGCAGCACGCTGTTGCCGGCCAGGGTCAGCTCCCGGGCCTGCCAGCCGCTCAGACCGCCAACCCCGACCGCCACCAGCAGTGCCGCGGCACTGGCCAAGCGCCGCAAGCCCCGCTGCTGGTGGCGCGTACGGATCAGCGTCGGCTCCAGCGCCGGGTTGGGCGCTTGCAGCAGGGCGCCACCGAGGGCGGCCCGCAGGTGCTGGGCATCCTGCTGCCAGGCCTGGACCTGAGCTGCCGTCTGCGGATGGTTGGCCAGGTAACTGTCCAGCACCCGGCGGTCCGCTTCGCTGAGCTGGTGATCGACGTAGGCGTGCAGGTCGCTGTCGCTGGGGGGCAGGCTGATCATTTGAGTATCCGTAGAGAGGGGCTGCTGATTTCGCCGTCGCTGAGTTGGCGCAGCGCCTGGCGGGCCCTGGACAGGCGCGACATCACGGTGCCGACGGGGACCTGGAGGATCTCTGCCACTTCCTTGTAGCTCAAGCCCTCCACCGAGACCCAGAGCAGCAGGACGCGTTGCTCGGCGTTCAGGCGGTCGAAAGCGGCCAGGGTCGACTGGGCGACTACGGTGCGCTCCACCGAAGGCTGGGCGTCGTCACGGCCGGTAAAGAATTCGAGCATGCGTGCGTAACGCCGGGAGCGTCGGTGGGCATCAAGAAACTGCCGGTAGAGGATGGAAAACAGCCAGGCTCGCAGATCGCCTTCGGGGCGTTTATGGGCCCGACTCGACAAGGCGCGCTCCAGGCAGGACTGCACCAGATCGTCGGCGCTGCTGGGCTGGCGCGTCAGGGACAGGGCAAAGCGCCTGAGGCGGGGGAGCAGCAGGCGTAGCTGTTCGTCGAAATCGTTCATGAAGTCCTGCAGGTGCTGGGCCAGTCACTAGGCTTGGGACTAGGAAGACGCGCTGCCTCGCAGGTTATTCCACAGACGCGCAAATAAATATCGGGCTGTGGAATAACCGGCACCGGGCTGCGTCTGACAGGTCCTGGTCCCTTGCGGCCCCGCGTACTGGAGATGTCCATGGTTGCCCCATCCTCGCCACCCGATCGTCCGCCCTTGAGTGCTGTCAGCCTGACCTTGCGCCTGGGGGCCATTGCCTGGGTGGTGGCCGCCGCTGCCGCGGCGCTGGCCTACGTCCACGGCAACTTCGACCCGCAACGCCTGACTCCCAAGGCCCTGGTGGATGTGCTGGAGACCAATAACGGCGTGCATCCGGGGTTTCGCCGCAACCACGCCAAGGGCGTGTGTGTCATCGGTTACTTCCAGAGCAGTGGCGAGGCCCGGGCCTACTCCACGGCACAGGTGTTCAGCGAGGCGCAAACGCCGGTGGTGGGGCGTTTTGCCCTGCCCAGCGGCAACCCCTATGCGCCGGACAGCAGCGTGCCGATCCGCAGCCTGGCGTTGCGTTTCCTCCAGGCCAACGGCCAGCAGTGGCGCACGGGAATGAACAGCATGCCGGTGTTTCCGGTGGGCACTCCCGAGGCGTTCTATCAACTGCAGCAGGCCAGTTCCCCTGATCCGGCCACGGGCAAGCCGGACCCGACCAGGGTGCCGGCGTTCTTTGCCGCTCACCCGGAGGCTGGGCCCTTTCTGCAATGGGTCAAGAGCGCCAAGCCTTCAGCCAGCTACGCCAGTGAAAGCTACAACGGGATCAACGCGTTCTACCTGGTGGATGGCAGCGGCAAGCGCCAGGCGGTGCGCTGGGGCGTGGTCCCCGAGACCGGTGAGGCGCCAGCCCCGGGCAGTGCTCCGCAAGGCGCGGACTACCTGGAACAAGACCTGACGCAGCGCCTGGCTCAAGGGCCGTTGCGCTGGCGTTTGCAGATCACCCTGGCGGCGCCCGATGACCCTACCCATGACGCCAGCAAGGCCTGGCCCGCAGAGCGTCCGGTGATCAATGCCGGGACCCTGGTGCTGCAAGGCACCCAGCCGCAGAACAGTGGCCAGTGCCGGGACATCAATTACGACCCGCTGATTCTGCCCAATGGCATCCAGGCCTCCGATGATCCCCTGCTGGCAGCACGCTCTGCTGCCTACGCCAGTTCCTACCTGCGTCGCACCAGCGAAGTCAGTCAATTGCCCTCCGCCCAGGAACCGCGTCCATGAATAGCCACCCTCAACACTTCGCCCCGCTGGCGCGCCTGCTGCACTGGCTGATGGCGCTGATGATCATTGCCATGCTGTTTATCGGTGCCGGCATGGTGACCTCGGTGTCCGCCCGTCATGAGTGGCTGATCCACCTGCACAAGCCGTTGGGCATCGCCATTCTGCTGTTGGCGGCGGTGCGCCTGTTTGTGCGTTTTTCCACTCGACAACCGCCGCTGCCGGCAGACTTGCCGGGCTGGCAGGTGTTGGCGGCCAAAGCCTCCCATGTGCTGCTGTACGCCCTGATGCTGGGCTTGCCGGTACTGGGCTGGGCCATGATTTCGGCGGCCGGGGACCCGGTGATGCTGAGCGGTTCGTTGCAGTTGCCGGCGATCCTGCCGGCCAATGCCCAGGTGTTCGCTCTGTTGCGCAAGGCCCATGGCTACCTGGCTTATCTGCTGTTCCTGACGGTGTTGCTGCATCTGGCGGCGGCACTGTTCCATGGCTGGGTCCGCCGAGACGGGGTATTGCAGAGCATGCTGCGGGGGCGGGTTTGAGTCCCCCTTGAGCAAGCCTGCTGTGTCGTTCAAATGGCACAGCGAGCCTCGGTCCGAGCTTTCCCGGGGTTCAGGCTCCACAGCCAATAGACCAGTGCCAGGCTGTTGATAGCGGCTCCCAACAGGCAGACCCCGATCCAGCCGGCCCAGGCGTAGGTGGCGGTGGCGGCAATCGAGCCGCCGGCGCTGCCCAGGGAGTAGAACAGCATGTAACCGGCGGCCAAGCGGCTCTGGGCTTGCGGGCGCACGCTGTAGATCAGGCTCTGGCTGGTGACGTGGACGGCCTGCAAGCCCAGGTCGAAGGTGATGACTCCCAGTAGCAGTGCCCACAGGGACGATTGGGTAAAGGCGATGGGCAGCCAGGACAGCAACATCAACGCCAGGGCCAGGCCGCTGGTCCACTGTGCCAGGCCGCGATCCGCCCAGTGCCCGGCCCGTGCCGCGCCCAGGGCGCCGGCGGCCCCGGCCAGGCCGAACAGGCCGATTTCGGTGTGAGACAGCGACAGCGGCGGGGCGCTCAGAGGCAGTACCAGCGGGGTCCACAAGACGGTGCCCGCGGCGAAGATCAACATCGCCAGCACTGCACGGTCGCGCAGCACTTTTTCTTCCCTGAACAGTTGCAGCAGCGAGCCGAGCAATTGCCCGTAGCGTTGCACTGCGGGTGGCTGTTCAACTCTGGGCAGCACTCTCCACAGGGTCAGGGCCACCAGCAGGGTCAAGCCGGCCGACAACAGATAGACCGAACGCCAGCCGGCCAGATCGGCCATGGTTCCGGCCACGGTGCGGGCCAGCAGAATGCCCACCACGATGCCGCTGGTCACCATGCCGACCACCCGTCCACGCTGGGCTGTGGGTGCCAGGTTCGCGGCATAGGCCACCAGAACCTGGGTCACCACCGCCAGCAGGCCGGTACTGGCCATGCCCAATAGCAGCCAGGTGCTGTTGGGGGCCAGGGCCACCATTAGCAAGGCCAGCACTGAAAGCAGAGTCTGGGTGACGATCAGTCGCCGGCGGTTGAGCAGGTCGCCCAAAGGCACCAGCAACAGCAGCCCCAGGCCGTAGCCCACCTGGGTCAGGGTGATGATGATGCCCACCGTGGCCGGCGGCAGTTCGAAGGTTCGGGCCATGGCGTCCAGAAGCGGCTGGGCGTAGTAAACGTTGCCCACCGCCAGGCCACAGGCGATGGCGAACAGCAGCACCACCCGTGGTGAAAGAATCGAGGGGGCAGGAGGGGAAGGATCGCGTGACATGTCGGGCTCCGTATCTGGTTTCGTTATAAAACCAGTTGTACGGTAGAGATCGAGGTTTTATATTGCAACCACTTTTCTGTGGCCCGAACGGAGACTGCCCAGCATGGTTAAACGCACCAGCCTGCAAGATGCCGAGTGCCCGGTGGCCCGCTCACTGGATGCCATCGGTGATTGGTGGTCGTTGCTGATTGTGCGGGATGCCTTTGACGGCATCCGTCGCTTTGGCGAGTTCCAGCGCAACCTTGGCATGGCCAAGAACATTCTTGCCGCACGTTTGCGCACCCTGGTGGAACACGGGGTTTTTGAAGTGGTGCCGGCCTCTGATGGCAGTGCCTACCAGGAGTACGTGCTGACGCCAAAGGGCAAGGGGCTGTTTCCCCTGATCATCGGCTTGCGCCAATGGGGCGAGGCGTTTTTCTACGAGGAGGGCGAGGCGCATTCGCGAATGGTCGACCGGGAAACCGGGCAACCGTTACGTGCGCTGGAACTGCGTGCGGCGGATGGGCGCTTGCTGGGGCCGGAGGATTGCCGACGGGTGCCGGCTGGCGCCGATGAGTGACGACTGCGCAAATGCTCGCGCAGTCGTCAGTCGGGTTCAGCGCAGGTGGTCCACTAGGTCGGCGAGGGTGCTCATGACATCCTTGCCCAGCTGCATGGAGCGCTTGCCGGACCAGCCGGTGACGGGGTTGGGGTTATCGTCGTGGTCCTTGAAAGGCATCTCCAGGGTCAGCGCCAGGCAGTCGTATTTCTCCCCGACGGCATTGCAGGCCAGGGTCATGTTGGCCTCTCCGGGGTTGTCCCGGGCGTAGCCGTGGGTAGTCTGGAAGTCTCGGGTCTGGCGCTTCAAGTGGCTGCGAAAATGCTCTTCGAGTCGCGCCAGGCGTGGTGTGTAGCCCGGGTTGCCCTCGCAGCCGGCGGTGAAGACGTGAGGAATTTCTTCATCGCCGTGCACATCAAGAAACAGGTCGACGCCGTACTTTTCCATCTGCTGCTGGACGAACAGCACTTCCGGGCTCAGTTCCTGGCTGGCGTTCTGCCAGGCGCGATTCAGGTCCTGGCCCTTGGCGTTGGTGCGCAGGTGGCCGTGGAACGCGCCGTCCGGGTTCATGTTGGGCACCAGGTACAGATCGGCCTTGGCCAGCAGCGAGTTGAGCTCCGGGTCATCCCGGTGCTGCAGGCGTTCGATTACGCCTTCCATGAACCATTCGGCCATGTGCTCGCCGGGATGCTGTTGGGCAATGATCCAGATCTTGTGCTGTCCTTCCTTGCCGCTGCCCTTGCGCAGAAGCTGGATATCCCGGCCTTCGACGCTTTTGCCCACTGCCAGCAGTTCGGTGTCGGCCTTGCTCAGGGCTTGATCGATCAGCCAGTCGTGGCGCCCGCGACTGTAGGGCTCGAAGTAGGCGAACCAGGCGTGAGTCTGGGTGGCCTCCAGATTGAAACGCAGGGCGTCACCTTCGAAGATCGTCGGTACGCGAAACCAGTTCACATGGTCATAGGAAGCGACGGCCTGGTAGCCGGTCCAGGCTTTGTTGTAGGAGGACTGGCTGGCGTTGGTCAGGCGGAACCAATGTTCCTGGCCGACATGCAGGCCACTGACCTTGAAGTGAAACCACTGGAAGTGCGGACTCTGGGTATCCGGGCGGATGGCCAGCAGTGCCTGCAGCGGATTGCTGATGTCCAGCACGTTGATATTGCCGCTGTCGAAGTCGGCAGTAATTTGAAACGAAGTGTGATTACCCACGGTCATGGTCGGTCCCTGTATAGGATTGTTATGACCGCTACTCTACACACTGAGGGGGGTAATAGAAGGGGGGCGTCGTCCTTGACGCAGAAGCAGCTTAGTGGCTATGCGATTGATTCTCAAGCGCTACTTTTGTCTTTCCAGGCCATTTAGCACGGCTGCTATCTTGCAAAAGGACATTCTTTTGCTATCATCGCCGCCATTATTTTAGCTGCATCCACGTCTTCATTAGCCTGAAGCCAAGCCAGAAAACTGGCAAAAAAAAGACCCGGCAAAAAGCCGGGTCAAAAACCGTGATTAGCCTGATGAGGAGATAATCCAAAGGTCCGACCTAAGGTCCTTTGGGCTATCGACTGATCTCGCGACCAGTTGCTTGCAATAATAATCATTATCATTTGCAAGTCAAATGTTTTTCCCTGCCCTTCGGAAAATATTTTTCCATTTCTCCTGTTTCCGCTGTTTTTTCCTTGCCGGCGCCTCAGCTGGACTCAAAGCGCTGACTTTCCAGGGACTTGTCCACCAGGGCTTTGGCCAGGTCGATCATGTGCACCACGGAAAAAGCCAGGTCACGCTTGGCCCCCCGCAGATTGTCGGCCGCGTCATAGGCGGTGGCTGCTGCACAGCGCAGCAGATCGGATGCATGGATCATGGCTTCCTCGCTGCTGAGGTTGCGCCTGACCTCGAAAAACTTCTCTTCCTTGTCCGATCCGGTCAGCGCGGGCTTCAAGTAGTAGTCCATCGCCCGTCGTGCTGCGTGGCTGCCCTTGAGTGAATTCAATGTGGTCTCTGTATCGAGCTCCGGCACGTCCTTGCTGCTTGCGTTCATAAAGTGTTCCGTCCTGTTTGAGAAAAGGAAAGAGGGGTATGAACTAGATTAATACGTATTGTAATTGTGACGAGATTTCAAATACTACAAGTTGTGTGTTGAGGCCGGAAATACACAACGTATTGTTCAGTCCATGGACAAATGGATCGAGTTGGTCAAAGCCAACATGAAAGGCCGCAAGGTCACACAGGAAAAACTCGCCGAGCGTCTGGGCATGTCTCAGGGTGGTATCGGTCATTGGTTGAGCAAACGCCGTCAGCCAAAGATCGAAGACATGAATCGGGTGCTTGAAGAGATCGGCATGGGCTTTCTGGAAGTTGCCCTGGTGGTCCGCGAGAAACCCATGCTCGGTGACGATGGCGAACCCCTGGTGAACGAGCCTTCACTGTTGCACAAGTACAATCCGTACTTCCGTTATCCGGTGAGCGATTGGCGAGCTGCTGGGGAAGTTCGTGAAGATGGCAAGTCAGCCTATGTACCGGAGCGCTATGAGCTTTCCGATTATCAGGCTCAAGGCGCGGCGTTTTGGCTGGTGGTAGTCGGTGACGCAATGATTGCGCCCAGCGGCTTGAGCATCAGTCAGGACATGCTGATTCTGGTGGACCCGGCTATTACCGCCGAACCTGGGAAGTTGGTGGTCGTACAGTGTCCCGGTAATGCCGAGGCGATCTTTCGTAAGTGGGTGAAAGAGGGCAGTCAGCATTATCTGGTTCCCCTCAATCCCACCTATCCGAAGATGCTCTACAGCGACGAGTGCCGGGTTATTGGTGTAGTCGTACAAGCTACTGCGAAGTTTTAACTTGCTTGAAAGGCCCCTTCCTACAGCTAGGAAGGGGCTTTCTTATTAGTGGGTTTACTCCAACTCTACCAACGCACTGCCTTCACTAACCATTTCGCCTTCCTGGCAATACAGTGCCTTGATGACACCTGCCTGGGGCGCGCGGATGCTGTGTTCCATCTTCATCGCCTCCAGCACCACCAGTTGCGCGCCGGCTTCGACGCTTTGCCCGGCGCTGACCAGCACCCGCACGATGCTGCCGTTCATGGGCGCAGTAAGTCCGCCCTGGTGACTGTGACTGGCATCGGCTGCAGCAATCGGATCGTAAGCCGTGACGCTGTGCATCTCGCCCTGCCAGTGCAGGTACAGAGTGTCACCACGGCGAATGGCGCGATGTTCACGACGCAACCCCTGTTGCTCTACCCACAGGTGTTCACCTTGCAACTGGAAGGCTGGCGAGCGAGCGCCCAGGCTGATGGCCTGATCCTGTCCGGCACAGCTCAGGTGCAGGCTGGTCTGGGCCGGTAACGCGCTGCGCCAGCCATTGACTGCCGACCATGGGGACTGCAGGTCGTCGCTACGCACCCGTTCCGGCTGGCTTTGTGTGAATGCCTGTGCGGCCGCTTGCCAGAAGTCCGCGCCGAGTTCGCAGGGCGCTGGCAGTAATTGTTCCTGATAGCGTGGGATAAATCCGGTATCCAGTTGCGCCTCGGCGAACGCTGGATGGGCAATGATGCGCCGCAGGAACGCCAGGTTGGTTTTCAGGCCACCGATGGCGAACTCGTCCAGCATGCTTAACAGGCGCAGACGAGCCTGCTCGCGGGTTTCGCCCCAGGCGATCAGCTTGCCCAGCATCGGATCGTAGAAGGGCGACACGCTATCGCCTTCCTCGACCCCGCTGTCGACCCGACGGCCCGGGCCAGCGGCGGATTCGCGATACAACTCCAGGCGCCCGGTCGCGGGAAGGAAGTCGTTGCCCGGGTCTTCGGCATACAAGCGCACTTCAATGGCGTGCCCCAGCAGCGGGACCTGTTCCTGGCTGATGGGCAGGGCTTCACCCTGGGCCACGCGTATTTGCCAGGCCACCAGATCGAGGCCGGTAATGGCTTCGGTAACCGGGTGTTCCACCTGCAGCCGGGTATTCATTTCCATGAAGAAGAATTCGCCGCGAGCATCCAGGAGAAACTCCACGGTGCCGGCGCCGACGTAGCCGATGGCCTGGGCCGCGCGCACGGCGGCTTCGCCCATGGCCTTGCGCAACTCGGGGCTGAGGCCGGGAGCGGGGGCTTCTTCGACCACTTTCTGGTGACGCCGCTGGATCGAGCAGTCGCGCTCATTGAGGTACAGGCAGTTGCCGTGTTTGTCGGCGAACACCTGGATCTCCACGTGGCGGGGCTTGAGCAGGTACTTTTCCACCAGCATCCGCGAATCGCCAAAGGATGATTGGGCCTCACGCTGGGCCGAGGCCAGGGCTTCGGCCAACTGGCTGACGTCCTCGACCACTTTCATGCCCTTGCCGCCGCCGCCAGCGGTGGCCTTGAGCAGCACCGGGTAGCCGATGCGCTCGGCGGCACTGCGGAAGGTTTCCAGGTCCTGGGCTTCGCCGTGATAACCCGGCACCAGAGGTACGCCGGCGGTTTCCATCAGTGCCTTGGCCGCCGACTTGCTGCCCATGGCGTCAATGGCCGAGGCGGGCGGGCCGAGAAAGATCAGGCCCGCCGCTTCGATGGCTCGGGCAAAACCGGCGTTTTCCGAGAGAAAGCCGTAACCGGGGTGGATGGCCTGGGCGCCGCTGGCCTTGGCCGCAGCGATCAGCTTGTCGATCTGCAAGTAACTGTCGGCGGCCTTGCTGCCCCCCAGGTCGACGCGGATATCTGCCTCGCGGCTGTGCCGGGCATTGCGGTCGGTGGCGCTGTGCACGGCCACGGTGGTCAGGCCCAAGGCCTTGGCGGTGCGCATCACGCGGCAGGCGATCTCGCCACGGTTGGCCACCAGTAAAGTGTCTAGAACGGGGGCGCTCATCAGCGGGACTCCTTGGTCGTGGGCTCGGACTGCCAACTGGGCGGGCGTTTTTCCAGGAAGGCCCGCAGGCCTTCCTGGCCTTCGGCGCTGACCCGAATCCGCGCGATGGCATTTTCGCAGTAGCGACGCAGGGCTGTGGTGAGGGCGCCATTGCCCACTTCTCGCAGCAGGTCCTTGCTGGCACGCATGGCTTGGGGGCTGTTGAGCAGCAGATTGTCGATCCATTGGGTGACTTGCTGTTCCAGCTCGGCAGCCGGGTAACTCTCCGCCAGCAAGCCGATTTCCCGTGCCCGTTGGCCGCCAAAGCGCTCGGCGGTGAGGGCGTAACGTCGGGCGGCGCGCTCGCCAATGGCCTGGACCACAAAGGGACTGATGACCGCTGGCGCCAGGCCAATGCGGACTTCCGACAAGCAGAACTGCGCATCGTCGGTACCGATTGCCATGTCGCAGCAACTGATCAGGCCCAGGGCGCCACCAAACGCTGCGCCTTGCACCACGGCCAGGGTCGGGATCTTCAGTTTGGCCAGGTTGTACATCAACTCCGCCAGTTCCCGGGCGTCGTCGAGGTTGGTCTGGTAGTCGAGTTCGGCGGACTGCTGCATCCAGGCCAGGTCGGCGCCGGCACTGAAGTGCTTGCCGCGTCCGCGCAGCAGCAGGAAGCGCAGGCTCGGGTCGCTCTGCACCTGATCCAGGGCCAGGATCAGCTCGCGGATCATCTCGGCGTTGAAGGCGTTGTTCTTGGTTTCGCGGCTGAGCCACAGGGTGGCGAAGCCACGAGGGTCACGCAGCAGTTCCAGGGTATTGAAGTCGCTCATGTTCTTCTCGCGCAGGATTACATGCGGAACACGCCGAAGCGGCTCTGTTCGATGGGTGCATTAAGGGCCGCAGACAGGGCCAGGGCCAGGACGTCACGGGTCTGTGCCGGGTCGATGACGCCGTCGTCCCATAGCCGGGCGCTGGAGTAGTAAGGGTGCCCCTGGTGCTCGTATTGATCGAGGATCGGCTGTTTGATCTCGGCTTCCTGGGCGGCATCGAAAGGGTGTCCGCCGCGTTCCGCCTGCTCGCGCTTGACCTGGACCAGCACCCCGGCCGCCTGTTCGGCCCCCATCACGCCAATCCGCGCGTTGGGCCACATCCACAGAAAGCGTGGATCGTAGGCGCGACCGCACATGCCGTAGTTACCGGCCCCGAAGCTGCCGCCGATGATCACGGTAAATTTCGGCACCTTGGCACAGGCCACCGCGGTGACCAGCTTGGCGCCGTGCTTGGCGATGCCGCCAGCCTCGTATTTCTGGCCCACCATGAAGCCGGTGATGTTCTGCAGAAATAGCAGGGGAATCCCGCGCTGGCAGGCCAGTTCGATGAAGTGCGCGCCTTTTTGCGCGGCTTCGGCGAAGAGGATGCCGTTGTTGGCGAGGATGGCGATAGGGTAGCCATGCAGGTGAGCGAAACCGCAGACCAGGGTGGTGCCGAACAGGGCCTTGAATTCATCGAACAACGAGCCGTCCACCAGCCTGCTGATGACTTCGCGCACATCGAAGGGCTGCTTGGGATCGGCCGGCACCACGCCGTAAAGCTCTTCACGGGCATACAGCGGAGCGAGCGGGGTGCGTTGCTGCAACTGGCCCTGCTTGTGCCAGTTGAGGTTGGCCACGCTGCGCCGGGCCAGGGCCAGGGCGTGTTCATCGCTGTCGGCGTAGTGGTCGGCAACCCCGGAAATCTTGCAGTGCACGTCGGCGCCGCCCAACTCTTCGGCACTCACCACCTCGCCGGTGGCAGCTTTTACCAGGGGCGGGCCGGCGAGGAAGATGGTGGCCTGTTCACGAACCATGATGGCTTCGTCGGCCATGGCCGGCACGTAGGCGCCGCCGGCGGTGCAGGAACCCATGACCACGGCGATCTGCGGAATGCCCTGGGCGCTCATGTTGGCCTGGTTGAAGAAGATCCGGCCGAAGTGCTCGCGGTCCGGGAATACTTCGTCCTGGCGTGGCAGGTTGGCGCCGCCGGAGTCCACCAGGTAGATGCAGGGCAGGCGGTTCTGTTGGGCGATGGTCTGGGCCCGCAGGTGTTTCTTTACCGTCAGCGGGTAGTAGGAGCCGCCTTTCACCGTGGCGTCGTTGGCCACGATCATGCATTCGATGCCTTCTACCCGACCGATGCCGGCAATCACGCCGGCGGCGGGCACGTCTTCGCCATAGACCTCGTAGGCGGCCAGGGGGCTGACTTCAAGAAACGGCGAGCCAGGGTCGAGCAGGCGGTTGATACGCTCGCGCGGCAGCAGTTTGCCCCGGGAAGTGTGGCGCTCCTGGGCCTTGGCACCACCGCCTTGCTGGACCTGGGCGAGCAGGGTATGCAGGGCGTCGACTTGGGCCAGCATGCTGGCCGCGTTCTGCGCGAACTCGGGGGATTTCGGGTTGAGCTGAGACTTCAGAATCATGGGAGGGCCTACGGCAGCTTCAAGCGACACGCTTCAAGCTGCAAAAGTAAGTCGGTATTACGGCAGCTTTGGCTTGCCGCTCGTAGCTCGCAACGTGCGGCTGCTCTTACTTGGTTTCGTTGAACAGTTCGCGACCGATCAGCATGCGGCGGATTTCGCTGGTGCCAGCGCCGATTTCGTAGAGCTTGGCGTCACGCAGCAGACGGCCCGCGGGGAATTCGTTGATGTAGCCGTTGCCGCCAAGGATCTGGATCGCATCCAGGGCCATCTGGGTGGCACGTTCGGCGCTGTAGAGAATCACCCCGGCGGCGTCCTTGCGGGTGGTTTCGCCACGCTCACAGGCCTGGGCCACGGCGTACAGATAGGCGCGGCTGGCGTTGAGCTGGGTGTACATGTCGGCGATCTTGCCCTGGATCAACTGGAACTCGCCGATGCTCTGACCGAACTGCTTGCGGTCGTGGATGTAGGGCACCACCAGGTCCATGCAGGCTTGCATGATCCCGGTCGGGCCGCCGGAGAGCACCACGCGCTCGTAGTCCAGGCCGCTCATCAGCACTTTGACCCCGCCGTTGAGCACGCCGAGGATGTTTTCCTCCGGCACTTCCACGTCATCGAAGAACAGCTCGCAAGTGTTGGAGCCGCGCATGCCCAGCTTGTCGAACTTGTTGCTGCGGCTGAAGCCTTTCCAGTCACGTTCGACGATGAAGGCGGTGATGCCGTGGGGGCCCTTTTCCAGGTCGGTCTTGGCGTAGATCACGTAGGTGTTGGCGTCGGGGCCGTTGGTGATCCAGGTCTTGCTGCCGTTGAGGACGAAGTGGTCACCGCGTTTGTCGGCGCGCAGCTTCATCGACACCACGTCGGAGCCGGCGTTGGGTTCGCTCATGGCCAGGGCGCCAATGTGTTCGCCGCTGATCAGCTTGGGCAGGTATTTGCTCTTTTGCTCATGATTGCCGTTGCGGTTGATCTGGTTCACGCAGAGGTTGGAGTGGGCACCATAGGACAGTGCCACCGAGGCGGAGCCGCGGCTGATCTCTTCCATGGCCACCACGTGGGCCAGGTAACCCAGCCCGGCGCCGCCGTATTCTTCCGCTACGGTAATGCCCAAGAGGCCCATGTCGCCGAACTTGCGCCACATGTCGGCGGGGAACAGGTTGTCGACATCGATCTGTGCCGCCCGAGGAGCCAGTTCCGCCTTGACGAAGGCCTGGACCTGTTGGCGCAGCATGTCAATGGTTTCACCGAGGGCGAAGTTCAGGGTCGGGTAACTCATGGCGGGGCACCTTCAAACTTGTTTTTATTGAGGGAATGGGCTGCAGAGAGCGGCGCTGTCTAGCTCTCACCTTTACGTTAACGTAAACCTGCGACCGAAGGCTGTCAATCGCCCTTTACGTAAACGTCAACTTGCGCCAGAGTAGCAGGGCTTTCGATTGGAGCCAGGCTTTTTCGCACCATCGGCCAGGCTCCTGAACACCCACTAATAAAGACAATAGGGGTCGTCATGGAACACTCGGGTTTCCAGCCGGATCGCAGTTACACCCGTGGTACGCAAGACAAGCCATTGCTGGCGCTGACCATCGGCCAGGCCTTCGACAACACCGTCGCTACCTATCCCCAGGGGGAAGCCCTGGTGGTGCGTCATCAGCAGTTGCGCTACAGCTGGCAGCAACTGCGCGAGGCCGTCGACCTGCATGCCAGGGCGCTGCTGGCCTTGGGGCTGAAGACGGGGGATCGACTGGGGATCTGGGCCCCCAACTGCGCCCAGTGGTGCATCGCCCAATTTGCCAGTGCCAAGATCGGCGCGATCCTGGTGAACATCAACCCGGCCTATCGCAGTTCCGAGCTGGAATATGTGCTCAAGCAGTCCGGCTGCCAGTGGCTGATCTGCGCCGGAGCCTTCAAGACCTCTGACTACCACGGCATGCTGCAGGGGCTGATCCCTGAATTGGCGGAGCAATCCATCGGTCAATTGCACTGTGAACGCCTGTCCGAGTTGCGTGGGGTGATCAGCCTGGATGCCCAGCCGCCCTCCGGCTTTCTGCCCTGGTCGCAACTGACGGCCCTTGCCGCTGGAGCCACCGCCGAGCAATTGCAGGCGCGCCAGGACAGCCTGGATTTCGATCAGCCGGTGAATATCCAGTACACCTCCGGCACCACCGGTTTCCCCAAGGGCGCGACCCTGAGTCACTACAACATCCTCAATAACGGTTACATGGTGGGGGAGAGCCTGGGCCTGACCGCGGCAGATCGGCTGGTGATCCCGGTGCCGCTGTATCACTGCTTCGGTATGGTCATGGGCAACCTGGGCTGTATCACCCACGGCACCACCATGATCTACCCCAACGATGCCTTCGACCCGTTGCTGACCCTCAGTACCGTGGCCGAGGAGCGGGCTACCGGCTTATATGGGGTGCCCACCATGTTCATTGCCATGCTCGACCAGCCCAGGCGTGGTGAGTTCGACCTGTCGAGCCTGCGTACCGGGATCATGGCCGGTGCCACTTGTCCGATCGAGGTGATGCGCCGGGTCATCAGCGAGATGCACATGAGCGAGGTGCAGATCGCCTACGGCATGACGGAGACCAGTCCGGTGTCGTTGCAGACCGGTCCTGCCGATGATCTGGAGTTGCGGGTCACCACCGTGGGTCGTACCCAGCCGCACCTGGAGAGCAAGATCATCGACGAGGCCGGCAATCTGGTGCCCCGGGGCACCATCGGTGAACTCTGCACCCGGGGTTACAGCGTCATGCTCGGTTACTGGAACAACCCCCAGGGCACCAGCGAGTCCATCGATCAGGCGGGCTGGATGCACACCGGCGACCTGGCCACCATGAACGAGCAGGGTTATGTGTGCATTGCCGGGCGCAACAAGGACATGATCATCCGCGGTGGCGAGAATATTTACCCGAGGGAGCTGGAAGAGTTTTTCTTCACCCATCCCGCCGTGGCCGATGTACAGGTGATCGGCATTCCTTGCGTCAGGTACGGTGAGGAAATCGTCGCCTGGATCAAGTTCCACCCCGGGCATTGCGCTAATGAAGTCGAGCTGCAGGCCTGGTGCAAGGAGCGCATCGCCCACTTCAAGACGCCGCGTTACTTCAAGTTCGTCGAGGAGTTTCCGATGACGGTAACCGGCAAGATCCAGAAATTCCGCATGCGCGAAATCAGCATCGAGGAGTTGCGCGAGCAGGTGAGCAGGGTGTGAGCATTGCTGGAGCGTGCATCTGGACGGGTGCACGCTTTATGGGCGAGAAGGGCAGGCAAAAGCTAAATCGCAGAAAGCACAAAGGGGAGCCGAAGCTCCCCTTTAATTTGTCGTTGCGTGCTCTTTTTTTATTATTGAGGGGCGGTCTATTGTTGTTTTTGGCAACCGTGGCCCTTTACCGCTGTTTTTGGCGATCCCCATCCGGGATCAAGAGCAAACGTATTTTTTTGAGCGCTGATCTAACGTGTCGCCAGGGCGATCCAACCAGTTCGGGAGCTACCTCAAGGGTAGTTTTATTGTTCTCTGACCGGTTGCGGGTGGCTCTTGCAAGCCCTCCTGCACATCACATCCTCTCCAAAAAAATCTGTTAGCTGCGTCTCTGCCGTGTTGTTTTTGTTATGTCAGAGTCGTTACGTCTTATTTTTATTAGGTTTGCTGCTTTTTATTCTTGTTATGCCATAGAGATAGCAGGAGCCGTGCCAACTTTTTAAAATCCTTTAAAATCAATGGCTTGATGTTTTTGTAGGACAATCTGCATCGCAATAAAATCGACAAACTGTTTCCGTGTTACTCGTTCCCGCCACCGTTTAGAGCGGCCGGTAACACCCGGCCGCACATTGGCTCACCCGGCGCTACGTGCCTTGGCCACACGAGAACCGCTGGGGCGGCCCAGCACCGTGCAGATCTGCCGGCCAGCATCGATCAGGCGATCCATGTCGATACCGCTGTGTATGCCCAGGCCGTTGAGCAGGTACAGCACATCCTCGGTAGCAACGTTACCGCTAGCGCCCTTGGCATAGGGGCAGCCGCCGAGGCCGGCGATCGAACTGTCGAACACCGCGATGCCCTCCAGCAGACTGGCGTAGACGTTGGCCAGGGCTTGGCCATAGGTGTCGTGGAAGTGGCCGGCGAGCTTCTCCCGTGGTACCTGGGCGCTCACCACTTCGAACATTCTGCGGGTGGCGCCGGCGGTGCCGGTGCCGATGGTGTCGCCCAAGGACACTTCGTAGCAGCCCATGGCGTACAGCTCACGGGCCACCAGGGCCACTTGCTCCGGGGCTACCTCACCTTCGTAAGGGCAGCCCAGCACACAGGACACATACCCGCGCACGCTGACGCCATGCTGCTTGGCGGCCTCCATGATCGGCACGAAGCGCTGCAGGCTTTCGCTGATGGAACAGTTGATGTTGCGTTGGGAGAAGGACTCCGATGCGGCGGCGAACACCGCGACTTCCTTGACCCCCGCCGCCAGGGCATCTTCGAAGCCCCGCAGGTTCGGCGCCAGCGCGCCGTAGACCACCCCCGGCTTGCGCTGGATGCGGGCGAAGACCTCGGCCGAACCGGCCATCTGCGGTACCCACTTGGGCGAGACGAAACTGCCGACTTCTATATAGCCCAGGCCTGCCGCCGTCAGGGCATCGACCAATTGCACCTTGTCATCGACGCTGATGGGCTGGGCTTCGTTCTGCAGACCGTCGCGGGGGCCCACTTCGATCAGGCGTACATGGCTGGGGAGTGACATTCAGGTTCACCTTCTATGAGGGAGGGCGGATGCCGGCGCGAGCGGCGCAGGTGTCCCAAGGATTATTGTGCGGTGCTTTTCTGGTTCTGGATGGTTTGTTCCAGCGCCTGGGTACAGCGCTCTTCGGCGGTGTCCAGTTCCAGCTTCATCTGTTCGATGTCGAGCAACTGCTGTTCGAGCTGCTCTCGCCGTTCGCCGATTTTCGCCAGCATGCTGTGCAACTGCTTCAGGTTGCCGCTGCTGGGGTCGTAGAGCTCGATGAGTTCACGGCATTCGGCCAGGGAAAAGCCGATGCGCTTGCCCCGCAGGATCAGCTTCAGACTGACTTTGTCCCGTGGGGAGTAGATGCGTTCCTGGCCGCGACGCTCAGGGGCCAGCAGGCCCTGCTCTTCATAGAAGCGTATGGCCCGGGTAGTGATGTCGAGCTCGCGGGCGAGGTCGGAGATGCTGTAGGTCTGGCTGCTCATGGAGGCGCTCAAGGTGGGACTTGGCGCTAAGCTAAAGGCAGGTTTACGTATACGTCAAGCAATCCGCGTCGATCCCGTTCGCCGGCAAGCCGGCTCCTACAGTGAGGGCTTGCCGGCGAAGGGGTCAGGCTGTCTGCTGGTCGAGTTTCTTTTCGTGGGCGGTCACCTGTTGGCACAACTCGATCATCTGTTCGCGCATCCAACGGTTGGCCGGGTCCTGGTCGGTGCTTTCGTGCCAATAGAGGTGGGTTTCCACCGGTGGTACATCATTGACCGGCAGATTGAAGGCCTGCAGGTCATGGCGTCGGGCAAAACGTTCCGGGACGGTCATGACCATGTCGGTTTGTTGCAACACTTGTGAAGCCATCAGGTAGTGCTGGGAGCGCAGGGTGATCTTGCGCTGGATGCCCATCTTGCCCAGCGCCAGGTCGACATGGCCCAGGCCGCTGCGACGGCTGGAAATATGGATGTGGGTCAGGGACAGGTAGTCGTCCAGGGTGAACTTTTCCTTGCCGGCCAGGGGGTGGCCCTTGCGCATGGCGCACACGTAACGGTCTTCCATGAGCTTGACGTGGCGCACCTGGGGGTCGGTGTTGAGGGGGGCGTCCACGGCAAAGTCCAGGCGCCCGGCTGCCAGTTCCTTGGTGGTCTCCCGGCGCTTGGAGAGGAAACTCTCGATGATCACCGCCGGTGCCAGGCGGCGCAGGCGTTGGAACAGGGGGGGCAGGATCACTGCCTCGGTCAGGTCGGTCATGCTGATGCGGTAGGTCTTGACCGCTTGCAGAGGGTTGAAAATCCGACTTTCCTGGACTGAAACCCGCAGCAGTGACAATGCATTGCGCACCGGACCGATGATGTTCTGTGCCATGGGGGTGGGCACCATGCCCTGGGCGGTCCTGACGAACAGCGGATCATTGAAGGTCTCGCGCAGACGCGCCAGCGCGTTGGACACCGCCGGTTGAGTGATGCCGACGATCTGCCCGGCGCGGGTCAGGTTGGCTTCGGTGTAGATCGCGTCGAAAACGATGAAGAGGTTGAGGTCGACCTTGCTCAGATTCATGGCGCTGCACTCTTATTGTTAGGGCCTGTGAGGGAGGCTCGGAGGCCTTTCGGATCAGCCGATCATATATCGGTGATGAATGTTAATACACGCCGAGAATAGGCTAGGTAAATTTTCGTAGCTGATCTAGCATCGATTTCAGTCCCCCAACACCCGTTCTTCACAAAGGTAGAACTGCCCATGGAATTCGCCTATTCCCCCAAGGTTCAAGAGCTGCGTGAGCGCGTCACCGCGTTCATGGATGCCTATGTTTATCCGGCTGAAGCGGTCTTCGAGCGTCAGGTTGCCGAAGGTGATCGTTGGCAGCCGACCGCCATCATGGAAGAGCTCAAACTCAAGGCCAAGGCTGAAGGTCTGTGGAATTTGTTTCTGCCTGAGTCGGAACTGGGGGCCGGCCTGACCAACCTTGAATATGCGCCACTGGCGGAGATCATGGGCCGATCGCTGCTGGGCCCCGAGCCGTTCAACTGCTCGGCGCCGGATACCGGCAACATGGAAGTGCTGGTGCGTTATGCCAGCGAAGAACAGAAGCAGCGCTGGCTGGAGCCGCTGCTGCGTGGCGAGATCCGCTCCGCGTTCGCCATGACCGAGCCGGATGTGGCTTCCTCCGACGCCACCAACATGGCGGCCCGCGCGGTGCGCGACGGCGATCAGTGGGTCATCAACGGCAAGAAGTGGTGGACCTCGGGCGCCTGTGATCCGCGTTGCAAGATTCTGATCTTCATGGGCCTGAGCAATCCGGATGCGCCGCGTCATCAGCAGCACTCGATGATCCTGGTGCCGGTGGATACCCCCGGGGTGAAGATCGTCCGTCCACTGCCGGTGTTTGGCTACGACGATGCGCCGCATGGTCACGCCGAAGTGTTGTTCGACAACGTCCGCGTACCTTATGAGAACGTGTTGCTGGGAGAGGGGCGTGGTTTCGAGATTGCCCAGGGCCGCCTCGGCCCGGGCCGCATTCACCACTGCATGCGTTCCATTGGCATGGCCGAGCGGGCGCTGGAATTGATGTGCAAGCGTGCGGTGAATCGCACCGCGTTCGGCAAACCGCTGGCTCGCCTGGGGGGCAATATCGACAAGATCGCCGACTCGCGGATGGAGATCGACATGGCTCGGCTGCTGACCCTCAAGGCGGCCTACATGATGGACACCGTGGGTAACAAAGTGGCCAAGAGCGAGATTGCCCAGATCAAGGTAGTGGCGCCGAATGTGGCCCTGCGGGTGATCGACCGGGCGATCCAGATTCACGGTGGGGCCGGGGTATCCAATGACTTCCCATTGGCCTACATGTACGCCATGCAGCGCACCTTGCGCCTGGCCGATGGCCCGGATGAAGTACACCGCGCGGCCATTGGCAAGTACGAAATCGGCAAGTATGTGCCGAAGGAAATGCTGCGCAGCAGCCATTGATGATCATGCAGCCGGCCTGCCGGGCGACGCCTGTGGCAGGCCGGTTGCTGTGTATTCAGTACACCCAGACTTCTACGCGCCGGTTCTTGATCCGGCCCTCGTCGGCGTTGTTGGCCGCCACTGGCAGCTCAGCGCCGAAACCGCGGATCTCGCGAAACACCACGCCGCTTTTCACCAGTTCCCTGCGCACTGTCATGGCCCGCAGCTTGGACAGCAGCGCAGCGCGTGCCGGGTCGCTCTTGGCATCCCCGAATCCGGCCAGAGTGACGTGCCGGTTCATCTTGCCGTGCTGGCGCAGGTAATCCAGGACGCGATTCAGGTCCTGGCGTGCCTTGTTGTCCAGATTGGCGCTGCCCTCCTCGAAGCGAAAGTTCACGCTCAGGCGTTGCGCATCCCGGCTCAGTTGCTGGTAGGCCTTGGGCATCTGTGGGCTGGGCGTTACCCGCATGGCTTGCACGGTCTGGGCGACAAAGCCGTTGGCGGCGACGATGGCCTGGCCTTTGGCGCTCTGGGAAAAACTCACCAGGGCGTCCGCCCAGGGGTTCTGCCCATTGGGCGGCAAGTACAGGTACAGACGCCGCGACAGTGGGTAGTCCTCAGTGGCGATCAGACTGTTGAGGGGCGGCATGGGCTGGGAGTCACCGTCGATAATCGCCACGGCCTTGGCCTGGCGTACGTAGGGCAGGCCGATGAAGCCGATGCCTTGAGGGTCCCGGCTCACCGCGTCCGACAGCTGTTCGCTGGATTCGAAACGCTTGGCCGTCGGGTTCAACGCCTTGTCGCGACGGCTGAGGACCAGCTCCTTGAAGGTGTCGTAGGTGCCGGACTGATCATCCCGGGCATACAGGTGGACCGGCCCGCCCGTGCTCCCCAGCTCTTCCCAGGTCTTGATCTCGCCACTGAACAGGCGGGCCAGTTGCTCGGTGCTTAGCTGGCTCAGCGGATTGTGCGGATGAAGGATGATTGCCAGACCATCGATGGCGATGACCTGTTCGGCGCCAGGGCTTTTCAGGTCTCCCAGGCTTTCCAGCTCCACCAGTTCGCTGTCCTTGATCGGTCGGGAGGCGGCCGCAATATCGGCCTGGGCGTTTTTCAGTGCGCTAAAGCCGGTGCTCGAACCGTGGGCGGCAACGTCCACTCTGACTGTCCGACCTTGGGCGCTCTGTCCTAGAACGCGTTTCTCATTGTCCTTGCCACCGCCCTCGATCCTGACGTTGTGCAGACCCTGTTGTTCAAGCAAGCCCTTGACCAGCGCCGGGCCAAGCTGGGCGCCGATGGTGTTGGAGCCCTGTATACGCAGCACGGCGGCATTGTCGGGCGCCAGGGGCAAGGCGGCGAACACCGACCAAGGCAGGGCATAGCAAACAAAGCCGATCAGAAACAGGCTGATGGTCCGGCACCAGATATCTCGTTCACTGACGGTGGAAGCGCGGGGCATGGCGGCACTGGCCTTCTATTGAGAAAGAGGAGAGTGCTGGCGAGATTAAGTCAGGGAGGTGACAGATATGTGACGAGCGGCACTTTCTGGCGATAAATGGCGAAAGTCCTACATCGTAAATAGCTGTTTTCTCTAGATTTTTTGAGACTTGTCCTAAAGACCAGTCTTCGGAGGCTGCGTAGAGTTGGCAACTTTGTCTGGCGGGGATTGGGGCGACTGCCAACGCGTCATCCCCCCGCAGATGCCTCGGCAGTGTTGTGCTGCTATTTCGTAGTAAGCAAAGGAGTTACAAATGAGTGCCTGGTTCGAGCTGAAGCAGTATGGCAGTGGTGCATGCAGATTCTTGCTGAAGACAAAGGAGGCGCAGACCATGCTTCAAAGCGACCGATTCCCTTGCCGGGACAGTGCCGAGGCGGCTCTCGGCCTGTTCCGCGCACACTGCGCTTCTCCTGAGCGCTACGTCAAGAAAATTTCATCGGGCGGTAAACCTTATTTCAAGCTCAAGGCCGGCAAGGAAGTGATTCTGGTCAGTCATTTGTACGACTCGGAGCCCACTCTCGAGAGCGCCATCAACGCCATCGCAGCTGCTGGCACCACTGAACGGGTTGAAGTGGTCCAAATGTAAGCGGTAGTAAAAAGCCCATCTTGCGATGGGCTTTTTTGTGCCTGTGAATCAGCTCAACTCGAGCCAGATCGGCGCATGGTCAGAGGGCTTTTCCATGCCCCGCAGTTCATAGTCGACGCCGGCGTCCTTGACCCGGGGCAGCAGCCCCTGGGATGCCATGATCAGATCGATGCGCAGGCCACGCTTGGGTTCGTCCTCGAAGCCGCGACTGCGGTAGTCGAACCAGCTGAAGCGATCGTTCACCTCGGGGTTCAGGTGACGGAAGCTGTCTACTAGACCCCAGTTCTTCAAGCGTGCCATCCACTCGCGCTCTTCCGGCAGGAAGCTGCATTTGCCGGTCTTGAGCCAGCGCTTGGCATTTTCGGCGCCGATGCCGATGTCGCAGTCTTCCGGGGAAATATTCACGTCACCCATGACCACCAGGGGCTGGTCGTTGCTGAAGCGATTTTCCAGCAGGTGCTGCAGGTCATGGTAGAAGCGTTCCTTGGCCGGGAACTTGGTGGGATGGTCGCGGCTTTCACCTTGGGGGAAGTAGCCGTTCATGATGGTCACCGGCGTGCCGTTGGCATCGGCGAAAGTACCCCAGATAAAACGCCGCTGGGCGTCTTCGTCATCGCCCTCGAAGCCTTTATGCACGGCCAGTGGTGCCTGGCGCGAGAGCAGGGCGACACCGTAATGGCCCTTCTGGCCGTGGTAGTGCACGTGGTAGCCCAGGGCCTGGACGTCGGCGAGGGGAAACTGCTCGTCGGCGACCTTGGTTTCCTGCAGGCCGATCACGTCCGGCTGGTGTTTGTCGATCAGCGCCGCCAGCTGATGGGGGCGGGCGCGCAGCCCGTTGATATTGAACGAGACGATCTTCATGGTCGGCGGTCCTGGCAAAACAGCGATGCTAGCTGACTACGCCCGGGTCGACCAGCATGGCAGCCCCGCGAATGCGCTGCTAATGTCCTTGAGCGTGGGAACGATCAGCGCCGCGCCAGGTTCGTAATAACAAGAGTGCGGCCATTCGAGCCGGGCCCAGGGGAGAGTGACCGACATGCCTGATACCGCCAACGCCATCGCCGATATCCATATGCTCGACAGCGGCTATTCCCGTGAAGCGCGGTCGCTGCTGTACCAGGCCTATCGCCATGAGCCGACCTTCGGTTTCATTTTCGAATCCGAGCGTGCCGGTTATGAACAGCGGGTGCGGGCCACAGTGCGTGAGCTGGTGAAACAGCATTTTCTGCAAGACCTGCCGGCCATCGGCCTACTGGTCAACGACCGCTTGATCGGCATTGCCCTGATCGCCCCACCGCAACGCCGCCTGGGCATTACCGAAAGCTGGGCCTGGCGGCTGCGCATGGTGCTGAGTACCGGGTTTCGTTGCACGCGGCGATATCTGGAGTACCACGAGGCGGTGCAGGCCTGCCTGCCCGGCGATGCGGTCCATGTCTTGCCGTTGCTAGGCGTGCACCCGCAATTCCAGGGGCAGCATTTCGGCGAACAGCTGCTGGAGGCGGTGCACAATTGGTGTGCTGTGGATGAGCATTCCCAGGGCGTGGTGCTGGATACGGGTAATCCGCGCTATCTGGAGTTCTATAAACGCCAGGGTTATGAAGAGATCGGAGAGATCGCGGTAGGGCCGGTCCGCGAGCACGTATTCTTTCATCCGAACCCGCAACTCTTACAAAGAGCAACAGCCTGATATAGAACTTTCCCAGCACTTGAGCGCTCTATCGCCCCCCCAAGCTCGTGATAGCATCCGCGCCTATGAAGTTTCCAGGAAGATTTACCAGCGGCTTTTTGCTGTTGTTCACAAGCTGTGCGGCGCTGGCGCAGAGCGAATTGGATGTCAGGGTAAAGCCCGCCAATGACGAGCTGAAAGCCAATGTGGAAGGTTACATTGGCGGTGTCGGTGATCGTGATGAAGAAGCCCTGCTGCGATTCAGCCGGGGCGCCGAGGAGCAGGCGAAGAAAGCCGCCCAGGCATTGGGCTACTACCAGCCCCGTATCGAAAGCGAAGTGCGCGGCGGCGAGAAACCCCGCCTGTTGTTGCGTATCGACCCCGGCGAGCCGGTGCATCTGCGCAATGTGACGATCCGGGTCGAAGGCCCGGCAGCGTCCCTCAAGTCCTTCCGCACCCCTGACAGTGACCAGCTCAAGCCTGGCGCTGTGCTCAATCATGGCCGTTACGAAGATGCCAAGCGCCTGATTCAGAACCAGGCCTCGCGCTACGGTTTTTTCAGCGGACGTTTTACCCGCCAGCAATTGTCGGTAGACCCCCTGGCCGGGGTGGCGGACATCGAACTGGTGTATGACAGCGGTCCGCGTTACGCCCTGGGCAAGGTCAGCTTCACCGGGGACTCGTTGTTCGACGAAGACCTGTTGCGGCGCATGGTGCCCTTCAAGAACGGTGCTCCCTACGACTCCGAGCTGATTGCCGAACTCAACCAGGCGCTACAGTCCAGCGGCTATTTCGAGGGCGTGCGGGTCGATGCCGCGCCCACTGCTGCCGAGCACGAGGTGATTCCAGTGGCGGTCCTGCTGGAAACCCGCAAGCCCCGGACCATGGGGCTTGGCCTGGGTTACTCCACTGACGTCGGCCCCCGGGTCAAGGCCAACTGGACCCGACACTGGGTCAATCCCCAGGGTCACAGTTATGGCTGGGAGGCTGAAGTCTCCCAGCCCCGGCAGAACGTCGGCCTGTGGTATGACATTCCCTTGGACCCGCCGCTGACCGACAAGCTGCGCTTCGCCGGTGGTTATCAGAATGAAGAAATCTCCGGCACCGATACCCTGAGTAAGCTGCTCACAGTGGGCCCCGAGTGGCACAGCAAGTTGCCCAGCGGCTGGCAGCGCGTGGTCTCGCTGAAGTATCAACGTGAGGAGTATCGCCTTGGGGACGACTCGGGCCTGAGTAATCTGCTGATGCCTGGCCTGACCTATTCCTACCTGCGCAGCGACAACCGTATCGATCCGCACAACGGTTATCGCATTCAATTCGATACCAAGCTGGCCAAGGAAGGCGTGGGCTCCGACACCAACCTGTTGTACGGAACGGTCCTGCTCAAAGGCCTGACCACGGCCTGGGACAATCACCGCTTTCTGGGGCGTGTGCAGTTCGGAGGTAGCGCCACCAACGGTTACAAGTCCATTCCGCCGTCCTTGCGCTTCTTCGCCGGTGGCGACCAGAGCGTGCGTGGTTACGACTACCAGACTCTGTCCCCGAAGAACTCCGAAGGGGATCGCATTGGCGGTCGTTACATGGTGGCTGGCAGTGTCGAGTATCAGTACTCCATTGCCGAGAAATGGCGGATCGCGACCTTTGTCGATCAGGGCAACTCGTTCAACAAACTGGAGCTACCGAACCTCAAGACCGGGGTTGGTGTGGGGCTGCGCTGGGTGTCGCCGGTAGGGCCGATCCGGGTCGACCTGGCCCACGCGATGAATGACGACGGTGGGATTCGCTTGCACTTTTCCATGGGGCCAGAGCTTTGAAGCGCACCTTGAAGATAACGCTGCTGGCGATTCTTGCGCTGGTGATCCTGACCCTCCTGGCCTTGACCACGGTGCTGGGGACCCAGGCCGGCAGCCGCTGGGCCCTGGGCCTGGTGCCGGGGCTGACCCTGGACAATTTCCAGGGCCATCTGGGTAGCCAGTGGAGCACAGACCATCTGCTCTGGCAGCAGGACGGCAGCCGGGTTGAGCTCGATTCGGTGAAATTTGCCTGGTCTCCTGCCTGCCTGTTGCGCATGACCCTGTGCATCGAGCAGTTGGAGGCCGATCAGGTCAGCCTGCAGTTCGCTCCCAGCAACGATGCCGAAGAAAGCACAGGGCCCATCAGCCTGCCGGAACTGCGTCTGCCCGTGGCCATCGAGCTGGGACAGGTACGGGTCGGCCGCTTGTTGTTCAACGGCAGTGAAGAGCTCAAGGGGCTGCAACTGGCGGCGCGCTGGACCGCTCAAGGCTTGCAGATCGACTCGGTGCACCTGCAGCGCGATGACCTGAGCCTCGACCTGTCCGGCCTGTTGCAACCCAGTGGCGACTGGCCCCTGACGGCTCAGGGCACCCTCGGCTTGCCCGATCCTGGCGGTGGTCCCTGGGCGCTGGCTATGCAGGTCGAAGGCGATCTGCTCAAGACCCTGAAACTCAAGGCCGACAGCAGTGGCTATCTGCAAGGGCAGTTGAGCGGTGAGCTGCAACCCCTGGTGGAGAACCTGCCGGCGCAAGTGCGGATCATTGCCAGTGGCTTCAAGGCCAGCGCTGACTTGCCGGACACCCTGCAACTGGATCAGTTGGAACTGACCGGCAAGGGGGACTTGAAAAACGGCTACCGGCTCGACGGCAAGGCCAGTCTGCCGGCGGAGCAAGGGCCGGTGGCTCTGCTGTTGCAAGGCAAGGTCGACGCCAAGGGCGCACAGATTGCCACGCTGGAGTTGCGGGCCAACGACAAGCAGAGCCTCAATCTCAGCGGTCAGCTTGATTGGAGCCAAGGCTTCTCGGCCGAGGCCAAGCTTGCCTGGCTGGATTTCCCCTGGCATCGCCTTTACCCATTGATCGAAGAACCGGCCGTGGCGCTGCGCAGCTTCAATGCAGAAGTGGCCTATGGGGATGGCAACTACCTGGGCAACTTCAAGGGTGACCTGGATGGCCCGGCAGGCGCCTTCAGCTTGAGCAGTCCCTTCAGTGGCGACCTGAGCAAGATCTTCCTGCCGCAATTCCAACTCACGGCCGGACAAGGCAAGGCCCAGGGGCACCTGAACCTGCAATTTGCCGACGGTGTGGCCTGGGATACGGCGCTGGAACTGTCGGCCATCAACCCGGCCTATTGGCTGGCCGAGTTGCCCGGTACCCTGGCCGGCCCTTTGCGCAGCCAGGGGGAAATGAAGAACGAACAGCTCAAGGTCACGGCCGACCTCGACCTCAAGGGGCGCCTGCGGGGGCAGCCGGCCGTGCTGCTGGCCAAGGCCGACGGAGCAGGGGAGCAATGGAACCTCAGTGCCCTGGATATCCGCCTGGGGGACAACCGCATCAACGGCTCCGGCAGCCTGCAGCAGAAAATCGCCGGCCAGCTGGACATCAAGCTGCCGCGTCTGGGCCAGCTATGGCCGCAGTTGCGCGGGCAACTCAATGGCCGGGTAGATCTGGCAGGCACGCTCAAGGCGCCACAGGGCAAGGTGGACCTCTCGGGGCAGCAACTGGCCTTTGCCGACAACCGCCTGCAAAGCCTCAAGCTGGGGGCGACTCTCGACGGCGCGCAACAGGCCCAGGTGGATCTCAAGGGCAGTGGAATTCAGGCCGGAGACACCCAGCTTGGCACCCTGACCCTGGCCGGCCAGGGCAATATCAAAAAACAGAAACTGCAACTGGATTTGCAAGGCCCACTGTTGAAACTGGCCCTGGGGCTGGACGGCGCGCTGGATCAGGGCAACTGGCGGGGGCGCCTGGCCAGTGGCGATGTACAGACCGGCGGCCAGGACTGGAAACTGCAGAACCCGGCGAAGCTGGAGCGTTTGGCCAATGGCACCCTCAACTTTGGCGCCCATTGCTGGACCAGCGGCGATGCCAGTCTGTGTGGCGAAGACCAGCGATTGATGCCCGATCCGAAGCTGCGTTATCACCTCAAGCGTTTCCCCATCGACAACCTGGCTCAATGGCTGCCCAAGGATTTCGCCTGGAAGGGCATGCTCAATGCCGAGGTACAGTTGGACCTGCCGGCCAGCGGTCCCAAAGGCCAGATCCTGCTGGATGCCAGTGGTGGCACCCTACGGGTCAAGGACAAGGGTCAGTGGCTGGACTTCCCCTATCAGGCGTTGAAGCTCGACACCCGCCTCAACCCGCGACGCATCGATACCCAGTTGCAGTTCGACGGCGGCAAGTTGGGCGAACTGATGGTCCAGGCACAGATCAATCCGTTGCCCAAAAGCAAACCGTTGTCCGGGGAGTTCCGCCTCAGTGGTCTGGATCTGTCCGTGGCACGGCCGTTTGTGCCCATGGTGGAGAAACTCAGTGGCAACCTGAACGGCAGTGGTCGCTTGTCTGGCGGGCTGTTGGCGCCTCAGGTCAACGGCAATCTGCAACTCAGTGGCGGTGAGGTCTCCGGTTCCGAGCTGCCCATCAGCCTTGAAGACTTGCAATTGAGCGCGCAGATCATGGGCGAGAGCGTGCAACTCAACGGCGGCTGGAAAAGCGGCAAGGCCGGGCAGGGCAACCTCAATGGCAATATCGCCTGGGGGCGAGCCTTGGCGGTGGACCTGAGCCTCAAGGGCACGCAGTTGCCCGTCACTGTCGAGCCCTATGCCGCGCTGGAAATGGCTCCGGACCTGAAGATTTCACTGCAAGACGACAAGCTGGCAATCAACGGCAAGGTGCTGATCCCCAAGGGGCAGATCACCGTACGCGAATTGCCGCCCTCGACGGTCAAGGTTTCCGATGACACGGTCATCGTCGGCCAGCAGACCGACGAAGGTAAGAAGCCCATGGCCATGGCGATGAATATCGATGTGGAGGTGGGCCAGGACAAGCTCAGCTTTGCCGGGTTCGGCCTTACCGCCAACCTGCGGGGGCATGTGCACATTGGCGACAACATGGATACCCGCGGCGAGCTGTGGCTCAACGACGGTCGTTATCGGGCCTATGGCCAGCGCCTGACGGTGCGTCGTGCACGGTTGCTGTTTGCCGGCCCCATCGACCAGCCGTACCTGGATATCGAGGCGGTGCGCCAGACCGACGACGTGATTGCCGGCATCCGCCTCAGTGGCAGCGCCGAGCAACCGGCGACGCAGATCTTCTCCGAGCCGGCCATGAGTCAGGAACAGGCCTTGTCCTACCTGGTACTGGGACGGCCGCTGAGCTCTACCGGTGAAGACAACAACATGCTGGCCCAGGCGGCCCTGGGCCTGGGGCTGATGGGCAGCGCCGAGCTTACCGGCGGCATTGCCAAGAACCTGGGCATCCAGGACTTTCAGCTGGACACCCAAGGCAGTGGTAACAGCACCAGCGTGGTGGCTAGCGGCAATATTTCCGAGAAACTCAGTCTGCGTTATGGCGTCGGGGTCTTCGAACCCGCCAGCACCATTGCCTTGCGCTACAAACTGAGCAAGAAGGTCTACCTGGAAGCGGCCAGCGGTTTTGCCAGCTCCCTGGACATCTTCTACAAGCGCGACTTCTAAGGCTCGCTGCCAAGGGGGCATGGCCCCCTTCTTGTCCACACCACCTCTCCCTGATCGAACAAGGCGCCCGCCGGTTTTCAAGCCGGCGGCGCTGCGCCGTTGATCAAGCAAATAAACAGCAAGCTAATCACTGCGTTGACATTGGCTGCCTAGGCAGTAATATCTCGACACACACTCTCTGCCTAGGCAGCTAACTGGTGGTCAGATGAAGCATTTCAAACCCGACGACTTTCACAATTGCCATCTCGGCTTGCTGCTGGGGCGTGCCGCCCTGCTCAAGGACCGGATCATTGACACCCACATGGAGCCCCACGGCATCACTGCCGCGCAGTTCAAGGTGCTGATCATCATGGCCCAGTTCGGCGTCGATACCCCGGCCGAATTGTGCCGCCACCTGTCCCTGGACAGCGGTTCGATGACCCGCATGCTCGACCGCCTGCAGCAGAAGGACTTCCTGGCGCGTCAACGCTCGGAGGACGACCGGCGCCAGGTGCGCCTGGTGCTGACCGAGGAAGGTCGCAAGCTTGCTGATCGGCTGCCTTACATCGGTGCCAATGCAATGAACCAGTTGGCGGGTGCCATCTCTCCCGAGGAGTTGCGCACCCTGGAGCAGATTCTCAAGAAAATTTTGCTGGCTGCCGGTGACCCGATCACCATCCTGCGTTTAGGTGAAAAATGAGCAGTAAAACCTCGCGTACCCGCCTCAGCCTGGTGCTGTTGGCCATGAGTCTGGCCGGTTGTGCCAATTACAGCGGCCTGGATACCTCCGGCGTAAGCCTTGAGGCGAAAAGCCTCGCAGCTGGACAGTCTCTCAACGGTGTGACTTTGTCGCCGGCAGCCTGGCCACAAAGTGACTGGTGGAAAAGCCTGGGCGATACCCAGCTTGACGGGCTGATCCAGGAAGCCCTGCGGGACAGCCCGGACATGCAGATCGCCAGTGCCCGTGCCCATCAGGCCAGTGCTGCGGCTTATGCCGCGGATGCCGGGCGGATGCCGACCCTGGATGCCAGTGCCGGTATCAGCCGCTCGCGCCTGGCCCGTGACCAGGACCCGCTGGGGCAGGGCGGGGCCTATTCCACGGTGCGCAACATTGGCGCCAGCTTCAATTACAACTTCGATCTCTGGGGGGGCCAGCGCGCGGCCTGGGAAGCAGCGCTGGGGCAGGCCCGAGCCGCTGAAGTCGACCGCCAGGCAGCGAGTCTGACCCTGGCCGCCGATGTAGCGCGTGCCTACAGCGACCTGGGGCGTGCGCATATCGTGTACGACCTGGCGAACGAGGACCTCAAGCGTACCCGGCAGATGCTCGACCTGAGTCGCCGTCGCCTGGACTCCGGGATCGACAGTCAGTACCAGTACCAGCAGACCGAAAGTCTGGAGGCCAGCTCCCAGGCCAGCCTGATCGACGCCGAGAAGCAATTGCAGAGCGCGAAGATCGCCTTGGCTGTGTTGCTCGGCAAGGGGCCGGATCGGGCCGATGACATCTCCCGGCCCAAGGTCCTGCAAGCCAGCGCCGTAGCCCTGCCTTCGACGCTGCCCGCTGAACTGCTGGGGCGCCGGCCTGATCTGGTGGCGGCTCGCTGGCGGGTGGAAGCGGCGAGCAAGAACATCGATGCCAGCAAGACCCGTTTCTACCCCAACCTCAACCTCAGTGCGCGAGCGGGCACCGAGGCGTTGCTGGGGGATGCGCTGTTCGGTTCCGCCAGTCGCTTCTTCAGTATCGCGCC
This sequence comes from Pseudomonas sp. LPH60, assembly GCF_030718165.1. Taxonomy (NCBI): domain Bacteria; kingdom Pseudomonadati; phylum Pseudomonadota; class Gammaproteobacteria; order Pseudomonadales; family Pseudomonadaceae; genus Pseudomonas; species Pseudomonas sp. LPH60. The sequence goes on from NZ_JAVAJH010000007.1 coordinate 135,085, forward strand.
GACTGTCTCGCTGCCGATTTTCGACGGCGGGCGGCTGCGGGCTGACCTGGACGCCCGGGATGCCGACTACGACCTGGCAGTGGCGCAATACAACAAGACCCTGGTGGCTGCCCTAGGGGATGTCAGCGACAGCATCTCCCAACTGCGGGAAATCGGACGGCAGATCGTCGCCCAGCAGCACGCCACCGACATCGCTCAGGACTCTTACAACACCGTGGTCCAGCGTTTCGGCTCCGGGATCGGCAACTACCTGGACGTGCTGAGCATTGAGCAGCAACTGCTGCAGGCCCAGCGCCAGCTGGCCACGCTGAATGCTCAGCAGATCGATCTGTCGATTCAATTGATGCAGGCGTTGGGGGGCGGCTTCGGTGCCCAGAACCTGGCTTCGGCCGACCCAGCCCCAGTTCCTCAGACTAAATAATTCGAGGTATTTGTCATGGCCACTGCCGACACTCAAGCAACCGAAAACACCCCGGACGCCGGTAACTCCCGCAAGCGCAAAGTCATGCTCCTGGGGCTGACGGCCATCGTCATTCTCGGCGGTCTGGGCGTGTTCGCCTGGCACGAACTTTATGGGCGCTGGAATGAAAGCACCGACGATGCCTATGTCAACGGCAACGTCGTGGAGATCACCCCGCTGGTCACCGGCACTGTGGTCAGCATCGGCGCCGACGATGGTGATCTGGTGCATGAGGGCCAGGTGCTGATCAACTTCGACCCCAACGATGCCCAGGTCGGCCTGCAGAGTGCCGAGGCCAATCTGGCCCGCACCGTACGCCAGGTGCGTGGCTTGTACAGCAACGTTGATGGCATGCGGGCTCAAGTGGCGGCGCAGAAGGCCGAAGTGCAGAAAGCCCAGGACAACTTCAATCGCCGCAAGAACCTCGCGGCCAGCGGAGCGATTTCCCAGGAGGAACTGTCCCACGCTCGTGATGACCTGACCTCGGCACAAAATGCCCTGGCCAACGCCCAGCAGCAGCTCAACACCACCAATGCCCTGGTGGACGACACCGTAGTCTCCAATCACCCGGATGTGCAGGCCGCGGCCGCGCAGTTGCGCCAGGCCTACCTGAACAACGCCCGCAGTACGCTGATTGCGCCAGTGACCGGTTATGTGGCCAAACGCACCGTGCAACTGGGCCAGCGGGTCCAGCCGGGCACTGCACTGATGGCGGTGATTCCCCTGGACCAGCTGTGGATTGACGCCAACTTCAAGGAAACCCAGCTGCGTGACATGCGCATTGGCCAGCCGGTAGACATCGAGGCCGACATCTATGGCAGCGATGTGAAGTACAGCGGCACCATCGATAGCCTCGGCGCCGGCACCGGTAGCGCCTTTGCCCTGTTGCCGGCGCAGAACGCCACCGGTAACTGGATCAAGATCGTGCAGCGTGTGCCGGTGCGTATCCACATCAATGCCGAGGAGCTGGCCAAGCACCCGCTGCGGGTCGGCCTGTCGACCCTGGTGAACGTCAACCTGCGGGATCAGAGCGGCCCGGTACTGGCCCAGCAACCACCGCAAAAGGCTTCCTTCAGCACCAACGTCTATGACCGTCAGTTGGGCGAGGCCGATGCCCTGATCGCCCGTCTGATCCACGACAACAGCGCGACCATCGGCAAGACGGCCCAGCGCTGATTCGCCAATCCGTCAACCCTGGTGTCGTCTAGAGACCAGGGTGCCAGCCCAGTTCCTAAGGATTCGCGATGAGCAATAACGCGTCTTTCACGCCTCCCAGCCTGCTGCTGAGCACCATCGGCCTGTCACTGGCGACCTTCATGCAGGTGCTCGATACCACCATCGCCAACGTGGCGTTGCCGACCATCTCTGGCAACCTCGGGGTGAGTTCGGAGCAGGGCACCTGGGTCATTACCTCGTTCGCCGTGAGCAACGCCATTGCCTTGCCACTGACCGGCTGGCTGAGCCGGCGTTTCGGTGAAGTGAAGCTGTTTATCTGGGCCACCCTGCTGTTTGTGCTGGCCTCGTTTCTCTGCGGTATTTCCACCTCGATGCCCGAACTCGTTGGCTTTCGGGTGCTGCAAGGGGTGGTAGCAGGTCCCCTGTATCCCATGACCCAGACCCTGCTGATTGCCGTCTACCCGCCCGCGAAGAGGGGGATGGCCCTGGCGCTGCTGGCCATGGTCACGGTGGTGGCGCCGATTGCCGGGCCGATACTCGGTGGCTGGATCACCGACAGCTACAGCTGGCCGTGGATCTTCTTTATCAATGTGCCGATCGGCCTGTTTGCTGCCTGGGTGGTTCAGCAGCAATTGAAGGCGCGACCGGTGGTGACCAGCCGCCAGCCGATGGACTATATCGGCCTGCTGAGCCTGATCGTCGGGGTCGGTGCCTTGCAGATCGTTCTCGACAAGGGCAACGACCTGGACTGGTTCGAGTCCAACTTCATCATCGCCGGCACGCTGATCTCGGTGATTGCCCTGGCGGTGTTCGTGATCTGGGAAATGACGGATCGGCATCCTGTGGTCAACTTGCGGCTGTTCGCCCATCGCAACTTCCGCATCGGCACCATCGTGTTGGTGGGCGGTTACGCCGGGTTCTTCGGGATCAACCTGATCCTGCCGCAATGGTTGCAGACCCAGATGGGCTACACCGCCACTTGGGCCGGTCTGGCCGTGGCACCGATTGGCATTTTGCCGGTGCTGATGTCGCCCTTTGTCGGCAAGTACGCCCACAAGTTCGACCTGCGCCTGCTGGCTGGACTGGCGTTCCTGGCCATTGGCCTGAGCTGCTTCATGCGTGCCGGATTCACCAATGAGGTGGACTTCCAGCACATCGCCCTGGTGCAGCTGTTCATGGGGATTGGTGTGGCGCTGTTCTTCATGCCGACCCTGAGCATCCTCATGTCCGACCTGCCGCCGCACCAGATCGCCGACGGCGCGGGCCTGGCGACCTTCCTGCGGACGCTGGGGGGTAGCTTTGCGGCGTCGCTGACGACCTGGATCTGGATTCGTCGGGCGGATCAGCACCATGCCTACATGAGCGAAAGCATGAGCATCTTCGATCCGGTCACCCGGGACGCGTTGAACAACCTCGGCGGTGCCAGCACCCAAGCCTACGCGCAGTTGGACCAAGTGCTCACCAGCCAGGCGTACATGCTCTCGACCGTGGACTATTTCACCTTGCTGGGCTGGGGCTTCATGGGCCTGATTCTGTTGGTGTGGCTGGCCAAGCCACCGTTTGCCGCCAAGGCCGGCCCGGCGTCGGCGGGGCATTGATGCCCATTGTCGTATGAGCTGGCCTGCCAGCGAAGGCGTCCGTAAGGGCGATGCAAGGCTTGCTGGCCACTTCGCCGGCAAGCCGGCTCCTACGGTGGGGCATTTGTTGTAGGGGCTACTTGCCAGCGAAGGCGTCTGTTCAGGACGAACCGGGCAACGCCAGCTGCGTGGGTACGAAATCGAACGCAGCCAGTTGGAAACCCTGCTCGTCCACCTGCAATGCCCAGCCCTGTCGATCCCAGTCCCCCAGCACGATGCGTTTGGCGGCCTGTTGGCCAATCTGCAACTTGTGAATCGCCGGGCGGTGGGTATGGCCATGAACCAGGGTGCCCACTCCATGTTCGCGCATGACCCGCGGTATTTCGTCCGGGGTCACATCGACAATGTCGTTGGCTTTCATGCGCGTCTGGGCGCGGCTTTCGTTGCGCAGCTTGCGCGCCAGCTTGCGCCGGGTGTGCAAGGGCAGGTGCCGCAGAATCCACAGGCTCAACGGGTTGCGCAGGTAACGACGCATGCGCATGTAGGCTTCGTCGCGGGTGCACAGGCTGTCGCCGTGCATCAGCAGTACCGGCTCACCGTAGAAGTCGACGACGCTGGGGTCCTTGAGCAGGGTGGCGCCGGCTGCCTTGCAAAAGGCCTGGCCGAGCATGAAGTCGCGATTGCCATGCATCAGGAAGACCTGGGTACCGCTGTCGCTGAGTTCGCGCAGTGCCTGGCAAATGGAAAGCTGGTAGGGGGTCATGGCATCGTCGCCGATCCATACCTCGAAGAAGTCCCCGAGGATGTACAGCGCCTCGGCGGCGCGGGCGCGCCCACCGAGTAAATCCAGAAACGCCCGGGTAATGTCCGGGCGTTCCTCTTCCAGATGCAAATCTGAAATCAGCAGTATCACTCAATGATCTCGGCTTTCTCGATGATCACGTCTTCTGCGGGTACGTCCTGGTGGCCGGATTTCATGGTGGTGGCCACGCCTTTGATCTTGTCGACCACTTCAGTGCCGGCGATCACTTTACCGAATACTGCGTAGCCCCAGCCTTGAACGGTCTTGCCGCTGTGGTTGAGGAAGCTGTTGTCGGCGACGTTGATGAAGAACTGCGCGGAGGCCGAATGCGGCTCCATGGTACGGGCCATGGCGACGGTGTACTTGTCGTTGGAAAGGCCGTTGTCCGCTTCGTTCTGGATGCTTGGACGCTTGTCTTTCTTTTCTTTCATGCCAGGTTCGAAGCCGCCGCCCTGGATCATGAAGTTACCGATGACGCGGTGAAACACGGTGTTCTCGTAGTGCCCGGCTTTCACGTATTCGACGAAGTTGGCCACGGTCAACGGGGCTTTCTCGGCGTTCAATTCCAGCACGATCTCGCCGTGGTTGGTGGTCAGTTTGACTTGGGTCATGGTCGGTACTCTTTATAAGGAGAAGCGTTTTCAAGAAAATCCTGGGTGGCGGGGCACGCATGCGGTCCGCACCGATTTGGCCATCCTGCAGCCAAGGAGCGCAGTTTAGCGTGACCGCCATGAATTTCGAGGCTGTTTTTTCACTTGCACGCTATTAATAGCCGCAGTTTTAAAGCTGCGCTCTGTCAGGCACTTGACAGCATCGGCTATGATACTCGTTTTGATTTATCAGGCCGCACCCGGCCGCGCACTTGTACGTTCAAGGATCCTATGAGCAAGCCCACTGTCGACCCTACCTCGAATTCCAAGACTGGACCGGCCGTACCGGTCAACTTCCTGCGCCCGATCATCCAGGCGGACCTGGACTCGGGTAAGCACACACAGATCGTGACCCGCTTCCCTCCGGAGCCCAACGGTTACCTGCACATCGGTCACGCCAAGTCGATCTGCGTGAATTTCGGCCTGGCTCAGGAGTTCGGTGGTGTCACCCACCTGCGCTTTGACGACACCAACCCGGCCAAGGAAGACCAGGAGTACATCGACGCCATCGAAAGCGACGTCAAGTGGCTGGGCTTTGAGTGGTCCGGTGAAGTGCGCTATGCCTCGCAATATTTCGACCAACTGCACGACTGGGCCGTGGAACTGATCAAGGCAGGCAAGGCCTACGTCTGCGACCTGACTCCCGAGCAAGCCAGGGAGTACCGCGGTAGCCTCACCGAAGCGGGCAAGAACAGCCCGTTCCGCGAGCGTTCGGTTGAAGAGAACCTGGACTGGTTTGCCCGCATGCGTGCCGGCGAATTCCCGGACGGTGCACGGGTGCTGCGGGCCAAGATCGACATGGCCTCGCCGAACATGAACCTGCGCGACCCGATCATGTATCGCATCCGCCATGCCCATCACCACCAGACCGGTGACAAGTGGTGCATCTACCCCAACTACGACTTCACCCACGGTCAGTCGGACGCCATCGAAGGCATCACCCATTCGATCTGCACCCTGGAATTCGAAAGCCACCGTCCGCTGTACGAATGGTTCCTAGAGCACTTGCCGGTGCCGGCGCACCCGCGTCAGTACGAATTCAGCCGCCTGAACCTGAACTACACCATCACCAGCAAGCGCAAGCTCAAGCAACTGGTGGACGAGCAGCACGTGAATGGTTGGGACGACCCGCGCATGTCGACCCTGTCGGGCTTCCGCCGCCGCGGCTACACCCCGGCATCGATCCGCAACTTCTGCGAGATGGTTGGCACCAACCGCTCCGACGGCGTAGTCGATTACGGCATGCTGGAATTCAGCATCCGCCAGGACCTCGACGCGAATGCCCCGCGCGCCATGTGCGTGCTGCGTCCGTTGAAAGTCGTGATCACCAACTACCCGGAAGACCAGGTCGAGAACCTCGAACTGCCGCGTCATCCGCAGAAAGAAGAACTGGGCGTGCGCAAGCTGCCGTTCGCCCGTGAAATCTACATCGACCGTGATGACTTCATGGAAGAGCCGCCAAAGGGCTACAAGCGCCTGGAGCCCAACGGTGAAGTGCGGCTGCGCGGCAGCTACGTGATCCGTGCCGACGAAGCGATCAAGGATGCCGAGGGCAATATCGTCGAGCTGCGTTGCTCCTACGATCCGGACACCCTGGGCAAGAACCCTGAAGGCCGCAAGGTCAAGGGCGTGATCCACTGGGTGCCGGCTGCCGCCAGCGTCGAGTGCGAAGTGCGCCTGTACGATCGTCTGTTCCGTTCTCCGAACCCGGAGAAGGCCGAGGACAGCGCGAGTTTCCTGGACAACATCAACCCTGACTCCCTGCAAGTGCTCACTGGTTGTCGTGCCGAACCCTCGCTGGGCAACGCACAGCCGGAAGACCGTTTCCAGTTCGAGCGCGAAGGCTACTTCTGCGCGGATATCAAGGACTCGAAACCCGGTGCTCCGGTATTCAACCGTACCGTGACCCTGCGCGACTCCTGGGGTCAGTGATTCAGTCAAGGAACTAACGTGCTAACGATCTACAACACGCTCACCAAGAGCAAAGAAGTCTTCAAGCCTTTGGATGGCAACAAGGTGCGCATGTACGTGTGCGGCATGACCGTGTACGACTATTGCCACCTTGGGCACGGCCGCAGCATGGTGGCCTTCGACCTGATTACCCGCTGGCTGCGTTTCAGCGGTTATGACCTGACGTACGTGCGCAACATCACCGATATCGATGACAAGATCATCAATCGTGCCAATGAGAACGGTGAGTCCTTCGAGGCCTTGACCGAGCGTATGATCGCGGCGATGCACGAGGACGAGGCGCGGCTGAATATCCGCAAGCCGGACATGGAACCGCGGGCCACCGACCATATCCCTGGCATGCACGCGATGATCCAGACCCTGATCGACAAGGGTTATGCCTACGCTCCGGGCAATGGCGACGTGTACTACCGCGTCGGTAAGTTCATGGGCTATGGCAAGCTGTCGCGCAAGAAGATCGAAGACCTGCGCATCGGTGCGCGGATCGAAGTGGATGAGTCGAAGCAGGACCCGCTGGACTTCGTGCTGTGGAAAGCCGCCAAGCCGGGCGAGCCGAGCTGGGAGTCGCCGTGGGGGGCTGGTCGTCCGGGCTGGCATATCGAGTGCTCGGTGATGTCCACCTGCTGCCTGGGTGAGACCTTCGACATTCACGGCGGTGGCAGCGATCTGGAGTTCCCGCACCACGAGAACGAGATTGCCCAGAGCGAGGCGGCGACCGGCAAGACCTACGCCAATGCCTGGATGCACTGCGGCATGATCCGCATCAATGGCGAGAAGATGTCCAAGTCCTTGAACAACTTCTTCACCATTCGCGACGTGCTCGACAAGTACCATCCGGAAGTGGTGCGTTACCTGCTGGTGGCCAGCCACTACCGCAGCGCCATCAACTACTCGGAAGACAACCTCAAGGACGCCAAGGGCGCGCTGGAGCGTTTCTATCACGCGCTCAAGGGTCTGCCAAAGGTCGCTCCGGCCGGTGGCGAAGTCTTCGTCGAACGTTTCACCCAGGTGATGAACGACGACTTCGGTACTCCGGAAGCCTGTGCCGTACTGTTCGAGATGGTGCGTGAGATCAACCGCCTGCGTGAGAGCGATATCGATGCGGCGGCGGGTCTGGCAGCGCGTCTGAAAGAGCTGGCCAGCGTGCTGGGCGTGCTGCAACTGGAAGCCGATGACTTCCTGCAGGCCGGTGCTGAAGGTCGGGTCGATGGGGCACAGGTCGAGGCGCTGATCCAGGCCCGTCTGGCAGCCCGTGCCAACAAGGATTGGGCTGAGTCCGACCGTATTCGCGATCAGATCACCGCCATGGGCGTGATTCTGGAAGACGGCAAGGGCGGTACGACCTGGCGCCTGGCTGACTAAGCTGGCGTTTGCTGCAACAAGAAACCCGCCTGGTGCGGGTTTTTTGTTGCCCTTCGAACAGTGCCGGATCAGGCCAGCGAGGCGAGGCGCTCCACTGTGTCCGGGTAGCGTTCCACCAGGCGCATCAAGGTCGTGGCCTGGGCGTTGGGTGTGGCGCGGCCTTGTTCCCAGTTTTCCAGGGTACGGGTGTTGGTCCGCAGGTACATGGCGAATACTGAGCGCGAGAGGTTGAGTTGCTGGCGGATGTTCATCACCTCGGTGGCAGTGATGGGGGGCAGTTTGTCCAGCTTCACTTTATGGCTGCGCAGGGTGATCTTGCCCTGGCGTTCCTGGGTGAGGGCGTCGATGCCTTCTACCAGTTCGGAAAAGATGTCACGTTTGGTCATGTCTTCTGGCCTCGATTTCACGTTCCAGCAGTTGTTTGAGCTGTTGTCGCTGCTGCGGTAGCAGGTCGTCCATCTGCTCCTTGTCGAACAGGGTGAAGAGCCAGAACTGCGCCCCTCCGGACCACCAGTAATAGATCACCCTCAGCCCGCCACGCCTGCCCTTGTTGCGTCGCTCATCGACAAAACGCATCTTGCGCAAGCCGCCAGTGCCCTGAATCAGAACCCCTGCGTGCGGGTGGCGCAGCAACTCGATCTGCAGTTCGCAGAACAGCTCGTCGTCAAGGAAGTCCTTTCGGTATCGTGCAAATGCCGGTAGTTCAATAAACAGAGCATTCATTTCATACGCTTCCTGCGTATAGACTGGATGACGCTGCAGCTTTGGTCAAGGCCCGCTGAGCGCCGCGTTTGATCTGGCAACAGTCTATGCCTGCGGCATTGGGCTGAATGTCGGAGCGGGCCGACGTGACAGGAAGGGCGATTCCGAGTTTCGCTGGGAAGAGGGGAGGGCAGGGCCCTGAAATGCATAACGGCACCCGAAGGTGCCGTTCTGTTTGTTACGTTGAAACCTAAGCGATCAACCCGCCAGGCCGGAGTGCTGGACCAGGGTCAGCAGCGGCTGTGGGTATACGCCGAGGAAGAACGCCAGGACCGCGATGGCCAGCAGCATGACGCCACCGGCTTTCTGTTCCCAGTGCAGTTGGGCATCGACGCGACGCAGGTTCGGCTCGATCAGGTACAGGGTGACCATCACTCGCAGGTAGTAGAAGACGCCGATGGCGCTGCCCATGACCAGAGAACCGACCAGCCACCATTGGTGCGCTTCGACACCGGTAGCGATGATGTAGAACTTGCCGATGAAGCCTGCGGTCAGCGGGATACCGGCCAGGGACAGCATCATCACGGTGAGGACGGCGGTCAGGTACGGACGGCGCCAGAACAGGCCGCGGTACTCGTACAGGGCGTCGGCATCACGGCCTTTGTACGGCGAAGACATCAGGGTGATCACACCGAAGGCGCCAAGGCTGGTGATCACGTAGGTGACCAGGTACACGCCGATGGCTTCCATGGCCAGGCCCTTGCTCGCCACCAGGGCGATCAGCAGGTAGCCGAAGTGAGCGATGGACGAGTAACCCAGCAGACGCTTGAGGTTGCTCTGGGTCAGCGCCAACAGGTTGCCCACCAGGATCGAGGCGATGGCGATCACGGTCAGCACGTTGCTCAGGACACCGCTGCTGGCCACTGGCGACAGCTGGAACAGACGCACCAGTACCGCGAACACCGCTACCTTGCTGGCGGTGGCCAGGAAGGCGGCGACCGGGGCCGGGGCGCCTTCGTAGACGTCCGGAGTCCACAGGTGGAAAGGCACCAGCGACAGTTTGAAGGCCAGGCCGATCAGCATCATGCCCAGGCCCAGTTGCGCCAGCGGGCTTGGCAGCCCAGTGGCGGCCAGGGCTTGACCGATACCGCTGAAGCTCAGGCTGCCGGCTTCTGCGTAGAGCAAGGCCATGCCGAACAACAGGAAGCCCGAACCGGCGGCCGACAGCACCATGTACTTGATGCCGGCTTCCAGGGAGCGCTTGTTGAAGAAGGCATAGGCCACCAGGCCGTAGACCGGTACCGAAAGCAGCTCCAGGCCGATGAACAGGCCGGCCAGGTTCTGCGCGCTGACCAGTACCAGACCACCGGCGGCGGCCAGCAGGATCAGCAGGTACAGCTCTTCTCGGTTGCCCGGGTAACCGCTGCTGCCGTCGCCCAGGTAGGCGTGGGCCAGGGTGACGCAGGCCAAGGTGGCCACCAGGATCAGGGCCATGTACAGGCAGGCGAACTGGTCGATCTGCAACAGCGGGGTCACTGCCAGCGGTGCCACTTTCAGCACCGGGAAAATCGACAGCAATGCCAGGTTCAGACCGGCCACCGACAGCAGGAAGGTCTGGGCGTGGTTGCGCCGCCAGGCGATCGCCAGCATCACCACCACAAGGGTGGCGCTGGTGATCAGCAGCGGCGCCAGGGCTATAAAGTGTTGAATCGTAAAGTCCATAGCGCTCTTACCGGGCCGAAGCGAGTTGAGTGAAGGCGGTGCTGAGCCATTGCTGCACGCCATGCATGGTGGCGGCAGAGGTATCGAGGAACGGTTGCGGGTACACGCCGATGTAGATCAGCAGTACCGCCAGTCCCAGCACCATGATCAGTTCGCGAGCATCCATGCCGTGCAGTACCGCGTCCGACTTGGACGGGCCGAAGTAGGCACGGTGGATCATGATCAGCGAGTAGACCGAGCCGAACACCAGGCCGGACGTCGCGATCGCAGTGATCCATGGCGCGCTGACGAAGGTGCCGATCAGGATCAGGAACTCGCCGACGAAGTTGCCGGTGCCCGGCAGGCCGAGAGAGGCGGCTGCAAAGAACAGGCTGATGGCCGGCAGGTAGGCGATACGCGACCACAGGCCGCCCATTTCACGCATGTCGCGGGTATGGGTGCGTTCGTACAACTGGCCGCTGAGGATAAACAGCGCGGCTGCCGAAACACCGTGGGCCAGCATCTGGATCACCGCGCCCTGCAGGGCCTGCTGGCTGCCGGAGTAGATCCCGATCAGCACGAAGCCCATGTGGGAAACGCTGGAGAAGGCGATCAGACGCTTGATGTCGGTCTGGGCGAAGGCCAGGAAGGCGCCGTAGAAGATGCCGATCAGACCCAGGGTCATGGCGATCGGTGCGAACTCTGCCGAAGCATTGGGGAACAGCGGCAGGGCGAAACGCAGCAGGCCATAGGCCGCCGTCTTCAACAGGATACCCGCCAGGTCCACGGAACCGGCGGTCGGTGCCTGGGCGTGAGCGTCAGGCAGCCAGGAGTGGAACGGCACCACCGGCAGCTTCACCGCGAAGGCGATGAAGAAGCCGAGCATCAGGATGTACTCGGTGGCGGTGGACATCTTGGTCTTCAGCAGCTGGGCGTAATCGAAGGTGATCACCCCGGTGTTGTTGAAGTTGACCAGCACCAGGCCCAGGATCGCCACCAGCATGATCAGGCCGGAAGCCTGAGTGAAGATGAAGAACTTGGTTGCTGCGTAAATCCGGGTTTTCTTGCCGTCTGCCGAGCTGTGACCCCAGAGCGCGATGAGGAAGTACATCGGCACCAGCATCATTTCCCAGAAGAAGAAGAACATGAACAGGTCCAGCGCGAGGAACACGCCGACCACACCGCCCAGGATCCACATCAGGTTCAGGTGGAAGAAGCCCACGTGACGCTGAATCTCTTTCCAGGAGCAGAGTACCGAGAGGATACCCAGCAGGCCGGTCAGCAGGATCATCAACAGCGACAGACCGTCCAGGGCCAGGTGCACGTTGATGCCGAAGCGCTCGATCCAGACATGCTTGAACTCGATGGCCCAAGTCGGATCGGCGCCAGGCGCCGGAGCATATGAATAGTTACCGTGGGCCCACAGCCAGAGGCCGAGAGCGAGTTCCAGGGTCATGGTCAACAGCGCAATCCAGCGGGGGAGGGTGGCGCCGAAGCGCTCACCCAGCCAGCACAGCAGGCCGCCGATGAAGGGGATCAGGATTAGCCAAGGCAGAATCATGACGGGCTCAATTCCTTTCGCAAGTTCGCAAGGTTCATATCAGACCGCTACCAGCACAATGGCGCCGATGACCAGCACGGCACCGGCTGCCATCGAGGCGGCGTACCAACGCAGTTGACCGGTCTCGGTACGGCTCAGGGAGTTGTGACCCCCTTTGGCCATACGCGGGATCAAACCGATGGTCTGATCGAGCGGGTCCTTGCGCAGTACATGGCTGATGGCCAGGTATGGCTTGACGAACAGTTTGTCGTAGATCCAGTCGAAGCCCCAGGCGGCGAACCACCAGGCCGAGAGCAGACGCCCGATGCCGCTGTTGGCGATGGCGGTCACAACGCGACGCTTGCCAAGGAACAACAGGGCGGCCAGCAGGATACCGGCCAGGGCGATGGCGCCCGAGGCGATTTCCAGGCTGTGCTTGGCTTCGCCACCGGCATGACCGACGCTCAGCGGCAGTACACCATGCAGGGGCGGAGTGATCATCGCGCCGATCCCGGTGGACAGCACGATCAGCACCACCAGCGGCAGCCAGTGGGAAATCCCGTGGCCGGCGTGGGCTTCGGTCTTGGCTTCACCGTGGAAGGTGATGAAGATCAGGCGGAAGGTATACAGCGAGGTCATGAACGCACCCACCAGGCCGGCGTACAGCAGGCCGTGGTTGCCGCTGGCGAAGGCTTCCCAGAGGATCTCGTCCTTGGAATAGAAGCCCGCGGTCACCAGAGGCAGGGCCGCCAGGGCTGCACCACCGACGATGAAGCTGGCGTAGGCCAGAGGCAACTTCTTCCACAGGCCGCCCATTTTGAAGATGTTCTGCTCGTGGTGGCAGGCAACGATCACCGCACCGGAAGCCAGGAACAGCAGGGCCTTGAAGAAGGCGTGGGTCATCAGGTGGAAGATCGCACCGTCCCAGGCGCCAACGCCCAGGGCCAGGAACATGTAGCCGATCTGGCTCATGGTGGAGTAGGCGAGGATCCGCTTGATGTCGGTCTGCACCAGCGCGGCGAAGCCGGCCAGTACCAGGGTCACGCCACCCACCAGGCCCACCAGGTGCAGGATTTCCGGCGCCAGGGTGAACAGACCGTGAGTACGGGCGATCAGGTAGACGCCGGCGGTGACCATGGTCGCGGCGTGGATCAGTGCCGAAACCGGGGTCGGACCGGCCATCGCGTCCGCCAACCAGGTCTGCAGCGGCAGTTGTGCGGATTTGCCCACGGCGCCGCCCAGCAGCATCAGGGTCGCCAGGGTGATCCAGAAGTCGCCGGCCTGGAATTTCTGCGGTGCCAGCACCAGCAGTTCCTGGACGTTCAGCGTGCCCACCTGTTGGAACAGAATGAACAGGCCGATGGCCATGAACACGTCGCCGATACGGGTGACGATAAAGGCCTTGAGTGCGGCGTTACCGTTGTTGCGGTTGCTGTAGTAGAAACCGATCAACAGGTAGGAGCACAGGCCCACGCCTTCCCAGCCGAAGTACAGGAACAACAGGTTATCGCCCAGCACCAGGAACAGCATGCTGGCGATAAACAGGTTGGTGTAGGCGAAGAAGCGCGAGTAGCCGGCTTCACCGCGCATGTACCAGGACGCGAACAGGTGGATCAAAAAGCCCACGCCCACCACCACACCCAGCATGGTCACGGACAGACCATCCAGGTACAGGGCGAAGTTCGGCGCGAAACCGTCCACCGACATCCACTGCCACAGCACCTGGGTGTAGTGACCACCCTCGGGCGGCGCGACGTTGAATTGCCAGATCACGTAGGCGGCCACGATGGCCGATAGGCCAATGGAGCCGACGCCGATCAGGGCCGAGAGGTTTTCCGAGAGGCGTCCCCGGGAGAACGACAGCAGCAGGAAACCGATCAGGGGGAATACGAAAGTCAGAAAGAGAAGGTTCATCCGCGCATCTCGCTGGCTGCATCGATATCGAGAGTGTGGAAGCGGCGGTACAGCTGCAGCAGGATCGCCAGGCCAATACTGGCCTCGGCGGCTGCCAGGCTGATCACCAGGATGAACATCACTTGTCCATCCGGTTGCGCCCAGCGGGCGCCCGCAACGATGAAGGCCAATGCCGAGGCGTTCATCATCACTTCCAGGCTCATCAATACGAAGAGGATGTTACGGCGGACCATCAGGCCGACCAGACCGAGGCAGAACAGGATGCCGGCAACTGCCAGGCCATGTTCCATCGGGATAGTACCGAGAGGGATAGTAGGCATCGTGTTACTCCTTCGCCTCGTTGCGGCCCAAGTGGAACGCCGTGACGGCTGCGGCGAGCAGCAGCATCGAGGCGAGTTCGACCACCAGCAGGTAAGGGCCGAACAGGCTGATGCCCACGGCCTTGGCGTCGACGGTGGTTTGACCGATACCGGCACCGCTCTGGTGGCTGAACAATACGTACAGCAGTTCAGCCAGCAGCAGGGCGGCGAGAATCACCGGGCCGATCCAGATGCCGGGCGTGAGCCAGATGCGCTCTTGCTGGGCCGCGGCCGGGCCGAGGTTGAGCATCATCACCACGAACACGAACAGCACCATGATGGCGCCGGCGTAGGCGATCACTTCCAGGGCACCGGCGAACGGTGCGCCGAGGCTGAAGAAGGTCATGGCCACGGCGATCAACGAAATGATCAGGTAGAGCAGGGCGTGCACAGGGTTGGTGTTGGTGACCACGCGCAGCGTGGAAACAACGGCAACACCTGATGCGAAATAGAAAGCGAATTCCATCGTTCTTCCTTAAGGCAGCAAGCTCTTCACGTTGATCGGCTCGGCTTCATTCTGCGCGGAGCCTTTTGGCTTACCGGCAATGGCCATACCTGCAACACGATAGAAGTTGTAGTCAGGGTTCTTTCCGGGACCGGAGATCAGGAGATCCTCTTTCTCGTAAACCAGGTCCTGACGTTTGAACTCGGCCATCTCGAAATCCGGTGTCAGCTGGATTGCGGTGGTCGGACAGGCTTCCTCGCAGAGACCGCAGAAAATGCAGCGTGAGAAGTTGATGCGGAAGAAGTCCGGGTACCAGCGACCGTCTTCGGTTTCAGCTTTCTGCAGCGAGATGCAACCCACAGGGCAGGCCACGGCGCACAGGTTGCAGGCTACGCAACGCTCTTCGCCATCGGGGTCGCGAGTCAGGACGATACGGCCACGGTAGCGTGGCGGCAGGTACACCGGCTCTTCGGGGTATTGCAGGGTGTCGCGTTTGCGAAAGCCGTGACCGAACACCATCACCAGGCTGCGCAACTGGGTACCAGTACCCTTAACGATGTCGCCAATATATTTGAACATGGGTCAAATCCTCACTGAACCGCGCCCGCAGGCGTGTTCAACAACACAAGCGCAGCGGTCACCAGCAAATTGATCAGGGTCAGCGGCAGGCAGAATTTCCAGCTGAAGTCCATCACCTGGTCATAACGCGGGCGCGGAATAGAGGCGCGCAGCAGGATGAACAGCATGATGAAGAACGCGGTCTTCAGGGCGAACCAGACGAAGGACAGTTGCGGCAGGATGCCGAACGGACCGTGCCAGCCACCGAAGAACAGGGTGACCAACAGTGCCGAGATCAAGATGATGCCGATGTACTCACCAACGAAGAACATGCCCCATTTCATGCCGGCGTATTCAATGTGGTAACCGTCGGCCAGTTCCTGCTCCGCTTCCGGCTGGTCGAAGGGGTGACGGTGAGTCACGGCCACGCCAGCGATGAAGAAGGTACAGAAGCCGAAGAACTGCGGAATGATGAACCACAGGTTCTGCGCCTGGTACTCGACGATGTCGCGCATGTTGAAGGAACCGACCTGAGCCACGATGCCCATCAGCGCCAGGCCCATGAACACTTCGTAGGACACGGTCTGGGCCGAGGCCCGCAAGCTGCCCAGCAGGGCGAACTTGTTGTTACTCGACCAGCCGGCGAACAGCACCGCGTAGACCGACAGGCCAGCCATGGCGAAGAAGAACAGCAGGCCGATGTTCAGGTCCGCGACGCCCCAGGTTGGGGTGATCGGGATGATCGCGAAGGCGATCAGCAGGGCAGACATGGCGACCACCGGTGCCAGGGTGAAGATCACCTTGTCGGCAAACGGCGGGGTCCAGTCTTCCTTGAAGAACATCTTCAGCATGTCGGCGGCGATCTGGAACATGCCGAACGGGCCAACGCGGTTCGGACCGTAACGGTCCTGCCACCAGCCCAGCAGGCGACGTTCGACGAAGCTCAGCAGCGCACCGGCGATGACCACCGCCAGCAGGATCACGACGGCCTTGACGACCGTCAGGATCACGTCGATCACTTCAGGGGTAAACCAACTCATTGCGCCGCCTCCTGCAGACCGTCAACGGATTTGCCAAAGAACGCCGGAGGAATCCCCGCCAGACCGGCAGGCAGGCCCACCAGGCCAGCACCCAGCTCTTCGTTGATGCGCAGTGGCAGACGCAGGGTCTGGCCGGCTACGTTCACCGCGAGCAGGGCACCGTCGTTGACACCCAGGCGATCGGCTTCGGACTTGGCCAGGGCCACGTAGGCCGCCGGAATGCGTTCCTGTACCGGAGCGGCTTTCGAAGAGTTCTCTTCGCTGCCGAACAGGTGATAGAACGGCACCGCTTGCCAGGTGCCCTGAGCCGGAGAGAAGGCCCGCGGTACGCTGGCGAACCAGTTGAGACGGTCGCCCTGGCTTTCGATCAGGCGAGTACCCGGATCACCGGCACGCAGATGGCCGCCGACTTCGTCCTGGAACTTGTTCCAGGCTTGCGGTGAGTTCCAGCCCGGCGACCAGGCGAACGGCACTTGCGAGCGCGGTTCGGCGGAGCCCGAGTAACCTTCCATGGAGTAGGCGAAGGCGGTATCCGGGTCTTGCGGGGTGCGCGGTTCATGCACGCTCTGGTTGGCGCGCATGGCGGTACGGCCGCTGTAGCGCAGCGGTTCGCGGGCCAGTTTCAGGCCTTTGATACGGAACGCTGCGGAAGGTGCCGCGTCGATGATGGAAGCCAGTTGCGGGGTGCTCGCGGCGCAGGCAGCGGTCACGTGGTCCAGCTGGGTCCAGTCCACCGGCTTGTTCAGCAGAGTGCTGCGCAGCGCATGCAGCCAGCGCCAGCCTTCGTGGACCATGATGCTGGCATCCAGGTAGGTCGGATCGAAGACCTGGAAGAAGCGCTGGGCGCGACCTTCCTGGCTGACCAGGGTGCCGTCGCCTTCGGCGAAGCTGGCCGCCGACAGCACCAGATGCGCGCGCTCCACGGTGGCGGTCTGTTGATGATCGGCAACGATCACCACCTTCGCCGCGTTCAGTGCGGCATCCACCTTGGCTGCGTCGGTGCGGGTGTACAGGTCGTTTTCCAGGACCACGATGGCGTCGGCCTTACCGTCGATCACCGCCTGCAGGGCCGCGTCCACGGATTCGCCACCGAGCATGGCCAGGCCGAGGCTGTTGGCCTCTGGCACGATCAGGCTGATGGAGCCGGCTTTGTCGCGCAGCTTCAAGGCTTTGGCGATGTTCGCTGCAGCTTCGATCAGCGCCTTGGAGCCCAGGGATGTACCGGAAATGATCAGTGGGCGCTTGGCCGCCAGCAGAGCGTCGGCAATACGCTTGGCCAGTTCCAGGGCTTCGCTGTCCAGGCCTTCCACGGCAGGGGCGCTGGCGTCGATGGCGTGGGCCACGGCGAAACCGATGCGCGCCAGGTCGTCCGGAGCGGCGTGTACACACTCCTCGGCGACGTCGTCGAGCTTGGTTTCAGCCAGGCTGGCAATGAACAGCGGGTTCAGCGCGTGCTGGCCGATGTTCTTCACGGCGGCGTCGAGCCAAGGCTGGACGCGCATGGCGTCGGCCATTTCCTCTGCCTTGCCCTTGACCGACTGGCGCAGGGCCAGGGCCATGCGTGCGGCGGTTTGGGTCAGGTCTTCGCCAAGGACGAAGATGGCATCGTGGTCTTCGATCTCGCGCATGTTCGGAACCGGCAGCGGACTGTCGTTCAGCACCTGCAGAACCAGGCGGATGCGCTCCAGTTCGGAAGCTTCGATACCACTGTAGAAGTGCTCGGCACCGACCAGCTCACGCAGGGCGTAGTTGCTTTCCAGGCTGGCGCGAGGCGAGCCGATACCGACGATGTTGCGACCGCGCAGCAGGTCGGCCGCCTGGTCCAGGGCCTGGTCCAGAGTCAGCTGGGTGCCATCGGCCAGTCGTGGCTGGCGCGGACGGTCCTTGCGGTTGACGTAGCCGTAGCCGAAACGGCCACGGTCGCAGAGGAAATACTGGTTCACCGAACCGTTGTAGCGGTTCTCGATGCGCCGCAGCTCGCCGTAGCGCTCACCCGGGGAGATGTTGCAACCGCTGGAGCAGCCATGGCAGATGCTCGGCGAGAACTGCATGTCCCACTTGCGGTTGTAGCGCTCGGAGTGAGTCTTGTCGGTGAACACACCGGTCGGGCAGACCTCGGTGAGGTTGCCGGAGAACTCGCTTTCCAGGGTGCCGTCTTCAACACGACCGAAGTACACGTTGTCGTGGGCGCCGTAGACGCCCAGGTCGGTGCCGCCGGCGTAGTCCTTGTAGAAGCGCACGCAGCGATAGCAGGCGATGCAGCGGTTCATTTCGTGGGAAATGAACGGGCCGAGGTCCTGGTTCTGGTGGGTGCGCTTGGTGAAGCGATAACGGCGCTCGTTGTGGCCGGTCATCACCGTCATGTCTTGCAGGTGGCAGTGACCGCCTTCCTCACAGACCGGGCAGTCGTGGGGGTGGTTGGTCATCAGCCATTCGACAACGCTGGCGCGGAAGGCCTTGGATTCTTCATCGTCGATGGAGATCCAGGTGTTGTCAGTGGCTGGGGTCATGCAGGACATGACGATACGACCACGGGTGTCGTTCTCGTCGGTGTACTGCTTGACCGCGCACTGGCGACAGGCACCAACGCTACCGAGAGCGGGGTGCCAGCAGAAATAAGGGATGTCGAGGCCTAGTGACAGACAAGCCTGTAACAGGTTGTCCGCCCCATCGACTTCGAGCGCTTTGCCGTCTACGTGGATAGTGGCCATGGTTCAAAGTTCTTCGTTGGCCCGGTGTCAGCGGGCGTGGCTAATGGAATCTTGTTATGCGTGCGAATCAACACAGCCGTTCACGGCGTCATCGCACGTCGAGCGCAGGGCACGGACCCTGCGCCCTCATCTAAGCGTTACGCGCCGACTACGATCGGTCGGGCCAGAGGCGGGACGGCGGCGCTGGTGGGCGCGATGCCGGCTTCGAACTCTGGACGGAAATACTTGATGGCACTGCCCAAAGGCTCCACGGCACCCGGTGCGTGAGCACAGAAGGTCTTGCCTGGGCCGAGGAACCCCACCAGACCCAGCAGGGTCTCGATGTCGCCCTGCTGGCCCTGGCCTTTTTCCAGGGCCATCAGCAGCTTGACGCTCCATGGCAGGCCGTCACGGCAAGGGGTGCAGAAGCCGCAGGATTCACGTGCGAAGAATTGCTCCATGTTGCGCAGCAGCGACACCATGTTGATGCTGTCGTCCACCGCCATGGCCAGGCCGGTACCCATGCGGGTGCCCACTTTGGCGATGCCGCCAGCGTACATTTGCGCATCCAGGTGTTCCGGCAGCAGGAAGCCGGTACCGGCGCCGCCGGGCTGCCAGCACTTGAGCTTGAAGCCGTCGCGCATGCCGCCGGCGTAGTCTTCGAACAGCTCGCGTGCGGTTACGCCGAAGGGCAGCTCCCACAGGCCAGGGTTCTTCACTTTGCCGGAGAAGCCCATCAGCTTGGTGCCGTGGTCTTCGCTGCCTTCGCGGGCCAGGGATTTGTACCACTCCACGCCGTCGCCGATGATCGCCGGCACGTTGCACAGGGTCTCGACGTTGTTCACGCACGTCGGCTTGCCCCACACGCCTACGGCAGCAGGGAAGGGCGGCTTGGAGCGTGGGTTGGCGCGACGGCCTTCCAGGGAGTTGATCAGTGCGGTTTCTTCACCGCAGATGTAACGCCCGGCGCCGGTGTGGACGAACAGCTCGAAATCGAAACCGCTGCCCAGGATGTTCTTGCCCAACAGGCCGGCGGCCTTGGCTTCCTCCACGGCACGCCGCAGGTGCTTGGCGGCAGTGGTGTATTCGCCGCGCAGGAAGATGTAGCCGCGGTAGGTCTTCAGTGCACGGGCACTGATCAGCATGCCTTCGATCAGCAGATGGGGCAGTTGCTCCATCAGCATGCGGTCCTTCCAGGTGTTGGGTTCCATTTCGTCCGCGTTGCACAGCAGGTAGCGGATGTTCATGGACTCGTCTTTGGGCATCAGGCCCCACTTCACGCCGGTGGGGAAGCCCGCACCGCCGCGACCCTTGAGACCGGCGTCCTTGACGGTCTGGACGATGTCGTCCTGGGACAGGTCGGCGAAAGCCTTGCGCGCCGCCGCGTAACCGTTCTTGGCCTGGTACTCGTCGAACCATACCGGCTCGCCGTCGTCACGCAGACGCCAGGTCAGGGGGTGGGTTTCTGCGGTACGCGCAATGCGGTTCGCAGGGCCGAAAGAGGTCAGGGTCATACGTAGCCCTCCAACAGTTTGGCCACGCCAGCAGGCTGTACGTCGCCGAAAGTGTCGTCGTCGATCATCAGCGCCGGGGCCTTGTCGCAGTTGCCCAGGCAGCACACCGGCAGCAGGGTGAAGCGGCCGTCGGCGGTGGTCTGGCCGAGGCCGATGCCCAGCTCGCTCTGAATCTGGCTGACCACGGACTCGTGGCCGCCGATGTAGCAGACCATGCTGTCGCAGACGCGAATGATGTGGCGGCCCACTGGCTGACGGAAGATCTGGCTGTAGAACGTCGCGACGCCTTCAACGTCGCTGGCGGGGATGCCAAGGATCTCGCCGATGGCGTAGACCGCGCCGTCCGGCACCCAGCCACGTTCCTTCTGGACGATCTTCAGGGCTTCGATCGACGCCGCGCGCGGGTCTTCGTAGTGATGCATCTCGTGCTCGATGGCCGAGCGCTCGGTTTCGCTCAGGGCGAAACGGTCTGTCTGGATAAGCGTGCTGTTCATGCTTAGCGGTCCACGTCGGCCATAACGAAGTCGATACTACCCAGGTACGCGATCAAGTCCGCGACCATGCTGCCGCGGATCACCGAAGGGATCTGCTGCAGGTGGGCGAAGCTTGGGGTGCGAATCCGGGTGCGGTAGCTCATGGTGCCGCCATCGCTCGTCAGGTAATAACTGTTGATGCCCTTGGTCGCT
Source organism: Pseudomonas sp. LPH60 (assembly GCF_030718165.1). Lineage (NCBI taxonomy): Bacteria > Pseudomonadati > Pseudomonadota > Gammaproteobacteria > Pseudomonadales > Pseudomonadaceae > Pseudomonas > Pseudomonas sp. LPH60. The sequence goes on from NZ_JAVAJH010000007.1 coordinate 156,232, forward strand.
TCGATCATCTGGAAGGATTCGTTGGCCGGCATCACCGGGCCCCACGAAACCTGCAGGAAGTGCGTGATCAAGGTTTCGATGTGCTGCAGGGTGCGCTCTTTCGGCGGCGGCGTGGTCAGCGGGTGATCCGCCTTGTACGGGCCTTCCGGCATGTTGCGCAGGCACTGGTCGATGATCTTGATGCTCTGGCGCATCTCCTCGACGCGAACCATGCAGCGGTCGTAGGCGTCACCGTTGGCCGCCAGTGGAACTTCGAACTCGAAGTTCTCGTAGCCGGAGTACGGACGAGCCTTGCGCAGGTCGAAATCGCAGCCGGTGGAACGCAGGCCGGCACCGGTGACGCCCCACTCCAGGGCCTCCTTGGTGTTGTAGGCGGCGACACCGATGGTCCGCCCCTTTAGGATGCTGTTCTGCAGGGCAGCCTTGGTGTACTCGTCGAGGCGCTTGGGCAGCCATTCGACGAAGTCCTTGACCAGCTTTTCCCAGCCGCGGGGCAGGTCGTGGGCGACGCCGCCGATGCGGTACCAGGCCGGGTGCAGACGGAAGCCGGTGATGGCTTCGATCACGGTGTAGGCACGCTGACGGTCGGTGAAGGTGAAGAACACCGGGGTCATGGCTCCGACGTCCTGGATGTAGGTACCCAGGAACAGCAGGTGGCTGGTGATGCGGAAGAACTCGGCCATCATGATGCGGATGACGTCGACCTTCTCCGGTACCTTGATGCCGGCCAGCTTCTCGACCGAGAGCACGTACGGCAGGTTGTTCATCACCCCGCCGAGGTAGTCGATACGGTCGGTGTAAGGGATGAAGCTGTGCCAGGACTGACGCTCGGCCATTTTCTCAGCACCACGGTGGTGGTAGCCGATGTCCGGAACGCAGTCGACGATCTCTTCACCGTCCAGCTGCAGGATGATGCGGAACGCACCGTGGGCCGATGGGTGGTTCGGGCCCAGGTTGAGGAACATATAGTCCTCGTTGGCACCGGAACGCTTCATGCCCCAGTCTTCTGGACGGAAGCGCGCGGCTTCTTCTTCCAACTGCTGCTTGGCCAGGGTCAGGCTGAACGGGTCGAACTCGGTGGCGCGGGCCGGGAAGTCCTTGCGCAGCGGGTGACCTTCCCAGGTCGGCGGCATCATGATCCGCGAAAGGTGAGGGTGGCCGGCAAAGTCGATGCCGAACATGTCCCAGACTTCACGCTCGTACCAGTTGGCATTGGGCCAGATACCGGTCACGGTCGGCAGACTGAGGTCGCCTTCGGACAGGGCCACCTTGATCATCACGTCGCTGTTACGTTCGATCGACAGCAAGTGGTAGAACACGCTGAAATCGGCACTCGGCAGGCCTTGACGCTTGGTGCGCAGGCGCTCGTCCACGCCATGCAGGTCATAGAGCATGACGTACGGCTTGGGCAGGTTGCGCAGGAAGGTCAGGATTTCAACGAGTTTGGAGCGGGTAACCCACAGCACCGGCATGCCGGTGCGGGTGGCCTGGGCGGTGAACGCCTCAGGGCCAAAACGGTTATTGAGTTCGACGACCACATCCTGGTCGTCAGCCTTATAAGGCGGGATGTACAGAGCACTGCCTGTAGTCATGGTTTTTTATCGCTTTCGGTCAACGTAAAGAGTGAAGCCAGTGTCGTTTCTTTGTCAGAACAGATCTGGATCAGACTTCGTCAGGGCTGCGCAGGTTGGTGACCTGAATACGCTGTTCGCGGCGCTGCTCCTTTTGCGACGGCATCTCGGCGCGATATACGCCTTGATCACCGACGACCCAGGACAGTGGGCGACGCTCCTGGCCAATGGATTCTTGCAACAGCATCAAGCCTTGCAGGAATGCTTCGGGGCGGGGCGGGCAGCCAGGTACGTAGACGTCCACGGGCAGGAACTTGTCCACCCCCTGAACTACGGAGTAGATGTCGTACATGCCACCGGAGTTGGCGCACGAACCCATGGAGATAACCCATTTGGGCTCGAGCATTTGCTCATAGAGACGCTGGATGATCGGCGCCATTTTGATGAAGCAGGTGCCGGCAATAACCATGAAATCCGCCTGACGCGGCGATGCCCGGATAACCTCGGCGCCAAAGCGCGCGATGTCGTGGGGCGCCGTGAAGGCAGTGGTCATTTCCACGTAGCAGCAGGACAGACCGAAGTTGTACGGCCACAGGGAGTTCTTACGCCCCCAGTTGACCGTGCCGCTCAGCACGTCTTCCAGCTTGCCCATGAAGATGTTTTTGTGGACCTGATCCTCTAACGGATCGGAAACGGTTTCCCGTTCGCCGATCGGGTACTGATCGTTAGGAGCATCGGGGTCGATCCTGGTGAGATTGTATTGCATCGCCAAAGCCTCATTGTTTTAGCTTCGCCTGCCGCTTACGACGACCTTCCGGAGCCCAGTCAAGAGCCCCCACTCGCCAAAGGTAGACAAGACCTGCCAACAGAATTGCTATGAAAACGAGAGCTTCGACGAATCCGGTCCAGCCGCTTTCGCGGACGGACACAGACCAGGCAAAGAGAAAGAGGGCTTCGATATCGAAGATCACGAAGAGCATCGCGACCAGATAGAATTTGGCTGAGAGCCGCAAGCGGGCGCCACCGGTAGGTAGCATGCCGGACTCGAACGGTTCGTTTTTGCTGCGGCCCCAGGCTTTTGACCCGAGGAGGCTGGAGACGCCGAGCATGAAGGCACAAAGGCCGACAACACCCAGAAGGAAAATGGCAAAGCCCCAGTTGTGGGCCATGAGTCCTGTCGCTTCGGGCATGCTGGTAATCCTTAACAGAGAGCAAGAGTCTCTGAGCTTGATAAAGAAATAAAGCAGTGACGATATGTCGCAGCGCAATCAATCGCGCTGATTTTATGGCTAAACACCGGGCAAGTAAAATTTCTAAAGCGAAATTGTTTATCGTAATAAGGACATAGCTCACCTCTGTAGCCCCGTAAGCCGCGGCCTGTGGGCATTAGGGGAGGTTTTGTTAATTATGTTTTGTTGCTGCTGCAACGAAAGTTATAGCAGCTAAATGATAATCAATATTGTTTAGGTGTTGTTTTAATCTGCTTTCCTTCGGGGAGTGGGAAAGTTGCTTGTTATATCCCTGTTACTGCAAGTAGCAGGGGCGCACCTTTTAACCTGTTTCGCTCTGGGTAACACCGCTCTGGATCAATGTTTGGCGAGCTTTCTTGCAGGGGCCGGGCACCTCGAGGTTTTTGAGGGGGGGGCGCAGGGGAGCGGTTCGCCGGCAAGCTGGCTGTTGCAGGTTTGGCGGGCAAAAAAACGCCCCGAACCAGTCGGGGCGTCAGTTGTACAGCAATGCAGTTGTTTTTACCGGGCCTGCATTGGCCGCTCGATCAAGGCGCGAGGCCTGGGATCAATGGAACTGCTCTTCTTCGGTGGAGCCGGTCAGAGCGGTTACCGAGGACGAACCACCCTGGATCACGGTAGTCATGTCGTCGAAGTAGCCGGTGCCCACTTCCTGCTGGTGAGCCACGAAGGTGTAGCCTTTGGCGGCGTCAGCGAATTCCTGCTCTTGCAGCTTCACGTAGGCAGTCATGTCGTTGCGGGCGTAGTCGTGCGCCAGGTTGAACATGCTGTGCCACATGTTGTGGATACCGGCCAGGGTGATGAACTGGTGCTTGTAACCCATGGCGGACAGTTCGCGCTGGAACTTGGCGATGGTCGCGTCGTCCAGGTTTTTCTTCCAGTTGAAGGAAGGCGAGCAGTTGTACGACAGGATTTGGTCCGGGTATTCCTTCTTGATCGCTTCGGCGAAACGACGGGCTTCGTCCAGGTCCGGCTTGGCGGTTTCGCACCAGATCAGGTCGGCGTACGGAGCGTAAGCCAGGCCGCGGGCGATCGCTTGATCCAGACCGGCTTTTACTTTGTAGAAGCCTTCCTGGGTGCGAGTGCCGGTCACGAACGGCTGGTCGTACGGGTCGCAGTCCGAAGTCAGCAGGTCAGCAGCGTTGGCGTCGGTACGGGCCAGGATGATGGTCGGTACACCGGCAACGTCTGCCGCCAGGCGGGCAGCGGTCAGCTTCTGTACGGCTTCCTGGGTTGGAACCAGCACCTTGCCGCCCATGTGGCCGCACTTCTTCACGGAAGCCAGTTGGTCTTCGAAGTGAACGCCGGCGGCGCCCGCTTCGATCATGCTCTTCATCAGCTCGTAGGCGTTCAGCACGCCGCCGAAACCGGCTTCAGCGTCGGCCACGATTGGCGCGAAGTAGTCGATGTAGCCGTCGTCGCCCGGGTTCTTGCCGGCTTTCCACTGGATCTGGTCGGCACGACGGAACGAGTTGTTGATGCGCTTGACCACGGTCGGAACCGAATCCACCGGGTACAGCGACTGGTCGGGGTACATGGATTCGGCGGAGTTGTTGTCCGCAGCCACTTGCCAGCCGGACAGGTAGATGGCCTGGATGCCGGCTTTGACCTGTTGAACAGCCTGGCCGCCGGTCAGGGCGCCCATGCAGTTGACGAAATCTTTCTCAGGACGGAAGGACGGCTTGGCACCTTGGGTGACCAGGTTCCAGAGCTTCTCGGCGCCCATGCGTGCCAGGGTGTGCTCGGGTTGGACCGAACCACGCAGACGGACCACGTCGGCAGCGGAATAAGTGCGAGTCACGCCTTTCCAGCGCGGGTTTTCAGCCCAGTCTTTTTCAAGGGCTGCAATTTGCTGTTCGCGTGTCAGTGCCATGGAGATAAACCTCGTCGCGTCTTGTGTAAAAAGTCGTTCTTGGTTGGAGAATTCCGGCTCCGCCGATCACGCGTCGTAACGTTGCGTGGAAGGCTGCTCGCTGACCAGGAAGCTTAGGCGGTCCAGTCGGGTCTGGCGGGGATGGCGACGGGTGAACGATGGGCTCGAGGGGAGAGTGAGCAGGTGAAGGCGAGCTGCGGTGCGCATGCGGGCGTCGTGGGCCTTGGTGCGTTCCATCAGTGTGTTGCCGATCGACCTAAATACGCTTCCGTCCCTCGGGACAACTTCGTTCCAGTCGCAATCTCGTCAAACACACCTTGTGGGCAGTACAGACACGAATCGGCTCAGGTGGGTAGGTTAGAGCGGCGATCCGAAGGCCCTTGCCAGGGCCCCTGATTAGCGGGAGCGAGGCCATCATGCCCGCGGTTTTTTGGCTCGTCAAATGTTTTGTAGTGCTTTTTTTATGGCACTACATCTTTGGTCTAATACGACTAATCAGTCAGTTTTTGGTGCTTTAGTCCAAGGCGTCGACCTTGACGCGCAAGGTCATGTCATCCCGTCCTTGAGTCGAGTAGCTGCGCCCCAGGGCCTGCTTGTCGGCCTGGGTCTGGCGATTGACCCCGGCCAGGGTGATCCACTCGCCGAGGCGCCCACTGACAGTTGTGTCGGTACTTTGCACGTTCACTACATCAGGGCGTTCCTGGCTCATACGGTCGCGGTTGGTGCTGATACTCAGGTGCACGGTCTCGCCGGTGACGCTGGCTGTCACGTAGAAGCCCTGGGTGACGTTGCGGTATTGGGTCTGGTTTTGCAGGCGACCGTAGGGATCGGTCTGGGTGGTGGTCAGGGGTACGCTCTGGCCAACCTGGATCAGCGCCGGCACGCCTTCGCTGGCCTGGACCTGTTGGATGCCGCCATCGCGGCTCTCGGTGCTGCGATTGATGATGCGCGTTTGCGGTGCACCATTGACCGAATAACCCTGGTTATCCTGGAAGTTGTTCTCGTTGGTGTCGACGGTGATCAGCAGACGCTTGGCCGCGGTATCCAGTTGCGCAATGAAGGCCCGCAGTTCGGCGATCTTGCCCGGCTCGGCGTTGACGATCAGCTGGTTGCCATAGGCGCTGACCTTGCCGTCCTTGCCCAGAAAATTCTGCGCCACCGGCAGCAGGTCGGCGCTGGTGCGGTTGTTAAGGGGCACGATCTCGGTGGCGGCCATGACCGAGCAGCTGAAGGTCAGCAGCAGCGTCGTGAGCAAGGTGCGTAGGGACATATCCGTTATCTCCGCGAGTAGCTGGCGTAAAGCCTTGAGTTTGACACTTTGTCGGCTTTGGGTGGGGCAAGTTGAATCCTAGACGGCAAAACGCCCCGGCATCCTGGTCTTGCGCCTGGTGGGCGCAAGGGGATGGCGGGGCGTTCGCTCTGGCCATTGCCGCTGGGGCTTGTCGGTCAGGCGCCGCGAACCATGTCGACGTGGGGGATTCCCGCTTCGAGGAATTCCTCGCTGACAATCGAGAAGCCCAAGCGCTCGTAGAACGGTGTGGCCTGGACCTGGGCGCTGAGCATCTGTTGCTTCAGGCCGCGCTTCTCGGCTTCGTCGATCACTGCGCGCATCAGCGCATCGCCGACCTTGAGGCCGCGCCAGTCCTTGAGTACCGAGACCCGGCCGACATGGCCGTCCGGCAGCAGGCGCGCGGTACCGATAGGGAAATCACCCTCGCAGGCCAGAAAGTGCACCGCGCTGTCGTCGTCGGCGTCCCACTCCAGTTCGGGCGGAACCGATTGCTCGGCAATGAACACTGCTTCACGAATGCGCCGGATCTCGGCGTTATCCTTTTGCCAGTCTGCGACACGTACGTGAATCTTATTCATCGGCAAACCCCAGGCTCCCTTGCTTGACCAGTTCACACAGCAGGCCGCGCCCATCTTCATCCGCCAGCCAAGGGCCGAGGTTGTCGATATGCAGGGCGTCGGCGGCGCAAATCATTTTCAGCAGCTCGCGCAGTTTACCGGGAAGCAGGCGACTTTGGCCGCTGGCGAACAGCAGCAGGTCTTCATCGACCTCCGACCAGGCCAGGCGTGCGCTTGGATTGCGGATCAGGATCGCGCCCTGTTCCAGGCTGCCCAGCAGGTCGTCCTCTTCCAGTTCCGGGCCGACCACCAGTTCCGGGTAGCGTGGCTCGGTCATGAACTGGCCGAACCAGGTCAGCAGCAGGCGTTCGTCGCTCATGTGCTCGGCCAGCAGGCCCTTGAGGCGATCGAGGGCGTCCTGCTGGATCTGGTGCGGGTCGCTGGCCGGCTGCACGTCGGCGTCGGTGTAGCGCTCTTCGTCCGGCAGGAACTGGCCGAGGAAGTCGGTGAAGTGAGTCAGCACTTCAGCGGCGCTCGGGGCGCGGAAGCCCACCGAGTAGGTCATGCAGTCGTTCAGCGCGACGCCGTAGTGGGCCAGGCGTGGGGGTAGGTAGAGCATATCGCCCGGCTCCAGGACCCAGCTTTCGGTCTCTTCGAATTCGGCGAGGATGCGCAGGTCCGCGTGCTGCAGCAGCGGGCTCTCGGAGTCGCACATCTGGCCGATCTTCCAGTTGCGCTTGCCGTGGCCTTGCAGCAGGAACACGTCGTAGTTGTCAAAGTGCGGGCCGACGTTACCGCCCGGTGCGGCGAAGCTGATCATCACGTCATCGATGCGCCAGCTCGGCAGGAAGCGGAAGTGCTCCAGCAGCTCGGCGACTTCCGGGACGAACTGGTCCACGGCCTGGACCAGCAGGGTCCAGTCGCGCTCTGGCAGCTTGCTGAACTCGTCTTCGGCGAACGGGCCGCGGCGCAGTTCCCATGGACGTTCGCCTTTCTCGATCACCAGGCGCGATTCGACTTCTTCTTCCAGGGCCAGGCCGGCCAGTTCGTCAGGTTCGATCGGGCTTTCGAAGTCAGGCAGGGCCTGACGGATCAGCAGGGGCTTCTTCTGCCAGTAGTCACGCAGAAATTCCCGTGCAGTGATGCCGCCCAGAAGTTGAAGTGGAATGTCAGGATTCATTTGTAACCTATTGAAAAAGTTTACTTTTCTAGCAGGAATAAAAACGCCCGGCGCGGCCGGGCGTCAAAAGGTCGAGCAGTCGGTCAGATGCGCTTGGCCTGGGCCGCGGCATTGCCGATGTAACTGGCCGGGGTGAGCTGCTTCAGCTCGGCCTTGGCCGCGGCCGGCATGTCCAGCCCGTCGATGAAAGTCTGCAGCGCTTCAGGGCTGATGCCCTTGCCGCGGGTCAGTTCCTTGAGCTTTTCGTACGGATTTTCGATGTTGTAGCGACGCATCACGGTCTGAATCGGCTCGGCCAGGACTTCCCAGCAAGCGTCCAGGTCTTCGGCGATCCTCGAAGCGTTGAGCTCCAGTTTGCTGATGCCTTTTAGGCTGGCTTCGTAGGCGATCACGCTGTGAGCGAAGCCCACGCCCAGGTTGCGCAGGACGGTGGAGTCGGTCAGGTCGCGCTGCCAGCGTGAGATCGGCAGCTTGCTCGCCAGGTGCTGGAACAGGGCGTTGGCGATCCCCAGGTTGCCTTCGGAGTTTTCGAAGTCGATCGGGTTGACCTTGTGCGGCATGGTCGAGGAACCGATTTCGCCGGCAATGGTGCGTTGCTTGAAGTAGCCCAGGGAGATGTAGCCCCAGATATCGCGATCGAAGTCGATCAGGATGGTGTTGAAGCGGGCGATGGCATCGAACAGCTCGGCAATGTAGTCGTGCGGCTCGATCTGCGTGGTGTAGGGGTTGAAGGCCAGGCCCAGCTCGTCTTCGATGAAGGCGCGGGCATTGGCTTCCCAGTCGATGTCCGGATAGGCCGACAGGTGGGCGTTGTAGTTGCCCACGGCGCCGTTGATCTTGCCCAGCAGTGGCACGGCGGCGACCTGAGCGATCTGGCGCTCCAGACGGTACACGACGTTGGCCAGTTCCTTGCCCAGGGTGGTCGGCGAGGCCGGCTGGCCGTGGGTGCGCGACAGCATCGGCACTTCGGCGAAGCGGATCGCCAGTTCGCGGATGGCGTTGGCGGTCTGGCGCATCAGCGGCAGCATCACGTCATCACGGCCTTCGCGCAGCATCAGGGCGTGGGACAGGTTGTTGATGTCCTCGCTGGTGCAGGCGAAGTGTATGAACTCACTGACGTTGGCCAGCTCAGGCAGCTTGGCGGCTTGTTCCTTGAGCAGGTACTCGATGGCCTTGACGTCGTGGTTGGTGGTGCGCTCGATCTCTTTGACGCGCTCGGCGTGCTCTAGGGAGAAGTTCTCTGCCAGGGCATTGAGGACGGCGTTGGCTTCGGCGGAGAACGCCGGCACTTCGCTGATGGCGCTGTGGGCGGCCAGGCGCTGGAGCCAGCGCACTTCAACGAGGACGCGAGCACGGATCAGGCCGTATTCGCTGAAAATGGGGCGCAGGGCCTGGGTTTTGCCGGCGTAGCGGCCGTCAACAGGGGAAACCGCAGTGAGCGAAGAGAGCTGCATGGGGTGTTCTCGGACAGTCGGGCAACGAAATGGGGCGCGTATCATACATGAAAATATCCGCAGGTCCGTTGCCAACTGACCAGCGTCTTACGCGCAGCTCTTGAAAAATCAGGCGCAGCTCAGCTGCTGCGCATCAATGGATAAAGCTCTTTGAGCAATTTGCGCCGGCTGATCACCAGTTGCCAGCGATGGCCGCCCAACTGGCGCCACAGGCGTGCGGAACGAATGCCGGCCAGCAGCAGGGCGCGAATTTTCGAGGCATTGCTCGGTTGCTGCAGGTTGCGCATGTCGCCATGTACCTGAATGCGCTGGCGCAGGGTGCTCAGGGTGTCCTGGTACAGCCCGCCGCACGCGGCAATGACGTTTTCGTGGGCCGGGCCGAAGTGTTCGACCTGGGACTGGATCTGCGGCAGGCGCTTGCCGATGGTTTCCAGCAGGTCTTCGCGCTTGGCCAACTGACGTTCCAGGCCAAGCATCGACAAGGCGTAGCGCAGCGGCTCGCGTTGCAGAGTGCTGGGGTCGCGCTCCAGGGCGCCGATCAGGGCGCGGTAGCCCTCGCGCAGGTTGATGTCGTCGCCGCCATAGACTTCTAGGGTGTCCTTCGGATCACGGATCAGCAGGCTGCCGAGCATGCAGCTCAAGGCAGCTTCGCTGACCTGGCCGGTCTTGGCGATGCGGTCCACCAGCACCGCTGCGAGGAATACCCCACCCAGCGCCGTCAGTTGCTCCTGAATCGGGCTCATGGACGGACGTCCTTGCTGCTCCAGGGTTCGGCGACTTCGATGACGCCGCCGCCAAGGCAGATTTCACCGTCGTAGAACACCACGGACTGGCCGGGGGTTACGGCGCGCTGCGGGTCGTCGAAGGTGGCGCGGTAGCCGTTGGCGGTCTTTTCCAGGGTGCAGGGCTGGTCGCTCTGGCGGTAGCGCACCTTGGCGGTCAGGCGCCGTGGCTGGCTCAGGTCGATAGGGTTGACCCAATAGATGTCGGAAGCCAGCAGGGCGCGAGAGAACAGCCATGGGTGATCGTTGCCCTGGCCAACGATCAACTCGTTGTGCTCCAGGTCCTTGATCAACACGTACCACGGCTCTTCGCCGGCGTCTTTCAGGCCGCCGATGCCCAGGCCCTGGCGTTGGCCGATGGTGTGGTACATCAGGCCGTGATGGCGGCCGATGACTTCACCTTCGGTGGTCTTGATCTCGCCGGGCTGGGCCGGCAGGTATTGCTTGAGGAAGTCGCTGAAGCGCCGCTCACCGATAAAGCAGATGCCGGTGGAGTCTTTCTTCTTTGCCGTGGCCAGGTCGTGTTTCTCGGCGATGGCGCGTACTTCGGGTTTTTCCAGCTCGCCCACCGGGAACAGGGTCTTGGCGATCTGCTCGCCGCCCACGGCATGCAGGAAGTAGCTCTGGTCCTTGTTCGGGTCCAGGCCCTTGAGCAGTTCGGTGCGGCCGTCGATGTCGCGACGGCGCACATAGTGGCCGGTGGCGATCAGGTCGGCGCCGAGCATCATGGCGTAGTCGAGGAACGCCTTGAACTTGATTTCGCGGTTGCAGAGGATGTCCGGGTTCGGCGTGCGACCGGCCTTGTATTCGGCCAGGAAGTGCTCGAACACGTTGTCCCAGTACTCGGCGGCGAAGTTGGCGGTGTGCAGCTTGATGCCAAGCTTGTCGCACACGGCCTGGGCATCCGCCAGGTCGTCCATGGCGGTGCAGTACTCGGTTCCGTCGTCTTCCTCCCAGTTCTTCATGAACAGGCCTTCCACCTGGTATCCCTGCTCCATCAGCAGGAGGGCGGAAACGGAAGAATCCACGCCGCCGGACATGCCGACAATGACGCGCTTCTTTTGGGTGTCAGAAGGGGCTGGATCACGCATAGGAATTCAATGGGTGTCTTGAAAAAGGACGCGATTCTAACAGGCTGAGGCCTGCAAGGCTAAAACTGCGGTTAAAGCATTGGTCGGATCAGCGCCAGGCTGTGCAGTTGGCCGTCCAGGTAATCGTCCAGGCACTGCAGGATCAGCTCGCTGCGCCAGTTGGCCCGTTGCTCCAGCAGTTGCTCGCGGCTCATCCAGCGTGGGCCGATGATGCCGTCGTCCAGCTGATAGTCCGGACGGTGGCGCAGTGGCTTGGCGGCGAAGCACACGCGCTGGTAAGTCACGCCGTTGCTGGGGGCGGTGTACAGGTAGATGCCGACCACGCCGGTCAACTCCACGTCCCAGCCGGTTTCCTCCAGGGTTTCGCGGATGGCCGCCTGGAGCAGGCTTTCATTGGCATCCAGGTGTCCGGCAGGCTGATTGAGCACGGCCTGTTCGCCCGAGTATTCCTCGACGAACAGGAAGCGGCCCTGGTCTTCGACGATGGTGGCGACAGTGATATGGGGTTGCCATTCCATAAGGGCACTCCTTTATAAGAGGCGGGCATTTTAGGCGGCGGCTTGTCGGCGAAGCGAGCGCCGCATGTCCGGCGTGGAGGCGTTCGCCGACAAGCCGGCTGCTTGTGGGCCCAGAAGCACAAACCCCGGCGCGGGGCCGGGGTTTGTGTGTTCGCTTCTGCTTACACCAGCGCAGCGATGGCCGCGTTGAGGGTGGTGCTCGGGCGCATGGCCTGGCTCACCAGCTCAGGGTTGGCGCTGTAGTAGCCACCGATGTCCACAGGCTTGCCCTGTACGGCGTTGAGCTCGGCGACGATGGTCGCTTCGTTCTCGGTCAGGGTCTTGGCCAGGGTGCTGAACTGCGCTTGCAGGGCAGCATCCTCGGTCTGGGCGGCCAGGGCTTGTGCCCAGTACAGCGCCAGGTAGAAGTGGCTGCCGCGGTTGTCGATGTTGCCGACTTTGCGCGATGGCGACTTGTTGTTGTCGAGGAACTGACCGGTAGCCTGGTCCAGGGTCTTGGCCAGTACCAGGGCTTTCGGGTTGTTGTAGGTGTTGCCCAGGTGCTCGAGGGAAGCGGCCAGGGCCAGGAACTCACCCAGGGAATCCCAGCGCAGGAAGTTCTCTTCCAGCAGCTGTTGCACGTGCTTCGGGGCCGAACCGCCGGCGCCGGTTTCGAACAGGCCGCCACCGTTCATCAGTGGCACGATCGACAGCATCTTGGCGCTGGTGCCCAGTTCCATGATCGGGAACAGGTCGGTCAGGTAGTCGCGCAGTACGTTGCCGGTCACCGAGATGGTGTCCTTGCCGTCACGGGTGCGGGCCAGGGTGAACTTCATGGCTTCAACCGGGGACATGATGCGGATGTCCAGGTCGCTGGTGTCGTGATCCTTCAGGTAGGCCTGAACTTTTTCGATCATCACGCCGTCGTGGGCGCGCATCGGGTCCAGCCAGAAGATCGCTGGGGTGCTGCTGGCGCGAGCACGGTTGACGGCCAGCTTGACCCAGTCCTGGATCGGTGCGTCTTTGGTCTGACACATGCGGAAGATGTCGCCGGCTTCGACTTTCTGCTCCAGCAGCAGCTTGCCTTGGCTGTCGGTCACGCGAACCACGCCATCAGCCTTGATTTCGAAGGTCTTGTCGTGGGAGCCGTATTCTTCGGCTTTTTTCGCCATCAGGCCGACGTTCGGCACGCTGCCCATGGTGGTCGGATCGAACGCGCCATTGGCTTTGCAGTCTTCGATCACGGCCTGGTAGATGGTGGCGTAGCAACGGTCCGGGATCACTGCCTTGGTGTCGTGCAGTTGGCCGTCGGTGCCCCACATCTTGCCGGAGTCACGGATCATCGCCGGCATCGAGGCGTCGACGATCACGTCGCTCGGCACGTGCAGGTTGGTGATGCCTTTATCGGAGTTGACCATGGCCAGGGCCGGGCGGGCTGCATAGACGGCCTGGATGTCGGCTTCGATCGCGGCTTGCTGATCGGCCGGCAGGGCCTTGATGCGGGCGTACAGGTCGCCGATGCCGTTGTTCAGGTTGAAGCCGATTTCTTGCAGGACGGCGGCGTGCTTGCTCAGGGCGTCCTGATAGAACTCGGCAACGATCTGGCCGAACATGATTGGGTCGGAGACTTTCATCATGGTGGCTTTGAGGTGCACCGACAGCAGTACGCCTTGTTTCTTGGCGTCTTCGATTTCGGCGGCGATGAAGGCGCGCAGGGCCTTTTTGCTCATCACGGCGCAGTCGAGGATCTCACCGGCTTGCACGGTGGTTTTTTCTTTCAGGACGGTGGCGGTGCCGTCTTGGGCGATCAGTTCGATCTTGACGCTGTCTGCGGCTTCGATCAGCGCGGCTTTTTCGCTGCCGTAGAAGTCGCCGTTGCTCATGTGGGCAGCGTGGGACTTGGAGTCCTTGGCCCAGGCGCCCATCTTGTGCGGGTGCTTGCGCGCGTAGTTCTTCACCGACAGCGGAGCGCGGCGGTCGGAGTTGCCTTCACGCAGGACCGGGTTCACGGCGCTGCCCTTGACCTTGTCGTAACGCGCCTTGGCGTCTTTGTCGGCGTCGCAGGTCACGGTTTCCGGGTAGTCCGGCAGGGCATAGCCCTGGGCCTGCAGTTCCTTGATCGCGGCTTGCAGTTGCGGTACCGAGGCGCTGATGTTCGGCAGCTTGATGATGTTGGCTTCCGGGGTAACGGCCAGTTCGCCCAGTTCGGCAAGGTGGTCCGGTACCGCTTTGGCACCCAACTGCTCAGGGAAGCTGGCGAGGATGCGGCCGGCCAGGGAGATGTCGCGGGTTTCCACGGCGATATCAGCCGAAGCGGTGAAGGCTTCTACGATAGGCAGCAGGGAATAGGTGGCGAGGGCCGGGGCTTCGTCGGTGAAGGTGTAGATGATCTTCGAGCGGGTGGGCATATTCGGATTAACTCTCTTCTTTGCTAAAGCGTGCGCAGAAACTCGAGGTGCGCCGGGTAAGCGCTTTCGTTCAAAGGTCATCCATGAGCCGAATGTCGAGGTTTCTTCGCGGTGATGTTGGGTGCATCAGTCGAGCGTCAAGCGGGTGGGCTGCGGTAACAACCCGGCTTTGGGCGGCCATTCTCGGCTTGTTTTTTTCGGTAGCAGAGCGTTCGGCCGTCGTGACTCTGTGGTCAGCGGCGGCATTATACATAGGTAGCTAGCAAAACGCCGATGCTTCATAGGAGCCCGTTCTCGTCCATTGGTCTAAAGGTCGCAGGCGGGGGGTAGGCGTAGAGTCGCTCGAGGTGCTCGATTTTGGCACTTTTCCCTTTGCTTTCAGGCTTGTAGGCCGCGAACTGTGCAGCTTTCACGGCATATGGGTGGAACATGAGGTTCCCGTCCAGATTCAACTGGGTTACGCTCGAACGCAGCCAGATGTTCAATCCACACAACGGAGTTCAGCATGGGATACAAGAAGATTCAGGTTCCAGCAGTCGGCGACAAAATCACCGTCAACGCAGACCATTCTCTCAATGTTCCTAACAACCCGATTATTCCTTTCATCGAAGGCGACGGTATTGGTGTTGATATCAGCCCGGTCATGATCAAGGTTGTCGATGCTGCGGTTAAGAAGGCTTACGGCGGCGAACGCAAGATTTCCTGGATGGAAGTGTATGCCGGGGAAAAAGCGACTCAAGTGTACGACCAGGATACCTGGCTGCCTCAGGAAACCCTGGACGCGGTGAAGGACTACGTGGTTTCCATCAAGGGCCCGCTGACCACTCCGGTCGGTGGTGGCATCCGTTCCCTGAACGTGGCCCTGCGTCAACAGTTGGACCTGTATGTATGCCTGCGCCCGGTGCGCTGGTTCGAAGGCGTGCCTAGCCCGGTGAAAAAGCCTGGCGATGTGGACATGACCATCTTCCGTGAAAACTCCGAAGACATTTACGCCGGTATCGAATGGAAGGCCGGTACGGCAGAAGCCACCAAGGTCATCAAGTTCCTTAAAGAAGAAATGGGCGTTACCAAGATCCGTTTCGACGAAAATTGCGGTATCGGCGTCAAGCCGGTTTCCCTGCAGGGCACCAAGCGTCTGGCGCGCAAGGCGCTGCAGTATGTAGTGGATAACGACCGCGACTCGCTGACCATCGTCCACAAAGGCAACATCATGAAGTTCACCGAAGGTGCCTTCAAAGAGTGGGCCTATGAAGTGGCGGCTGAAGAGTTCGGCGCAACCCTGCTGGACGGCGGTCCTTGGATGCAGTTCAAGAACCCGAAAACCGGCAAGAACGTCATCGTCAAGGATGCTATCGCTGACGCCATGCTCCAGCAGATCCTGCTGCGTCCGGCCGAATACGATGTGATCGCCACCCTCAACCTCAACGGTGACTACCTGTCCGACGCCCTGGCGGCGGAAGTGGGTGGTATCGGTATCGCTCCGGGTGCCAACCTTTCTGACACCGTGGCCATGTTCGAAGCGACCCACGGCACCGCGCCCAAGTATGCCGGCAAGGACCAGGTCAATCCGGGCTCGCTGATTCTCTCCGCGGAGATGATGCTGCGCCACATGGGCTGGACCGAAGCGGCCGACCTGATCATCAAGGGCACCAACGGCGCCATCTCGGCCAAGACCGTGACTTATGACTTCGAGCGTCTGATGGAGGGAGCGACCCTGCTGTCTTCGTCGGCATTCGGTGATGCACTGATCTCGCACATGTAAGCGAATTTGGGCTGAAAGCAAACCGGCCGACTCAATCCCTTGAGTCGGCCGGTTTTTTTATGACTGGATGTTGGATGAATCAGCTCAGGGCGCTTTCGGTCTGGACCTCGGCGGTGACGATTTCGCCGGGTACCTTCAAGGCGCTGATTTTGATTGCATGCAGCCCCTTGGGGCCTTGGATGATCTCGAAGCTCACTGCCTGCCCGGCTTTCAAGGTCTTGTAGCCATCCATATCGATGGCCGAGTAATGGGCAAACAGATCGTCAGTCTTGCCCTCCTCATTAATAAAGCCATAACCCTTGGCATTGTTGAACCACTTGACCTTACCGCTAGCCATACTCATATCCCTCTGCAACAGACTCCATCACTGGAGTATCATCCAGTTCATCCGCCGCCAAACTTGGTAAAAAGGTTGACGCCGCGGACGTTTATTACCCAATGTGGGCCCTATTGGTTGTAACACCGTTTTGCCGATAGTCAAGGTGACCCGGCGGTCGGAGTTGAATTCCGTCCAGGGCGCCCCCACCACTGTATTTGCACAACTGACGAACCTTTCTTTCCATGCATGCAATCAGCCAGATTCGACTAACATTCAATCAGGATCGCCCGGACTTGCACGACGACGATTCCGCTGGCTTGGCTGTACAGGAAGCTAAGCCTGCGTTACAGGCGCCGCCGATGTACAAGGTGGTTTTGTTCAACGATGACTACACCCCGATGGATTTCGTCGTCGAAGTGCTCGAGATGTTTTTTAACCTGAATCGCGAGCTGGCGACCAAGGTCATGCTGGCCGTCCATACCGAAGGGCGGGCAGTGTGTGGATTGTTTACCCGCGACATCGCCGAGACCAAGGCCATGCAGGTCAACCAGTACGCCCGGGAAAGCCAGCATCCGCTACTCTGTGAAATCGAGAAGGACGGTTAACGCCGACCACTTGGGTATGAGGTGAAGCTATGTTAAACCGCGAGCTCGAAGTCACCCTCAATCTCGCCTTCAAGGAGGCCCGTTCGAAGCGTCATGAATTCATGACCGTCGAGCACCTTCTGTTGGCTCTTTTGGATAATGAGGCCGCCGCCACCGTTTTACGTGCCTGCGGAGCAAACCTCGACAAACTCAAGCACGACCTGCAGGAGTTCATCGACTCCACCACGCCGCTGATTCCTGTGCACGACGAGGATCGCGAGACTCAGCCAACCCTGGGTTTCCAGCGTGTGCTGCAACGTGCTGTCTTTCATGTACAGAGCTCGGGCAAGCGTGAAGTCACCGGCGCCAATGTGCTGGTGGCAATCTTCAGTGAGCAAGAGAGTCAGGCAGTCTTCCTGCTGAAACAGCAGAGCGTTGCCCGTATCGATGTGGTCAATTACATCGCCCATGGCATTTCCAAGGTGCCTGGGCATGGTGATCATTCTGAAGGTGAACAGGATATGCAGGACGAAGAGGGTGGTGAGTCGTCTTCTTCGGGCAATCCTCTGGATGCCTATGCCAGCAACCTCAACGAATTGGCCCGTCAAGGGCGGATTGATCCGTTGGTGGGTCGCGAGCAGGAGGTGGAGCGCGTTGCGCAGATCCTCGCTCGTCGACGCAAAAACAATCCGTTGTTGGTGGGTGAGGCGGGTGTGGGCAAGACCGCCATTGCCGAAGGCTTGGCCAAGCGCATTGTCGACAATCAGGTTCCAGATCTGCTGGCCAATAGCGTTGTCTATTCCCTGGATCTCGGGGCGTTGCTGGCGGGTACCAAATACCGTGGCGATTTCGAGAAGCGCTTCAAGGCGTTGCTGGGCGAATTGAAGAAACGTCCCCAGGCAATTCTGTTCATTGACGAGATCCATACCATTATCGGTGCCGGTGCGGCCTCCGGTGGGGTAATGGATGCCTCGAATCTGCTCAAGCCGCTGCTGTCTTCGGGTGATATCCGTTGCATCGGTTCGACCACCTTCCAGGAATTCCGTGGGATCTTCGAGAAGGACCGGGCCCTGGCTCGGCGCTTCCAGAAGGTCGATGTGTCCGAGCCTTCGGTCGAGGACACCATTGGCATCCTGCGCGGTCTCAAAGGTCGCTTCGAGCAGCATCACAGCATCGAATACAGTGATGAAGCCCTGCGTGCCGCGGCTGAGCTGGCCTCGCGCTACATCAATGACCGGCATATGCCGGACAAGGCCATCGACGTCATCGACGAGGCGGGCGCCTACCAGCGTCTGCAGCCGGCCGAGAAGCGCGTGAAGCGCATCGAGGTGGCTCAGGTCGAGGATATCGTGGCGAAAATTGCCCGTATTCCGCCAAAACATGTCACCAGTTCCGATAAAGAGCTGCTGCGCAACCTTGAACGCGATCTCAAGTTGACGGTGTTTGGCCAGGATGCGGCGATTGATTCGCTGTCTACCGCCATCAAGTTGTCCCGTGCGGGCCTGAAGTCTCCGGACAAGCCGGTGGGTTCGTTCCTGTTCGCCGGTCCTACCGGTGTCGGCAAGACCGAAGCGGCCCGGCAGTTGGCCAAGGCCATGGGTATCGAACTGGTGCGCTTCGACATGTCCGAGTACATGGAGCGGCACACCGTATCGCGCTTGATTGGTGCGCCTCCCGGCTACGTCGGTTTCGACCAGGGTGGCTTGCTGACCGAAGCGATCACCAAGCAGCCGCATTGCGTATTGCTGCTCGATGAAATCGAGAAGGCGCATCCGGAAGTCTTCAACCTGCTGCTGCAGGTGATGGATCACGGCACCCTGACCGACAACAACGGGCGCAAGGCGGATTTCCGCAATGTGATCGTCATCATGACCACCAACGCCGGTGCTGAAACCGCGGCGCGAGCCTCTATCGGCTTCACTCATCAGGATCACTCTTCCGATGCCATGGAAGTGATCAAGAAGAGCTTTACGCCAGAGTTCCGCAACCGTCTGGACACCATTATCCAGTTCGGTCGCCTGAGCCACGAAGTGATCAAGAGCGTGGTGGACAAGTTCCTTACCGAGCTTCAAGCGCAGTTGGAAGACAAGCGCGTACAGTTGGAAGTGACCGATGCCGCTCGCAGCTGGCTGGCCGCCGGTGGTTACGACGTGGCCATGGGTGCACGCCCGATGGCGCGTTTGATCCAGGACAAGATCAAACGTCCCCTGGCCGAGGAGATCCTGTTTGGCGAATTGTCCGATCATGGCGGTGTGGTACACATCGACATCAAGGATGGCGAGTTGACCTTCGATTTCGAGACCACGGCGGAAATGGCTTGATGGCCGCGTAACGCAGCAGTACCGCCAAAGGCACCGGAGGGTGCCTTTGTGCTATCTGGGGTTTGCCGGTTTATTCGAGACGAACAAAAACGCCCGGCATAACCGGGCGTTTTGTATTGACTTGCTTAGCGAGCGCGGTAAGTGATGCGCCCTTTGCTCAAGTCATAGGGCGTCAGCTCGACGCGCACTTTGTCACCGGTAAGAATACGAATGTAGTTCTTGCGCATCTTGCCGGAAATATGCGCGGTTACGACGTGCCCATTTTCCAACTCCACACGAAACATGGTGTTGGGCAGGGTGTCGACGACAGTGCCTTCCATTTCGAAGCTGTCTTCTTTCGACATGCAGTAAAGCCCTCGGTGTCCAATGAATGGCCCGGTGCAACTGCGCCAGGCAAAAGCGGCGTGCATTGTGCCCGAAAAGTGGGGTTTAAGCCAAGACCTTCTAGTTGAGGATCACCCATCTCTGGTTAACCAGCAGCTCTATGGGGCGATATTGGGTCTTGTAGTTCATCTTTTTGCAGTTTTTGATCCAGTAGCCGAGGTACACCGCGTCCAGTCCCAGGCGCAGGGTTTCGCCGATTTGCCAGAGGATCGCGTAGCGCCCCAGGCTGCGGCGCTCTTCATCGGGTTCATAGAAGGTGTAGACCGCCGAAAGCCCGTTGGGCAATAGATCGGTAACGGCCACTGCCAGCAGGCGCCCCTCCAGGCGGAACTCGTAGAAGCGGGAAAACGGCAGGTCACGCACCAGGAAGGTCGAGAATTGGTCGCGGCTGGGGGGGAACATGTCGCCGTCGGCGTGGCGTTGCTCGATGTAGCGTTGGTAAAGGTCGAAGTACTCTTCGCTGAAGCCAGGTTTGGCCGCTTGTACGCTCAGGTCGCTGTTGCGTTTGAGAATGCGTTTTTGCTGACGATTGGGTAGGAACTGCGCCACTGGAATGCGCGCCGGGACGCAAGCGTTGCAGTTTTGGCAGTGGGGGCGGTACAGGTGATCGCCGCTGCGACGAAACCCCATTTCCGACAGATCTGCGTAGACATGCACGTCCATGGGCTGGCTGGGATCGAGGAACAAGGTGGTGGCCTGTTCGTCGGGCAGGTAGCTGCAAGAATGGGGTTGAGTGGCATAAAACTTCAGGCGCGCCAACTCGGTCATGAGTCAACCCTCGGAATAAGCTTTGAAATTAAGTGTAAGCCACAGCCGTCAAACCCGCCTAGGAAACCCATGTGGCGCGGCTCGGCTGATCCAGGTGGCGCGCGAGGTAGTCGGCGAACTCGGGTCGGGAAATGGAGCGCGCACCCAGGCTGTGCAGATGCTCGGTAGGCATCTGGCAGTCGATCAATACAAATCCCCACTCCTTCAGATGCTGTACCAGAGTGGCGAATCCGAATTTCGAGGCGTTGTCGGCACGGCTGAACATCGATTCGCCAAAAAACAGTTGGCCCATGGCCAGGCCG
This sequence comes from Pseudomonas sp. LPH60, assembly GCF_030718165.1. Lineage (NCBI taxonomy): Bacteria > Pseudomonadati > Pseudomonadota > Gammaproteobacteria > Pseudomonadales > Pseudomonadaceae > Pseudomonas > Pseudomonas sp. LPH60. The sequence continues at coordinate 176,623 of NZ_JAVAJH010000007.1, forward strand.
TACAGCCCTCCCACCAACGTGCCTTGATCCCAGACTTCCACCGAATGGGCATAGCGGCGCTGATGCAATTGCAAATAGGCCTGTTGCATCGCCTCGCTGATCCAGGTGCCGTCGGCATAAGCCCGAGGTGCTGCGCAGGCACTGATGACCGCAGCGAAGTCCTGGTCGAATGTCACTTGATAGCGCTGTTTGCGCAACAGCTTGCCCAGGCTGCGGGAGACATGCAGCTCGTCCGGCAGTAGCACGGTGCGTGGGTCGGGGGACCACCAGAGGATCGGTTGCCCCTCGGAAAACCAAGGGAAGCAGCCGTGACGATAGGCCTGAATCAGGCGATCGGCGGACAGATCACCGCCCGCAGCCAGCAGCCCGTTGGGCTCGCGCATGGCCTTTTCCAATGGGGGGAAATCAAGCTTGTTGCGTTGTAACCAGGTCAGCATGGCATCCAGACTTACGGCAGGGGAGGGCGGTGGCGGGCCGATGATGGCCCGCCACAAGCGTAGGGCGAGGGCTTAGTTGTCGTCGAGGAATTTTTCTGCGTCCAGAGCTGCCATGCAGCCGGCACCGGCGGACGTAATGGCCTGGCGGTAGACGTGATCGGCCACATCACCGGCGGCGAACACTCCCGGGATGCCGGTGGCGGTGGCATTGCCTTCGCTGCCACCTTTGATCAGCAGGTAGCCGTCACGCATCTCCAGTTGCCCCTGGAACAGGTCGGTATTGGGCTTGTGGCCGATGGCGATAAATACCCCGGCCAACGCCAGGTCCTTGGTGGCTCCGCTGTGGCTGTCCTTGAGGCGGGCGCCGGTCACGCCGCTAGCATCACCCAGCACCTCGTCCAGATGCTGGTTCCAATGCAGGCGGATATTGCCGTTGGCGGCCTTGTCGAACAGTTTGTCCTGGAGGATTTTCTCTGCGCGGAGCTTGTCGCGGCGGTGCACCAGGTGCACTTCCTTGGCGATGTTGGACAGGTACAGAGCCTCTTCAACGGCGGTATTGCCACCACCCACCACTGCCACCACCTGATTGCGATAGAAAAAGCCGTCGCAGGTGGCGCAGGCGGAAACCCCTTTGCCGGCAAACGCTTCTTCCGATGGCAGGCCCAAGTACTGCGCCGACGCGCCGGTGGCGATGATCAGCGCGTCGCAACTGTAGGTGCCGCTGTCGCCGATGAGGATAAACGGCCGTTGCTGCAACTGAGCGGTGTGGATGTGGTCATAGACGATCTGGGTGTCGAAGCGCTCCGCGTGTTTCTGCATGCGCTCCATCAGCACCGGGCCGGTCAGGCCTTCGACGTCACCAGGCCAGTTGTCGACATCGGTGGTGGTGGTCAGTTGGCCACCGGCTTGCAAGCCGGTGATCACTGTCGGTTTGAGGTTGGCGCGCGCGGCATAAACGGCGGCGCTGTAACCGGCAGGGCCGGAGCCCAGAATGATCAGGCGTGAATGCTTCGCTTGGTTCATAAAAACACCTCATAAGCCTTTGTCACAAAAGAGAATGCATGCTCCAATTGAACAGTGCGTATTACGCAATTGGCTATGCTTAACAGACTGTTCTGACGTGGCATGGTGTGAACAAACCCGTACAATACGACGATGTACCAGGCTTATTCAGAATTGCACCGTTTCAGAAGCAAGGGGCAGAGTGTTAAAAGTAGCCCCAGTTACGCCGGTCAACTTTATTTACCTGCTCGGATTGAGCAGTATCTTGTAGTCAATCACCCGTTGGACGCGCTTATGGCGCAGGAAAAGACGCGTTTTGAAGAAATCCACCGCAGCACCTAAACCTGTTGTTCCGCTCTGGCGTCAGCAATTGCACTACCGGCTCAAGGAAGGTGCATTGATCGCCATTGGAGCCCTGTGCCTGTTCTTGATGATGGCACTTTTGACCTACGGTAAAGATGATCCGGGTTGGAGTCATAACAGCAAGATCGAAGATGTGCAGAACTTCGGCGGTCCCGCCGGCTCTTACAGCGCCGATATCCTGTTCATGGTGTTGGGTTACTTCGCTTATATCTTCCCGTTGCTGTTGGCGATCAAGACTTACCAGATCTTCCGCCAGCGCCATGAACCCTGGCAGTGGAGCGGCTGGCTGTTTTCCTGGCGGCTGATTGGTCTGGTGTTCCTGGTGCTGTCCGGCGCTGCGCTGGCCCATATCCATTTTCATGCCCCCACCGGCCTGCCTGCCGGTGCCGGTGGTGCCCTGGGCGAGAGCCTGGGCGACCTGGCCAAGAATGCCCTGAACGTGCAGGGCAGTACCCTGATGTTCATTGCCCTGTTCCTGTTCGGCCTGACGGTGTTCACCGACCTGTCGTGGTTCAAGGTGATGGACGTCACCGGCAAGATCACTCTCGACTTGTTCGAGCTGTTCCAGGGCGCGGCCAATCGTTGGTGGGATGCTCGCGTTGAGCGCAAGCAACTGGTGGCGCAATTGCGCGAAGTGGATGCCCGGGTCGATGAGGTGGTGTCCCCGAGCATTGCCGACAAGCGCGAGCAGGCCAAGGTCAAGGAGCGTCTGATCGAGCGCGAGCAGGCTTTGAGCAAGCACATGTCCGAGCGCGAGAAGCAGGTGCCGCCGGTGATCACGCCGGTAGCGGTCAAACCGCCAGAGCCCAGCAAGCGCGTGCAGAAAGAGAAGCAGGCGCCGCTGTTCGTCGACAGCGCGGTGGAAGGCACCTTGCCGCCGATCTCGATTCTTGACCCGGCGGAAAAGAAACAGCTCAATTATTCGCCCGAATCCCTGGCGGCCGTCGGCCATCTGCTTGAAATCAAGCTCAAGGAGTTCGGCGTCGAAGTTGCGGTGGATTCCATCCATCCCGGCCCGGTGATTACCCGTTACGAAATCCAGCCGGCGGCCGGGGTGAAAGTCAGCCGTATCGCCAACCTGGCCAAGGACCTGGCCCGTTCCCTGGCGGTGACCAGTGTGCGCGTGGTGGAAGTGATTCCCGGCAAGACCACCGTGGGCATCGAGATCCCCAACGAAGACCGGCAGATCGTGCGCTTCTCTGAAGTGCTCTCGACCCCGGAATACGACAACTTCAAATCCCCGGTCACCCTGGCCCTGGGCCATGACATCGGCGGCAAGCCGATCATCACCGACCTGGCGAAAATGCCGCACCTGTTGGTGGCCGGTACCACAGGTTCCGGTAAGTCGGTGGGGGTCAACGCGATGATCCTGTCGATCCTGTTCAAGTCCGGCCCGGAAGACGCCAAGCTGATCATGATCGACCCGAAGATGCTCGAACTGTCGATCTACGAAGGCATTCCGCACCTGCTGTGCCCGGTGGTCACCGACATGAAGGACGCAGCCAACGCTCTGCGCTGGAGCGTGGCGGAGATGGAGCGGCGCTACAAGCTGATGGCCAAGATGGGGGTGCGCAACCTTTCGGGCTTCAACGCCAAGGTCAAGGAAGCCATCGACGCCGGCACACCACTGGCCGATCCGCTGTACAACCGCGAAAGCATCCACGACGAAGCGCCGCTGCTGACCAAGTTGCCGACCATCGTCGTGGTGGTGGACGAATTCGCCGACATGATGATGATCGTCGGCAAGAAGGTTGAAGAACTGATCGCCCGTATCGCCCAGAAGGCCCGGGCCGCCGGTATCCACTTGATCCTCGCGACCCAGCGGCCGTCGGTGGACGTGATCACTGGCCTGATCAAGGCCAACATCCCGACCCGCATGGCGTTCCAGGTGTCGAGCAAGATCGACTCGCGGACCATCATCGACCAGGGCGGCGCCGAACAACTGCTGGGCCACGGTGACATGCTCTACATGCCGCCGGGCACCAGCCTGCCGATTCGCGTCCACGGCGCCTTCGTCTCCGACGATGAAGTGCACCGCGTGGTGGAGGCCTGGAAGCTGCGGGGCGCGCCGGAATACAACGACGACATCCTCAACGGTGTTGAAGAGGCGGGCAGTGGTTTCGAAGGCAGTAGCGGCGGTGGCGACGGCGATGATCCGGAAGCTGACGCGCTCTACGACGAAGCCGTGCAGTTCGTCCTGGAAAGCCGCCGGGCCTCGATCTCGGCGGTACAGCGCAAGCTGAAGATTGGCTACAACCGCGCTGCCCGGATGATCGAGGCCATGGAAATGGCTGGGGTGGTGACGGCGATGAACACCAACGGCTCCCGCGAAGTGCTGGCGCCGGGCCCGATGCGCGACTGATCCCTGTTTCGTTTTCAGCGGCGTGATGCCACGCCGCTCGCATACCCATCCAATTTATGAGGAATTCCATGCGCCTGATTCGCATGTTGCTGCTGCCGGTACTGGCTGTGACGTCCCTGTCGGCCCACGCCGACCCCAAAGACGTGGCGCGCCTGACCCAGTTGCTGGAAAAGTCCCAGACCCTGACCGCGCGTTTCTCCCAGCTGACCCTGGACGGTAGCGGCACCCAGTTGCAGGAAACCGCCGGCGAGATGTCCCTGCAGCGCCCGGGCCTGTTCTACTGGCACACCGATGCGCCACAAGAACAGCTGATGGTTTCCGACGGCCAGAAAGTTTCCCTGTGGGACCCGGACCTGGAGCAGGTGACCATCAAGAAGCTCGACCAGCGCCTGACCCAGACTCCGGCCCTGCTGTTGTCCGGTGATGTGTCGAAGATCAGCGAAAGCTTCGACATCACCTCCAAGGAGGCCGGTGGCGTGATGGACTTCACCCTCAAGCCGAAAACCCGCGACACCCTGTTCGACAGCCTGCGCCTGTCGTTCCGCAACGGCATGATCAACGACATGCAGTTGATCGACAGCGTCGGCCAGCGCACCAATATCCTGTTCACTGGGGTCAAGGCCAACGAAGCGATCCCGGCGTCCAAGTTCAAGTTCGACATCCCCAAGGGTGCCGATGTGATCCAAGAGTAAGCAGCCGCAGCCGCAAGGTTTCGAAGGTAGTCCATGGACCTGTTTCGTAGTGCCCCGATCGCCCAGCCACTGGCCGCACGCTTGCGTGCGACCAACCTGGACGAGTACGTCGGTCAGCAGCATCTGCTGGCTCGGGGCAAGCCGCTGCGTGAGGCCCTGGAGCAGGGTGCCCTGCATTCGATGATCTTCTGGGGCCCTCCGGGAGTGGGCAAGACCACCCTGGCGCGGCTGCTGGCGGAAGTCTCGGATGCTCACTTCGAAACCGTCTCGGCGGTGCTGGCCGGGGTCAAGGAGATCCGCCAGGCGGTGGAAATCGCCAAGCAGCAGGCCGGGCAATACGGACGGCGGACCATTCTGTTTGTCGATGAAGTGCATCGTTTCAACAAGTCCCAGCAGGATGCCTTCCTGCCCTACGTGGAAGACGGCACGCTGATCTTTATCGGTGCCACCACGGAAAACCCGTCCTTCGAACTCAACAATGCACTGCTGTCCCGGGCCCGGGTCTATGTGCTCAAGAGCCTGGATGAAGCGGCCCTGGGCACCCTGGTACAGCGCGCCCTGACTGAGGAGCGCGGTCTGGGCAAGCGCCAGTTGCGCCTGAGCGACGAAGGCTTCCAGATGCTGCTGTCGGCGGCCGATGGCGATGGCCGGCGCATGCTCAATCTGCTGGAGAACGCCTCGGACCTGGCGGAAGACGGCGGCGAGATCGGCGTTGATCTGTTGCAAAGCCTGCTGGGGGATACCCGTCGGCGTTTCGACAAGGGTGGCGAAGCCTTCTACGACCAGATTTCCGCGTTGCACAAATCGGTGCGCGGCTCCAACCCCGACGGCGCCCTGTACTGGTTTGCGCGCATGCTCGACGGCGGCTGCGACCCGCTGTACCTGGCCCGGCGCGTGGTGCGCATGGCCAGCGAGGACATCGGCAACGCCGACCCGCGGGCGTTGAGCCTGTGCCTGGCGGCCTGGGATGTGCAGGAGCGCCTGGGTAGCCCCGAAGGCGAGCTGGCGGTGGCCCAGGCCATTACCTACCTGGCCTGTGCGCCGAAAAGCAACGCCGTGTACATGGGCTTCAAGGCCGCCATGCGCGCCGCTGCCGAGCACGGCTCCCTGGAAGTGCCGATCCATCTGCGCAACGCCCCGACCAAGCTGATGAAGCAGTTGGGTTACGGCGACGAGTACCGCTACGCCCACGACGAGCCGGATGCCTACGCCGCCGGTGAAGACTATTTCCCCGAAGAGCTCGAGCCTTTGCCGCTCTACCAGCCGGTGCCCCGTGGCCTGGAACTGAAGATCGGCGAGAAGCTCAAGCACCTGGCCGCCCTGGACCGGGCCAGCCCCTTGCAGCGGAGAAAACCGTGATCCCCCTGATCCTCGCAGTTTCCGCCGGCGGCGTGGCCGGTACCCTGTTGCGCTTCACCACGGGCAACTGGATCAACGCCAATTGGCCGCGGCACTTCTATACCGCGACGCTGGCCGTTAATATCGTGGGCTGCCTGCTGATCGGCGTGTTGTACGGACTGTTTCTGGTCCGTCCGGAAGTGCCGATCGAAGTGCGTGCCGGTTTGATAGTGGGCTTCCTCGGTGGCCTGACGACTTTTTCATCCTTTTCACTGGATACCGTGCGTCTGCTGGAAAGCGGACAAGTGGCGCTGGCCCTGGGCTATGCGGCACTGAGCGTATTCGGCGGGCTGCTTGCTACCTGGGCCGGCCTGTCCTTGACCAAACTTTGATAAACGAGAGAACGACATGCTCGATTCCAAACTGTTACGTAGCAACCTCCAGGACGTAGCGGATCGTCTGGCATCCCGCGGCTTTGCCCTGGATGTGGCACGCATCGAAGCGCTGGAAGAACAGCGCAAGACCGTGCAGACCCGCACCGAGCAACTGCAGGCTGAACGTAACGCGCGCTCCAAGTCCATCGGCCAGGCCAAGCAACGCGGCGAAGACATCGCCCCGCTGATGGCCGACGTTGAGCGCATGGGGAACGAGCTGAGCACCGGCAAGGCCGAGCTGGAAAACATCCAGAGCGAACTGGACTCGATCCTGTTCGGCATTCCCAACCTGCCTCACGAATCGGTGCCGGTGGGTGAAGACGAAGACGGCAACGTTGAAGTGCGCCGCTGGGGCACCCCGACCACCTTCGACTTCCCGATCAAGGACCACGTGGCCCTGGGCGAAACCCACGGCTGGCTGGATTTCGAAACCGCGGCCAAGCTGTCCGGCGCGCGCTTCGCCCTGTTGCGCGGCCCTATCGCCCGTCTGCACCGCGCCCTGGCGCAGTTCATGATCAACCTGCACACCGGCGAGCACGGCTACGAAGAGGCCTACACTCCGTATCTGGTGCAGGCTCCGGCCCTGGTGGGCACCAGCCAGCTGCCTAAGTTCGAGGAAGACCTGTTCAAGATCACTCGCGAAGGCGAAGCCGATCTGTACCTGATCCCGACCGCCGAAGTGTCCCTGACCAACATCGTGGCCGGCGAGATTCTCGATCCGAAGCAACTGCCGCTGAAGTTCGTCGCCCACACCCCGTGCTTCCGCAGCGAGGCCGGTGCTTCGGGCCGCGACACCCGCGGCATGATCCGCCAGCACCAGTTCGACAAGGTCGAGATGGTCCAGGTGGTCGAACCTTCGACTTCGATGGAAGCCCTGGAAGGCCTGACCGCCAACGCCGAAAAGGTCCTGCAACTGCTGCAACTGCCGTACCGCGTACTGGCCCTGTGCACCGGCGACATGGGCTTCAGCGCGGTCAAGACCTACGATCTGGAAGTCTGGGTGCCGAGCCAGGACAAGTACCGCGAGATCTCCTCGTGCTCCAACTGCGGCGACTTCCAGGCCCGTCGCATGCAGGCGCGCTTCCGCAACCCGGAAACCGGCAAGCCGGAGCTGGTTCACACCCTCAACGGTTCCGGCCTGGCCGTGGGCCGCACCCTGGTGGCGGTGCTGGAAAACTATCAGCAGGCCGACGGCTCGATCCGTGTGCCGGACGTGCTGAAGCCGTACATGGGTGGTCTTGAGGTCATCGGCTAAATGGAATATCTGCCGCTGTTTCACAACCTTCGCGGCAGTCGTGTGTTGGTGGTCGGTGGAGGGGAGATTGCCTTGCGCAAATCCCGTCTGCTGGCCGATGCCGGTGCGCAGCTGCGAGTGGTCGCGCCTGAAATAGAAGCGCAATTGCAGGAACTGATCGTCGCCAGCGGCGGTGAGTCCCTGCTGCGCGGTTATGTCGAGGCAGACCTCGACGGCTGCACCCTGATCATCGCCGCCACCGACGACGAATCCCTCAATGCCCAGGTCTCCGCCGATGCCCGTCGGCGTTGCGTCCCGGTCAACGTGGTGGACGCGCCGGCCCTGTGCAGCGTGATCTTCCCCGCCATCGTCGACCGTTCGCCGCTGGTCATCGCGGTGTCCAGCGGCGGCGATGCGCCGGTGCTGGCGCGGTTGATCCGGGCCAAGCTGGAAACCTGGATTCCTTCCACCTACGGCCAGTTGGCCGGGTTGGCGGCGCGTTTCCGGGCCCAGGTCAAAGGCCTGTTTCCGGATGTGCAGCAGCGCCGGGCGTTTTGGGAGGATGTATTCCAGGGCCCCATCGCTGATCGCCAACTGGCGGGGCAGGGCGCGGAGGCCGAACGTCTGTTGCAGGCCAAGATTGCCGGCAAGGCGCCCCATGCGCCGGGCGAGGTGTATCTGGTGGGTGCGGGCCCGGGTGATCCGGACTTGCTGACCTTTCGCGCCCTGCGCCTGATGCAACAGGCCGATGTGGTGCTCTACGACCGTCTGGTGGCACCGGCGATTCTCGACCTGTGCCGCCGCGATGCCGAGCGCATCTACGTTGGCAAGCGCCGCGCCAATCATGCCGTGCCTCAGGAGCAGATCAACCAGCAACTGGTGAACCTGGCCCGGCAAGGCAAACGCGTGGTGCGGCTCAAGGGGGGCGATCCGTTCATCTTTGGTCGTGGCGGCGAAGAGATCGAAGAACTGGCGGCCCACGGCATTCCATTCCAGGTGGTGCCGGGGATTACCGCGGCCAGCGGTTGCTCGGCCTATGCCGGGATTCCCCTGACTCACCGCGACTACGCGCAGTCGGTGCGCTTTGTCACCGGTCACCTCAAGGACGGCACCAGCAACCTGCCCTGGAGCGACCTGGTGGCACCGGCCCAGACCCTGGTGTTCTACATGGGCCTGGTGGGCTTGCCGACCATCTGCGAGCAACTGATCAAGCATGGGCGCAGCGCCGACACGCCGGCGGCCCTGGTTCAGCAGGGCACCACCAGCAACCAGCGAGTGTTCACCGGTACCCTGGCCAACCTGCCGGCGCTGGTGGCGGAGCACGAAGTGCACGCGCCGACCCTGGTGATCGTTGGCGAAGTGGTCCAGCTGCGCGAGAAGCTGGCCTGGTTCGAAGGCGCTCAGTCCGAGGTCTGAAAAGCTTCGCCGGCAAGCCGGCTCCTACAGATCCCACTGTTGTAGGAACCGGATTGCCGGCGAAAGCGTCCTCAACCCCTGCACCACACCCCCATCCCGCTCAACCGTTGCCGATCATGGCCGCGACTGAAGTCCTGCAACGGCCCCTTTGGCACGATCCCGGTCGGATTGATGGTGCTATGGCTGGCGTAGTAGTGCCCCTTGATATGGGTAAAATCCACCGTCTCGGCAATCCCCGGCCACTGATACAGCTCCCGCAGCCAGTTCGACAGGTTGGGGTAATCGGCAATCCGCCGCAGGTTGCACTTGAAGTGGCCGTGGTACACCGCATCGAAACGGATCAGCGTGGTGAACAGCCGCACATCGGCTTCGCTCAGGTACTCGCCGGCCAGGTAGCGCTGTTTGTCCAGCAACGCTTCCAAAGCGTCCAGCTCGGCGAAGACATCATCGAACGCCGCCTCGTAGGCCTGTTGTGACGTGGCGAATCCGGCGCGGTACACGCCATTGTTCAGCGCGGGGTAGATGCGTGCGTTGAGTTCATCGATGCGTGCGCGCAATGGCTGCGGATAAAAATCCAGGTCATTGCCGGTCAGGCCGTCAAAGGCGCTGTTGAACATGCGGATGATCTCCGCCGACTCGTTGCTGACGATGCGCTGTTGCTGCTTGTCCCACAGCACCGGCACGGTGACGCGACCGGTGTAGTCGGCGCTGTCGGCGGTGTAGCGCTGGTGCATGTAGTCGAAGTGATCCAGTGCATCGCCGCTGGAGCCGTAGGCGCTGTCGAAGGTCCAGCCGTGCTCGCGCATCAGCCAGCTGACCACCGAGACGTCGATCAGCTGTTCCAGGCCCTTGAGCTTGCGCAGGATCAGCGTGCGATGGGCCCAGGGGCAGGCCAGGGAGACATACAGATGATAGCGCCCGGCCTCGGCGACAAAGCCGCCTTCGCCGCTGGGGCCCGGGCGGCCATCGGCGGTGACCCAGTGCCGGCGTTGCGCCTGTTCCCGTTGGAAGGCGCCGTCCTTGCCGCTTTCGTACCACTGGTCATGCCAGCGCCCATCGATCAGCAGTCCCATGGAATGCTCCTCAGCTATTGTGCGTTGGAGTGCAGTCTATGCCCCTGGGTTCGAACAAAAAGCGCAAAGCATGGGCGGTTTTGATCGATTAAATCGATCTGTCCCTGGCATCCCAATACTGCTGGGCCAGCGCGAAGGCCTGCTCCCGCGGCGTGCCCAAACCGCGCAAGGCCAGGGCCATGGTCGCCAGCAGGGCCAGTTGCGGGTAACTGTCCTCAACATCACCGCGCCACAGCGCCTTGAGGTGCTCGGGTTCCAGGCTGGCCGGCTTCACATGGCGTTGTGCCGACAATGCCGGCCACTCTTCGTCCCAGCTAACCCCGCCGGTGCTGCCGTACAGATGGCTGGTGGTGTCCGGGTTGATCTCGATCTCGCCGCCGTCGCCCTTGATCACGATGACGTTGTCCCCCAGCAGGCCGCTGGCATCGCGGTGCACTGCCTGGTAGCCGGGGTGGAAGATGCTCTGCAGGCCGCAACGGGCGCCCAGGGGGTTGAGCAGGCGCGCCAGGGAATGGATCGGTGAGCGCAGGCCGAGGATGTTGCGCAAATCGATCATCCGTTGCAGCTGTGGCGCCCAGTCGCCTAGCGGCATGAAGGCCAGGTTGCCCTGGTCCAGTGCCTGGCTGACCGATGGCCAGTCACGGCACAGGGGAATCCCCAGGGGTTCCAGCAACTGTTCGGTGTACAGGCGCCCGGCAGTATGGGCGCCGCCGCCGTGGAGCAGGATGCGCACGCCGCTCTGCGCCAGGCACTTGGCCGCCAGCAGGTACCAGGGCAGATGGCGCTTCTTTCCGGCGTAGGTCGGCCAGTCGAGGTCCAGGGCGATCGCTGGGGCGTTGAGGCGTTCGCGCAAGGCTTCGGTAAAGCCCGCCAGCTCTTCCGGGCTTTCTTCCTTGTGCCGCAGCAGCATGAGAAAGGCGCCCAGCTGAGTGTCCTCCACCTTGTCGTCCAGCAGCATGCCCATGGCTTCCCGGGCTTCCTCGCGGGTCAGGTTGCGCGCACCGCGCTTGCCTTTGCCCAGGATGCGCACGAACTGGGCAAAAGGGTGTTCTTGGGGGGTCTGGGTGAGCAGGGGGGCGAAATCGTTCATAGGCAATTGGTCGGCTTCGGCAGGCCCGCCAGCTTGGCGGCAAGTTTGGCGGGAGTGCCTTTGAACAGTCGGTTCAGGTGCAGGCTGTTGCCCTTGTCCGGGCCCAGCTTGAGGGCGGTGTACTTGATCAGCGGGCGGGTGGCTGGGGACAGCTGGAACTCTTTATAGAAGCCCTGCAGCAGTTCGAGGATTTCCCAATGCTCCGCGCTCAGCTCCAGCTCTTCGTTGGCGGCCAGGGCTTGGGCTACGTCGGCGGACCAGTCGTCGAGATTGACCAGGTAACCGTCCTTGTCCAGTTCGATGGCGCGAGCGCCCACAGTCAGGGTACTCATAGCCAGGTATTGACCTTGTCATGCTCAATCGACAGCTCGACGAAGCCTGGGTAATCCACCGCACGGGCCCAGGTCGGCAGCTCCAGTCCCCGGGCTTGCAAGTCCTCTTCCAGCACATACAGCTTCAGGTCGCTGCGGGCGCCCAGTTCGCCGTAAAGAGTGGTGCCCGGCTGCAGGGCATAGGCGGCATCGCCGCACAGCAGCAGGCCATCGGCGCTGCCCAGCAGGCGCAGGCAACTGCTCAGGCGGGTGTCGGTGAAGGGCGAGTGGGACAACACGTGCAAGGTCGACATCAGAGGGTAATCACCTGGTCAAAACGGTCGATGATCCCGGCCAGTTCCGGGGCGTTGAGCAGCTGTACCGCGTCAAGGCTCAAGGTTGCCGGGTCCAGACCACGAGCAGCAAGGCTGGCGCTACAGGCAAACAGTTCGTCGACGCCGAACAGCGACAGCGCCTGCAGGTTGGCGCTCAGGTCTTTCTGGCGCAGCAGCGACGCCTGTTGCCCCGGCGCCAGTTGCAGCACGCCATCGTCGAGAAACAGCAGGCCGATCGGCAGGTCGAAGGCGCCGCCGGCCAGGACGATATCCAGGGCCTCGCGGGCACCAGGGCCGGACCAGGGCGCCTGACGGCTGATCAACAACAGGGATTTGGCCATCTCACGCCCCTCCAAAACAGATCAGGCGGTCGGCGGCCTGTACCGCGTCATGCAATTGCCCGAGCCCCGACAGTTCCCAGGGCGCCTCGACGTTCACCGCCGTGCGCTGATAGCGCTGGGCTTCGTCGGCGTTCAACACACCCCGGCGCAGGGCGGCGGCGATGCACACCACACCATCGAGCTGATGCTGCTCGACAAATTCGCGCCATTCCCGGGGCAGGTCCTGTTCGTCCTGGGGCGTGACGATGCTGTTGGCGGCGTTGTAGACGCCGTCCTGGTAGAAAAACAGCCGGACAATCTCATGCCCGCCCGCCAGCGCCGCCTGGGCGAACAGCAGGGCGCGGCGCGAGGACGGCGCGTGAGCGGCGGAGAACAGGGCGATGGCGAACTTCATGACGGACTCGATGGATGAAACTGCGGCCATGATAAAGCTTTCTCCGTGGATCGGCTAAACCCCTTTCGTCCCGAAGGCTCTGGCTCCGGGAGCTCAGGACATATCGGGTAAAGCTTTGCCCGGGCCCTGAAGCAGCAACCAGGGATAGACTCGCGCCTTCAATCAACCTGGGACAAGGAGCAAGGGATGATGGATTTGAATTCGGCGGTGGTGGTGGTCACCGGTGCCGGTCGTGGTCTGGGCGCGGCACTGGCCATCAGTCTGGCGGACCTGGGCTGCAAACTGATTCTCTGTGGGCGTAACCCTGAAGCCCTGGCGCAGGTGAGTGCGGCCATTGAGACGCGCACCGGCCAGGCCGCCGATTGCGTGGTGGTGGATCTGGCCAGCAGCGACAGCGTCAAGGCGGCCCTGGCGGAGATTCATGTGCGTCAGCCCCAGGTGGACATTCTGATCAATAACGGCGCCATGTGGCTGGAGGCCAGCGAGCAGCCCCACAGCGCGGCCGAGGTCACCGGAGTGATCGATGCGGCCCTGACGGGCACCTTCCTCCTGACCCAGGGCCTGATGCCGGCGCTCAAGGCCTCCACGCGTCCGGACATCGTCACCATCGGCTCCATCAGCGGCTTGCCCAATGCCCCCCTGCACAGCGTGTCGCTGCCGTTCTATGCGGCCAAGCACGGGCAACTGGCCCTGGCCGACGGTCTGCGCCAGGTGCTCAAGGGCACGCCGGTGCGCTCGCTGTGTGTGCATCCGCCGTATCTGGAGGATATTTCGCCCCTGGACCCGGCCTGGCAGCAGGTTCCGGCACGACATAAGGGCGAGCAGGGCACCAACCGCGACGTGGTGGAAGCGGTGGTCTTCGCCCTGACCCGACCGCGGCACATCAGCCTGTCATCGATCGTCATCGATACCGACTGCGGCGGTCTGTTCGACTGATGGACGTACAGGTCAGCGGGTCTTGTAGCCCAGTTGCCAGCGGCGCGGAATCTTCAGTGACGCGATGCCCAGCAGGGCGGCAAGCAACCCGCTGACATACAGCGCCTGGAGCCCCAGGTGCTGTTCCAGCAAGGCACCCAGCACCGCTCCGGCGAACATCCCGCTCCACGGCACCAGCTGTACCCGCCAGCCGTTGCGCCGTTCGCCGAGCACCCATCTCCCCAGCCCGCGGCCAAAGCGCGACAGGGCCCCGGTGACGTAGGTCAGGCCGATGGGCAGGCCGTTCACTTCCTCCACCGCCGCATTGAGCATGCCCATGGCGATGATGGCCGCCAGCAGGGCCGGCAATTGCTGCTCGAAGGGCCAGGCGGCGGAGGCGCAGAGCAAGGCGCCAATGCTCAGCAGCAAGGGCAAGGCGCGGTGCCCGGCCAGGCGGCTTACCACCACGCCCAGGGCGTTGCCGACGACAAAGGTCGCCACCAACAGCAGCAGGCGCAGCACCAGGGCCGGTTCGCCATCGCTGATGGCCACCGCCATGCGCGTGGTGTTGCCGCTCATGAAGGACACGAAATCCCCGGTGGCCATGAAGCCGATGGCGTCGGTCATGCCAGCCAGCACCGAAAGGCAAGCCACCAGCCCGAGGCCGACCCGCCCGCGCCATTTCTGCGTGTGCTGCAGGGCGGCGCTGGCCGATTGGGTGGAAGTCGAAGGCAACATCGTCGGTTCTCCTGAACAGGGACTACGGGGGACGCGTGCAGGTCAAGGTTGTGGATCGAGAGAATGCAGGGCGCAGTATTCATCCCACGGCATGCCGGCCATTTCCGCCACTTCCCTGTGCACTTCAAGGCGCTGGGCGTGGAATTCCTCGGGGCTGGCGGCGGTCAGTTGCAGGCTCAACTCCCAGGCGAACAGCCCCAGGCGCTCGGCTTCGGCTTCAAAGGCTTCATGCAGGCGTTCGTTGCGGTACTGCTCGGGCGTCTCGCCCTTGACCTGGGCCTCCAGCGGATTGAGCTTGTCCAGGGCTTCGCGCAGTTCGGGGCGGGCGGCGAGAAATCTTTCCAAGGCTATTTCGTGGTGCAGGGCATCGGCGGGCATCGGGGCTCCTTGAGGGGAACGGGCAGTCTTCAGGCATCAAGCCCGGGACAGGGGGTGTGCTGGCATTTCACTGCGTATCTGCTGCAGATCCTTGTGCGGGATCACGTAGGTGCGGGCGAGCATATCGCCTATTCGCTGGCAGCGGCTTGATTCCACGCAGGCCATCAGCGGGACAAAGGCGAACGCGGCCTCCAGATAGCGGGTGGCGCTTCTGATCAGTACCTGGATCAGCGTCGGCGGCGTTCCGGCGGCGTTGATCACCACCAGGCCCAGGGCACACTTGCCGGGCGTGCGGCCCTTGAAGAAATACTCCCAGGCCACGAAGTACAAGGGCCAGACCAGCATGAACAGCATTGAGTGCAGGTAGGGCTCCAGCCCCGTCTGTTGCGCGAGGTCGAGCAAGCGTCTGACCGGCTGCAACGCCAGCACCCCGTGCAGGCTCAGCGACAGGAGCACATACACCGCCAGCGCCAGCACCTGGTCGAGCATGAAGGCGGCGGCGCGGCGCAGGATCAGTCGGGTTCTTGAGACTTCCATGGTCGATTCCAGAGTTTTTTCCATCATGTCGGGCGCAGTGTAATCCCCGCAGGGCGGGGAGTAGCAGTGGTTTTGGCGGGGGCCTACTGCACCCGCACCGAGTCAGCTGACCACGGGCTGTTCGCGACCGATCTCGCTGCGCAGTTGGGCAATCAGGTGCAGGCAGTGGGTGAGCCCCGGCGACGGCTCGCCGACCCGGCGGCTGAGGATGATCGGCGAGGTGGCCTCGGGTTCCTGCAGCGGGCAAAAACCGATGTCGTCGCGATGCAGCACCTGCACCGAGGCCGGCACCAGGGTGATGCCGATCCCGGCGCCCACCAGGCCGATGGCGGTCTGCAATTCGTTGGTCCACTGAGCGATCTTCAGGTTCAGGCCACGGGCACTGAACAGCGCGATCACATGGTCGGCGTAGCTCGGGCGCGGGTTGGCCGGATACAGCACGAAGGGCTCGTTGGCCAGTTGCTCAAGGCTCAGCTCTTGTCCCAGCAAGGGATGACCGGCGGGCAGGGCGACTACCAGTCGGTCCTCGGTCAGCACCCTCTGCACGATGGCCGGGTCGTCGATGTGAATCCGCCCGAAGCCGATATCGATGCGCCCGGCCTTCAAGGCCTCCACCTGTTGCAGGGTGGTCATTTCCGACAATCCCAGCTCCAGTTCCAGGGTTTCGTTGCTGCGCAGGCGGCGGATCAGTTGCGGCAGCACACCGTACAGGGTCGAGGGAGCAAAACCGATGCCTAGCCAGGTCTTGTGCCCCAGGCCGATGCGCCGGGTGTTGTCGCAGACCTTGCCCAACTGCTCCAGCACCCGGTTGGAATGCTCATAGAAAAACCGCCCGGCGGCGGTCAGGCGCAGCGGCCGGCCACGCTCCAGCAACAGCACCCCCAACTCGTCCTCCAACTGCTGGATCTGCCGGCTCAAGGGCGGTTGGGCAATGTGCAGGCGCTCGGCGGCGCGGGTGAAGTTGAGGGTTTCCCCCAGCACCTGGAAGTAGCGCAGATGACGCAATTCCATGACAGCTCCCCTGTAGAGATGTGCATACCTTTAAGGTATCAAGCCAGACCAATTCTATATTGGAACCCCGGAAAAAGCCGGGACAGAATCGAGCGCAGAACTTCAAGAACCTCACGGGTATGGACATGCACGCTTCTGCCATTGAATCGATCGAAACGATCATCGTCGATCTGCCGACCATTCGCCCCCACAAGCTGGCCATGCACACCATGCAGAACCAGACCCTGGTGCTGATCCGCCTGCGCTGCGCCGACGGCATCGAAGGCCTGGGGGAATCCACCACCATCGGCGGCCTGGCCTATGGCAATGAAAGCCCGGACAGCATCAAGACCAACATCGACCGCTTCTTCACCCCGCTGCTGATCGGCCAGGACGCCAGCAACATCAACGCCGCCATGCTGCGCCTGGAGCAGAGCATCCGCGGCAACACCTTCGCCAAGTCCGGGATCGAAAGCGCCTTGCTCGACGCCCAGGGCAAGCGCCTCGGCCTGCCGGTCAGCGAACTGTTGGGCGGCCGGGTGCGCGATGCGCTGCCCGTGGCCTGGACCCTGGCCAGCGGCGACACCGCCAAAGACATCGCCGAAGCTGAGAAGATGCTCGACCTGCGCCGCCACCGCATCTTCAAGCTGAAGATCGGTGCCGGTGAAGTGGACCGCGACCTGGCCCACGTGATTGCCATCAAGAAGGCCCTGGGCGACCGTGCCAGCGTGCGGGTCGACGTCAACCAGGCCTGGGACGAAGCTGTGGCCCTGCGCGCCTGCCGCATCCTCGGCGGCAACGGCATCGACCTGATCGAACAACCGATTTCCCGCAACAACCGCG
Organism: Pseudomonas sp. LPH60; assembly: GCF_030718165.1. Lineage (NCBI taxonomy): Bacteria > Pseudomonadati > Pseudomonadota > Gammaproteobacteria > Pseudomonadales > Pseudomonadaceae > Pseudomonas > Pseudomonas sp. LPH60. The sequence goes on from NZ_JAVAJH010000007.1 coordinate 193,846, forward strand.
CCGGCATGGTGCGCCTGAATGCCAGCAGCCCGGCGCCGATCATGGCCGACGAATCCATTGAATGCGTGGAAGACGCCTTCAACCTGGCCCGGGAAGGTGCGGCCTCGGTGTTCGCCCTGAAGATCGCCAAGAACGGCGGCCCCCGCGCCACCCTGCGCACCGCGGCGATTGCCGAAGCAGCGGGCATCGGCCTGTACGGCGGCACCATGCTCGAAGGCGGCATCGGCACCCTGGCCTCGGCCCACGCCTTCCTGACCTTGAACAAACTGAGCTGGGACACCGAGCTGTTCGGCCCGCTGCTGCTGACCGAGGACCTCCTCGCCGAGGCGCCGGTGTACCGGGATTTCCACCTGCATGTCTCACGGGCACCGGGCCTTGGCCTGAGCCTGGACGAAGAGCGCCTGGCGTTCTTCCGTCGCGACAAAACCACCCCCGTGCTGCATCACACCTGAGGAGGGCTGCATGCTATTCCACGTGAAAATGACCGTGAACCTGCCGGTCGACATGAACCCCGAGCGCGCCGCGCAACTGAAGGCCGAGGAAAAGGCCCTGGCCCAGCGCCTGCAGGCCGAAGGCAAGTGGCGCCACCTGTGGCGCATTGCCGGGCTGTACGCCAACTACAGCGTGTTCGACGTCGACAGCGTGCAGGAACTGCACGACACCCTGATGCAATTGCCGCTGTACCCGTACATGGCCATCGAAGTTAACGCCCTGTGCAGGCATCCTTCGTCCATTCATGAGGATGACCGCTGAGTTCGCATCAGCCCGTTCACCACTCTAATAAATACAAGATGAGGATTAATCATGAACGTCAGAATTTCCCAGACTGCCAGCGCCCAGCGTTTTCTTGAAGAAGCCAGCGGCCAGTTCACCGAAGGCGGCAACCCCCGGGCCAAGGCCATCGTCTACCGCATCCTGCGGGACACCGTGAACATCATCGAAGACCTGAACGTCACCCCGGAAGAGTTCTGGAAAGCCGTCAACTACCTCAACGTCCTCGGTGCCCGCCAGGAAGCCGGCCTGCTGGCCGCGGGCCTGGGCCTGGAGCACTACCTGGACCTGCTGATGGACGCCGCCGACGAACAGGCCGGCAAGACCGGCGGCACCCCGCGCACCATCGAAGGCCCGCTGTACGTGGCCGGCGCGCCCCTCAGCCAGGGCGAGGCGCGCCTGGACGACGGCCTCGACCCGGGCGTGGTGCTGTTCATGCAAGGGCAGGTGACCAATACCGCCGGCCAGCCCCTGGCCGGGGCTGTCGTCGATGTTTGGCACGCCAACACCGGCGGCACCTATTCCTACTTCGACGGCAGCCAATCGGAGTTCAACCTGCGCCGGCGCATCGTCACCGACGCCGAGGGCCGCTACCGTTTTCGCAGCATCGTGCCGTCTGGCTACGGCTGCCCGCCGGAAGGCCCGACCCAGCAACTGCTGGATCAACTGGGGCGTCACGGCCAGCGCCCGGCGCACATCCACTTCTTCATCTCGGCCGATGACCATCGCCACCTGACCACCCAGATCAACCTGGACGGCGACCCCTACCTGCACGACGACTTCGCCTACGCCACCCGCGACGAGCTGATCGCCAAGATCACCTTCAGCGAGGATCAGGCCCGGGCCAAGGAGCTGGGCGTGAGCGGCCGCTTCGCGGAAATTCACTTCGACTTCACCCTGCAGTCCTCGGCCCAGCCGCAAGAACAGCAGCGCCACGAACGGGTGCGTGCCCTGGAGGACTGACCCCCAGCACGGCAAGACCGAGCCACGGACGTCTTGTGCGGCCCGTGGCTTTTGTCGTTGTCGGTCTGGGCTTTTTGACCTTGCGTGATTGCCTGCCTGCGCGGCCTGCCACCGCGCGGTGCAGCCCCAACAAGAACAATCAGAGTGACCCGATTATGCAAATGCATCTGTTGAGTGAACGCAGCCGCGTGTTTGTTCAAGCCGATCCCCATGCCGTGTCCGGTTACGTCAATCAGCACGTGGGCAGCCACTGCATCCGCTTGCCCCGGGCGGGCCATCCCCAGGCCAGCCTCAACCATCGGGCGCTGGCCAGCCTGGACCTGTGCAGCCTCAGCTATGGCGGCAGCGTGCGCGTCACCTCGCCAGCGCTGGAAAGCATCTACCACCTGCAGGTGCTGCTACGGGGCCACTGCCTGTGGCGCAGCCGCGACCAGGAACACTGCTTCGCCCCGGGGGAACTGCTGCTGATCAACCCGGACGACCCGGTGGACCTGACCTATTCCGACGACTGCGAAAAATTCATCATCAAGATTCCCACGCCCCTGCTGGAAGCCGCCTGCCAGGAACAGCGCTGGCAGTACCCGGGGCAGGGCGTGCGCTTTCTGCGCCAGCGTTACCAACTGCAGGAACTGGAAGGCTTCGTACCTCTGCTCAGCCTGTTGTGCCAGGAGTCCGAAGCCCTGGAGGCCATGCCCAAGGTGCAAGAGCATTACGCGCACATCCTGGTGAGCAAACTGCTGGGCCTGATGCAGACCAATGTCCAGCGCGGCACCCTGAGTGCCTCGGCGGCGACCTTCGAACGCATTGCCGACTACATCGAGCGCAACCTCAAGCGCGACATCGGTTGCGAAGAGCTGGCGCAACAGGCGTGCATGAGCCTGCGTTCGCTGTACGCGCTGTTCGAACGCAACGTCCGCACCACGCCGAAGCACTACATCCGCCAGCAGAAACTGCAACGGGTGCACGCCTGCCTCAGCGACCCGCACAGTCCGGTGCGCAACGTCACCGAACTGGCCCTGGACTTCGGCTTTTCCCACCTGGGTCGCTTCGCCCAGAGCTACCGCCAGCAATACGGCGAACGGCCGTCCGACACCCTCAAGCGTCGCCACTGACCGGCCCTTCCGACCTGTGCCTGGCGATCACCCGGCAGACCTTCGGTGTCCTTGGGATCCTTGCGTCTCCTGCGGAGCCGTTCGCAGCCTGCGGCAGCGGCTACAAGGCAATCTGCAGAAAACGGATACAGGTCTGCACGCATCGGCTATTGCCCTGCCAACCCCCGTCCTAGCATGGCCCTGCCTGAATAAAAACAATGGAGGCGGCGGCCATGTCCCTGCGACCCGAATACCTGCATTCCCTGCTTGAAGAAGACCCTGACCAGGGCGTCTACCGCTGCAAGCGGGAGATGTTCACCGACCCCCGGCTGTTCGACCTGGAGATGCAGCACATCTTCGAAGGCAACTGGCTGTACCTGGCCCACGACAGCCAGATCCCCAATCCCAATGACTACTACAGCACCACCATGGGCCGGCAGCCGGTGTTCATCGCGCGCAACAAGAACGGTGAACTCAACGCCTTCATCAACGCCTGCAGCCATCGCGGCGCCATGCTCTGCCGGCACAAGACCGGCAACAAGGCGTCCTTCACCTGCCCGTTCCACGGCTGGACCTTCAACAACACCGGCAAGCTGCTCAAGGTCAAGGACCCAGCCGCCGCCGGCTACCCGGCCAGTTTCAACTGCGAAGGCTCCCACGACCTGACCCGCGTCGCGCGCTTCGAGTCCTATCGCGGCTTTCTGTTCGGCAGCCTCAACCCCGACGTGCTGCCCCTGGTGGAGCACCTGGGGGAGTCGGCGAAGATCATCGACATGATCGTCGACCAGTCCGCCGACGGCCTGGAAGTGCTGCGCGGCTCCTCCAGCTACATCTACGAAGGCAACTGGAAGCTTACCGCCGAGAACGGCGCCGACGGCTACCACGTCAGCTCGGTGCACTGGAACTACGCCGCCACCCAGAACCAGCGCAAGCAGCGCGAAGCCGGGGAAGACATCCGCACCATGAGCGCCGGCACCTGGGCCAAGCAGGGCGGTGGCTTCTACTCCTTCGACAAGGGCCACATGCTGCTCTGGACCCGCTGGTCCAACCCCGAGGACCGGCCGCTGTACGAGCGCCGCGACGAGCTGGCCCGGGACTTCGGCCAGGCCCGGGCCGACTGGATGATCGAGAACTCGCGCAACCTGTGCCTGTACCCCAACGTCTACCTGATGGACCAGTTCAGCTCGCAGATCCGCATTGCCCGGCCGATCTCGGTGGACCGCACCGAAATCACCATCTACTGCATTGCGCCCAAGGGCGAGAGCGATGAAGCCCGGGCCCGGCGCATCCGCCAGTACGAAGATTTCTTCAACGTCAGCGGCATGGCCACCCCGGACGACCTGGAGGAGTTCCGTTCCTGCCAGCTCGGCTACCAGGGCAGCACCACGGCCTGGAACGACATGTCCCGTGGCGCCGAGCACTGGGTCCAGGGGGCGGACGAGGCCGCCAAAGAAATTGACCTGCAGCCGATCCTCAGCGGCGTGCGCACCGAGGACGAAGGCCTGTTCGTGATGCAGCACAAGTACTGGCAGCAGACCCTGCTGGCGGCCCTGGAGCGTGACGCTTCGCGCCGGATCGATGTGGAGGCCGTGCAATGACTGTTTCCTACGACACCGTGCGCGATTTCCTGTACCGCGAAGCCCGCTACCTGGACGACAAGGACTGGGACAGCTGGCTGGAACTCTACGCCCCGGACGCGACCTTCTGGATGCCGTCCTGGGACGACAGTGACCAGTTGACCGAAGACCCGCAGCGGGAAATCTCGCTGATCTGGTACGGCAACCGCAGCGGCCTGGAAGACCGGGTGTTCCGCATCAAGACCGAGCGCTCCAGCGCCAGCATTCCCGACACCCGCACCTCCCACAACCTGAGCAATATCGAGCTGCTGGAGCAGGGCGACGGCCTGTGCAAGCTGCGCTTCAACTGGCACACCCTGAGCTTTCGCTACAAGACCGTGGACAGCTACTTCGGCTGCAGCTTCTACACCCTCGACCTGCGCGGCGAAAACCCGCTGATCCTGGCCAAGAAAGTCATCCTGAAGAACGACTACGTTCGCCAGGTCGTCGATATCTACCACCTCTGAGGCGACCGCCATGAGCCATCAAATCGCACTCAATTTCGAAGACGGCGTGACCCGTTTCGTCAACGCCAGCCCGGGCGAAACCGTGGCCGACGCCGCCTACCGCCAAGGCATCAACATCCCCCTGGACTGCCGCGACGGCGCCTGCGGCACCTGCAAGTGTTTTGCCGAGGCGGGGCGCTACGAGCTGGGCGAGGACTACATCGAAGACGCCCTGAGCGCCGATGAGGCCGAGCAGGGTTTTGTCCTCACCTGCCAGATGCGCGCCTTGAGCGATTGCGTGGTGCGGGTGCCGGCTTCGTCCCAGGTCTGCCGCGCCGGGCAGGCTACGTTTCAGGCCAACATCAGCGCGGTGCGCCAGCTGTCCACCAGCACCATTGCCCTGTCGATCAAGGGCGAGGCCCTGAGCCAGCTGGCGTTCCTGCCGGGGCAATACGTCAACCTCGGAGTGCCCGGCAGCGAACAGACCCGGGCCTATTCCTTCAGCTCCTTGCAGCGCGACGGTGAGGTCAGCTTCCTGATCCGCAATGTGCCCGGCGGCCTGATGAGCAGCTTCCTCACCGGTCTTGCCAAAGCCGGCGACAGCATGACCCTGGCCGGGCCCCTGGGCAGCTTCTACCTGCGGGATATTCGCCGGCCCTTGCTGTTGCTGGCCGGCGGCACCGGGCTGGCGCCGTTCACCGCCATGCTGGAGAAAATCGCCGAGCAGGGCAGTGAGCATCCGCTGCATTTGATCTACGGCGTGAGCAACGATTTCGACCTGGTGGAGCTGGATCGCCTGGAAGACTTTGCCGCACGTATCCCCCAGTTCAGCTTCAGCGCCTGCGTGGCCAACCCCGAAAGCCACTACCCGCGCAAGGGCTACGTGACCCAGCACATCGAACCGGCGCACCTCAACCAGGGTGATGTGGACGTGTACCTGTGCGGCCCGCCGCCGATGGTCGAGGCGGTGAGCCAGTTCATCCGCGAGCAGGGCATTGCCCCGGCGAATTTCTACTACGAGAAGTTCGCCGCCAGCGCCGCCTGAAGGGCGCCTCGCCGCTGTAGGCGCTGGCTTGCCAGCGAAGGCGTCGACAAGGGCGCTGCAAGGCTCAAGGGCCCCTTCGCCGGCAAGCCGGCTCCTACGTCGGGTGGCGTGCTCTCCATCTTTTTGTATTCACGAGGTTTCCATGAACCGTTTCCACAACCAAGTCGCCCTGGTCACCGGCGCCGCCCAAGGCATCGGCCGTCGTGTTGCCGAACGCCTGGCCGAAGAGGGTGCTCGCGTGGTGCTGGTGGACCGCTCCGAACTGGTCTTCGAACTGGCCGCCGAACTGACCCCACGCTTCCCGGTCCTGGCCCTGACCGCCGACCTGGAGCAGTACCGCGAATGCAGCCGAATCATGGCGGCGGCCATCGCCCACTTCGGCCGCCTCGACGTCCTCATCAACAACGTCGGCGGCACCATCTGGGCCAAGCCCTTCGAACACTACGAGCCCGCGCAGATCGAAGCCGAAGTCCGTCGCTCATTGTTCCCGACCTTGTGGTGCTGCCACGCCGCCTTGCCGCAGATGCTGGAGCAGGGCAGCGGTGCCATCGTCAACGTCTCCTCCATCGCCACCCGCAGCCTCAACCGCGTGCCCTACGGCGCGGCCAAGGGCGGGATCAACGCACTCACCGCCTGCCTGGCCTTCGAAACCGCCGGCCGTGGCGTGCGGGTCAACGCCACCGCTCCGGGCGGCACCGAAGCCCCGCCGCGGCGCATTCCGCGCAACAGCGCTGAACAAAGCCCCGAGGAGCAAGTCTGGTACCAGCAGATCGTCGATCAGACCCTCGACAGCAGCCTGATGAAACGCTACGGCAACATCGACGAACAAGCCGCAGCCATCCTGTTTCTGGCCTCCGCCGAAGCCTCCTACATCACCGGCACAGTGCTGCCGGTGGGCGGCGGCGACCAGGGCTGAGGGGCAACCTCCTGCTGACTGACCGACCTGTAGGAGCCGGCTTGAGAGATCGCGTTCGCCGGCAAGCCGGCTCTTACGGCAATCGCGTATTGGGTTGGCTTTTGCACGAGAGGTAGGTTGGGGATTGTGTACGCCGAAAATTAATCCTAGGGATTTATTATTAATCCAGGGGTTGAATATTCATCGGCAGATGGTTCTTAATGCACCACACAGGCAACGGCTGTTTATGGGAATCCCCGGCCGGCCGTGAATGCTCAAGGACGCGAGGCACACATGAACCCAACCCTTCCTTTGTTTCATCAGCAACCCTACCTGCAAACCGTGCAATGCCAGATCCACCGGCTTGAACGGGACGATTCGGGTGCGCCCTTCGCTCTATTGAGCGAGACAGTGTTCTATCCCCAGGGCGGCGGCCAACTGGGGGATCGGGGGCTGCTGACCCTCAGCGAACCCGGGGCCGGTGATGTGCCGCAGGTGATCGAGATCACCACCACCAAAAGGAAGGACGACGAGATCAGGCATTACCTGAAGCTGGATGACGCCGGGTTCGGGCAACTGCAATCACTGGTGCCGGGGCAGGGGGTGACGGCGACCCTGGACTGGTCCCTGCGCTATCAGCAGATGCGCATTCATTCGGCCATGCACCTGATGCACTGCCTGCTGGAGCAGACACTGGGGCGCTCGATTCCACACCCGGTCCGCTCGCCGTTGAATGACCAGGGCGGGGAAAATCACTATGAGTTCATGGGCGAGTTCGATGAGCAGAGCCTGGAGCGCGCCACGCAAGAGCTGAATCGCTTTTGCGCGGCCGGTCATGCCGTCAGAACCCAGGCCGACACCGGCAAAGGAGCAGGCTATCGCTGGTGGCAATGTGGCGAGTGGTCGATCCCCTGTGGTGGCGTGCATGTCGGCAATACACGAGAGATAGGGGCCGTCACTGCCAGCATGAGACTCAGGAAGAACACCACCCGGGTCGCTGTTTCGTTCGCGGTAGAGGTTGAGTAAATGTCGGCGAACCAGCAGGCCTTTGGCGCGTTTCTCACCCAGTTGCGCCTCGAAAGCGGCCACCTGAAGATTTCAACTTTTCTGGAAACCGTGAACATTCCGTTTTCCGCCAACCACTACCGGGACGTCGAGGCAGGGCGCAAGCACCTGAGCCTTGAGTCAGCCGTCGAACTGCATGACCAACTGGGCATCGTCCCCGTCAGCAAGTCGAGCTTCGATTACTACTGGCATTACTTTCGTGACTTGTTGCCGGCCCCCGTGCACGAAATGCTGTTTGGCAAAGGGGTGGAGGTCAAGGATCTTTCCGCCATGCTCGAGGTGCGCGAACACGACTCCAAGCTGCTGCGCCGCGCCTTGAGCCTGAGCCGCTACGAACGTGAGTTCATCGTCACCGAAGAGATCATTGCAGCCTTCAAGGAACACTTCGAACTGCTGCCGTTGATGACCTATCTGTACATGGTGGACAGCGCCTCGGTGGCCGAAATCCAGGCGGTGTGCCAGCAGCTCGGCCTGGCCTACGACGCGCGTACCGAAGCCTTCCTGAGCCTTGTGGCCAAGGAGCGCAGCACCCCGCAGTCACCCTTCGTGCGCCATGCCCCCACCTTGAGAATGCCCAGAACCGCAGAGGCCCTGGCGCTCAAGGACCGGTTCCTGCGTCACGAGATCGATCGATCGTTGACCAAGCCCGAGCAAAGCGAATACTTCAATGTGTCCGGATCATTCAAGTACAGCGCGATGGTCACGCTCAAAGCGGCGGACATCGAAGAGATCCAGGACCGTCTTGTCGATCTGTTTTCAGTGATCGAAGTGCACAACAAATCTTCCGGACAACTGGAAGACCCAGGGGCTGATCCCTACTTCTTCGGGCTGGTGGTGTCGGGCCGCCCGGAGTACGACGGGCGCGCGGGGCGATCGAAGAAAAAGAGCCGGGGATGAAGCAGGCGCTGGCCGCTGCCACCCGTGGCCACAGCCGAGCTGCGGGTGGAGACGGCCCAGGCGGCGCTATGACCTGTTCTGGGGAATGGCATAGGGCAGGGTGATGGGCGGCGCGTCCTGCAAAGGCCGCGAAGACTTCGCCATCAGATAACCGATGATCTGCGCCGAGCTGAGCTCGATATGCAACAGGTCTTCATCGTCAAACCACGCGTTGGGCCAGAAGATCAGGTCCGAGGCATTGGCTTCGGGGAAGTTGGTTTCCAACAGGCCCAGGGCGTAGTCCGTATCAGACTCCGTGCCTTCGCACTGGCAGATGAAATCCGCCACGGCGCACGCTTCGTCGAAGCTCAGGTCGTCAACGTAGCGCTCTTGATGAAAGGCCGTGCGCAGAAAGTTCGCCGCGCTGGTATGGCTGTGCATGTCGCGAAATTCGTGGAACTCGAAAGGCCGGCCGGCGTGGCTGTTCCATTGCTGGATCAGCGCACTGATCTCGGGGCTTTCCCGTTCCTGGTTGTCCCAGATCTGGTCGAGGATCTGCTTGAGCAAGTCCTTCATCAACGCCCGTATTTTCGGCGTCGCGGGTGTTGGTTTCAGCCGTTCCGGCATGGCCATGGGGGGCTCCCTGATTGTCATTTCATGCGGCTGGCGGAGGGGCCGCCAGCCCCCCGATTCCCGAGCGGCGCACAGGATAGGCCCTTCGCGCCGCCGACTAAAGCACCGGCCCCAGCCGCAACAACGCACACAACCCGCCCTCAGGCCGATTGCGCAACTCCAGACGGCCACCGATCTTGCTGACGATCATCTGCACAATCGCCAGCCCCAGCCCGGCGCCATGGGCGTTGCCCTGGCTGTAGAAACGCTCCAGCAAACGTCCGCGTTCCTCTTCGTTGATACCGGGCCCGGCATCTTCCACGCACAGGTGCATCGCGCCATCGGCCTGGGGCCGCAGGCCGACCCGCACCTCGCTGCCCGCGGGGGCAAAGTTCAGGGCGTTGGTCACCAGGTTCTGCAGGGCAATGGCCAAAGCCACCGGGTCGGTGTCGATCAGGCAGCCTTCGTCGCCTTCGAGCACCAGTTCAACATCCTTCTCCAGGGCCAAAGGCGTCAGCTCCGCCAGCTCTTCGCGCACCAGGGCGCTGAGGTCAATGCGGCTCAGGCGCGGATTGCTCAGCTGCGGCTCGATGCGCGCCATGGTCAGCAGCTGACTGCCGATGCGGGTGGCGCGGTCGACGCCGCTCACCAGAAAATCCAGGGCTTCCTGGCGTTGCTCCGGGCTGCCGGCGCTCTGGGCGTTCTGCGCGTGAATCCGCAGGATCGCCAGGGGCGTGCGCAGTTCATGGGCGGCGTCGGCAATAAAGCGCCGCTCGCGCTCCAGCAGGCTGTCGATCTGGGCCAGTAACTGGTTGAGGGCGGTCTGCATCGGTTCCAGGTCCTGGGGCAACGGCTTGAGCCCGAGCGGCTGCAAGGTGTCGCTGCTGCGCCCGCGAATGGCCCGGGCCATGGCCCGCAGCGGCGCCAGGCCCCAGCCGATGGTCAGCCAGATCAGCAGCGCCAGCAGTGGCACGCCGATCAGGGTCGGCCACAGGGTATGGCGCACGATGCGCTGGATCAGGTCCTGGCGAATGTCATCCCGTTCGCCCACCCAGATCAGCAGGCCCTGCTGCGGGTCGGCCAGGAGAAAGACGCACCATTCCTTGTCGTTTTCCAGGATGTCGTGGGCCCCCAGGGTGGTGGGTGGCGCCTCCAGCAGCGGGGCCTCGGCGGAGCGCATCAGCAACTGGCCATCGTCGCGCCACACCTGGAAGGTCAGGCGGGTTTCATAGGGGTGGGCGGCGCCGTCCACGCCGACCCGGCTCATGGCCTGGTCGAAGGCCTGGTGCAGGCGCTCCCAGTCCGCCGCGTCCGTCTGTTGAGCCGGGTCGCGCTGGCGCAGCACCCCTTGCAGCAGCCGCGCGCTCTGGGCCAGCTGGGCGTCGTAGACCTCTTCGATTTCGTGGTGGCTGTCGCGCAGCACCAGCCAGCTGATCAGCAAATCCCCCAGCAGCACCAGGACCAGGACCGGCAGCAGAATCCGCGTGCGCACCGAGTTCATGGCTTGAGCTCCAGCACATAACCGACGCCGCGCACGGTGCGGATCAGCTCGCTGCAGAGCTTCTTGCGCAGGTTGTGGATCAGCACTTCCAGGGTGTTGCTCTCGACCCGGTCCTGCCAGCCGTACAGCGCCCGGGACAGGCGTTCGCGGGTCACCACCTTGCCCGGGCGCACCATCAGCTGATGCAGCAACTGGTATTCCATGGGGGTGAGCACCACCTCGGCGTCCTGGTAATGCACCTGCTGGTTGGCCGGGTCGAGGCAGATACCGGCGTGCTCCAGCAGCGGCTGGGCACGACCCTGGCTGCGGCGCAGCAGGGCGCGGACCCGGGCCTTGAATTCCTCGACATCGAAGGGCTTGACCAGGTAGTCGTCGGCCCCGGCATCCAGCCCGGCGATGCGCTCGGCGGTGCCGTCGCGGGCGGTGAGAATCAGCACCGGCAGGTCCTGGCGGGCGGCACGCAATTGCTGGAGCAATTCCAGGCCGTCGAGCCGCGGCAGGCCCAGGTCCAGCAGCAACAGGTCGAAGTTTTCCGTGCGCAGGGCATGCAGGGCGCTGGCGCCATCCTGCAGCCAGTCCAGGGTGTAGCCTTCGGCGCTCAGGGCCACGCGGATGCCCTGGCCGAGGGCACGATCATCTTCGACAAGCAGCAGGCGCATGGGGTGTTCTCGGTTGGGCGGGGGGCAGGGAAGGGGCGCATGATGACGCCGGCCAGGGGCTGCCGGCAGGGGTTTTAGGCGGGGAAAATGTTACCGCGCGTTGCCAACTAAGCTTTCACTAAGCTTGGTTTTGCACAGTGCAATCTCCCCCCTTACCGGAGCGTTTCTCTATGCGCAAAGTCCTGCTGCTGTCCCTGGTTCTCGCCAGCCCCCTGGCCATCGCCGGCCCGCAATGCACCACCGCCGAACGTTCGCAATGGCAAGACCCGCAAGCCTTCCAGGACCAGCTCAAGGCCCAGGGCTACCAGATCAGCAAGTTCAAGGTCACCGACGGCAACTGCTACGAGATCTACGGCTTCGACAAGGACCAGCGCAAGGTCGAGATCTACCACGACCCGGTCACCGGCAAGGCGGTGAAGACCGAGATCAAAGGCTGATGCCGCACGCGTCCCTGCGGCTGTGGGACCCGCTGGTGCGACTGTTTCACCTGTCCATCGCCGGGGTCTTTATCGGCAACTACTTCTTCAATGAAGCCGGTGACGACTGGCACGTCTGGCTGGGCTACTACGCCATGGCCTGGCTGCTGCTGCGCACAGTCTGGGGATTTGTCGGGCCGCGCAGTGCGCGCTGGTCCGACTTCTGGCCGACCCGGGCCCGGCTGGCGCGGCACCTGCGCTCGCTGTGGGCCGGGCGCCCCGAGCACCGCCTGGGGCATTCACCCCTCGGGGCTTTGGTGATGTTGCTGATGCTGCTGGCGCTGTTGCTGATCGGCATCAGCGGTTTCTTGATGGAGGAGGTCGATGCCTTGTGGGGCGCCGACTGGCCGCTGCAGGTGCACGAAACCAGCGCCGATCTGCTGCTGGGCCTGGTGCTGCTGCATGTGTGCGCGGCGATTTTTGAAAGCTTCCAAGTGCGCGACAACCTGCCGTTGTCGATGCTCACCGGCCGCCGCCGACCCTTGCCGAGCCCTGAGCGGCGCTGACGTTTTCCCTTGTTCCCAACCGGCACTTGCCACGGGCTCCTTTATGCGTGCGCTGTCCTTTCGCCTGAGCTTCATCTGCAGCAGTCTGCTCTTGGCCGCCGTCTTTATCGCCGCCTGGCGCAGCCATCCGCCTCATCAACTGGCGCCGTTTGCCCAGGCTGCGGTCAGCAGCGATACGGCTACGACCGACAGTACGCCGCAATACAACAGCCGCTTCGTCTCCTCGGACCTGGATGACTTCGTGCATTCGTCCTCGGTGACCGCCTTGCCCGGCGGCGACCTGATGGCCGTGTGGTTCGCCGGCTCCCGGGAAGGCGCCGCCGACGTCCAGGTGCGCAGCGCACGCTTTGACGCCAAGACTGGCGAGTGGGGCGCCGAGCAGGTGCTGGCCACCCGCGAATCGACCCGGGACGGCACCGGGCGCTACATCCGCAAGCTCGGCAACCCGGTGATCGCCCTGGGCCCGGACCAGCGCCTGTGGATGTTCTACGTTTCGGTGTCGGTGGGCGGTTGGGCCACCAGCGCCATCAACCTGATGGTCTCCGACGACCTGGGGCGCAGTTGGTCGGCGCCGCGGCAGCTGGTGACCTCGCCGTTCTTCAACATCAGCACCCTGGTGCGCGCCGCGCCGGTGTTCCATGCCGACGGCGCCATCGGCCTGCCGGTGTACCACGAGTTCATGGGCAAGTTCGCCGAGTACCTGTACCTGAGCGCCGATGGCGCGGTGATCGACAAATTCCGCATCAGCCGTGGCAAGCACTCCCTGCAACCGACCATCGTGCCCCTGGACGAACGTCGCGCCGTGGCCATGCTGCGCTACGCCGGCGACACCCACCACAAGGTCCTGGCCAGCCGCACCGAAGACGCCGGGCAGACCTGGAGCGAGCCCTATCCGCTGCAACCGTCCAACCCCAACTCCTCCCTGGCGGCAGTGGGCACCGACGACCAGGGCCTGCTGGTGGCCCTCAACGACCTGCAGGACGGGCGCTTCAGACTCAGCCTGTACGGCACCGACGCCGGCCTCAGCCAATGGCGCCCGCTGGTGGAGCTGGACCAGTCCCCCGACCCTTTGGGCCAGCCGTTTTCCCACGAGGCCTACAAGGACATCATCGGTGAAGGCTTCCGCGCCTCCAGCGGCGCCCGGCGCCTGCCCCTGGAACAGCGCTTCTTGAGCAACCTCGACTATCGGGTGTGCAAGCCCCAGGGCTGCGACTTCGAGTACGAATACCCCTACTTCAGCCGCGGGGCGGACGGCCTGTACCACCTGGTCTATTCCTGGAACAACACCTTTATCAAGCACGTCAGCTTCAACGCAGCGTGGCTGGCGGAGCGCCTGTGATGCTGTCCCTGTGGCAAGCCCACCTGAGTTTTATCCTCCTGGGTTTCGTGCTGCTTGGCAGCCTGCGCCTGAGCGCGCCCTGGCGCCCCTGGCTGCTGCCCGTGCTGGCCCTGGTCAGCTTCATCCCACTGAGCCAACTGCCGCTGGCGGCCTATGTGCGCAGCTTCACCGATGATCTGGCCATCAGCACCCTGGTGCTGCTGGGCTGGGTCAGCCTGCGGCACTTGGGGGTGATTGCGCCCTTGCCAGCCAAACACCGGGTGCAGGTCCTGCTGCTGTTTATCGGCCTGACCCTGAGCCTGTACCCCGCGACCCTGGGCCTGACCTATTTCGACCCCTACCGCTGGGGCTACAACCCACGGCCGATGATCGTGCTGATGGGCCTGGCGGCGCTGTTGCTGCTGTGGCAGCGCAACCTGCTGGGGGTGCTGATGCTGGCGGCCGGGACCCTGGCCTTCGCCCTGCGTCTCAAGCCTTCGGAGAACTACTGGGACTACCTGCTGGACCCGCTGCTGGCGGGCTACTGCCTGATCGCCGGCAGCGGCGGTCTGCTGCTGTGGCTGTGGCGCCGCGTCACCCAGCGCAGCCGCGGGCAGCCCCTTGCCGGGTAAACCAACTGGCCGCACCGCGGCCTTCGACAACACCACACAGAGGTCAATGATGGGCGGGTTGCAATCACGCCGCCTGCGCTACGGCGTGGGCGCAATCGGGCTGGTATTCGGCTTGCTGGCACTGCTGCGGCTGCTGTTCGCCGTGGGGTTTTCCGAGGTGGACTTGAGCGCCGCCGACCAGCGCGAGGCCATCCTCCAGACCCTCGGCATCGGCCTGCGCTTCGACCTGCGCCTGACCCTGCTGCTACTGCTGCCCCTGGCCCTGCTGGCCTGGCTGCCGCGCTGGAACCTGCTGCGCCTGCCGGCCCTGCGCTGGCTGGCCCGGGCCTACCTGCTGCTGGTGCTGGGCGGGGTAGGGCTGCTGTACATCATCGACTTCGGCCACTACGCCTACCTGGGCGTACGCATCAACGCCACCGTGCTGCGCTACCTGGACGACGCACAGATCTCCCGGCAAATGCTCTGGGAAAGCTACCCGGTGCTGTGGATCGTCCTCGCCTGGGGCGGCGCCCTGGCCCTGTGCTGCTACGCCTTGCTGCGCCTGGAACGCCTGACCCTCGACCGCCCGGCGCAACCCCTGGGCCGCTGGTCCCTGGCCAGCGTCAGCGCCCTGGGCATCGCCGCCGTGTTCCTCGCCCTGCTGGGCCGGGTAGAAAACCTCAACCTGGAAAACCCCGTGCCCCTGCGCTGGAGCGATGCCTACTTCTCCGGCAACAGCCAGATCGCCGCCCTGGGCCTGAACCCCGTACTGTTCTTCTACGACACCCTCAAGGCCGGCCAGGCCCAGTACGACGAAGCCCAAGTGCGCCAACACTATCCGGCCCTGGCCCGCTACCTCGGCGTCGACCACCCGGACCCACAGCGCCTGAACTTCACCCGCCAACAAGGCGTGCAACCGTACCGCATCGACCGCCCCCGGCCGCCCAATGTCATCTTCGTCATGCTCGAATCCCTCGGCACCAGCGCCGTGGGCGCCTACGGCAACCCGCTCAACCCCACCCCCAACCTCGACCGCCTGGCCCGCCAGAGCTGGTTCTTCAAACACTTCTACGTCCCGGTCACCGGCACCGCCAAGACCGTGTGGGCCAGCATCACCGGCGTGCCCGACGTCACCCGCCAAGAGACCGCCACCCGCCAGCCGCTGATCACCCGCCAACACAGCCTGATCAACGCCTTCAGCGACTACCACAAGCTCTACCTGATCGGCGGCAACGCCGGCTGGGCCAACATCAACGGCCTGATCCGCCAGAGCATCGACAACGTGCGCTTGTACGACGAAAACCACTGGCAATCGCCCCTGGTGGACGTCTGGGGCATCTCCGACCTCGACCTGTTCAAGGAAAGCGACCGCCTGCTGCGCGCCATCCCCCAGGACCAACCCTTCTTCGCCTACCTGCAAACTTCCGGCAACCACCGCCCGTTTACCATTCCCAAGGACAACGACGGCTTTCAAGCTCAAGACCTGCCCCTGGAACAAGTCCAGGCCGCCGGTTCCCGGAGCCTGGCGCAATACAACGCCGTGCGCCTCTTGGACTTCAACATCGGCCGGCTAATGGACATCGCCAAGGCGGGGGGCTACTACGACAACACGATTTTCGTGTTCTTCGGCGACCACAACACCCGCATCAGTCAGATCCCCCACATGGCCCCCGCGTTTGAACAGCTAGGGCTGGAAAGCAACAACGTCCCGTTGCTGATTCATGCCCCGGGGATGTTGCAGCCCAGAGTGATCGAAGAAGCCGTCGGCCTCGCCGACCTGCTGCCCACCGTGGCCGGCATGGCCGGGATGCCCTTCACCAATGGCGCCATGGGGCGGGACATTCAGCAGCCCGCACCGGAAGGGGAGCGGGTGGTGCCGCTGGTATTGAGGGAAGGGACCTTTCCGGTGATTGGCGGTGTGACCAAGGATTTTCTGCTGCAGATGCAGCACGACGGCAGTGGTGCGACCTTGCATGATTTGGCGTCAAACACACCGCGTGAGGATGTGGCGCAGGAGCATCCGCAGGAGTTTGAACGGTTGCTGGAGTTGACGCGGGGGATGCATGAGGGGGCGCGGTTGATGTTGTACCGCAACGTTCGCTGAAGGAAAACACCTGCTTTTGGACGAAGTTGACTTTAAAGCGCTCCCCGCTTTTTCTCGGCTCTTTGCGGTGATCCACATTCAGTCATCAGCATATAGCTTCAGCGTTTCTGGGTTGATACGAGTGTGATATTTTCAATAATGCTGTATGTTTAAACAGTTTTTGGGCTGCGCTTAGCACAGCGGATGAGGGCTGGAAGCTTACGTATGGTTGCTTAGCTTACTTCTTCGTTGGACGGCTTGATGTGGTGAGGGAAACCCTGTTGGGTGATAGCGCTCAGTTTGCCTTCTACGAAGACTAACTAGCCCAAGGAAGGTGAAGCTCCACGCATTCATTGGCACTTCGTGGGCGATTTGGCTGGATTCAAATTGAGTGTGGTTCGATTGCATAGCAGTCGCGCTGAAGATTGTTAGGTATCACGTTATTACGTGATATTGCCCAATGGTGGTCGGATAGGGCTCTAAATCCTGTACAATTTTGGCCCGCGAAATAGGTGGAAACATGGTTCACAAGGTGCAGGCAAAGAAGACACGGCAGGAAGACTACATAACTACTGCGGAAACCCCGAGCCAGGTTGTTGCCTCTGCACGTGTCATGGCCCGTGCCTTGGCCGTCACATTTCCAGCTGATCAACAGCTGGGCTTGGCGCGTGCATTTGGTGTTTGTCTGATAGAGGCCTGGTGGCGTGGGTTGACGAGCGTCGATATTGTTCCTCAGGAGTTACGTGAACCGCTCGTGCCATTTCCCACAGAGCAACTGCCCGAGGCGGCTGCTACGTTAGCGGAGACCATTGGTCGTACTGCCGCGAGTTTCGATGCAGAGACGGCTGCTTACCAGATCGGACTGACTTACACAGGTATGCTCCCAGCTGAGCACCGTGGGCAGTACGGAATTTTCTACACTCCTCCCTTGCTCACTTCTCGCCTGATCGATCAGGTAACAGCAGCCAAGATCGATTGGGCGAAGTGTCGTGTACTTGATCCCGCCTGCGGTGGAGGAGCCTTTCTAGCTCCTATCGCCCGGCGTGTTATGGATGAGCTGAAAGATTGCAGTCCGAAGTTATTGATGCAGAGCATCGGTAATAGGCTGCGCGGCTACGAAATTGATCCCTTTGGGGCTTGGCTTAGTCAGGTCACTCTGGATGCTGTCGTTTTACCGATCAGTCGGCTTGCTGGGCGCAGATTGCCGGTTATGGTCACCGTCTGTGACTCTCTGCGGCGCAATCCACCTAAAGATCGATTTGATCTAGTGATTGGTAACCCCCCATATGGTCGGGCCAAGCTGGATTCTGAGACTCGTGAGCGCTACAAACGCTCGCTGTACGGACATGCCAACTTATATGGATTATTCACCGATCTGGCGATACGCCACACCAAGCTGGGTGGTGTTGTTGCGTATGTTACCCCGACCTCATTCCTGGCTGGTGTCTACTTCAAGAACTTACGGGCTTTGCTTGGACGTTCAGCTCCGCCACTGTCCATCGATTTCGTCAGTGCTCGTAAGGGAGTTTTTGACGACGTGCTGCAGGAAACAGCCCTGGCAACGTATCGTCGTGGTGCTGACGTTGCTGCTGTTGTTGTTTCTGAGGTTGCGCCTAGTACGGGCGGGCTGGATATTCAACAAACGGGCGAAATTACCTTGCCCTCTGACCTATCACTACCTTGGCTGTTGCCCCGTACTACTGAGCAACGCACCCTCGTCGAATGTTTGACGCACATGCCCCATCGCCTTGCTGACTGGGGATATAGCGTGAGTACGGGACCGTTGGTATGGAACCGTTTCAAGAGTCAGCTCGCACATCGTCCTAGTAGCAAGCGTTTGCCCTTGATCTGGGCCGAGGCAATCACGACTGACGGTCAATTCGTGTTTCGTGCGGATAAGAAGAATCATGCCCCTTACTTCGAGCTGAATAGCGGGGACAACTGGATGATTACCACTAAACCTTGCGTCCTGTTGCAACGAACCACGGCAAAGGAGCAAAGCCGGCGACTGATCGCCGCTGCGCTACCTGCCGAGTTCCTGGAGAAGCACGGTGGTGTCGTCGTTGAGAATCATATCAACATGATCCGACCAACTACCGAAGCACCTAAGGTCAGTGCTGCAGTGTTGGGGGTATTCATCAATAGTGAAGCCGCAGACCGTGCATTTCGCTGTGTAAGCGGATCAGTTGCGGTCTCTGCCTATGAGTTGGAGTCGCTACCGCTGCCAGCACCTGAGGATCTTGGGGTGCTGACCCAACTGGTTGATGCTGGCTCAGAGCGTGAAGCCATTGAGGCTGAATGTAGCCGATTGTTTGAAGGGGGAATGTGAGTGCTACCACCATTTGTACCAAGGGATTTGGTCGCTGAAAGACTTCCTGTGATCTTTCCTGAAGGAACTCCAAATCGAACCTACTGCACGCGCGAGTTGGCCGCAAGCACGGTATTTACCATGCTGTATATCGGAGCCGTCGAGCACACAAACGTGCGGCTGGGGCCTGTGCATGTCTATCGCATGACTGACTTACAGGCGACGAGTAGTACTGATGAAGAGCGTCTTAGTTACAGGTCAAATCTGCGTAAGAAGTCGTTTGAGGTTCCAGGTAAGCGTTGGTACGCCGATAATACCCGTGAACCTATTCGCGATGAGACTCTCCGCGAAGGCCTCGTAGCGATTGGTGCTGTCATGGAAGATAAGGACATTCCTACTACGTCTGGGAAACCTCGGTATGCTCTCAAGTCCGATCTCGCAGCACTGTTTGATCCTGCGCTCCAAGGGAGCACTCTTCAAGCCGCCATTTTCAAGTGGCAAGAGGAACATCTGAATAAGGGGGCGCTTGCCCGTGTTTCGTTGATGCGCCTTGGTGCCGTCGACAAAGATGGCGTAATGATTCACTTCCCAAACGGTGAGACGCGCATTCTGGCTTATGGCCCTAGTTCATTGATTTCGCGAGCAGTCGTTGAGGTGTTTGCCCAGCAGTTCCTTGAGAAACCTGGTGTATTGTGGCTCAGTGAGTCGAGTAATAAAGTTGCAATGCAAGACTTGCGCATGGCTTCTACTATTGGCCTCGATATTGAGGCGCATAAAAATCTTCCTGATCTGATCCTAGTGGACTTAGGCCCGGCTCAGCCTTTAATCGTCTTTGTCGAAGTAGTAGCCACTGATGGGGCTATTACTGCGCGTCGCAAGGATGCACTTTTCGAATTGACGGATAAAGGCGGCTTCAAGCGCTCTCAGGTAGCATTTGTCACCGCATATGCAGATCGGGAATCACCTGGTTTCAAGAAAACTGTCACAGGTTTAGCCTGGGGCTCGTTTGCTTGGTTCATGAGTGAGCCTGATAAGATTTTTATGCTTCGCGGCGAAACCAGCCAGTTATCTGATTTGAATCGGTTGCTCGCTGATTTGGAGAGTTGATTGCGCTCAAGTGGTATCGCAAACAATAAAAAGCCGGCTTGTGGCCGGCTTTTTAGTTTTTAGATCAATTCCTTATTACTTGCGCTTCAATGACAGTCAATACATCTCGCACATCCTGTAGTAACAACCTCGCTGTATTGGTCACCGTGCTAATGTCCTTGTCACTTGCATCACGCAACGTAATGCAAGTCATCAAATTCAGATAATCAAGCAAAGTCACCAATCGCTCACTCGCACACGCATGCAAATCCACCAACGGCGCCTGGCTGTCAACAAACAGCACTGGCCCATCGCTGGCGATTGGGGTCATAGGAATAAATCGTTCGGATAGATCTTGAGTATTCATGGCGTCATCCTTTTCAAGAGTAGAAAAGTTGCCACCTGTTGCTGCGAATCAACGGGGTGGCAGCTGTACGCGGGTTCGCAGACCGAGGAAAAGAACAAACCCGGCAGACCCGGAGGTCTCCCACGTACAGCCGCCATAAAACGAAACGCAGGCGAAGTGTGCCTGAGTTGGCATGAGCGGTGTAGTTCGACTTTTCTGTTGGGCTGCGAAACCCTGCCGCTGACAAAATTCAGCGAACGATAAAACTATAGGTACGCGGTCAATCAGGGGCAATGGCAGCCCTGTAGGAACGGTCTCTCTTACAGGTAGGGACAGGCTGAATTTCCTGAAGATTTCATATCCGTTGCAATAGAGGCGATCAGCATCAGCAATACCCTCTGTCTCCCAGCGATTTTGCTATCCTGCGCCCCTTTTCCCCACCGCAAGGAGCGCAGGTATGACCCAGCCCATTGGCAGCAGTACGCAAACAAGGGCTGGCAAACAGCATGACCTCCAACACTTTCTCTCCCATTTAGCCCCGGCACTTCTACTGAGCCTGGCGTTCATCACCCCAACCGCCCAAGCCAACCCCACCACCACCTACCGCGGCACCCTCGGCGACACTCCGGTTGAACTGGCGCTCACCTACGACTCCCAATACGGCGGCGGTATGTCCGGCTATTGGTTTTCCGAGTCCGAGCGCTTGCCCATGGCGTTGGAATCCACCCCTTTCCACCCTGGCTCCGCGCTGTTGATCAACATCATGGACAACCCGACCCTGCCGGCGACGGCGGTGTCGTTGCAGCCGTTCGCCGAGGGGGCAGAGGCGCTGCAGGGCAGTCTGGTGGATTTGCGCACGGGCACGCAGCAGCCGTTGCAGTTGCGGCGGGTGACGCGTTTTGGCGGCAGTCAGCGGGAGGCGTTTGAGGGGGAGTTGTTGCAGCCGGTGTTCGATCGGGATTTCTATTTCAGTGTGCATGCCGCGCGCAAGGCCGGGGAGGAAGTGGCGCAGGTGGACAGTATCCGGGTGATCAGCCGGGCCACCGGTAAGCGGGTGCAGGAGATTGGCGGGCAGTGGTGTCTGTCGTCCGTGGGCACCAGGACGCTGACCTTCGGGCATTTTCATGACGAGGCGCGGATGGACTTTCAGGTCCAGGGCTATCGCGTGGGGGAGGCGGATGGCCGGGTGTGGTGCTCGCCCACGCAGTATTACCTGTACAACCGGGATCTGCGGACCTATCGGCGCCATCCGCAGTTGGAGCAGTTCGCGGCGGACGGTGATCTGCGCTTTTCCCCCAGTGGGCAGATGGAATTCAGCAAGCAGGACTTCATCAATTACGACCAGCGCACTCGGCGTTGGGATTATTACCGGGTGATCACCCCTGAGCGTTTGGAATATCTGTCGTCGGGCGAGGAGCGTTTCTGATGCGTGGGTTTGATCTTGTTCGGGGGCTGGTGGTGCTGGTGTTGGCGCTGTGGCTGTTGCCGGCGCAGGCGTCCCATGGGGTGTATGAGGGGACCTTGGGCAAGCAGGCGATTGTCTTGACCCTGGGCAGCCAGAATGCGGTCTACCAGGGCACCTATGCCTATCAGCGCTATCGCACGCCGATCCGCCTCAAGCCGACCTTCAGCTACAGCAACAAGACGCTGGCCATGGATGAGCTGGACGAGCAGGGCTTGCCGGTGGCGCGTTTGCAGTTCAATGACTTGCTGAACTCCCGCCAGCAGGAGCAGGTGCGCGGCACCTGGACCAGCTATCGCACGGGCAAGACCTTGCCCATTGCGCTAAAGCTGGTGGGCCTGGTGGATTCGGATCGCTCGTGGCCGCAGCCGGTCACCACGCTGTTGCAGAGTGCTTCCACTAAACGCTGGTATTTCCAGGTGCCGATGCCGGGCAATGATCAGCGGATCACGACGGTGGAGGTGATGGACAAGGCCACCGGCAAGTTGCTGGTGAGCCTGGCGATCGCGGCACCGGGCTGTCCGAATCAGGGGGTGGATACCTTGCAGTTGCAGGGTGAGGGGGAGCAACTGCGGATTGCTTTCAAGGACTGCACGTTTCCGGGGTTTCGGTGGAATGAGGGCGGTGGGAGCTTTGCGCCGTTGCCTTGAGGCCCGTTCGTTTGCGCCCTTTGGGGACGTGGCGGCTGGTGGATTAGATGAGTCTGGTGTTGAACCTGGAAGTTGTGGAGCCTCGTATGGACGACAAGCAATCCCCTGTGCTGATTCAGGTGTACATGGCCGATGACGATGGCGCCGTTCGCGAGGAGTTGCTGGCGCGGCGCATCGATGAGGATATTTACGAGTTGCTGTCCTCACCGGGCCTGGCGCAAAACCTGGCGCGGGGCGATATCGTTTCCATCCGCAATCCCGATGCGCCGGCGCAAGTGCTGAAGCGCGGCGGGAATTTCTGCATTCAGATCTATGCCGATTACATTGATCCGACGGTGATCAGTGCGCTTGAAAACGAGGTCGCTGGTGAACTGAGCGGAACCCTGGACGGGCTGTTCGAGGGGAACCTGTCATTCGCTGTTCCTGCAAGGAATGGCATGGACCGTATCAATGCGGTGTTCGATCGCTTCCGCGAGCAAACCGGGATCGAGTGGTACTACGCCAATGTCTATAAAAACCTCGATGACGATGAGGACGAGACGCTGTTGAACTGGTGGTTGGACTGCTGATCTTTCCCGGGGCCTGGGCATGCCACCCAACAAACCGACCAAGTAAGCGACCAAGTCAGCACCCGGTAGTGCTCCAGCGGCCGTTCTGTGGTGTGGGCCTGCATGGGCGTGGGGGAGCGCTAATCGTCCAACAGCGTGTTGGACGATTGAGACTTTTGTACTGGCATTGGAAAGAGGCGGGCCGACCTTTTGTTTGCTCAATCGTTGGGTGTGCTTTTTACCGGCGAGGGCGTGCTTGAGGACGCCTTCGCCGGCAAGCCGGCTTCTGCGGTGGATGTAGGAAGGGTCTGTCTTTTCTGTAAGGCAGGCTGGAGGCGCTGATTGCGGTGCTGTTCTGTGGGATAACCATCAGCGCAACCCTGGACGTACTGATCGATACCAGGGCGTATCCCACGCAGAGAGGTCGTAGCCATGGGCCAGGAAATGCGGCTGTTTCAAGAGGACTTGCTTAAGGCGGTTGCCGATATGAGCGCCGGTAAGGCTGTGCGCTCAGTGACGCTGTCCGTGGCGACTCGTCGCCAAGGATGGGCGGGAGACGCGCAAGGTGTGTTTGTCGAGATTTTGATGGCTGGCCTGTGCCGGCGCTGCAGTTTTTCCGGCAAGCCACAACGCCCGGGATTTCGTGGGCGTTGTAGCCGCTGCCGCAGGCTGCGATCGGCCCCGTAGGGGCCGTCTGCATCAGAAACTCACTGAAGCACTCAACCGCGCCGTCAACGGCGCGCCCTGGAACAGGTAGTCGTCGCCCATGTATTCCCCTGCATCGCGCCAGTAGCGTTTGTCGAACAGGTTGTCCACGGTCAGGCGGAACACCGTCTCGTAACCGTCAATGCGGGTGCTGTAGCGGCTGCCGATGTTGAAGATGGCGTAGGCGCCGGTGGCGACGTTGCCCTGGCGGTCGGCGTATTTGCTGCCGCTGTATTGCATGCCGCCCAGCAGGGCCAGGCCGTCGAGCCAGGGCAGGGCGTAGTCGCCTTGGAGGCTGGCTCGCAGGCGGGGGACGTTGAGGGTTTGGTGGCCTTCGTGGGCCGGGGTGCCGGTGTCCTCGACTCGGGAGCGAATCGCCGCGACGCTGGCGGCAATCTGCAGGCGCTGGGTGGCCCAGCCGTTGGCGGAGAGCTCCAGGCCGGTGTTCTTTTGCTGGCCCTGCTGGACGTAGGTGAAACCGCCAGCAGCATCCGGGCGCGAGTACTGGTAGGCCTGGCGCATCTGGAACAGCGCGGCGCTAAAACTCATGCGCTGCCAGTCGTACTTGACCCCGGCTTCGATCTGCCGCGAGACGGTGGGGGCCAGGGTGTCGCCACTGTTACTGGCGAACCAGGGCGCCTGACCGCCCAGGCTCAAGCCCTTGCTGTATTGGGTGTACAGCGACAGTTCGCTGATCGGTTTGTAGATCAGCGCGGCCTGGGGCAGGAATACATAGCGTTGGGTGTGGCGATCGCGCACGCCGTCCTTGTCGAAGCTCTCTTCGTCGAGGCGTACTTCGCGCCCGCCGAGAACGGTCTGCCACTGTTCGTTGAAGCTGATGCGATCGCTGAGGAACAGACCGTATTGGCGGCTGTCGAGGCGTTTGTGGGAGTCATTGAGGGCGCCGTTGTAGCGGGCGAAGTTTTCCGGCTCGCTCTGGATATTGCCCGTGCCAATCCATTGGTTGATGGACTCGCGCCGGTCCACCACGCGGCGAAATGCACTGGTCCCCACGCTCAACTCATGGCCCAGGCCCGCTGCGTCGAAGCGGCCATTGAGCACTGCCTGCACTTCATCGTTGCGCCGGGTGTCGTCGGGGCTGCGGAAGTCGTAGATGTCGTAGTTGCCTTCGGGGCTGAAGTAGTTGCCGTTGGCATTGATGCAGCCGGTGGTGCAGCCGCCCCAGGCAAACGAACTGTAGTCATCGATCACCACCCGGCTGCGGGACGCGCTGAGGCTGCCGGTCCAGTCATCGTTGAAGCGGTACTCGAAGTTGCCACCGATGTTCAGCGATTCATTGGTCACCGGCTTTGACCCGCTCTGGTGTCCCAGGAGTCTTTTCGGCGAGGCGTGGTGGGGCAGGCTGGAGCCACCCAGCAGTTGATAGCCCGGGGCCGAGCGCTGCTGCTTGTTCTGGTATTCGATATCCAGTTGCAGCAGGGCGTCGGGGCTGATGTTCCAGTCGAAGGCCAGGGAGGCGAAGTCGCGCTGGCCATTGGTGTGTTCGACATAGGAGTGCAGGTCTTCATGGGCCAGGTTGGCGCGCAGGCCGAACTGCTGTTCGCTGCCGAACCAGCCGCCCACGTCGGTGGCCAGGTAACCGCTGCCGCGATCGTCGGTGGAGACGGTCACCGAACGAATGTCCGTGGGCCGCTTGGTCACGTAGTTGACCAGGCCGCCGGGCTCGCTGACCCCGCTTTGCAGGCCGGAAAGGCCCTTGAGCAGTTCCACCCGCTGTTTGTTTTCCAGGGCGACGTTCTGCTCGCCGGTGATGGTGCGGTTGTTGATCTTGTAGCTGCTGGCCGCGTTCAGCGAGAAACCGCGCACCTCGAAATTTTCGTAATAGCCCACCGGCGCGTAGCTCTGGCCCACCGAGGCATCGTTCTTCAGCACGTCGCTGAGCAGCCGGGCCTGCTGGTCGAGGATCATGTCTTCGTTGATCACGCTGATGGAGGCCGGGGTGTCCAGCAGCGGCGTTTCGCTGAAGCCGCCCACCGAGGCGCTGTCGGCGCGATAGCCGTATTGCTCTTCGCCACTGACGGTCTGGGTCGGTAACTGGGTGCCGCTGGCGTTGGCCACCGCGTGGCTACCGGCCAGCAGCAGGCCCAGGGTCAGGCGATTGAAAGGCAATCCTGTGGAGCTGGCGCGTGTGGGGGGCGTCGGGTGAGTCCGGCTCATGAACAATCCTAGAAGGCGACGCTGTCCCCATGGCAGAAGCCGGGGGAGGTTCCTGAGAAGGCTACGATCGTCGACCTGAGTGTGTAGTGAGGAACAGCGCGGGAGCCCTGCGGGCATCAGGCAAGGGCCTGGCGGTTGCCGCTGGGTGCTGTCGGGCAGGCGCCATCATACAAGCTGCGGCGCGGGGGTAAAGGCGGGAGAGGGATTGGCTCAGGTTACCGAGGGGGGCGGCCCTGATGCATGAAAAGAAACGGCGTTACCGGTCAGGTTCAGGGGCGTTCATTTGCAGGGATTCGATCTGTTGTTCCAGGGTTGCAATCTTGCCCAGCAGGATATTGATGAGTTTCTTGTCGTGGCTACGGGCTTCGGTGGCGACCAGCGACTTTTCCAGTCGGTCGACGATTTCATTGTTCATGCTGCGGTTTTCCTGCTTGGCGATGCGCTTGACTTGGGTGTGAAGCTCACCAGGCAGGCGAACGATGAATTTTTGAGCGGGGGCGCACATGCCGGACCTCGGGTGATATCAAAAAGAAACATCATAGAAAGGTCGGGGCAGGCAGGGCTGCAAGAAAATTCTGAAAAAACAGCAAGATCGGGCTTAGTTTCGCTGAGCAGGCTTGGCGATCCGCCGGGCCGCATCCAGACATTGCGCCCCATCGAGCCAGGCCCCTCGCCAGCGCTGAACGGCCGTTGGCAACCGGGCCTCTGGCCGCTGGCTGAAGCCCGGTGATCGACCTTAACGCCGATCCAGCCACACCGTCTGCGCGTTGCAGAACTCGCGCACGCCGAAGTGCGACAGCTCGCGGCCGAAGCCGCTTTTCTTCACCCCGCCGAAGGTCACCCGAGGGTCGCTGGCGCTGTAGCCGTTGATGAACACGCCGCCGGTTTCCAGTTCGTCGGTCATCTGCCGGGCCCGTTCCAGGTCCTGGGTGAAGATCGTCGCGGTGAGGCCGAACTCGCTGTCGTTGGCCAGCGCCAGGGCGTGTTGCGCGTCCCGGGCGCTGATGATGGCGGCCACCGGGCCGAACAGTTCCTGCCTGAAGGCGGTCATCTGCTCGGTGACGTCGGCCAGCACCGTGGGCTGATAGTAGTTGCCGGCGCCTTCGACCTTGTCGCCTCCCAACAGCAGGGTGGCGCCTTCGGCCAGGGTGGCCTGGACTTGCTGGTGCAGCTCGTCACGCAGGTCGAAGCGGGCCATGGGGCCGAGGTAGGTGTCGCTGGCCAGCGGGTCGCCCATCACCAGGGCGCGGGTGGCCTCGACGAATTTGCGGGTGAATTCCGCGACCACCCCTTGCTCGATGATCAGGCGCTTGGCGGCGGCGCAGACCTGGCCGGTGTTCTGGTAGCGGCCGATCACCGCGGCCTTGACCGCTTCGTCCAGGTCGGCGTCGTTGAGCACGATAAAGGGGTCGGAACCGCCCAGTTCCAGTACGCATTTCTTCAGCGCGGCGCCGGCCTGGGCGCCGATGGCGATGCCGGCGCGCACGCTGCCGGTGAGGGTCACGGCGGCGATGCGGCGGTCGGCGATGGCGCGGGACACGCCGTCCGGGGTGACGTTGAGCAGCTCGAACACGCCTTCAGGGAAACCGGCACGCTGCATGACGTCCAGCAGCAGGTAGGCGCTGCCCATGACGTTCGGCGCGTGCTTAAGCACGTAGGTGTTGCCGGCCAGCAGCGCCGGCACCGCGCCGCGCAGCACCTGCCAGATCGGGAAGTTCCACGGCATCACCGCCAGCAGCGGGCCCAGGGGGCGGTACTCGATGCGCGCCTTGTTGTTTTCCACCAGGGTCGCTTCCGGGGCCAGCATGGCCGGACCGTGCTCGGCGTACCACAGGCACAGCTGGGCGCACTTTTCGATTTCGCCGCGGGCCTGGGGCAGGGGCTTGCCCATTTCCTGGCTGATCATCCGCGCCATGGCCTCGCTGTTGTCCCGCAGGGCCTGGGCCAGGGCGGTCAGGTGCGCGGCGCGGGCGGCGACGCTCTGGCGCTTCCACAGGGCAAAACCGCGGGCGGCGCGCTCCAGGGTGGCGTCGCTTTCAGCCTCGGACTGGTAGGGGTAGGCGCCGATCTGCTCGCCAGTGGCGGGGTTGATCGACAAGGCGTGGGTGTGGCTGGAAACAAGGTTCATGGCACCGTCCTGCAAGGTGGGAATGACGGCAGGTTACGGTGCTGGATCTTTGCTGAAAACTGAATAATATTGAGCGAGTCATTCATGTTTGGAGAATGCTGTGGATCTGGTCCAGCTGGAAATTTTCAAGGCCGTTGCCGAGCAGGGCAGCATCAGCGCCGCCGCGCAATTGATCCACCGGGTGCCGTCGAACCTCACCACGCGGATCAAGCAACTGGAGCAGGACCTGGGGGTGGAGCTGTTTATCCGCGAGAAGAGCCGCCTGCGCCTGTCGCCCGCCGGGTGGAACTTCCTCGACTACGCCCGGCGCATTCTCGACTTGGTGGCCGAAGCGCGCCTGACCGTGGCCGGCGAGGAACCCCAGGGCCCGTTTGCCCTGGGCTCGCTGGAGAGTACGGCGGCGGTGCGCATCCCGGCGCTGCTGGCGGCCTACAACCAGCAATACGCCAAGGTCGAGCTGGACCTGTCCACCGGCCCTTCGGGGACCATGATCGACGGCGTGCTCTCCGGGCGTCTGGTGGCGGCCTTCGTCGACGGCCCGGTGCGCCACCCGGCCCTGGAAGGGCTGCCGGTGTTCGAGGAAGAAATGGTCCTGATCGCGCCCCTGGGGCACGCGCCCATCACCCGAGCGCGGGAGGTCAACGGCGAAAGCATCTACGCCTTTCGCGCCAACTGTTCCTACCGCCATCACTTCGAAAGCTGGTTCACCCAGGACGCCGCGGTGCCGGGCAAGATCCACGAAATGGAGTCCTACCACGGCATGCTGGCCTGCGTCAGCGCCGGCGCCGGGCTGGCGCTGATGCCCCGCAGCATGCTGGAAAGCATGCCCGGCTGCGCCACGGTGAGCGTCTGGCCGCTGTCGCCGCGCTTTCGCTTCCTGCGCACCTGGCTGGTCTGGCGGCGCGGCACCGTGTCCCAGAGTTTGAGCAGTTTTGTGAAGTTGCTGGAGGAGCGTGGGGCGGTGCTGGCCGAGGTTTGAGGGGCGCGATGTTCAACGCCTGCTCAAGGCCAGGCGCGCGGCGAACAGCACGAAGATCATCCCTGTGGTGCGGTCCATCCACTGGATCACCTTTTCCCGCTGCAGCATCCCGCTCAGGGAGCGGGTGGCGCCAATCAGCAGCAGGGACCAGATCAGCCCCAGCACCACGTGAATGCTCACCAGACCGAAGGTCCAGAGCACCAGCGGCTGTCCCTGGGGAATGAACTGCGGCAGGAAGGACACGTAGAAAACCCCCACCTTGGGGTTGAGCATGTTGCCCAGCAGGCCCTTGAGAAACCAGTGGGTGCCGGGGCTGCCGTCCGGGTTGGCCGGAGCAAACGAGCGGCGCGGGCGCAACAGCATGTTCAGCCCCAGCCAGGCCAGGTAGGCGGCGCCGCAGTACTTCAACAGGTTGAAGGCCAGTTCCGACACTGCAATCACTGCCCCCAGGCCGAAAGCCACGGCCGCGCCCCAGAGCAGGCAACCGGCGTTGATGCCCAAGGCCGCGCGCAGGGCCTGGTGCTTGCCTTCCACGGTGGCGGTGCGCAGTACCAGGGCAGTGTCCAGGCCTGGGGTCAGGGTCAGCAGGGTGGCGGCCAGGGTGAAGGCCAAGAGATTTTCAGTGATCGACATGGGCAGGGTTTCAGGCCGGGACGTTGGCGAACGTTAGCACAGCGGCGGAGTGCCACTGCGCGCCAGGAGTGTGGTCATGTTTGTGGGGGCGAGCTTGCTCGCGATGCTTGCCAAAGCGCCGCCTATTCCCAACGAGTGCGCATTATCGTTGGCGTCCTTCGCGAGCAAGCGCGCTCCCACAAGGGTGGGTCAATACGGGCAGCGGGGTTCTGGGATGCCCAGTTGCTGTTGCCGGGCTGCGATCTGTTTGTCCAGGCTGTGTTTGCCACTGAGTAGCTTGAGGTGCTGCACACTGGGCGGCAGTTGGCTATCGATCAGTGTTAGTACATCCACCTGAGGAACCTTGATGAGGCGCAGGTCAGCGATGTTCGAGGTTTTCAGGCCGCTGATTTTCCCCAGGGTCTTGAGGTTGTTCAGGCTCAGCTTGCGCAACTGCGGCGCCCCGCCAAGGTCCAGCCGGCTCAATTGCGCCTGATCCTCGATCTTCAGCGCTTCAAGCTGTGGAAAGCCGTCCAGGTCCAGGCGGTTGAGGCCGCGAACCCGCATGATCTCCAGCTCCCTGACGTAGGGATTATGTAGCTCAGGCATCTGCTCACGGCTGCCGAACGCCACCGACAGACTGCCAGGCCGCTCATGCCGGCGACCATCCCCAGGGTTGTCTCGGCCGGCAGGCGACGCAGGCTCAGGGTGCTGATGCTCGGACACTGGCTCAGAATCTCCAGGTCATGGCTCTGCGGGCTGATGTGCAGGCTCTGCAACTCGGACATGCGGGCAATCGGCGCCAGATCGATGGCCGGGCCCTGGTCCAGGGAGAGCCGCAGGCTGTGCAGGCGTTCGAGGTTGGGCAGGGCCAGAAGCCCGGGCAGCTCGGCGCGGAAGACTTCCAGAGCAAGCTCCCTGAGCAGGTGCAGGCTGCCAATGGCCTGGAAATGTTCCAGGGTTTCGAGGCCGTCCAGGCTCAGCGAGTGGACGTTGGGCAGGGCGAGCAAGGTCCGGCCATCAAAACCTCTGCTCGAATAGTGGTTGTAGAAACGCACGGTAAGGCGCTCGCCATAACGTGCGCAGAGGGCATCGAGCTGTTCCAGCAGTTGGCAATCGTATTGCTCGACGCTGTGCCACTGGACGATGACCCGGGCCCGCGGATCGGCCTCCAGCCGGGCACCGACCTGCAGGCGCAGGTCGGCCTGGGTCGGTGCTTTGATTCGATGGGGAAACATCAGCGGTCCTTGAAGCTTGTCGCGCGGCATCATGTCATACAGCATGCCCGGCTACGCCACGCTGAGCGTCTGGCCACTGTCGCCGCGCTGTCGATTTCTGCGCAGGGGCGATGGGTGCACTGCAGGCCAGCCTCAGGCCTTGCACCGGACCAGCGCCAGATACACCCCCGAGCCTTTCCCGGGTTCGATGTAATGCGCGTCGTCCAGGTCGGCTATCCGGGTTGGTTTCATCTCCAGTTCCAGCTCCGGTGCGTCGGCGTACCACTCGTTGTTGTCGTTCAGGCCATTCTCGAAAGCGTCGAGAAACGCCTGGCAACTGTCGAACTTGCCATAGCTGTAGTTGCCTTGCTGGTCACTGTAGAAGCGTGAGTAGCTCAGCAGCACAATGCCCCAGCGCTCGATGCGCTCATCGGGACTGGTGCGGGGGATCTGCTTGACCAGGTCCTTGCGGATTTCCCAGATCTTGTAATAGGCATTCTTATTGTTGTGCACCACCTTGAACTCGATGGCGGTTGCGGCCTTTTCGCCGTAGCTGTCCTCGACCCAGATATCCACCTTGCGCCGCTCGGCGGCGATCAGCCAGCGCGGGACGTTGCAGCGAGGAACGCTGATGTGGCTGGGGCGGTAGTCGTCGCGTTGATCCAGCTGGCCGCCGAGGCCGAAGTGCTCGCGATTGATGTCCAGCAACGCCGCCGATTCCAGGCTCAACCAGAGTTCGGGAGCGGCGCTGACCATGATGGATTTGAGGATGCGCTGGCGCTCGTCTTTTTTCAGGTGATTGAGCAGCAGTTCGGTAAAGCCGGGAACAAAGGACATGAGATCTCCTTATCAGGTCCGAAAGGGTGGAGCGGTGAGGTTGATGCTGTTCTGTAGGAGCGAGCTTGCTCGCGATGATCTCCAAAGCGCCGCAGGTTTCCTGTGAGTGCGGGTTATCGTTGACGTCCTTCGCGAGCAAGCTCGCTCCCACAAGGGTGGGTCAATATGGGCCACGGGGTTCCGGGATGCCCAGTTGCTGTTGCCGGGCCTCGATCTGTTGGTCCACGGCGCGTTTGCCACTGTGCAACTTCAGGTGCTGCAGGCTGGGCGGTAGCTGTTGCTCGATCAGGGCCAGCAGGTCCACTTGTGGGATCTTGATCAGGCGCAGGTCGGCGATTGTCGAGGTGTGCAGGTGGTTGATCACTCCCAGGTTCTTGAGGTTGATCAGGCTCAGCTTGCGCAACTGCGGCGCACCGCTCAGGTCCAGTTGGCCGAGTTGCGCCTGGTCCTCGATCTTCAGCGCTTCAAGCTGTGGAAAGCCGTCCAGGTCCAGGCGGTTGAGGCCGCGCACCCGCATGATCTCCAGCTCCTTGACCTGCGGGTTGCGCAGCTCCGGCATCTGCTCGCGGCTGCCGAAGGTCACCGAGAGGCTGCGCAGGCCGCTCATGCCGGCGACCATCCCCAGGGGCGTCTTGGCCGGCATGCGGTGCAGGTCCAGGTGGCTGATGCCCGGGCACTGGCTGAGCACGTCCAGGTGATGGGTTTGTACGCTGAGGGACAGGGTGTGCAGCTCGGGCATGGCGGCCAGTGGCGCCAGGTCGATGGCCGGGCCTTTGTCCAGGGACAGGCGCAGTGTTTGCAACCGCCTCAAGTTGGGCAGGGCCAACAGGCCCGGCAGTTCGGCGCTGATGACCTGCAGGGCAAAGTCCCTGACCCGGTGCAGGCTGCCAATGGCCTCGTAGTGCTCCAGGCTGTCGAGGCAATCCAGGCTCAGGGACTGCACATGGGGCAGGGCCAGCAACACCCGGGCATCGAACGCGCTGCCCGGGTAATGGCTGTAGAAACGCACCTTGAGGCGTTCACCGAAACGGGCGCAGAGCGTGTCGAGCTCATTCAGCAGCTCGCCGTCGTACTGTTCGGCCTTGGCGAACTGGACGATGACCTGGGCCTGGTCATCGGCCTCCAGGCGGGCGCTCACCTGCAGTTCCAGGTCGGCCTGGCTGGGGGCTTGAATTCGATGGGGAAACATCGGCGGTCCTTGATGATTTTCGCCGCGGCATCATGCCATTGCGCATGCTTCATCACCATCTGCGCGCAGGCCCGGCCAGCTGCCGGGCCGCCTTTCCGGAAGCGTTACGGGTCGACCTGGCCCATCAGCTCGGCCACCGATTCCGGGCGCTTGGCGTAGCGCTGGGCCAGCACTGCGCAGACCATCAGCTGGATCTGGTGGAACAGCATCAGGGGCAGAATCAGCACGCCCATGGTGCTGCCGGCGAACAGCACCTGGGCCATGGGCACGCCGGTGGCCAGGCTCTTTTTCGAGCCGCAGAAGAGGATGGTGATGCGGTCTTCCTGGTCGAAGCCGAACAGCTTGCCGAGAAAGCTCGAGGCCAGCAGCACCAGGGCCAGGAGGATGCAGCAGGCCACCACCAGCCCGCCCAGTTCCCACAGCGGGATCTGGTGCCAGATGCCTTCGTTCACCGCCTCGCTGAAGGCGCCGTAGACCACCAGCAGGATCGAGCCCTGGTCGACGAAGCGCAGCCAGTGCTTGTTGCGCCCGACCCAGGCGCCGATCCAGCGCCGGGCGATCTGCCCGGCGATGAATGGCAGCAGCAACTGCACGCTGATCTTGATGATCGCATCCAGGGTCGAGCCGCCATCGCCGTGCACGTTCAGCAGCAGGGTGACCAGGAGCGGGGTGAGGAAGATGCCGAACAGGCTCGACGCCGCGGCGCTGCAGATGGCCGCCGGGATATTGCCCCGGGCCAGGGAGGTGAAGGCGATCGCCGATTGCACCGTGGCCGGTAGCGCGCACAGATACAGCATGCCCAGGTACAGGTCGTTGCCCACCAGCGGCGACAGCAGCGGCTTGAGTGCCAGCCCCAGGACCGGAAACAGGATGAAGGTCAAGCTGAACACCAACAGGTGCAGGCGCCAGTGGCCGGCCCCGGCGATGATCGCCTCCCGCGACAGCTTGGCGCCGTGAAGGAAGAACAGCAGGCCGATGGCGAGGTTGGTCAGCCAGCCGAAGCCGACCGCCACCTGGCCGCTGGCCGGCAGGAAGCTGGCCAGCAGGACCACGCCGATCAGGGTCAGGGTGAAGTTGTCGGGCAAAAGACGTGAGCGAGTCATAGCGGTTTCATCCGGGGGTTGCCAAGTGCAGTGGGGCGACTCTAACGTGGCTGCGGTTTACCGACTAACGCCAAGGAGCCCATTAATGCCGCCTAAAGGACATGAAAAGATCGTCCGCCGCAGTATTCCCGGGCTGCCGAGTCTGCCGCGACCGGTGTACGGGCGCACCGAATCCTTGCCCAACCGGGCCCTGACCCGGCGCCACAGTCACCCCTGGGTGCAATTGTCCTATGCGATCCAGGGCGTGCTGGAGATCCAGACCCTTGGCGGACGCTTTGTTGCCCCGCCGCAGCGCGCGGTGTGGATTCCCGCCGGGGTGCCGCACCGGGTGTTCAGCTCGCCGCGCACCGAAATGCGCAGCCTGTACCTGGATTGCAGCGTCACCGCCTGGGCGGCCACCGACAGCTGCCAGGTGCTGGCGGTCAGCAGCCTGTTGCGGGAACTGATCCGCGCCTTCAGCGAATTGCCGGTTGAGTATGTCGAGGACAGCGCCGACGGCCGCCTGGCCCAGGTCCTGCTGGACCAGCTGGCTGCCGCGCCGCAACTGGACCTGATGCTGCCGCTGCCCCTGGACGCGCGCTTGCGCACGATCTACCGCAGCCTGCAGGCGCACCCGGAGCAGCCGACCACCCTGGGCCAGTGGAGCCAGAAGCTCGGGGTTACGGAGAAGACCCTCAGCCGCCTGTTTCTCAAGGACACCGGGCTGACCTTTCGCGCCTGGCGCCAACGCTTGCGCCTGCTCGGCGCGCTGACCCCGCTGGAGCAGGGCGAGCGGGTCACCGATGTGGCCCTGGCCTGCGGCTATGACTCGACCTCGGCGTTTATCGCCGCGTTTCGCCAGCAGTTCGACGCCACCCCCGGCGAGTTCTTCCGCGACCTCTGAACCCCCGCGATTCCTGTAGCCGCTGCTGAGCCCGCGAAGCTGCGCAAAGGTCCGCAGGACCTTGCTTGGCGACCTCCCGTCGAACCTCTATCGATCTTAAGAACCCTACGTCCCTTCGGGCCGTTCGCAGCCTGCGGCAGCGGCTACAGGGTGCGACGGTGCGGCAGGTGCGACGGTGCGACGATACGACGATACGACGATACGACGATACGACGATACGACGATGCGGCAGGTGCGACGATGCGACAGGTGCGACAGACGCGACAGGTCAGGCCTTTGATGGGCGCAGCAGTGCGATCTGCTCCGGCGGCACCAGGGTGCGCAGGGTCTTGTACAGGGCCCGGGTTTCCAGCAGGTTCCAGATCCGCAGCAGGGTTTCCAGGGCGTCCAGCGGCTTGCTGATGAAGTCCCGCGCGCCCAGGGCCAGGGCCCGCAGGCGGGTGTCGCGGGTGGCGTCGGCGGTGAGCACCAGGATCGGCAGGTAGTCGTGGGCCGGAATCCGCCGGTTGAGCTGTTCGAGCACGGCAAAACCGTCGAACTCGGGCATGTGCAGATCGAGGATCACCAGGTCCGGCTCGAAGCTGTTGAACAGCTCCAGGGTGCGCAGCGGCTGGGTGCTGCTCAGGACGTTGTGCAGGCCTTCGCGGGCCAGCAGCTGTTCCATCAGGTCGAGGTTGGGGCGCTGATCATCGACGATGAGGATGCGCATATCGGCAGTCATAGGGGCTCCGCTAAACAGGCGTCCAGGTGGGCGAAGAACGCCGGGATGTGAATGGGCTTGGTGAGAATCGCCGTGGCGCCGGCTTCCAGCAGGCTGCGCTGGGTCAGCTCGCTGGCGTCGGCGGTGATCATCAGGATCGGCGTGCTGGCGGTGCTGCCGGAGGCCCGCAGCCGTTGCAGCACTTCCAGGCCTTGCAGGTCCGGCAGGTTGACGTCCAGCAGGATCATCTGCGGTGAGTGCTGGCGGGCCAGGTCCAGGCCCAGCTGGCCCTGCATGCTCGACAGCAACTGAATACCCGGGCGGCGCTGCAGCAGGGTTTCGATCAGCGCCAGGCTTTGCAGGTTGTCTTCGATGCAGAGGATCTTGCCCCGATAGGGGCTGGGCGTGGGCAGCGTCGGCGGCTTCAGCGCCGGGGTGGCCAGGGGCGTTGCGAGCGGGGCATCGGGCAGGCGCACACAGGGCAGTTCGAGGATGAAGCGGCTGCCGCTGCCCATTGTGCTGTGCACCTCCAGGCTGCCATCCATCATCTCCAGCAGGCTCTTGCTCAGGGCCAGGCCCAGGCCGGTGCCTTCGACCTTGGGATCGGCGTCCAGGCGTTCGAAAGGCTTGAACAGGCGTTGCAACTGGTCGGCGGCAATCCCGGCCCCGGTGTCGATCACGGCAATGCGCAGGCGCGCTTCTTCCAGGGTCACCTCGATGCTGACCCGGCCCTGGGCGCGGTTGTACTTGATGGCGTTGGACAGCAGGTTGAGCAGGACCTGGATCAGGCGTTGGCGATCGGCAATCACCCCGCTGTCGGCGGGCAGTTCCGGCAAGGCGCTGAGCTGGATGCCGGCGTCGGTGGCCATCGGCGACACCAGGGTCAGGGCCTCATGCAGCACCGCCGCCAGGGGCATGGGTTCGACGTTCAGCGGCAGGCGCCCGGCTTCGATGCGGGCGATGTCCAGCACCTCGTTGATCAGCCCCAGCAGGTGCTGGCCGGCCCGCAGGATATGCCCGACCTGGGGGCGCTGGCCGGCGCTGGAGTCCATGTCGAGCAATTGCGCGAAACCGAGGATGGCATTGAGCGGCGTGCGCAGTTCGTGGCTCATGCGCGAGAGGAACTCGCTCTTGGCGCGGCTGGCGCTTTCGGCTTCTTCGCGGGCGGTGCCCAGGGCGATTTCCGCGGCGCGGCGGTCGGTGATGTCCCGGGTGATCTTGGAGAACCCCCGCAGGGCGCCGCTGGCGTCGTATTGCGCGGTGATCACCACGCTGGCCCAGAAGCGGCTGCCGTCCTTGCGGCAGCGCCAGCCTTCTTCCATGTAGTGGCCGTGGGCGGTGGCTTCGCGCAGGGCCATGTCCGGGTGCTGCGGGCATTCCTCCGGCAGGTAGAACAGGGAGAAATGGCGGCCGATGATTTCCTGGTCGCGGTAGCCCTTGATCCGTTCGGCACCGAAGTTCCAGGTGGTGACCATGCCGGCGGTGTCCAGGGCGAAGATCCCGTAGTCCTTGACCCCATCGATGATCAGCCGCAGGCGTTCCTCGTTGTCGCGCAGGGCGCGCTCGCGCTCGGCCAGCAGTTGCCCGGCTTCCACCAGGCGTGTGCCCAGCTGGCCGATTTCATCCAGCTCCGGGGCTTGCGGCAGCAGGGGCTGACCCAGGGCCAGGCGCTGGGCGTTGCCCTGGACCTGCTGCACCCGGGTGACGATGCCCCGGGACAGCAGCAGCACCGCGACGATGGCGCCAAACAGCCCGCAACCGGCGGCCAGCAGGGTGGCGAACAGCAGGCGCATGCGGGTTGCCGCCGCGGCCGCGGTGCGTTCGGCCAGCAGCGCATCCTCGTGGATGCGCATGGCGCTGATCTGTTCACGCAGCACGTCCAGCACCTGCTTGTTGTCGATGAGGATCGCGGTCACCGTGGCGCTGTCGTCGCGGCTGCCGTTGCGCAGGGCCACCAGGCCTTCGAGCTTGGTCTGGATCAGCGGGGTGATGGTGTGCAGGTACTCGCGCATGCGCGTGTCGCGCACGTTGCGGTCCAGGCGTTGCAGGGCCGCTTCGATCTGCGGACGGGCCTGGAGGTAGGCGGGCAGGAAGTCCTCGCTGCGGGTCAGCAGGTAGCCGCGCACGCTGGCCGCGGCCTCGGCCAGCAGGGTGTGCACGGTCTGGATGTCGCCCTGCACCAGCAGCACCCGGCGCACGTCTTCTTCGGCGCGGGCGGTCTGGCGTTCGGCGCTGTAGATCAGCACCAGGGACAGCAGCAGGATCACCAGGGGCAGGGAGATCACCACCAGCGCCTTGCCCCGCAGCGGCAGGTCGGCCCAGCGCCGGGCGCTGCGCAGGTTCATGGCCACTGCCCGCTGGGCTGGGCCACCAGTCCCAGGGCGATGCCGCGCACCGCTGCCTGGGTGCGGTCGGAGGCGCCGAGCTTGCCGATCACCCGCTCGACGTGGGCCTTGGCGGTGCCGGTGGTGATGCCGAGCTTTTCGCCGATCTCGCGGTTGCTGAAGCCGCCGGCCACCAGCCCCAGCACCTGGCGCTCGCGGGCGGTCAGGGCCTGGGCCTGGGGTATCTGGCCGTTGCCGCGTTCGGTCATGCGTCGCAGCAGGCGCGCGCTGACCGCACTGTTGAGGGCTTCCTCGCCCTGGGCCACCCGCTGCAGGGCGCCGATCACTTCGTCGCGGCTGGCGTCCTTGAGCAGGTAGCCCACGGCGCCGGCGGTCATGGCCGCTTCCAGGTGATCGGGGCTGTCGTCCATGGTGAAGATCACCACCTTGACCTCGGGCTGGCGCTGCTGCAGAAGGCGCGCGGCCCCCAGGCCATTGAGCCGCGGCATGCGGATGTCGAGGATGGCGATGTCCGGGCGCAGTTGCTCGCACAGGGCCAGGGCTTCTTCACCGTCCCTGGCCTGGCCCACCACCTCGAACTCCGGGTTGCCCGCCAGCAGGGCGACGAAGCCGGTGCGGGTCACTTCATGGTCGTCCGCCAGGACCAGGCGTATCAGGCTACTCATGGCGCTTGCTCCAAGGGTTGCACGGGCACGCTGGCCAGCAGCCGGGTGCCGCTGCCGGGCCGGCTGTCGCAGCTGAAATGGCCGCCCAGCAGATGGGCGCGCTCATGCATGGCGACCTGACCCAACTGCTCGGCCACCGGGGCCGGCGAGCTGACGAATCCGCAACCGTCATCGTTGACTCCGAGCAGCGCCAGGCCGTCTTCCAGGGCCAGGCTCAGGTGCACCTGCGAGGCCCGGGCGTGCTTGAGGATGTTGTTGATGGCTTCCTGGGCGATGCGGAACAGGGCGATCTCCACCGCATCGGGCAGGCGCTGCGGCGCGCGTTGCCCCCAGTACACCAGCAGACCGGCGTCGCGCAGGCGGTCGGCCTCGCGGTCGATGGCCCGCAGCAGGCCGAAGTCGTCGAGCACGTGGGGGCGCAAGCCGCCGATCAGTTGCCGGCCTTCGCCGACGCAGCCCTGGGCCAGTTGCAGGATGGTCTGCAGGTCCTGGTGCAGCTCGGCGGGCAACGGCGGACAGCGCCCGGCGAAGCCCTGCAGGCGCTGGTGCAGCCCGGCCAGGGTTTGCGCCAGGCCGTCGTGCAGGTCATAGGCGACCCGTTTGCGTTCGTCTTCCTGGGCGCTGAACAGGCGTTGCACCAGCTCCGACATGCTGCGCTCCCGGGCTTGCAGGTCGCGCAGCAGACGATGGTTTTCCAGGTGCGCCGCCAGCAGGGTGGCCAGCAGTTGCAGGGATTCCAGGTCTTCGCTGTCCGGCGGGCTGATGGGCACGCTGTTGGCCAGCAGCAGGGCGCCGAAGGCGCGGCCGTCGGCGCGGTGCAAGAGCACGCGCAGCACGGCGCTGTCCGGGGTCGGCGGCGGCTCCGGCCATTGCGGGTGATCGGCCAGGGCGCGCAGGCCTTGCAGGCGTTCTTCATGACCCAGGGCGGCGCGGGTGTGGATCACGCCATCCTCGGTCCATTCCAGCAGCAGCCCGTGGTCCATGGCGGCGAAGGCGCAGGCCCGTTGCACCACCCGCTGGCGCATCTGCTCGGGGGGCAGTTGCAACAGTTCCTGGCCGGTGTCCACCAGCAGTCGCAGGCGCGCGGCGCGGCTCTGGGACTGTCGATACTGGCTGCGCAGGGCCAGGGCGCTGGCGGGGTCGAAGGATGGGGTGGACATGGCGTTGCTCCAGTGCGGCGGCGCTGCGGTTGAACAAAAGCGGGCATTAGACCCGCTGCTGCACGTCACGCCTATCTGCCGAATGGCATAGGCCGAAAGCTCCAGTTGGCCGATGGCGCGGACGACGGCGATGGGCAAAGTGTGGCTCATTGAAACCCACTGGAGAAATCGTATGAAACTGAAAACCACTGCCCTGGCCCTGTTTTTCGCCTTCACCGCTCCACTGGCTGTGGCCGCCGAGGTCAAGCCCTATGTCTACAGCGCCGTTGCCGAGCAGCCGCAAGCGGCCCAGGACCGCGAGATCGCCGGCCTGTTCGATCGCTGGAACAGCGCCTTGCAGACCGGCAACCCGCAGTCGGTGGTGAGCCTGTATGCGCCGAACGCAGTGTTGCAGCCGACCGTGTCCAACCAGGTGCGCAGCACTCACGCACAGATCCAGGACTACTTCGAGCACTTCCTGGCGTCCAAGCCGGTAGGTCAGATCAACTACCGTGAAATCCGTCACCTGGGCCCGGATGCCGCCCTGGACAGCGGCGTCTACACCTTCACCCTGACCGACGCGTCCGGCAAGAGCGAGAAGGTCCAGGCGCGCTACACCTTCCTGTACGAGCGCATCGATGGCCAGTGGAAGATCCTCAACCATCACTCCTCGGCCATGCCGCAAGTCCAGCCGCAGCTGGCCGCTCACTGATCCACCTTGCGTTCCCTTCACGCCGAGCTTTCGCTCGGCGTTGTCGTTTCCCGCGGCTCACTGCTCGCGGTAGCGCCCCGGGGTCATGCCGAACCAGCGCAGGCAGGCCTTGTGAAAGCTGCTCTGGTCGCGAAAGCCCAGCAGGGCGCCGATGTATTTGACGCTGCGCATGGAGTTGCGCAGGAAGCTGTGGGCCAGCATCAAGCGGGCTTCGTCCAGCAAGGCCGAGAAATGCACGTCTTCATGTCCCAGGCGGCGTTGCAGGCTGCGGGTACTGACCCCGACGATCTGGGCGATGTTCGGCAGGTCGCTCGGTGCACCCTGGGCCAGGCGTTCGGACAACGCTCGACGGACCCGGGCGGTCATCGAACCGTTGTGCAGCAGGTTGAGGCGGTTACGCGCGTACTCCAGGTGCAGCACATCCAGGGCCGGGTCGGCGGTGGGCAGGGCAATGGCGCAATCCTGGCTGCTGAAGGACAGGCTGTTGTAGGGCGCGCAGAACTGCAGGTTGTCTCCCAGCAGCTGGCGCAGGGACCCGGTGTCCAGCGGCTCCTCGTAGGTGAAGGTGGCCGCCAGGGGCTGCACTTTGTGCTGCGGCAACAGCCAGTGCAGCAGGCCCAGGGTCTGGGCCGCGCCGGCGTCGATAAAGGCCCGGGGCATCATCGAGGGTTCGCTGGCCACGTCGAAGCCGATCAGGGTCAGCATCTGCGGCTTGCGCTCCAGGCACATGCAGAAGCCGTTGCTGATCAGCGCGTGGTAATCCACCAGGCGTTGCAGCGCGATGCCCAGGGTGGCGCAGGACATCACCGCATACCCCAATGCCTCCAGGTTGGCCGGATGGGCTTTGCTGTAGGCCAGCAGGCCCAGGTCCGGCTTGCCGGTGCGGCGCACCGCTTCCTGTATCACCTGATAGACCAGTTCCAGCCTCACGCCCTTGGGGTTTTCATACACATCCCGCAGGCTGCTGCCCAATTGCTTGAGCAAGGTTTCGACGTGGGCGCCGCCCTCATTCATGACATCGGCAAGCACCCTAAAGCTGGCGCTGGTCATTCTATGCATAGGTCTTCCTGGACTGATGGCTTAGTGATATCGGAGAGGCCGTTGGCATGATTGCAATAAACACGGGGCCACAGATGATTCGGCAGTGCCGCGCGTTTCCGAGGACAAGCGAAAGGTATCCAGGAACACTTCCTCAAGGCCTGTGCCGGGGTCGATCATGTTCGGCCAGGGCCCTTGGAAAGGGTGACGGCCAGCGCGTCGCATCCGGTTCGCCGCGAGGGTGCCGTTGTCTTGCCCGGGGAGTTGTCATGCAAAGCGTCAGAGACTTTTATCG
Source organism: Pseudomonas sp. LPH60 (assembly GCF_030718165.1). Classification (NCBI taxonomy): domain Bacteria; kingdom Pseudomonadati; phylum Pseudomonadota; class Gammaproteobacteria; order Pseudomonadales; family Pseudomonadaceae; genus Pseudomonas; species Pseudomonas sp. LPH60. Next base: position 235,505 of record NZ_JAVAJH010000007.1, read on the forward strand.
TGAACTGGCCCAGGGCCGCCTGATGCTGGCGTTCCAGCCGGTGGTGTGGCTGCCCGACAGCAGCCGGGTGCTGTACCACGAAAGCTTGCTGCGCCACATCGATGCTCAGGGCGGCGAAGTCTATCCTCTGGCGCTGCTGGAAAAACACCAACTGATGCGCGAGCTCGATCAAAGCGTGGTGCGCTGCGTGATCGATGCGCTGCAGCGTGATGAACGCCTGCGCCTGGGGTGCAATATTTCCGCCCAGAGCGCGATCATCGACGGCTTCTGGTTGCCGATTCAGCAGGTGCTGCGCGACTCACCCTCAGTGGCCGCGCGCCTGGTGATCGAGATCACCGAAAGCGCTACGCCGCCGAGCATTGAGGCGGCCTGCGAGTTCGTCCTGTGCCTGCGGGAGCTGGGCTGCCGGGTGGCCATCGACGATTTCGGCGCGGGCCTGGGCACCCTGGAATTCATCCGCCAGACCCGGCCGGACATCGTCAAGATCGACAAGGGCTATATCCAGCGCGCCCGCGGTGAACTCAACAGCGCCCAGACCCTCAGCCACCTGGTGCAGCTGTGCAAGACCCTGGCGCCGTGCGTGATCATCGAAGGGGTGGAGACGGACAGCGACCAGAACCTGGCCACCGCCTGTGGTGGCGAGTGGGGGCAGGGTTATCTGTTCGGTCGCCCGCAGGTGGATCGGCTGGGGCGGCGCTGCTGCCTGGAGCAGCAGATGGCGCCGCGGTGTGCGCTGGATCAGGCCTAGCCCGGTGGCGCCATGACACGGCGCGAGCCCGCCTGACGGGGTTCAATCAACCTGCGGGGTGATGGGCGGGGTGTGGGCCGTCGGGTCTTGCACCTCGGCACTGATGGGCAATGCCGGCAGCTCTTCCTCGGGAATCTCCTTCATGTCCACGTGCCTGTTGCGCTGGGGCCGTTCCGGCTGGAACGCGTCGTAGGGCAGCAGCACGGTGTCGAGCGCCGCATCCAGGGGCAGGCTGGCCACCAGCAGGATCGGGCACACCACCGTCACCCAGCAGCCGCCGGTGATCATGCGTGCGTAGCCCATGTCATAGCCGGTGAGTACTTGGGCGTTGGTCTTGACGCTGCGGTAGTAGCGGTCGTCGCGAAAGTCCAGGGCATTGCCGCGAGTCATGTAGGTGCCGCAGCCGGACAGCAGCAGGGTGTTGAGCAACAACAGGTAATGGAGGATTCGGATGATCGGGCTTCCACGCAGGGGCGAAACAGGGTCGGGCGCGAATCAGTGATTCATCGCGTCATAGGGCAGCAGCGCGGTGTCGGCCACGGCATCCACCGGCAGGCTGACGATGGCCACCACCGGGCAGACGATGCTGACCCAGCAGAAGACCGTGGCGTAGCCGTCGTAGCCACTGGAGCCACGCATGGTCAGCAGCTCGATATTGGCCTGGGTGCCTTTGTAGTAGTCGTAGCCGCTATGGGCGTTGGGCGTGCGGGCGATCAGGGTGCCGCAGCCCGTCAGGGATATTGCGGATAACAGAAGTACAGCGTTGAGGGCTTTGATGATGCCATTCCTTAGCGAGCAGATTTTTGCCGTGCGCATCGTCGCAGAAGCCTGGGGCGCACGCTAGATAGGCTCGAATAAATAGTCGGCACCCGATCAGAGCGCTGATGGAATCAACAGCAACAGATCGGTATCGCCGATGTCCACGCCGGCTTGGGTCAGCAGGGTGCTGGCCTGGCCCCGGTGATGGGTCTGATGATTGAAAAAATGCACCAGCAGGGCATACACATTGCGCTCGGCGACCACGCCCCGGGTGTTGGCGTAATGCAGGCTGCTGTCCAGGTCGGTTTCGCTCAGGGACTGGCTGAAGTCGAGGATCAACTGATCCAGCCATTGGCGTTGCTGCCAGAGCCCGTCGAGGTTTGGGAACAGCAGGGTCTTGAGGTCCTGGGGCAGGGCCACCTGCTGCAGCGGGGCCAGCGCCGGATGCTGCGTCGGGTGTTGGGCAAAGCGCTTGAGCCAGATGGTGTCACCGGCCAGCAGGTGATTGAGGGTGCCGAGGATCGAGCCGAAAAACGCCTGGCGGTCGAGGACGATCTGCCCCTCGGGCAGGCTCATGGCGGCGTTGTACAGCTTGGCGTTCATCCATTGGTTGTAGCGGGCCATCAGGCCCAGGTGCTCGGTGCGGTTCATGGCCGTTCCTGGTGGTGTGGGGCGCTCGATCAGGCGGTCGTCAGCTTCGCAAGGTGGATGGCCGGCGCGCAAGGGTGGCTTGAAAGTCTCCGCGCGATGGGCGTTTTCCCGATCGGCGAGGCATTAAAAAAACCGCCCCTTTGGCCCCGATAACATCGTTTCTCGGGGCTTGGGCTTTTCTCTATATTGGCCACCAGATCCAGCGCGGCAACAGGCCGCGCGCCCTCTATGGTGAGCCGTTGCAATGAATAAAAAACCTGAACGCACAGGGCTGGAAAATCCCGGGACCGCCACTCGCGTGGTCTGGGGCGGAGAGCAAGTCCGTCACCCTTACAACGCCACGCAAACCCCGATTGTCGCCAGCGCCGCCTACGGCTACGACGACATCGACCAGTGGTACGACGTGGCCCTGGGCAAGGCCCCGGGCTTCATCTACAGCCGCATGAGCAACCCCACGGTGGAAACCCTGGAAGCCAAATTGTGCGACCTGGAAAACGCCGAATCGGCGGTGGCCTTCAGCAGCGGCATGGCGGCCATCAGCGGGGTGCTCTACAGCTTCCTGCGCCACGGCCAGCGGGTGGTGTCGACCAAGGACAGCTACGGCGGCACCAACAAGATTTTCGAAGAGTTCCTGCCGCGCATGGGCGTGGCCGTGACCCTCTGCGAAACCTTCGACCAGCAGCAGATCGAAGCCGAGATCGCCCAGGGTTGCGACCTGCTGTACCTGGAGACCCCGACCAACCCGACCCTGAAGATCGTCGACATCCAGCGTCTGGTCACCGCAGCGAAACAGGTCGGCGCCCTGGTGGTGGCGGACAACACCTTCGCCACGCCGCTGAACCAGAACCCCCTGGCCCTGGGCGTTGACGTGGTGATCCACAGCGCCACCAAGTTCCTCAGTGGCCACGGCGATGTGCTGGGTGGCGTGGCCTGCGGTAGCGAGGCGCTGATGAGTCAGGTGCGCCATTACCGGGAAATCAACGGCGCCAGCCTCGATCCGTTCTCGGCCTACCTGATCATCCGCGGGATCAAGACCCTGGCCCTGCGCATGCGCCAGCAACAGCACAGCGCGGCGCAACTGGCGCAGTTCCTGCTCAACGAGCCGCTGGTGGAAGCGGTGAATTATCCGGGGTTGCCCAGCCACCCGAATCACGCCGTGGCCTGTGCGCAGATGCGCGGTTTCGGCGCCATCGTCAGTTTTGTCCTGGTGGGCGGCATGGACAGCGTCAAGCTGCTGTTACCGCGCCTGCGCTACGCGCACTGCGCCGGCAACCTGGGGGCGGTGGAAACCATCTACGGCCCGGCGCGCACCACCAGCCATGTGGAGAACACCCTGGAAGAGCGCCAGGCCCTGGGCATTTCCGAAGGCCTGGTGCGGATCTCGGTGGGCATCGAAGACACCGATGATCTGCTGGCGGATCTGCAACAGGCCTTTGCCTGGCTGCGCCAATCGCTCAAGCACAACCCGGCGCCCGGCGCCGTCCCTTCCCTGAATGCCCGGGTCGAGGTGGCCCACTGAAAGAGCGCGCAATACCCCCACAGCAAGGCAGCCCGTGGGGGCTTCATGAAGAGGAATAACAATAAAAACCTGGCGGCATCCGATTTGTTTTCTGCCCATTTCCACAGTCGCAGAAATTGAGACTTGCCCTGACAACTTTCATGAGAACCATCATGTCCCTACAAGAACAACAGACCGACTTGCGCGGCGGCTTCAAGCAAGAAATGCAGACCCGGCACATCGTCATGCTCGCCCTTGGCGGGGTGATCGGCACCGGGCTGTTCCTCACCTCCGGCTACACGGTGAACCAGGCCGGCCCGCTGGGTGCGGTGATCGCCTACATCATCGGCGCGCTGATGGTGTACATGGTGATGATGTGCCTCGGCGAGCTGGCGGTGCAGATGCCCGAGACCGGCTCCTTCAGCACCTACGCCACGCGCTTTCTCGGCCCTGGCACCGGCTACACCGTGGCCTGGCTGTACTGGCTGACCTGGACCGTGGCCATTGGCTCGGAATTCACCGCCGCCGGTATCCTCATGACCCGCTGGTTTCCCGACACCCCGGTGTGGATCTGGAGCGCGCTGTTCGCCCTGGTGGTGTTTTTGTCCAACGTGGTCTCGGTGCGGCTGTTCGCCGAGACCGAGTTCTGGCTGTCGCTAGTCAAGGTGATCACCGTGCTGGTGTTCCTGGTGGTGGGTGGCGGGGCAATCCTGGGCCTGTTGAACATCGATCAGGCCCACAGCATCGGCTTGAGCAACTTCACCCGCGAGGGGTTGTTCCCCACCGGCTTCATGCCGATTGCCATGACCCTGCTGGCGGTGTCCTTCGCCTTCTCCGGCACTGAGCTGATCGGCATTGCTGCCGGTGAAACCCGCGACCCGCAACGCAATGTGCCACGGGCGATCCGCACCACGGTGCTGCGCCTGGCGATCTTCTTCGTCGGCACCATCTTCGTCCTCGCCACCCTGTTGCCCCGGGAGCAGGCCGGTTTGGTGGAAAGTCCGTTCGTCACGGTGTTCACCTACATCGGCATTCCGTACTCGGCCGACATCATGAACTTCGTGATCATCAGCGCGCTGCTGTCCGCCGCCAACTCCGGGTTGTACGCCGCCTCGCGGATGCTCTGGACCCTGAGCGACCAGGGCCATCTGCCCAAGCAGTTCTCGGCCCTGACCCGCATGGGCACGCCGCTCAACGCGATCATCGTGAGCATGGCCGGCGGTGCGGCCTCGCTGCTCAGTAGTGTGTTCGCGCCGGACACCATCTACCTGGCCCTGGTGTCGATTTCCGGGCTGGCGGTGGTGGTGGTGTGGATGAGCATCGCCGCCAGCCAGATCGCCTTCCGCCGTCACTACGTGGCCAATGGCGGTGATGTGCGCGAGCTCAAGTTCCGTGTCCGCGGCTACCCCTGGGTGCCGCTGGGGGCCTTGTTCTGCTGCGCCCTGGCCTGTGTCGGCATCGGCTTCGACCCCGAGCAGCGAGTGGCCCTGTACTTCGGTGTGCCCTTCATCGCCTGGTGCTACTTCGTGTATTACATTACCCGCAGTAGCCGCCAGCGGCGCCTGGCCCTGGCACCTCTGGCACGCTCGTCCGATGCCCTTCAGGGCTGAAGAACGGGAGCGGTCTCCAGGGTGTCCATGAGAGTCAGGCCATGAAGCAGAAAAGCTTGCCCCCGCTGAACTGGCTGCGCGCCTTCGAAGTGTCCGCCCGCTGCCTGAACTTCACCCACGCCGCCGAGGAACTGTTCCTCACCCAGGGTGCGGTGAGCCAGCAGATCCGCCAACTGGAAAGCCACCTCGGGGTGGCGCTGTTCAAGCGCCTGCCCCGGGGCCTGGACCTGACCGAGGAGGGGCGCTCCTACCTGCCGGTGGTGCAGGACGCCATTACCCGGCTGGCGGTGGGCACCAACGAGATCTTCGGCCAGCACCAGCACCGGCCGATCAAGGTGCGCGGCAGCCTGGCGTTCTTCGTCCACTGGCTGGCGCCCAAGCTGGTGACCTTCCAGCAGGCCCAGCCCCAAGTGGACCTTCGCTACATCAGCAATATCTGGGTCAAGGAACTGGACGGCGAGGACGACATGGAGATCCGCTGGGGCCGCGGTCATTGGCCGGGGCTGGTGGCCCAGCGCCTGACCTGGGACAGCCTGTTCCCGGTCTGCGCCCCGGCCTTGCTGGCGCGCTTGCCACTGCAGGTGCCGGACGATCTGGCCCGGCATCAACTGCTGCATGTACTGGGCTATGAGGAGGGCTGGGGCTACTGGCTCAAGCGTGCCGGCGCCAGAGGCGTGGACTCGTCCCGGGGCATGCAGTTCGACACCCTGATCTCGACCCTGCGCATGGCCGAACTGGGCCAGGGCGTGGCCCTGGCCCGTTCCTCGATGGTCGCTGAAATGCTGGCCGACGGGCGCCTGGTGGAGCCTTTCGAGCAGCGTATCGAGGCCAGCGAATCCTTTTATCTGGTGCGCGGCGCCGATGCCGAGCAACACCCCGATGCGCTGAAGTTCTCCACCTGGCTGGTGGAGCAGGCCCATCGCTATAAATGACTGGCCGGAGCCAAGCATGCGCTATGTGAGTACCCGCAGTGCCGCTGAACAGGTGGATTTTGCATCCGTGGTTTTGTCCGGCGTGGCCGCCGATGGCGGGCTGTATGTGCCGCAGCGGCTGCCGTGTTTCAGCCCCCAGGAAATCGCCAACTGGTCGACCCTGGATTACCCCGAACTGGCCTTTCGCGTGCTCAGCCCCTTTGTCGGCGACAGCCTGCCCGAGGCTGACTTCAAGGCGTTGCTGCACCGGGCCTACAGCGGTTTTGGCCATCGTGCTGTGGCGCCTTTGCGGCAGATTGATCGCAACGAATGGCTGCTGGAGCTGTTTCATGGCCCCAGCGGTTCGGCCAAGGACTTTGCCGCACGCCTGCAGGCCCAGCTGGTGAGCTACTTTCTCCAGCGCCGGCAGCGTCGCGGGGTGCTGGTGGGCGCCAGCAACGGCGACACCGGGCTGGCGGCGATCGACGCCTTCAAGGATTGCCCGCAGACCCAGGTGCTGGTGTTCTACCCGCAGCACGGCGTGCCCGAGCAGCAGGGGCGGCAGTTGCAGGCGGCGCATCACCCGGGGTTGTGGCGCTTTGCGGTACAGGGCAGTTTCGACGACTGCCAGACCCTGGTCAGCCGCCTGCTGCGCCAGTGGCCTTTGCCCGAGCACGAGGCGATCGGCTTCAACTCCAGCAACTGGGTGGGGGTCATGGCCCAGTTGGTGCTGTATTTCCATGCCGTGCTGCAACTGGGCGGCGGTCAGCGACCCATCGGCTTCAGCGTGCCGGCGGCGAGTTTTGCCGAAGTCTATGCCGGCTACATCGTGCAGAAGATGGGCCTGCCGATCACCCAGATGATTGTCGCCACCAATAGCAATGACGCGCTGCATCAGCTGTTCCTGAAGAACCGCTACTCCCGCGGGCAGGCCCGCCAGAGCCTGTCGCCGGCCATGGACCTGTCGCTGTTCGCCAACCTCGAACGTCTGGTCTGGGAGCTGTATGGCCAGGACCCGCAGGCGGTGGCGGCGCTGATGCGGGGGTTCGAGGACAGCGGCGAGATGAGCCTGAACAACGAGGCCTGGCTGCAGGCGCGGATGATCATCGACTCCTATTCGGTCAGCGACGAAGAGACCGGCAAGGAGATCGTCAGCCTGTACCGGGATACCGGCTACGTCATCGATCCCCACGCCGCCACCGGGGTGCTGGCGGCGCGCCTGTACCGCCGCAGTCTGGTGGCACCGATGGTCACCCTGGGGGAAATCGCACCGGCCAAGTCGGCGCGGCTGCTGGGCTCGCTGGGCATTCCCGGGGTGGTCCCGCCACCGGTGGCAGCGCCCTCGACGCTGCAGTGGCAGACCCTGGCGGCGGATGATTTTGCCGCATTGCTGCATTGCCTGAAGGCACTGTGATGGACCGGTTCAAGGGGGCTGTATGAAGCGGATTCTGGATCCTCTGGACGAGCGCATCCTGGCCGAGCTGAGCGTCAATGCCCGGGCGGCTCATGCCGAGCTGGCGGCCAAGGTCAACCTGTCGCGCAATGCCGTGCGCCAGCGCATCGAACGCCTGGAGCGCGACGGCGCGATCCAGGGCTACACCATTCGCGTGGGCGAAGGGCGCGGGGCGGATACCCGGATCAATGCGCTGATCTTCGTCTACCGCTACGACCGCATGCGCGGCGCCGAGGTGTTGCAGGCCCTGCGGGCGATGCCGGAGATCGTCCAGTGCGAAGTGCTCAGCGGCGAGTTCGATGTACTGGTGCGGGTCAGCGCCGCCACCGCGGAGCGGGTGCACCGGGTGTGGAATGACATCGCCGCCTTGCCCGGGGTGGAAAACACCGTGACTTCCTTTGTCTTGTCGTCGGTGAGTTAGGCGCTGTCTGCTGGCGGATCAACAGTCCGCTGACAAGAAACCTTTCCTGAAAATTCAGAAGCGTCTGATGTGTCGGTTGCCGGGGTCAATCTAGTATCGGCGCCCACTGCAAGGCCCGTATTCCGGGGGTACACGCAGTTTTTCTAGGCGTTCAGCGCTTATTTGACGCCACAATAGTGGCACATTAGCATCGTCCGTCCTGTCGTAACCCTTGCTGCCCTTTCGAAGGATCGAATATGTCCATCTCCACCTTCAGGATGAGGTTGTGCTGTGTGCTGTGTGCTGTGTGCTGTCCTGCCTGCAGCTGGCTGGCCCTTTGCACATGGCGATTGCCGCCCTCTTGCCCGCACCGACCTTCAACGCCGGCGACCAGGACCTGATCCGCGACCGGCAGAATCGCCTGCTGGAACAGCAGCGGCGTCTCGAACAACTCAAAGACTTTTCCGCGGTAAGCGCTTCGCCGCCGGCGTGACCTTTGCCCATTTCCTCAAGCGGCCAGATGCCCTGAGTGAGCGGGAAGCACCGATCTACTTCCGTTTGGATCTGTTCCTCTAATTCCGCTTTTTGCCTGAGATTTTCGACATGGACGTTCGTCAGCTTGCCTTCCTAGCCCGCCAGCCTTCGGCTGCCCTGCAATCCCGTGAGTCCTTTTGGGGCCTGCCCAAGCGTGGTCTGGCGTTCATCCTGGCCAACATGATGTTCTGGCAGCCGGTGGTGGCGATGGCCGACGGCATCGTGGTCAACGGCAGCGGCACCAGCCTCGGGCAAGCGGCCAATGGCGTGCCTATCGTCAATATTGCTGCGCCCAATGGCGGTGGGCTGTCCCACAACAAGTTCAGTGATTACAACGTCGGCCAGCAGGGCCTGATTCTCAACAACGCCACGCAAAACCTGCAGAACACCCAGTTGGGTGGCTACATCATCGGCAACAGCAACCTGGGTGGCCGCGCGGCCAATGTGATCCTCAACGAGGTCAATGGCGGCAGCCCCAGCCAGCTAAAGGGCTACACCGAAGTGGCCGGGCAATCGGCCCATGTCATCGTCGCCAACCCTTATGGCGTGACCTGCAACGGCTGCGGTTTCATCAACACCCCCAAAGCCACCCTGACCACCGGCAAACCGGTGATCGAGAATGGTCAGGTCCAGCGTTATCAGGTGGACCAGGGCAGCGTCGCCATCGAAGGTGCGGGGCTCAACGCGAGCAATATCGACCAGTTCGAAATCATCACCCGCAGCGCCAAGATCAACGCCGAGATCCAGGCCAAGCACCTGGCGGTGATCGCCGGGGCCAACGATGTCGACGCCCAGACCTTGAACGCCACGGCACGCACCGCCAACCCGGCGGATGCGCCGCAACTGGCGATCGACTCGTCAGCCCTGGGCGGCATGTACGCCGGGGCGATCAAGCTGGTGGGCACTGAAGCCGGGGTGGGGGTGAAGTTGGCGGGGGACATGGCCACCAGCGGCGGCGACCTGCAAATCGATGCCAATGGCAAATTGACCCTGGCTCGTGCTCAGGCCCTGGGCGATGTGCAACTCAAGGCGCAAGAGGTGCAACTGACCGAGTCGGTGTACGCGGACCGGAACGCCAAAGTGGTTGCTGCTGAAAAACTGGCGGTGGACAAAAACCTGACAGCGGGCGGCAACGTGCACCTCGAAGGCCGGCAGGTGGTCAGTCGTGGTCAGCTTAATGCGGGGCTCCAGCGGCAAGAGGCTAGCGAGACCATCAATCCCACCAGTCATCTGCAGCTTCAGGGCGGCAGTCTGACCAATACCGGCACTATTAACGCCCGGGGCAGCCTCACGACTGATCTGGAGCGCCTGGATAACCGGGACGCGGAACTGGTGGCTGCGGGTGATCTGCACCTCAAGGCCGGTCGTGTTGATAACCGTGGTGGTCAGTTGATTGGCCAGCAAGCTCTCAAGGTTGAGGGCAGCAGTCTGGATAATCGTGGCGGGACCCTGGCCGCCGAGCAGTCTGTCAAGGTGGTACTCGACACTCTGGACAACCGCGATCAGGGCCTGCTGCTCAGCAAAAGCGCAGACTTGACCCTGAACACCGACAGCCTGGATAACCGCCAGGGCACCCTGCAAGCCAACCAGGGCGAGCTCAAGGCCAGGGTCAAACAGGTCCTCGACAACGGCGGCGGCAAGATCCTCACGGGTGCCGGAAAACTGAGCCTGGAAGCCGATGAACTGCGCAACCAGCAAGGACGACTGAACGCCCAGACCGGCAAGCTTGAGGTCAAGAGCGCGACCTTCGACAACACTCAGGGGCAGGCCCGCGGGGCGGCAGTCGAGATCAGCAGCAGTTCCCGTCTGCTCAATGATCAGGGGCATGTGCTGTCCACCGCAGGCGACTTGCAGCTCAAGGGCGGCGAGCTCCGCAACAACGAGGGCGAGATCGCCAGCCAGAAGCACCTGCAACTCTCCGTCGACAGCCTGCAGAATCAGAAGGGCAGCCTCAGCGCCGAAACCATCGGGCTGGCGCTTTCCGGCAAGCTGGACAACGACGCGGGGCTGATCGAGTCTCGGGAAAGCCTCGCGGTGGACGCCGGTTCAGTGAGCAACGCCAAGGGTCGTTTGCGGGCCTTGGGCGAGCAGGGCGAGAGCCGCTTCAGCATCGGTGGTCGTTTCGATAACGACCAGGGCCTGGTGGAGATCGGCAATCAGCGCTTGATTCTGAGCAGTGGGGGCTTGAGCAATCAGCAAGGGCTGGTGCGCCACCTGGGGCAACAAGGCTTCGCGCTGTCCCTGGCGGACGCTGGCAATGCTGGCGGTAGTTTCATCACCAACAGTCGGCTGGATCTGGACCTGGCGGACTGGAGCAACACCAGCCGGATCCAGGCACAAAAGATCGGCTTGAAGGTCGGGACCTTCACCCAGACCCGCAGTGGCAAGCTGATTTCAGTGGAGGGCGTCGAAGCCAGTGGTAACCACTGGATCAACGACGGCGGCCTGGAAACCGATGGCGACCTGAAGCTGATTCTCAGTGGTTCTTACCAGGGCAACGGCCTGCTCAAGAGCCAGGGGCGCATGACTTTCGCTGCCGCCCGCGCCGACCTTGGCCAAGAGGCCGAGGTGCGCAGCGGTGCTGCCGCCGATTTCACCCTCGGCAGTCACCTGCAGAACCTCGGCACGCTCACGGCCGCCGGTGACCTGCAACTCAAGGTCGACAGCTTGAACAACCAGGGCACCTTGGGGGCGGGCAATGCCCTGCGTATTGAAACCCCGACCCTGGTCAACCAGGGCGGGCTGATCTTCAGCGGCGCCGACATGCAGCTGGAAATCAGCAGCCTGACCAACGACAAGGGTGACATCTACAGCCTTGGGCGCCTGGATGTGAATGCACCGGGACAACAACCGGCCAGCCTGATCGAAAACATCTCCGGCACCATCGAAAGCGCCCATGGCATGCAGTTGCTGGCCAACCGCCTGATCAACCGCAAGGAGAAGTTTGCCTTTGTTCCGGCCCTGACCTCCGGGCGTATCACCTTGCACTTCACCGACAACTGCAAGGGCAAGCACTGTGCAGCCTCCTACTCGGTGACCGAGGTCTACGGCACGAAAATCACCGAGGACTCCCAGCGCGGTAACCTGATTTCCGGCGCCGAGCTGACCTTCAAGGGCGACAGCTTCGAAAACCAGTTCAGTACCGTTTCTGCCGCCGGCGACATCAGCTTGCAAAGCAACAGCCTGAAGAACATCGGTGCCGGTGGTGGCGAGATCCGCAATTACGCTTACTCGATCTACACCAAGGACGACGGCGCCTACTACACCTTCATCAACAACATGGGGCGCTACAACGCCTACAACGACCCCAACTCTGCCAGTTACAACCCTGCGGCGATGCCATTGGGAGCGATCGCCCTTGGTAGCCTGAACGGCTTCAGCAAGGTTGAGACCTCCGGCAGTGGCGAAGCCGCCGCGGCAGTCATCCAGGGCGCCGGCAAGGTGGACATCACCGGCACCCAACTGCTGGAAAACAGCGTGATTCGTCCGGGTGAAACCGTGGCCGCCAGTGCCAGCCGGGTCGGCCTGACAACCGTGGACAGCAGCACCCAGGCCCTGCCACAGCTGAACCTGCAAGCCGCTCCGGACCTGCAGCAACAAGCGGTCAACCCTCTGGCCTTGCCCGGTTTCAGCTTGCCGCAAGGTGACAGCGGCCTGTTCAAGGTCAGCCGCAACCCGCAACACAAATACCTGATCGAAACCAACCCGGCGTTCGCCAACCTCAAGCAGTTCATCAGTTCCGACTACCTGCTCAGCCGCATCGGTTTCAACAGCGACCAGACCCAGCGCCGCCTGGGCGACGGTCTCTACGAACAACGACTGATCCGCGAAGCGGTGATCGCCCGTACCGGCCAGCGCTTCATTGCCGGGCTGGACAGCGACCAAGCGATGTTCCGCCACCTGATGGACAACGCGATCGCCAGCAAGACCGCCCTTGACCTGTCACCGGGTGTCGCCCTGACCTCCGCCCAGGTTGCGGCCCTGACCCACGACATCGTCTGGATGCAGGAACAGGAGGTCAACGGCGAGAAGGTCCTGGTACCGGTGCTGTACCTGGCCCAGGCCAACAACCGCCTGGCGCCCAATGGCGCGCTGATCCAGGGGCGCGACGTGAACCTGATCTCCGGCGGCACCCTGGCCAACCAGGGCACCCTGCGCGCCAGTGCTCAACTGCAGGCCAGTGCCCAGAACATCGACAACAGCGGCCTGATGGAAGCCAACGAACGTCTGTCGCTGCTGGCCACCCAAAGCATCCGCAACGCCCAGGGTGGGATTCTCAAAGGCCGGGACGTCAGCCTGGTAGCGACCCAGGGCGACGTCGTCAACGAACGCTCGAAAGTCGGCCAGGACACCCGTTATGGCGGTGGGGTCCAGCACAACGACTACCTCAACAGCGCGGCTCGGGTCGAGGCGGGCAACAGCCTGACTATCGACGCCGGACGGGATATCCGTAACAGCGGCAGCGTGCTCCAGGCCGGGGGGGATGCGAGTCTCAAGGCGGGACGTGATCTGGCGTTGGTGGCCACTGAGCAAGTGAACAGCAGCAGCGGGCGCCACAAGAAGACCAGCTGGAGCCAGAGCCAGACCACCCAGCACGGCAGTGAAGTGCAGGTCGGTGGCAATCTTTCCGCCACGGCCGGCCAGGATCTGCAGATAGTGGCCAGCAAGGTCGCTGCCCAGGGCAGCCTGGCACTGGCAGCGGCGCGTGATGTCTCCATCGAGGCTGCGGCCAATGAGAGCCACCGCGCGTCGAAGAGCAAGAAGGTCACCAGCAGTAACGATCAGGTACGTCAGCAGGCATCCTCGGTGACCGCTGGCGGCGATCTGTCGATCAAGGCGGGTCAGGACCTGACCTTGGTGGCCAGCCAGGTGAAGGGCGAGCAAAACGTCGCGCTGGACGCCACTCGCGATCTCAATTTGCTGTCCGCCAAGGACGAGAGCGCCTCTTTCTACTCGAAGAAGAGCAAAGGCTCCTTCGGGCGTAGCAGCAGCAAGCAGCAGGAGAGCTACCACAGCACCAACGTCGCCTCTGTGGTCGAGGCCGGGAAAGACCTGACCCTCAACACCAGCAAGAAAGCCGATGGCGGCATGAGCATCAACGGCGGCCGCGATGTCACGGTGATCGGCAGCCAGCTCAAGGCCGGTGCAGACCTGATGGTCGGTGCCACCGGCGATGTGGCGATCCTCTCCGGCGTCGAGGAACACGGCTCCTACAGCAAGAAGACCAAGTCCGGCTTCCTCGGCCTGTCCAAAAGCGGCAAGAGCCAGTTGCAAACCACCGCGACCCAGGTCGGCAGCGAGTTGAGCGCTGGCAACGATGTGGTGGTGGCCGCGGGCAACGATATCCGCTTGCGGGCCAGTGAAGCCACCGCCGGCAACGATGTGGAACTGCGTGCCGGGCTGGTCAAGGACACGGGTGATATCAACCTGGTTTCGGCCAACGACAGCGCCTACAGCCGCAGCGAGCAGTACAAGAAAAAAGTCGGGCTGTCCTCCTCCGGGGCCAGCGTCTCCTTTGCCTCGGCCAAGGAGTCCGGGCGCCAGGCGCAAAGCAGCACCAGCGTGGGCAGCCAGGTGTTGGCCGAGCGCGATGCGAGCCTGAAGGCCGAGCGCGACATCAACGTGGTGGGCAGCGGCATCAGCGCCGGACGCAATGTCAGCCTCGACGCCGGACGTGACGTCAATGTGGTGGCGGCACAGAACAGCTCGGCGGAGCAGGACTGGAAGAAGAGCAAGCAAGTCGGCGTAGGCGTCAGCAGTGACGACAACGGTGTCAGCCTCTTCGCCGGGGCCGAGCGCAACAAGGAAAAGAATCGCGTCGAAACCCAGACCGCCGCCGCCAGCCAGATCAGCGCCGGTGCAGACCTGACGGTCAACGCCAAGCGCGACATCAATCAGATCGGTTCCGACCTTCGGGCCGATCACGACATCAACCTGGTGGCCGGCCGCGACATCAAGATCGACGCCGCCCGGGAAGTGCGGGTGACCGAGCAGCAGCGTGAAAGCGAGCGCAATGGCCTGGGTGTCACCCTCAACCACAACTACGGCAAGACCAAGGACGCGGTCAATGGTGCCGGCGACGGTGAAAACAACACCAGCAAAGCCTCCAGCACCCTCAAGGCCGTCGACTCGGTCAGCCAGTTCCTCGCTGGGCCGACCGCCGACGTCAAGCTTGGCAACAGCAAGCAAAGCAGCAGCCAAGAGATCATCGAGCAGGGCAACCGCTCTTCAACCCTGCAGGCCGGCAACGACCTGAACCTCACGGCCAACAACGATGTGACCGTCAAGGGCAGTCAACTGAGTGCCGGGCGTGACATCAACGTCAAAGGGCGCGACGTCACTCTGGATGTGGCCAAAGGCAGCATCAGCGAGGAAACCCGCAACACCGAGATGTGGGGCGGCATTCACGGCGGCACCAGCGGTGGCTTCAAGATCGGCGTCGGCGGCAGCTTCGGCACCGCCAGCAGCGAGAGCAGCCAAGGTTCCTCCACCGCCACCCAACTGGATGCCGGGCGCGACATCAACCTCAAGGCCAGCAACGACCTGAACCTGATCGGCACCCAGGCCCAGGCCGGACGCAACATCGACCTGGATGCCGGCAACGACCTGAACATCCGCGCCGCGCAGAACGACCACAGCAGCGAGAACAACCGCAACAGTGGTGGCGGGGAAGCGGGCATTACTGTGGGAACCGAGAAAGGCATCGGCTTCTATGCCAGTGTCAGCTTGGGTAAGGGCAACCTGGAGCGTGAGGGCGAGCGCCAGCAAGAGGCTTATCTCTATGCCGGGGACCGTCTGGGTTTCACCAGTGGCAAGGACACCAACATTGCGGGTGCCAACTTGCGTGGTGATGAGGTGATCGGGCGTGTCGGGGGGGACCTGAACGTCGCTTCGGTCGCCGATACCGGCAAGGTCAAGGGCAAGGAGTTCGACATCAGCGTCACTGCCACCATCGGCCTGGGTGCTGGTGTTAGTGGCTCGGTCGGCTATGGCCAGACCACCGGCAAGACCGACTGGGTTGAAGAACAAACCCGCATCACCGGCAAGAACAAGGTCGATATCCGCACCGAAAACCACACCCAGATCGACGGCGCGCTGATCGCCGCCGACAACGGCAACCTCAAGCTGGACACCGGCACCCTGGGCTTCAGCGATATCGCCGGCAAGGACAAGGAGCACGGTTACTACCTGAACGTGGGTGGCACCTACAGTGCGGGCGGTAACACCACACAAGACAGCAGCCAGGTGGGCAAAGGCAAGGAAGGTGAAACCGGCTGGAGCGTCAGCGGCTGGGACTACCAGAAGGATCGCGAGCAGATCGTGCGCGCCACCGTTGGGGCGGGCGAGATCGTGGTGCGCAAGGATGCCGAGACCGGGGCCGATTCAACGGCCGGGCTGAATCGGGATGTGAACAAGGCGTATGAGATCACCAAGGATGAAGAGTCGCGTACGGATTTGTATGCGAGCAGTTCTTCCCTTGGGGCGGTGGCGAGTCCGAAGAAGACGTATGAGCAGTGGAAGAAGAATGTTGAGTTGTATGGGGAGAACAGTCGAGACGCGATCTTAAAGCTCGACGAGCTTATGGCCAGTATGGTCGTGCTGCTGACAGCGGGAAGTGATATCGAGTTTGCATCCAAGCATGTGAATAACGTGCTGGTGCTCCGTGAAAACGCTCGAAAACTCGTCAGCAAGGATGCGAACAAGCGCGCGGAGGGTATGGATTATCTGATCCGGGCGAAAGTCGGCGAAGCGAATGGGGAGGGGGGCAGACTTCTTATCGCTCGAATGAAGGATATCGCCCGCGAGAGCCCGGAAAAGTCACTTGAGCTGGCAGAAATGTTGGCCAATTTGAAGAACCCTTCAAATGGATCGCTAAATCTCGCTGCTGCTCCTGCCGCAGGAATGATGGGGGCTTTAGCGCTTGCGCTGGTTTACTCAGGAGCGTCGCCCCAGACTCAAGAAAATATGCGTAACACAGTCAACTCGGTTGTTGAGAACGCTAAAAAGTCAGGTGGTGTTGCAAAGGAAGAGGTGCAGAAGCAGCTAAAAATTTCAATCGGCCTTTGGGAGTTTATAACCCTCACTGCGTTTCCAATTCACCTGCTTGATGATGAAAACCGAAAGCTGGTCAATCCGATTGTTGATACGTCAGGAGGGAATCCTGCCAGTGGAGGCTACGCTGAGGGTGGCAGAGTTATTACAACGCCGCATACCGGAGGTACTCAACTGGATGGGGTGCAAAAGGATGGCGCCTATGTGACTCCGGAGCACAAGCTGAATCCGGGGGTGATGGCTAATTCATCTAGCACTCCTGAGGGGCGTGTACTGACAGGTCACTCGGTTGAAAGCTTGCGACGTCATGGTTTTAAGGATCTTAAACAGGTTGATGATGTGATTAACAATGCAACACATAAAGTCAATCAAAGGGATGGTGCTGTTGTTTTTGTTCAGAAAGTAGGAGTGGGTAGTAAGGCAAAGTATAATTTGGTTGTTGAAGGTGAAGAGGGTATTGTTACGGGTATGCGTAATTTTGATAGATTTGATGTTCAGAAGATGGCCCGAAACCAAGGCTGGGAAAGTTTTCCTTTTTAAGTGAGGAAGTAGCGTGAGGATTGAACTTGAATCCGAGGCAGGGGTGCTGAGATTTTTTGTTAAAAGCACAGAGGCTAAGAATTGTTTTTTTGATTTTGATGTTGTCTGTGATTGGAATAAGAAGTTTTCAGGTTGTCTGCCGGATAGACTTTTTTGCAGTTTGAACTTTGACGATATAAAAAGACTCGTGGAGTATTTTCATAGGCATAAACTGTCAGTGCTCGCTGATAAGGTTGATGGGGCGTTGGTTTTTATACCGTTGGAAAATGATTTTCAAATAAGACTTATGGCGGGAGAAGCTGATAGTTTGGAGGAGGGGTATTTTTGGATCGGATTTTTATTTAATTTTGGAGGGAAGGATGAAGATTCTTTAAATGTGTATTTTGGGTTTGAAGCTAGTATTGAGTTTTCAGCAGTAGATGATTTTTGTAGCTCTTTGATGGGGTTGATCCCTGATAAGTAGAGTAGTAGATCGCGTCGCCAGACAATCTTCAGTACAAATCCGAAGAAATTAATAGAGTCTTGGTAGAAGCTGAAAACTACCTAAAAGCCTTCAGTAAGGATGAGAACAGATGTGCGGAGGCTATTGAGTTTCGACTCAAGCAAAAGTTCGGAGATCCAAAATCTGACGGGGAAAAGCTTCTCGTCGCTCGAATGTAGGAAATTGCCCGTCAGAGCCCTGAGAAGTCAGTTGAACTGACAGCGCTCATCGGCCGCCTCCGCGATTCTCCTGCAGGCGCAAATAACTATGCTCAGGGGCTCGCTAGTTCTGGGGTTATGCTTGCCCTGGTCGGCGCACTGGCTTATCAAGCGTCCACACCTGAAAATCAAGCGCGGATGCGTAACGCGGCCAACTCCATGATTGAAAGTGTCAGCCGGGGCGTCTCTGAAACAAGGGAGCAAGTGCAGAGTCGGCTGAGGGTTTCGATGGGGCTTTGGGAGTTGGTAACCCTCACTGCGTTTCCAATTCACCTGCTTGATGACGAAAACCGAAAGCTGGTCAATCCGATTGTTGATACATCAGGAGGGAATCCTGTGTAACTCCGGAGCACAAGCTGAATCCGGGGGTGATGTATAGTGAAGATGGAGCGGCAAAAGGAGCTTTTACACCTAAAGACTTTCCAGAGGTAGCCGCGGAAATCAGTCGCCAGAAGCAGCTAAGACATCTAGAGGGAACACCTCAACTGGCTGAACGAGGTAAAGGTGGGTATTTGAGCAGTGCCGCTGATGCGCAGAAAGTTCTGGATGCTTACCGCTCTGGTAATGCGGTTATTCTGGGTAAAAATGCTCAGGGTTTCCCTGTGGTTCGAGTAGATGGAGTCACCGGAACGAATGTAAATATCGGCGCCGGGATAAATAGTCAGCCAACAAATGTTTTTGTAATTAAAGGAACGAAAAGTCCAAGCATTGTTCCTACCAGTCCAAATCCTAAATTGGTGAAGTGATATGGATATAAGTATTAGGAATCAAATAATTGTTGCATTGATGCAGGCTTTGCTAGGAGCAATTTCTTCTAACTTTAGAGCTGTTCTGATTGACTTCTCGCAAGGGCTAGATGTCAGGTTTTTCTTGGTGAAAGATTCAATTGAGGATGCTGATGAGATAGATGATGTAATCACGGAATTTGACTCGCTTTTAATGGGGGTTGAGGCATTAGCAGTAAAATATAGTGTTGAGGTTGGCGAAGGCAGGATAGATTTTTCTGGTGATAACGTGATTCCGATTTATATTAGACGCGAATAGTTGCTGCAAAAGGAACTGCAACGGCAGGGAAGGAGATTCCTGCTACCTCACCGATAGCCAAGAAGGGCTGAAAAACGATCTTCTTGCTGCGCAAGCAAAAGATCCACGTATTGGTACAGTTCTGCCTGGAGCCAAAGCACCAATTACTGTGACAGCAGAAAGTAATATCGGGGGGGCAAAATTCTAGTTGATACTAATCAGACTGCAAGGCCAGCAGCGATAGCTAATCCAAATAAACCGACTTTAATTGCAGATTTGATTCCTCCTGGGAAGCCAAACTCTACAATGGCTAATGCTCATGCGAAAATAGGACTAATACAACAAGCCTTTGATGCTGGTCTGACGCGAGGTCAGGGTATGACGATAGTTGTTAGAGGTGAGGAAGTTTGCTCATTCTGTAAGACTAATTTGACCGCTGCTGCTGATCGGTCTGGACTAAATAATCTCAAAGTTGTTGATACAGTTAAAGGGAGGGTTTATGAGTGGGTGTGTGGAAAAGGGTGGAAAGAATGAGAGAGAAGTGTGCTGATTTATTTTTGGAGCTATGTGCTCTAGATAACTCGATGAGTCCGCCTGCTGAGACTACAGAAAGACCAGTTTGGGAGAGGGTTTGTACGGCGCTTGAGAGTGCGTTTAATAATGGCGGATTTGTCTATCTTAGAGTGATTGGCCCTGGCTCTTCATTTATCAAAGAGCTATGCATGAAGTCATTGCCTAACCAATATAGAATAATCGCTTTGACAAACTCTTCTGACCCTAAAGATGAGTTGCAAGAGTGGTGGGAATCAGGAGGCTCTCCGTTCCGAGGGTTTGTTCGCTTTGGTGATGATGATTGGGATGCACGTACAGTCTGTTCTGATCTGTCAGTTGCGCAGGCTATATTTAGAGAGTTTTTCGATTGTGGTGATCTACATGTAGGATTACTACAAATGCGGTCTCAGTGGGATCCGAAGCCTTAATAGTTAAATGAAATAAATATCCCCCGGCATTGCCGGGGGTGATTCACCGACCTCCAAGGAGAATTCCATAATGGAAGATCGAGTAACTTATAGTGAGGTTAGGGCTTGTTTTTTAGCTCTCTATTATAATTATTGTAGGGTGAAACTTCGTCATAATGGTTCGTGGGTAGAAGGAGAGAGCGAGGCTGGTTATGCATATGCAGAGCTTGAAGGGAGTTTTGATAAGCCTGTTGAAATTTTGATGTTGGAAGTTGTTGCTCTGGTGCTTAGGGGGCGATCTTCAGAAAGGGTTCATGATTATCATCGGGCTGTTATTGAAGAAGTATTAAGAGATAATGATCTTCCTAGTATTTTAGAAGGGTTGCCACAAGAAGAAGCACTGGAGTTCAGTTCTGATCTCAGGCTGTTAGGGGTGATTTAGTCTATGGGTGCTCTGTTTGGATGATGGCATTTCTGGGGGGGGCGCGCGGATTGCGAGTGAGGTGTTCTTGATCTTTATGAAAAGGAACTCTCTGTCCCAGACTAAAGGGGCGGCTCTAATACCGCCCCTTTTTGCTTATGCTGATAGCTGACCTTGCATCCGTCGCCCTGCTACATCCATCAAATCACACCCATCTCGCAGCAAAATGCTGCACACCGGCGACAATTCCTGCAGTACCACTGCACCTTTGGGCGCTTCATCAGAAACCGCGAAACTCTCCAGCAGTTGAGTCACCGCGCGAATGCGATACGCCGCTGCATCGTGCAAGACGTCAATGGTGGCTTGGGTATCGATCAGCAGCGAGGGAATGTTGCAGTCGTGGCCGGTAATCGGCATGTATCGATTCAGAGTCCTCATGGGGCTTACTCCTGTATCAATCAGAGCCATCACCTTCTGCCGCCAAACAGAGTAAGGGTGACGGATTGCACAAGGTTGGCGGACCAGGGATACAGGACCAGGCACTCCCGAATGCGTCCCTGCGCAACCCGCCATGTTTCTATGCCCGCGCACCTGGCTCCAGGCGTGGGCAAAATGCTCAGCAAATACAGCAAAACGGCATATTTCACTGCCCGGGCCAGCCCCCTAACCTTGTCTCCATCAGCTTCTTCAACCCGGATGGAACACAACAAAAATGACTGAATACAACATCGCCCTGGTGGGCTTCGGCGGGGTCAATCGGGCCCTGGCGCAACTGATTGCCGAGCGCAATCAGGCATGGAAAAAACAGCTGGGTTTCAGTTTGAAAATCGTCGGCATCAGCGATCTGTTCCTCGGTTCTATCGTGGCTCCCCAGGGGCTGGATGCCGGTCTGCTGAGCAAGCTGCCGGCAACCAAAGGCGCGTTGGCGCAACTGCCGGGCGGTCAGGTGGAGGCGCTCAACGAACAGGTGATCAAGGACTCCGGCGCCGACATCATCGCCGAGGCCACCTTCACCAATCCGGTGGACGGCGAGCCGGCCAGCACCTTCTGTCGCTGGGCCCTGGAGCAGGGCAAGCACGTGGTCACCACCAACAAGGGGCCGATTGCCCTGCACGGCGCCGAACTCAAGGCCCTGGCCCAGCGCAATCAGGCGGCGTTCGAGTACGAAGGCGCGGTGATGAGCGGCACCCCGGTGATCCGCATGGCCAAGCAGTCCCTGGCCGGCAGCGAGCTGCTGGGTTTCGAGGGCATTCTCAATGGCACCTCGAATTTTGTGCTGACCCGCATGGACGCCGGCCTGGGCTTTGCCGAGGCGGTGGCCGAGGCCCAGGCACTGGGGTATGCCGAGGCTGATCCGACGGCGGATGTCGAAGGCTTTGATGTGCGCTTGAAGGTGGTGATCCTGGCCAATGAGCTGCTCGGTGCACAGCTGACCGTCAGCGATGTCAGCTGCCGGGGCATCTCCGGCCTGACAGCGGCCGACCTGGAGCAGGCTCGGGCCGAGGGTGCGCGCTGGAAGCTGATCGGTTCGGCCCAACGCCTGGCCGATGGTTCGCTGCAGGCCAGTGTCGAGCCGCGGTTGTTGCCCCTGGCTCATCCGCTGGCGGGTATTGGCGGGGCGATCAACGCGGTGTCGTTCTACACCGAACTGCTGGGCGCGGTGACGGTGTCCGGGCCGGGCGCCGGGCGCATCGAGACGGCCTTTGCCTTGCTCTCGGACATCATCCACATCCACCAGTCGCGCACCAGCCGCTAGGAGCCTGTCCATGAATCTGTCACGTCTGGCGCCGGTCGCCGATTCGATTGACGTCTACAGCCCCTTCGATGGTCGCCTGGTCGGGACCGTGCCACGCCTTGACGCCTGTGCCGTGCCCTACCTGTTGCAGCAGGCGCGCCAGGGCGTGAACGACTGCGCCGCGTTGCCGCGCCATCAGCGGGCACGGATTCTGGAGCGGGCGGCCTTGAACATCGAGCGCGACGCCGAGCATTTTGCCCGGCTGATCGTCGATGAAGCGGGCAAGACCCTGAAACAGGCGCAGAAGGAGGTCAAGCGCTGCGTCAACACCCTCAAGCTCTCGGCCGAAGAGGCCAAGCGCAATGCCGGCGAGGTGCTGCCCTTCGATGCTTACGAAGGTTCGGAGAACCGCCAGGGCTGGTTCTCTCGCGAGCCTCTGGGGTTGATCCTGGCGATCACCCCCTACAACGATCCGCTGAACCTGGTGGCGCACAAGCTGGGCCCGGCCATTGCCGGGGGCAACGGGGTGATCCTCAAACCGTCGGAGCTGGCGCCGCTGTCGGCCATCAAGCTGGTGGACTACTTGCGCGATGCCGGGCTGCCGACTTCGGTGGTGACCCTGGCCACCGGCGGCGCAGAATTGGGCAAGGCCCTGGTGGCGGCCCGCGAGGTGCGGATGATTTCCTTCACTGGCGGCTTTGTCACCGGCGAGCAGATCGCCCGCAGCGCCGGCCTGAAGAAGCTGGCCATGGACCTGGGGGGCAACGCGCCGGTGATCGTCATGGCCGACTGCGACCTGGCGGCGACGGTGGAAAGCTGTGTGTCCGGGGCGTTCTGGGCGGCGGGGCAGAACTGCATCGGCACCCAGCGCCTGCTGGTCCAGGCCTCGATCTACGAGGCGTTTCGCGAGGCCTTTGTGCGCCTGGCCCGGGAGCAGGTCAGTGGCGATCCATCGGCCGACAGCACGGATATCGGGCCGATGATCAGCCTGCAGGCCGCGCAGAACGCGCAGAAGGTCGTGGATGAAGCACTGCAGCAGGGCGCGCGGTTGCTCTGCGGGCATCAGCGCCGGGGTTCGTGCTACGCCGCCACGGTGCTGGAGAATGTCGACCATGGCAGTCGCCTGTGGCAGGACGAGGTCTTTGCGCCAGTGGTGGTGTTGCAGGCGTTCGACGATCTGGATCAGGCTATCGCCCTGGCCAACCAGCCCGAATACAGCCTGCATGCGGGGATCTTCACCAACGATCTGCGCACCGCCATGGACGCCGCGCGGCGGATCGAGGCCGGTGGGGTGATGATCAACGATTCGTCCGATTACCGTTTCGATGCCATGCCGTTTGGCGGCTTCAAGTACGGCAGCCTGGGCCGCGAAGGGGTGCGTTTCGCCTATGAGGAAATGACCCAGCCCAAGGTGGTATGCCTCAACAGCCTGAGCTGAGGCCGATTGCAGCAATACGACAGGTCGTCGGGCACCGGGCAGGTTTGGTCACCTGCCCGGTGTTTTTTTGTCTGCGCGGCAGCGGATCGAATCGACCCGGGGATCGGTGGTGGTAGAGTCCGCCTACCCAGGATGAAGGATGCAGGAAGCGCGAATGATCAAGCTGTTGTGGCAACAAGGGCGCGGGCTGTGGCTGGCTCTGTTTCTCGGGCTGCTGCTGCCGGCGCAGGGCTACGCCGAGCCGGTGCCACCGGGGTTGGCGAGGATTGAGCTGGACCGGCGGATCATCGATCTGAGCGGCACGCTGGACGCGGCGCAGCAGCAGCGCATGAGCGAGAAACTTGCGGCCCTGGAGCAGCGCCGCGGTGCGCAGATCGCGGTGATGCTGGTGCCCAGCCTCGGCCAGCAAAGCATCGAAGCCCTGAGCAACCAGCTGTTTCGCGCCTGGAAGCTGGGGCGCAAGGGGATCGATGACGGCCTCCTGCTGCTGGTGGCGAAGAATGATCGCCAGGTGCGCATCGAGGTGGGTTATGGCCTGGAGCCGGTGGTCACCGACCTGCTGGCCGGACAGATCATCGCCCGGGACCTGACCCCGGCCTTTCGCCAGGGGGATTTTGCCGGGGGCATCGAACAGGCCCTGGATGACCTAATTGTGCTGGTGGACGGTGGCGAACTGGCGGAACCGGCGCCCTTGCAGGTGCCCTTGCAGATCCCCCTCGAAGTCTATGCCTTGCTGCTGGCCTTCATCATCGGGGCGGTGGCGGGAGTGATGCTGGCCGCGGGCTGGAAGTGGCGCCGGGTCCTGGCCGCTCTGGTGCTGCTGGTGGCGTTGCTGGTGGGCGCGGTCGGCGGTCGCGAGTGGCTGGTGCAATTGTTCCTGGTGCCGCTGTGCATGCTGGTGGGTGGGGCGACGTTCGCCGGGCTGTGGCAGGCGCGCCGGGTGTTCTACGGGGTGCTGGGGCTGCTGCTGTACATCGCTGTGCTGACCCTGGTCAGTCAGTTCCTGGGCCGTTCGACCTTCCTCTACGGGCTGGCCTGGCCGGCCGGCATACTGCTGGTGCTGGGAGGGCATTGGCTGCTCTATCGCATGATGCGCAACCGCTGGCGCAAGAGCCCCAAGGGCTTTGCGTGGCGACTGGGGGCGCTGCTGGTGCTGATCCTGCTGATGGCCTGGGGGGTCGACGCCTGGAGTACGGCCCGGCAGTGGCTGACGCTGTTGCCGTTCGCCTACTTCCTCGGTTTCATGCTGTTTGCCAGTACCGGCGGTTTTCACTGGACCAGCGGCGGCGCCAGTGGTGGTGCCAGTGGTGGCGGTAGTGCCAGCAGTTCGAGCTCGGGAGGCGGGTTCTCCGGAGGCGGCGGTTCCAGTGGCGGCGGTGGAGCGTCGGGCAGTTGGTGATTCGCCTGTTGGCCTTTCCCATGGCGGACGGACCGGCCCAGGCGCTGCCGTGTCCGTCCGAGTTTGTGGATCAGACGACTTCGTCGATCAACGAGGTTTTTGGCGCCGTGACCGTGACCGGTGGCTGAGGCTGTTCCTTGGCCTTGTCTCTGAGTTTTTCCAGCGCCTCTTTCTGTTCCGCCGACAGGGGCGGTGGGGTCAGCACCTTGCCCGAGTCAGGCAGCTTGATGCCGGGCTGAGAGCCGCCGGCGGTCAGGGGGGGAAGGGGACGGTTGTTTATTTCCATTTCACTGCATCCTTGAGTGGGGTGAATAAAAGATAACGACCGCTTTGCGCTGATCTTTAGAGCCAATGCTCTAGGCCGCCAGCTGAACCTTCTTTCGAGGGGAGGGCTTGATTTGGTGTTGATAATTATTCTTGTTTGTAAATAAGATATGTTATTACGTTTTGAAATCACCCCAAGGAGTCTCTCCCATGAAAGTCCTGTCCTCCCTCAAAGAAGCCAAGAACCGTCACCGCGACTGCCAGATCGTCAAGCGTCGCGGGCGGATCTACGTGATCTGCAAATCCAATCCTCGCTTCAAGGCGCGCCAGGGCGGGGCGAAAAACCGCAACAAGGGCTGATCCGCCGCTTGCTCCTGTCCAGGACAGGGCGCCCGATACGTGGCAAGCACCGTCGGGCGCGTTGGCGGCTTATCTGCCGAGGCGGGCGATCAGGGGCTCGAGCGTCGGGCGTTTGCTCTGCCACTCCGCTTTGGTGATGCCCAGCAGGACCACGTCCATGCGTTGGCCATCCTTGAGGATGTTCTGGCGCCGTAGCCCCTCCTGTTGGAAGCCGAATTTCAGGTGCATGTTGATCACCGCAGGGTTGCTGGCCAGTACCTCGCAGTTGAGTTTTTCAAGACCGGCTTCGGTGAAGGCGTAGTCCAGCATCCAGAACTCGATCAGGCTGCCCAGGCCCTTGCCTTGCTGCTTGGCGTCCAGGTAGAACGCCCAGTCGGCGGTCTTCTGTCGGGCATTGATGGCATTCAGCGAAACGATGCCCAGGGCCTGGCCTTCGTCCATGACGACAAATACCGCCTGGGCCGGATTGTCCTGCAAGGAACTCAGCCAGCGCTGGTGTTCCTGCTCACTGATTTCGTGGGAGGTGTACATGTACTGGCGCACCTCTTTCTGGTTGCGCAGCGTGCGTACATGGGCCTGGGTGGCGGGATCGGCATCGACTAGCGGGATGAACTGCATCCTGATGTCCTTCTCGGATGGGTAAGCGGTGGTGGCGCATGATGGCATATCCACGGCCGTTGCATGGATTTGTCTCCCGGGACAAGAACCGGTAGAAAGAGCCCTCGCATTCAGAAAACAGATACCTGCATGAGCAACATCGAGAAACCCAATAGCCGCCTGTTCGACCTCGACTTGCTGCGGGCCATTGTCACGGTGGCCGATTGCGGCAGTTTCACCACGGCGGCCAGTCGCCTGCATTCGACTCAGTCCACCGTCAGCCAGAAGATCCGCCGCCTGGAGGAGATGGCCGGGCACCGCCTGCTGGAGCGTGGCAATCGCGATGTCCTGCCCACCGATGCCGGCGCCACGCTGCTGGGGTATGCCCGGCGCCTGCTGGCGCTGAACGACGAGATGCTTGAGGCGCTGTCCGGCGCCACGGTGGCGCTGACGGTGCGGATCGGCGTACCGGATGACTTTGCCGCGGGGCGCACCACCGAGCAGTTGGCCGCCTTCAATCGCCGCTATCCCCAGGTCAAGCTGGAAGTCACCAGCGGCATGAGTCGCGACCTGAGCGCCAGCTATGACCGCGGCGAACTGGACCTGGTGGTGCTCAAACAACTGCGCAACAGCCGCGAGGCCCTGGGCTGCTGGCCGGAGAAGACCCGCTGGGTGGACAGCGCGAAAAACCCCTGCATCGACCTCGACCCGCTGCCCATCGTCACCTTCCCGCCGCGTGGGGTGTACCGCGATGAAATGATCAATGCCCTGGAGTCCATCGGCCGGCGCTGGCACATCAGTTTCACCAGCTCCAGTCTCAGCGGCCTGCAGTCGGCGATTGCCGATGGCATGGGCATCGGCCTGCTGCCGCTGCGCGCGGTGACGGCGGGGCATCAGGTCCTGGCCCGCAGCAGCGGGTTGCCGTCGGTGGATGTGTTCGAGGTGGCGTTGCTGCACCGTCCGGCGGCGGATCCCATGGTCAAGGAGCTGGCCCGGGTATTGTCACGGGTGCTGGCCCAGGACACCCGTGGCTGAGTCTGTTTGCTATTTGATAAATGAATATACCGGATTCCGGTATTTAATTTGTGCATGAAGGCGGCGCTGGATATCGTGATGGCCAGCAGCGATCCGCAGCATTGCCTGGCGCGTCGCTCCGTAGATTTGTTCACCCCGGCGGCGCTACTGCACGGGGTAGCAAAACAACAATGAGGAGAGTCTCGATGTCCAAAACCACTTATTACGCACCCCACGGCGGGCACCCGGCGCAGACCGAAATGCTCACCGACCGTGCCATGTTCACCGAAGCCTATGCCGTGATCCCCAAGGGCGTGATGCGTGACATCGTCACCAGCCACCTGCCGCACTGGGACAACATGCGCATGTGGGTGATTGCCCGTCCGCTGTCGGGTTTTGCCGAAACCTTTTCCCAGTACATCGTTGAAGTGGGCGCCAATGGCGGCAGCGACAAGCCCGAGCAGGACCCCAACGCCGAAGCGGTGCTGTTCGTCGTCGAAGGCGAAGTCAACCTGACCCTGCAGGGCCAGGAGCACGTCCTCAAGCCCGGCGGTTATGCCTTCATCCCGCCGGCGGCCGACTGGAAGCTGCGCAACACCAGCGGCACCGAGGCGCGTTTCCACTGGATCCGCAAGCACTACCAGAAAGTCGACGGCGTGCCGTACCCGGACGCGTTCGTCACCAACGAGCAGGACATCGAGCCGCGGGTGATGCCGGACACCGAAGGTCGCTGGAGCACCACCCGGTTTGTCGACATGAGCGACATGCGCCACGACATGCACGTCAACATCGTCAACTTCGAGCCGGGCGGCGTGATTCCGTTCGCCGAGACTCATGTCATGGAGCACGGCCTGTATGTTCTGGAAGGCAAGGCGGTGTATCGCCTGAACCAGGACTGGGTCGAAGTCGAGGCCGGCGACTTCATGTGGCTGCGCGCCTTCTGCCCGCAGGCCTGCTACTCCGGCGGCCCAGGTCGCTTCCGCTACCTGCTGTACAAGGATGTGAACCGCCAGATGCGCCTGACCCTGAACGCGCCGCATTGATACTAAGGTGGGGCAGGGGCGCTCAAGGCCTCTGCAGCGGCGAGGGATGAAAACCGGCGAATATTCGCCGGTTTTTTTTGCTTCGCAGCAAGGCAGGCACCGGATGGTCGCGCCAGGTTGTTTCGCGTCGAGGTTCACTTAGCGATTGATGATTAGCACGACCTGTCGAACTGAGGGCCGAAAGTGGGCTCGGACAAGTAAAGGGCTATTCAGGGGGGTTGCAACTTATCAACGTTGAGCCAAGGCCGCCGACGGCAGCCTTGGCTGCTGTTAGTGCCTTAGGCGACCGGGTGAATAGTCTCACCGTGGTCTTTCACGGTGCTGCTATCAACTTCGATCTTGCTCGTGGCCTGGACATAGTAAGGCGCCTGGGTGCCGTTCCTTTTCAGGGACAGCACAAAGCCACGGTCGTCCGATCTGTCCCAGCTTTCCTGCTTGCCGCTGTCGATTCCAAAGAAGGTGGTGTCGCCGTCGCTGCCCCATTTGTTGATCGAGACTTCAATCTTTTTCGATGATTTGTTGGTAACGGTAATACCCATCTCTATATTCCTTTTAGATTGAGGTTTAGTTGATCTGGCTATTGACTGCTATCCAATGCTTACAGTCGTTATGTTGTTCCATACAACCTAACTAGAACTGCCAGTCAATGCAGGTGAAGCGCCTTGAAGTCTAGATACTATTTTGCTATCAGCAAGGCCGCACTCCTGGAGCTTCCTCAATGAATCGCCAATGCCCATCTCGCCTTGTCACAGCGCCTCCAGCTGCGCCGGGCAACGACGATTTTGCTCCTCACCCACCTATTTGGCAGCAAGATCCGGACTTGCCGATCATGGGCAGCGTTGCAGCGGCCATCATGGGGTTCTGTTTCTTGGTGCTTTGGTCCTTGCCGGTCTTGGTGCTGACGATATTGCTCCTTCTGGGGGCCGAAGCGATGCTAGGTGAACCGCGCAGCGATGGGTCGAGTTTCACAACGGCGCTTCTCATCCAGTTCCTGCTGGGCTTTACCGTGCTCATGGGACTGGTCTTCGCGTGGATTTTCTCTGTGCCCAGAGTGCTGGCCTTCACGTTCGACGAAAACCAGCAACTGCTGACCCTTACCGTCAGCCGGCGCGGCCGTAAGCCCACCGAAGTACGGGTGCCATATAGCGACATCATTGGCATCTACCCTTACGTGTTCGCCAGTTATGACCGCGATGGCCATTTCAGCGTTTTGTGTCAGGGGCCAAGAGGCAAGCAGTCGCTGTACCGATTGGCCGAGGGTACTTCTCTGGAAGAAATGGAGTTTCATTCGGCGTGGTTGCGAGGAGCGTTAGGCGAACGGATGCATAACCTGGCGGATCTGGACAAATGAACCAAGCGCGCCCATCCCGCCACTTCTTCGGGCGTTTATCCGCTCGAGGCATTGGGGGAGGTGGTACATGATCCTTGAATTCATGGCGCGTGGTTGATTGGGGTGAGGGTGTTATGGGGGACCTGATAGGGGAGGCGTTGTTTCATGCGACCTGTCTGGAGCGGCCGGCCAATAAGGGTGAAGCGCATTGGCGTCCAGACAGTTTCTTGCTGTCGGCAAGGCAGTGGACGGCAACCTGGCTGAGGTGTCGTCAGTTCAACTATGTGCAACTTGAGCCTTGAAGGAAAAGAGGACGCCACTTGTCGAACAGCCTGTGCGCGGCGTCTCTTGGTTGTTCAATGCACGCTGCGGGCGGCCTTCCAGAGGTCTTGCGCACCCAGGCCGGCCTGCCAGGCTTCGAAGCAGGATCGCCATTGTTCAAAAGCCGAGCCCAGGGGATGACGGGGGGCGCCGCTGAGTGAATAGGCCATACCCTCGATCAGCCCTGATGCCTGGCGTTGCCCGCCGGTGGTTGACCTTGAGCCAATGGTGATCTGGGCGAGGTGGTTGACCTTGCCAAGACCATCCGTGAAGTGTCGATGCGGTCGAGCATGGTCGCCGGCAAGGTGAGGTGCTGTTCATTGGCGACGCCGGCAAGGCTTGGGAACTAGGTCAGATTCAACCCGCCGTCCGAGAGGAGTATCTCGCCGGTCAAGTAATCCGACTCGACCAGCATGATCACGGCGTGGGCGATGTCATCTGGGCTGGCGGCCCTGCGCATCGGGGCGCGAGTTCGCCACAACTCTTGGGCATCGGTCCAATCTGCGGTCATGGGCGTGTCGACCAAGCCTGGCGCCACAGCGTTTACGCGAATGTCTGGCCCCAGCGATAACGCGAGCAAGCGGGTCATGTGATTCAGCGCGGCTTTGCTGACCGCATAGGGAATCGATGCGCCTTTAGGACGGATACCGGCATGTGAACTGATGTTCACGACACAACCCGCTCGCCGCTGACGGGCGGCATCACGCAATGCCGACTCGGCCAATGTGACGAGGTGGAACGGTGCCACGACATTCACCTCGTTCAGTTCGTGCCACACCATCGAGTTGGCCGAGGCAAGGTCGCCGTGGGGAATGACTCTGCTAATACCAGCGTTATTGACCAATACATCGAGCTGCCCCCACGCGGCGATCGCCTCGTTAACAAGCCTGACTCTGTCAGCTTCGACAGCAAGATCGGCTTGTACATAAACAGCCTGCTTCATTTCAGCGGCCATAGCGCGTCCCGTATCCGCAGAAGTTCGCGAATGGAGCACCACCGCATAGCCTGCCTGGCTGAGTGCACGTGCAATGGCTGCACCGATGCCGGAAGTGGATCCTGTCACCAACGCGACGCGTAATCCGTTATCGATTGTCGGATTGGGGGTCATATGGACTTCTCTGATGGATTGCTGGAAAGCCGTTATCGGAGCACCAAGCGGGCAAGGTTGGAACGGGTCGGCGTAACCAGGCACGCGCCTTGTTCATCAGCGTCTATTTCCCTGAGGGCCGAGTAGAGCGCCGCATGATAAGGGCTGCCGATTCCAAGTCCAGCATTCTGTCCGTTGGGCAGGTCGACAGGAGCCCTGTATGCGCAAAGATGGGAGCAGGGTTGACGTTGAATCCGACGCCTGTTAGACAGCCGGCCCAAAGTGTCGCCAAGGACTGCAATCAATGTTTCTGCTAATGATGGTTCTCTCGCTCTGGGCGGAGGATCCCGCCTATGTCGTCAACGAAGAACACTGCAAATTCGGGCATTTTGTTGAGTTACCGAAGGACAAGAGACAGGGGCGGCTGATCAAGGCGTGCATCTATCGAATGGAAGGTAAAACCCCGCCTCTTTTTGAACGCGTGCAGGCCAATCCTGTTCGGCCACTGACAGAACTCATGAAGGCGCCTGCTGAATTACGCTAACGCGGCTTGGCTAACCGTCCGCTGGAACTTGAGGAAAGTGCTGTGGGGAGGCTGATTTTATTTCAGGCATGACTTTGATGAAGTCCTGTGC
The DNA here is from genome assembly GCF_030718165.1 of Pseudomonas sp. LPH60. Lineage (NCBI taxonomy): Bacteria > Pseudomonadati > Pseudomonadota > Gammaproteobacteria > Pseudomonadales > Pseudomonadaceae > Pseudomonas > Pseudomonas sp. LPH60. Next base: position 266,986 of record NZ_JAVAJH010000007.1, read on the forward strand.
CGCTGCACGTTATGCCAAGAGAACAGACTTCAGAGCGTAGTAGCGATTGCCAGGGCCAGTTGTTCGTCGGTCATGTACGGCGGGCCATAGGCCGAGTGGTAGTAGCGAACGGCTTGCTCGAATTGAGCGCCGCGAATCTCGCCATCTGAGCCTACGAATGCCAGTGCATCAGCCTTGGCAGGCTGGAATTGCTTCACCGCCAGCTCAGATAGTCCGGTTGTTCCTGAAAGAAGCAAGGTTGGAGCCAGCGTTATCATCATCATCGAGTTTTGATAGGAGCCCTTGTTTTCCGCCGCGGCTTGAGCACCGGTCAATGCCAGGATAACGAACACTAGAGTTTTCCATTTATGCATTCCTCACCGCTTCCTTGCTGCCTGCCGAATAGTGGTGCAACGATACCAAGGTGGGTCGCTGTATAGATAGAAGAATCCCGGTGCCGGGCCGGGCTCGATAGGGAGGCCTGTCAATCATCAGCCGTTGTTCACCACATCGCCCCCGGCGGGTTTGGTCGTAGGCTCTATCAGTTCCGCCCCGTGGTTCCTGACGTTGCCGATGGCGGTGCTGACTTTGAACCATTCGAAGGCGTCGGCGGGCTCACCCTGGTGCAAGGCCATCTGTTCGGCGCGCTCCTTCGGCGTGGCCGGATCGAGCCATTCCCGGGCCTGCTCCGGCGCCAGGACCACCGGCCGGCGGTCGTGAATATCGACCATGCCACCTTGGGCGTCGGCAGTGATGATCACAAAGCCGTCGTGCTCTGCGCGGCCTCGCTCTGGATCCGGAAGTTGTCCGATCGAGGCACAGAGGATGGGGGAGCCGTCGCGGTGCCGGATCAGGTAGGGCTGCTTCTTCGCACCGCCTTCATCCACCCACTCGAACCAGTTGTCGATCGGGCATAGGGCTCGGTGCGGCCAGATCTGGCGGAAGAACGGACCGTGGGCCACTTTTTCGACCCGGGCATTGACCGGGGTTGCGCGATCATCCGCCCAGTGCGGCCGCCAGCCCCAGCGCACGGCGTCGGCGGCAACATGGAAGAGGGCAAGCTGCATTGTCGGCGCTGCGTTGTAGCGCCCCAGGGGCTGGTCGCCAACGCTGTTGACCAGTGCCCCTGGCATGCTCAGGGCAGCGACGAAGTCGTGGATACCGCGATACTGAGAAAGTCTTCCGCACATTGCTGTGCCCTCACGCTAGGAGCGTAAGCATAGCGCCGCCTGTGGGCTTCTATTCATCAGCGCGCTCAGTGGTGAAGAGATTTGGCATGGCGCAGTTTGGCTTGAACATCTATGGCGTTGAGGAGGTTGACGGGACCCTCTATGCGCCAGCGTGGTGGTACCGTGTCGAGTAGCGATGTGGTGTGTTTTTTTGTTCGGCAGGACGCCGGAGGAGGGCTGGTTAGGGAACACGTCCACAATAGTGATGGAACGCTTTGAGTGGAATGGCACCAAACCTGGACGCCAGACACAAAAAAGCCCTGAAAAATCAGGGCTTTCTCGTTGAGATTTGGCGGAGGCGTAGAGATTCGAACTCTAGGACCTGTTACAGTCGGCGGTTTTCAAGACCGATAGAGAGAGGCAGGCTGGCCGCGCCTTACGTGCGTTTTCCGTTCCATTACTTTAATTTTTTGACACCTCTACAGGCCGCATTCTACAAGGGGCCTGCTTTAAGTTATGGAACGGATTTTCGAGCTATTTTGACGGCTTTGCGATGGCGCCGATGCGTCGATAGACGCGCTCTGTGATGTCGCCTTTGGTGTGGCCCAGCAGCAGGCTCGCTTCGCCTACGTCCGCGATTTCAGAGGCCGCTTTTGGCCGGATATCCCTGAACTGAAAGCCAGCAATCTTGGCGGCCAGCAGTTCGTCTCCGATCTCCAGCGCCGCCGATTTTGCACTTTCCCTAGCGGCGTCCCAGCGCTTCCTCAGCATCGGCGCAGTCATCCGTTTTCCGTGCCGACTGACGATCAAATAGCTCGACACATGTTGGGAGTTTCGCGCATTAATTTCCGCGATCAGCCGGCCAAGGCTGTTTGCCTCACCCTCAGCAGAAAGCAGGATGCGTAGCTTCTTTTGCGTCTTGTTCTGCTGCACCACCAGATATCCGCCATCGATATCGTCCTTGCGCATGACCAGTACATCTGCCGGCCTCTGCCCGGTCAGGTATGCCAGATCCATAGCGTCTTTCAGCTCTTGAGCTGCCTTCTTGTAGACTGCATCCCACACCACATCGTTTGCGTAGTAGTCCCTCGGTGTTTCCTTGTTCTTCCGCACGCCCTGGCAAGGGTTCTCTTTCGTCGTCAGCCCCCACTCGCGCGCGATGTTGAAGATGTGGGAGAGGGTGGCAATCTCACGGTTAGCCCGAACCTTGGCCGATCGGGCGTCCCGGTAACCGGCAATCGACGCCGGGGTGATTGCGTCAATTGGCGCGCTGTCGAACACAGTCCTCAGCTGCTTGATCTCTGCCAGGTTGTCCTTCTGCGTGCGCGGTGCTTTCTTGGGGACCACCTCGCGGATGTATCTATCGAAGATGCCTTTCATGGTGCGCAGGTCCAGCGGCTTTTCCTTTGCCTCGAGTTCGGCCCATTTCATCCTTGCCTGATCCAGGTCCTTGCCTAACGGGATATCCTTTCCGAGAAGGTCACGGTAGTAGTAAGCCGTCCATACGCTGCCGTTCTTGCGTGTCCGGGAGCGCTTGTACATGCGAGGCGGCAGGTGATGGTGCTCAGTCTTGCGGGGGCGCATATCAGTTCACTCGCGAAAAGTCTGGCGTCCATGCCGGCGCTGCCGGCGGCGGGTTAGGGTCAAGGATTGTCGGAACCAAAGCGCCCAGCTTCATGCGGGCGTACTGGCGACCCACTAGCGGCCGGCCGCCTCGGCTCTCGACATACAGCCACTTTCGATCGTCCAGCCAGCGTCTCTGGTGGAATCGACCCTTGTAGCCGGTGATGTCGGCTAGCTCTTCTTCCGAAAGGATCTCGGTTTCCATGGGGTTCTCCACGCCGCGCGTGGCGGCAGGCTGTTGTTGAATGGGGTGGCTTCAGCCTTGCAACTCACCATTGAATACGTCGAAGGATTCGTAGACGACCCAACCGCCTTCTGTCTCCGGCCCCTTGTTGTCGATCACATAGGACCCAGCCTTGAAATAGAACGGGTATTTGTTCCAGGTTGTGCTCACTGCTGCATTGGCGCTCAAGGTGTCGAGGGTGACACTCAGCTCGCCAAGGGCATCAACCTGGAGGCTGTAGCTAAATGGCTGGCCCAGCGGTACAGATTTCTCCAATAGTGTTTGGGCAAATCCACCCGGCTGCTGGCGTGTTTCGACTCGGACAATCCCGTTCCACCAAATCACCATCAGGAATGGGTTCGGGGCCTTAAGCGCATGGATCTGGCCGACAATGACCTTGCCACTGGATGGTGCTTTTTCGACTCGTACCCGGCCTGCCATCGAATGCTTGGCACTGCCGCGAATCCAGTTGAACGAGACAGGGGAGTCAGGAAGAGTCTGGCGGCTTTCCGTGCGCGGGGTTTTGGAGGTTCCCGAGGTGCCGCCTTGGACCGAGCACCAGTAGTTGGTGTGACCGTTATGGTCGATCCAGAACAGGTTTTGCGGTGGCCGTTCCGGATAAAGATAAAGCGTGCCGTGGGCGATAATGTTGCCGAAGTTGTTCATGGTTTTCTCCTTGGTTTTCTTGATGTTTGTTTCTCGCACACGGATTCCGTGCACGATTTATGGGGACGTGTATCTGAGTGCTTTGGTGGCGGGCGTGGGGAGTTGAAGAGGTGAAGTCAGATCTTGCTGATTGAGCCTGGCGTTGCGCCTGGCTATGGTTTGCAGCGTTCGCCCGGTCTATGTCTTGCTTACCACCCTAGGCTGACTGCTCCCGGGCCGGGCGGACTCTTCAGTTCTTGTAGCCTCTGCTGATCCGGTCGGCGATCCCTTCCAGGCTCTCAGCCATTCCCCACATTTCGTTGTTGTCGCGGCGGGATACGACCTTGCAACGGGCAACGTTGCGGCCGATCAAGATCCATGCAGCCAACCTGATTAACCAGGCCTCGGCCTTTCTGTGAAAAAACCTGTTCATGGCCTTGGCCCCCTGTAGATCAGATAGAGCATGTAGGCGAGGGGAGCTATCACTATTCAGCCTCCAAAGGCCCGCTTGTAGCGGGCTTGAGTTAACGAAATGGTTTACATCAGGGCCGCGATGCAGGCGTCAGCGATACGACGTCGTAGTACCTGCCTTTCCTCGACATTGATAAAACCCTTCTTCCGCAAACGTTCGGTCCATAGATCGCAACCTCTAAGAAATTGATTTCTAGCCTTGCGGGATTTGACCGGTGCAAGCGCAACCATTGACTCTGCAAACTGCCTCATGAGGATCTTCTCGCTGGTTATGGAAGGCACATGGTCAAGCGGTTGGGGTGTCGGTTTCCCGACTATTTGCGTCGTGCCCACCAGCAGACGGGGCCATCGTCGGTGTCGTGGATGGCCAGACAGAACCAGCCTTCACCATCTGGACGCTCAGGTTCCCAGTAGCTGAAGTCTGGGGCCCCGGATTCGAAGTAGCGATCCGCAACTGATTCGTCAGCGCACTCAAGGCGAACTTGCTTCACCGCAAGCCCTTGTTCGGCCACCCAAGCCTTGCACTTCTCGCTGTCGCCTTCTTCGAAGTCGGGCATATCAGGGTGCTGGAACGAGCCCATTTCGTCACGAACGACCGGTGCTGCTTGGATCAGTTTGATTTCTTCAGGCATGACTTCGTCCTTGGCCGCTATAGCGGCTGACTTTGAAGTTGGAGGGGGCGCTTCCTATATCTTATGGAGGGAGCTTCTATTCAGTGGAAACTGTGAGCGGCTTTTTCTTTTATGAGCGGACAGGTATATTTGGAGCCTGCTTAACGAAGCCAGGGAGTTGGGTCGTGCAAATTCAGTCAAAAATAGTCTTTCTCGATACAAATATTTATATATCAAAAAACTATCAATTTTTGACGCATAGCCTAGGGGCGATAAAGGGTCTATGTGAAGAAGACGAAATTCTTTTGGTTGTTACCGATGTAACCTCTGAAGAGGTTAAATCCCATATTCGTGAAGCATCAGCAGAAACGGCAGCTATTCTGAAGAAGGCTAAAAAGGATGCAATGCTTATTCGGAATTTACCTGGCTCGCCAGTATTTGGGGTATTCACTAATTTAACTGCTGACGAAATTGAGACTAAACTGCTAGCCGACTGGGAAGTGTTTCTTAATGGTGATGGAATTAGTTTGATTTCGGTAGATGGTGTTGCCCCGAGTCGTGTATTTAAGCGCTACTTTTCTTTAGAGCCTCCTTTTGCTAAGGGTGCTAAAGAAAAAGAGTTTTCTGATTCATTCATCTTAGAGCGATTAGTCGACTACTCGATAGAAATGTCGCAACCTGTTCATGTAATTAGCACCGATAAGGACTTGCAAAGGTATTGTGCGGGCGAGCCTAGACTTATATTCAGCGAATCTGTTGATGAGTTTATTGGGGCGGTCAACCTTCGTGTGTCTGTCGAGCCTGCCGCCTTCGCGTCTGAGGCCTTGAATAAGGTCAAAGATGCAATCCTTTCTTTGCTTCTAGATCGCCTCTACGAGGTGGATTATGAAATACGCTCTAGTGATTGGGACGCTCAATTGGAGGATGTTTCTATACAGCATCTTGAGTTCATAAAGGCGAACCTTGTTAGTGTTGGTCGAGAACAATGCGTGTATGAAATTGAGTACGCCGTGGTTATTGAAACTGTCGAATCAGTTAAGGATTATGATAGAAGCCCGTTTGATCACGAAGACGATAGCTATCCATTTGTTCTCGAAACTGAGGTTACTCGTACGTTTGATCCCGTTGTTTCGGTTGAGGCTACTATCAGTTATAAGGATAGACTCCTTGATAATGTTGAATTTGAAGTTGACATGCCTTACGGCATGACGCTGTCAAACCCAATAGAAGAACATCGACGCGAATTAGACATTGACGGCGAATAACTCACGAAAGGCGTTGATGGCGCTGCAAACCATGCCGAAAATATAATCGGTCAGACAGTATTGGTCGTCGATGGATGCCAGTCCGCCCACCCGACTATAGGTGCCCTGGTCTTGGGGTTGATCACTGGCTTGCCCTCGGCATCTGTAAGCACGGCCTTTGCCCTGATTCGCAGATCTCGGCATGGGCCGGCTTTCCTGGCTAGCTCTATGAACTGCTGCGCGTACTGAGGCGCATCGAACAGCTGGCTGAGCTGCTTCACCTTCTCGCCGCCGAAGATGGCCGCAGCCTGCTTTTCCACGGCCTCGTTCCAATCAACGAGTGTCAGCTCCAGGGGGAGGCGCCAGGCTTTCCGCTTGGCCTGGCGGTCTTGGTGATCCTCCTGGCCTCAGCCAGCGCTACACCGGCTGTCATGCCGAAGACTGCGAATGTGCTCATGATCAGTCCTCATCCAGTCTTTCCAAGCTGCAGAACATCCTGGCCACCAGAAGCAAGGCCGGCGTTCAGCTCCACACGCTGGCCCGCCAGCAACCCCTCGATCTGTGCGTTCAGGTCGAGCTCCACTTCGCGCGCCTTTCGGGCCTTGCCGATCTCCTTGCTCGCCAGGTACTGATCAACCAGGGCCTTGCTCTGGGCCTCAACCGCTACCAGGTCGCGCCCATTGGAATGCTGAGGCAGGGCCAGATCCTCCTCGCCGCGAGGAACCAATTCGTGAATCTTGCCGTGCACGGCGGAAACCCACGCGAGCGCAAAGTGATCACCTGCGGTTTCAGGCGAATAGGCGCTGCGCTGCTTGCCAGTCCGCACCCTGGCCACATACTCGCGTCGGGCCTGGGTAAGCTTGGCCAGAAGCGTTTCGTAGGCATACATCGCGATTTGCGGGCCTGGGTTTATCCCGACGTACATTTCGCACTCAACTACCCGACTGGTAGCGGTGCACCAGTGCCGGCGAGAGAAGGACCTGACGCTAAAGGCTTCGCCAATAACCGACCCGAGATTTCGGTCCCAGGTTGGCCGCCGCTTGGCCCTGGACATCTCCGATTCGACTTCCCCTACATCACTGAGGCGCACATCCATTTCGGTCAGGCGGTACTCACGCATCAGCGACTGCGCCTGGCGCATGGCTGTGGCCGCCTCGTTCTCGTTCGAGCTTTGGGAAAGCGCCAGGCAGCGCTTGATCTTGCGGATGACCCGTTCGAGCTTGCTTTCGTCTTGCTGTTGTTCGGTCATGTTGTCATTCCTGCAGGCAGCCGATGGCCGTAGCCTGGCTGGCGTGATTCATTGAAGTAGGGTATCTAGTCGGATTGCGTCGTTGGGTGAGAGTGCAGTTTTGAAAACAGGAATTTGTGGTTTGTGCGAAGGCGTAGGCATCATAAAAAAAAGCCATTTATTACCTAAATCAGCTTATAAGTACTTGAGGGATTTAGATTTTGACGGCGGAAGTTCGCCATTGCGAGTTGATATGGCTATGGCGCGTTTTGGCAAGACGGATAAGCAAGTTTGTGCTTATTTCTTATGTGGGGCATGTGAAGGAAGGTTTTCAAAGCTTGGTGAAAGTTTGGTTTCAAAAATTTGGGCTGGACGTTCTAAGTTTTTGATGCATGATATTTTGAGTGATATAGATCCGCAATTTATAAGTGCTAGCCGGTTGCTTTACTCTGCAGATCAGATTTCTGAAGAGATTTCATCTTCGCTCTATTATTTTGCAGTGAGTGTACTGTGGCGCGCAGTAGAGTGGCCGCAGCGATTAACGGGTGTTTCGCAATGTAAGACGGTTGTGTCTGATGCGCTACTTAAAGTTTTGGCGGGATTTCTTACTGGTTCGGTAAATAGGCTTGATGATGTTTTTGTAGTTGTAGATGTGAATAGTAATCGTGAGTTAAATGATTTTATATCGTTTCCAGCACCAACTGCGCATAAAGATTGTAAGGCTGTTCAGTTTGATATTCTTGGGCTTCGTTTTATCATGTTTTTAGGTCCGGATCTTCCCTCTGAGATTCAGAGGATTAGAGCCGAATATCATAGGAGTTTGGTTTTAAGTTGTTCTGACCATCTGCAGAGCAAAAATGTAAAAAAGATTGCAAGCTTTTTTAATGAACATAATGTGAAATAGTAGTAGGTAGCAGCTTGTAGGCGCCTGGACAGTGAGCCCGAATCGAGTCGGATTATGCACCCGCTTTAATCATGTACGAGACTCTCGTTTGGGTAATGGTGTTCCCCTAGCCTGAGTGGCTCGCGTAACAGTTTAGGGCGGTTCATGCCTGCCGAGCTTTGAAGCGCAGCATCGCCTTGATGCTGTGGCAGCAGTCCTGAAGTCGCTCATAGGGCTTGTATCTTGCCTGACCTCGAGTGGCTGCCCACACCCTGACCAAGTCTTCCAGGTCTTCTCGGTTCCAGCTGAGATCATCCCAATCATGATTGAAGGGGAGGACCAGCCACTCTTTGAGCGGGAGCGTTTCGGCCATCTCGCCATACTGCATTTCGTGGGAGGGGTGGTAGTTGCTGATGTAGTAGCCACGATCAGCCAAGATGAGACTGAGCTTCCCGTACGCGATGACGCGGCGACCGATCTTGACGGGCACCTAGTAGTGCTGCCGAACGTACTCGCAGTTGTAGTTGCTCATGGCTATCTCCATGCATGCGCCGCCCTCCGTGGTCGGATTTGGTGGCGTGAGTTTGGTTTGTGGTCTATTGCTTGACGGGCCGGCATGGGGCCGGTAGGAGAGGTTATGTTCGACTTGGGAAAAGCGCTTGCTGAGCTTTCTCGGCTCAATTCCTATCTGGCTGATATCAGAAGAGAGGTTCAACTTTATGAGCAACTCTATTGTGTGCCAAGCTCACTGTCGGTTCTAAATGGGAATCTGACGTCAGTGTTTTCGATAGTTCAGCGGTCAACGTTTATCAGTATTTTGACCCGTGTATCTGCTGTTTTCGATGCGAAGAGTTTCGGAAGTGATCCTAATTTGTCCCTTGCATTCGTGGAGGATAAATACCACGGGCTACTAAGCATGAGGACCTTGGGGAGATTTCAAGATTTAAATGATGAATTCAGAAGATTAAATATAAAGAAATTCAGAAATAAATTAATTGCCCATAACGATTTGTCAGCTGTTTTCGGTGCATCCCCAGTTTCTCATTCAATTAAGGATGGCGATATCGATAAACTTTTAGTAGGGGCGCGCGAATTCTGTATCTCGATATGCCATGACCTTCCAGGCGGTATTCAAGCTGTATTGCAAGTGATTCCATGGAGGCTGCGTTCGGGTGACGACGGGTTAGAGCTTGTGCGTCGAGTTGCATTAGGCGCCTGTGTGGAACACTAAGCACTGCCCTTCGAGACCATAGGCGCAGTGGTTGTGATATTTGGGGTGTGGCAGAGTAATGGCTCGGTTTTCAGCATCACGCAAGGAGCACCGCCAATGCGGTATTTGTTGATTCCAATGACCATCCTGGTTATCGCCGGCTGCTCAGGCCCTGGCGTCGTCCCGATGGGCCAAGACACCTACATGATTGCGAAGGATGGGAGCTTTACCACCTTTGGGGGAGGCGCCGTAAAGGCGGAGCTCTATCAGGAGGCCAGCGCTTTCTGCGAACGTAAAGGCAAGCAGCTCATGCCTGTCAAAGAGGCGTCCCGGGATTCTGGGTATGGCCGCTATGCCAATGCCGAGCTTCAGTTTCGGTGCCTAGACTCAAACGACCCAGAGCTGCGTCGGCCCACGATGGAAGCAGAGCCTACGATGAAGGTTAGAGTCGAATAGCTCCTCTGTAACCGGTGGTGGCAATTTGGAATGGGTTAGGGTATTACGGGTGACCGGCATGGAGCCGAGTCTCGGAAAGGAGCTATAAAATGGAAAAGTTAGATTTCGAATTCGACACTGACCGTTTCAACGGTATTCTCAGTAGAAACAATAGGATGCTTGCTGTGACTAAGCAGCATTTGTTGAACATTATCTCTCATTGGTCTGGATTTACCCAGTCCATGTTAGGCGGCAACGCAAGCATCGAGATTGATGAAAAAACGAAAAATGTTGCCGGGACAGTTCTTGGAAAGAGCTTCAACGTTATTTTCGGTGTGCTTGCAACTGACGAGTTTTGCCGTGTTGAAGCGATTGTTCTTGCTCCATCGGCTAAGGCTGATCGTAGCGTTGAAGTGGGGCGCTTTTACTTATCGTCAGATGGCGGGATATATTCAGCTTCAAATGAGCCCCTCGTGAATGAGCGTGATGACTTTCAAAGCTACTCTTTGTTGATCGCAGTGCTGCGAAAGGTACTGAGTACTCCTCAGGCAGTTTGATCCAAATCTGAAGCTATAACCAAAGCTACTGCTGTGCCGAAAGCATTAACACTCTTCAGCGTGTAGTCGAGATGCTTGACGCTGGCCAGCGGCATGAATCATCCGCGCCACGTTTTCGCTAACTTTGATTTTGTGGCGCGGGCTTTCGATTGCCTTGTAGGAAAGAGTTGGGCCCAGGGCGTGCGCGTTGAGGATCAGGTTCTGGATCGCTTCGCTGATCTCTTCGATATCGTTCCAGGCCATCAGCTCTCCAAGCTTCTGCCGGATGCCCATTCGGCACCGATGTCGCAGCTCCTTCTCGTCGTACTCGATCCGCTTCGCGGCGGTTTTCGCAGATCGCTCTTTTCCAGTCTTGGCCATGGCCTACCTCTTCAATGCCGCTGGCCGGTATCGTCGACCAGGTTTGACGTTTGCGCTGTTGCGGGCGGTTGCTGAAGCGCCTCAAGCTCGCTTCTCCCTGCGCTTCGGAAAGTTGAAGTCGTAGTCGAGTACCAGGCGGTTCAGCAGGGTGTCAGAGATCCCGACCTTCCTGCATGCAGCGATGCGTGATACTCCAGCGTCCCGCAGGGCAGCTAGGCGCTCGATGAGCTTCAAATCCCGCTCCCTATCAACGACCTTGCTCTTGAACGTGAACCCGCCTTCGTGGGAGGCCCGGCGCATGGCTGACTCGGACTTTCCGGTGGCAGCCATGGCCTGGTCAATGGTCATGGTTTTTGCGAGCTCGCGGATTGTGGCGATGTAGGTTATGCGCCGGATGAAGTGGCTGTCGCTGGTGCGCTTGAGTTTGCCACGGGTGCCACGCTTGCTCGGCAGGCGACCTAGATCTTTGCGTGGGCCGCGCGGCTTGAGCTTGAACGGCTCCAGCACCTGGACCTTATTGCCGGACATGAAGAAGGCGGCCTTAGCTGCCTCCAGTTCTTCCTGGCGCTCGGAGCGGACCAGGATGTAGTTGTTGCTCATGGTTACCTCACTTGATGCGAATTGAGCTTTCGCCGCGCTCCAGGTGGGCCCAGGATGGTTCCGAAAATAGCTCGTGCTCGCAGTCTTCGCCGGCATCCATGCGCTTGCGTACCGCGGCGTTATGCTCGCGGATTTCCTTAAGCTTGGCGGCGATGGCGCGCTTGTCTGGTGAGAACACGGTCTTCGTGGCGAGGAAGTCGTACGGGATGTCATCTTCCTTGTCGACGATCACCTTCTCCGGCGCCAGAGCCAGGGTGATGGTGAACAGGGGGCGCTTGATCGACTTGATGTCGGCGGCCTCCATGTTGCTGCGCAGATACTCATCGAGCTTGCCGACTGTGTTCTCTCTGACGCGTTTTAGCTCATTCAGACGATCGACCTCCTTGTTGATGGCATCGATGTCGCCCTGGATGTTGCGGCACAACATGACGACGTTCTCGGCCTTCACTTCGAATTCGCCCTGGATGCCGTCCATGGTGTCCTGAATGGCGTGGCGCAATCCTTCGTCGTCGGTATCCGCCAGGGCCGCGAGCTCGGCCATCTGACCGGTCAAAGCGTAGAGCTGAGTCATGCTGCTTCCTCCTTGGCTGCGGCATCTGTAAGGCGCTTCCATTCCAGCGAAATGCGCTCGGCGCCCTTGGTGTCTTTGCGTGTGGTGAGTTTGCGGACGGCAACATCGTGGATTTTTTTCAGCTCCTGGGCCGACTGAGCGCCACCCATGGTTTCGATCACTGACTTGAGGTAATCCAGGCGCTCTTGCTGCTGGCGGTCGATCTCTTCCTGCTTGTCTTCTGCCTTGGCGATCGCGACCTCATCGCGCACCGTCTCGACATAAGCAGCGTCATCGAACAACCCCATGTGGATGTCTGCGGCAAATCCGAGCGGCTGGAGGCATTTGCCGATGGCGTCCGTGAGCGACTTCTTAGCCGCTTCCCAGTCGGTGATGATCTTGCCTTGCTGTAGGAGAACGAACGGTGTGTGTCCGTAGTGCGTCACAGTGCATTTCTGTCCGCCTTCGCCCTGGTACCAAAGCTCAATCCTCACGGTGTGGACTTTTGCGTTGATGAGGGGCGCGGTGGGCCATTCCTTGGTTGGTGCTTGCAAAGGACCGCCCTCGTCGAATCGTTCTTCAAGGATGGTCCATCCCCAGCCTTCACCACATGGGCCGAAAACTTCGGTGGCTTTGCGCATCAGATAGGTCGGCTTGATGGCTGTACCCTTGAAGCCGCCCATTCCGGTGAAGCTCTTTGTGGCACTCGGATCGGTCGTGTTGACTTGATCCCAGATCCGCGTATTCGTGGACATGAGTTTCTCCCGCGCCATCCTTGCGGGGCGCTGTGAAATTTGGTGAGGGGATGCAGCGAGGATCTATCTCAGATAGACGTGGGCGAACCAGACGATTGCGATAACGGAGATCATGGCGACTCCTCCAGTGATAACAGGCGCTCGCCCAAGGTGATCTTGGCGTTGGCCTGCTCCTTCTTGATGCCGGTGGCCTGGGCCACTTCGGAAAGGGACAGGCCTTCGCGGCGGAGTTTCGCGCAGCGGATCGCCAACTGCTGGCCGCGCTTGTGTGCGCCGGCGCCGCTCATTGCCGCTGCTCCAGTTGGGCCACGCGATAGCGCAGAACCTGCAGCACCCGACCGCGGTAACCTGGCTCCGCATACTGTTCAACTGGCGGACCGAAGAAGCCTCGGCGCTCGGCCAGGCTGTAGGCATCGCGCAGGTTGTGGGCAGTGATGTCTTCCAGTTGCTCCTCGATGAGCGACTTGACTGGGGAAGTGGTCATTCTGCCTCCTTGCGCCGGTGACAGGCTTCCATCAGGCGCTTGCAGTAGTGGGTGAATTCGTCGGTGGTGATCGCCCCGTCAGTGAAGAGGCGAGTGATCAGGCCTTGTACCAGGACATCGATATCGGACTGGCTGTTGGGATCGGCAACGCCTTCGAGGGCTTGGTCGATGAGAATGTGAGGACTCAAAACCCGCACTCCTGCTCTAAGCGTGCCTGCTCCTGCTCGAAGGCTACGGCGGCCTCTGCGTGGGGCTTCAATAGCTCGAGCGCGATGTCCTTCAAGGCTGACTTCTTACCAAGCAGGTACACCGCCAGATCCATCAGGAGCCCCGAGCTGCGAAAACCCATGGCATTGATAACCAGTTGGCCGAAGGCGTCTTGCTGGTCCTCACCGTCAATCTGACGCTGGTTTAGATGGTCCTGCACCGCCCTTGCAAAGTCGGCCTGGGTGACCTCGCCGCGCTCTGAAGGCTGGTAGCCCCAAGAGATCCGGTAACCCATCAGCAGGCGCTCGGCGTTTGCCTCAAGCCATTCCGATTCGGCCAGGTCGTCCTCGCTTACCGGTGGCGGCATGCGGTTGTCGTATTCGAGCTGTGCCTTGCGTAGTGCTGACATGATTGCCTCCAGAGTGGCGGGTACTGGTCCAACAAAACTCGGATGCACTCATCCGCTCCGCTGGTTGCCGATGGGCGCGTAGGGGAGTGCATTCGGGATTAGTCGGGGAAGGGTAAAAGTAAAAAGGACTGCTAAATTTCAGGAAGCTCTAAAAGAAAAGGAGGTCAACATGAGTTGGTCAGATAGCAGTCGTAAAGCGACATGCAGGGATTGTGGTCACGAAGGTGTGCAGGTCAGCAGCTCGGATGACTTTGGTAGAACAGAAGAGCACTGGCAGGGCTTCGATACAGTTCCAGCAAGCGATTATGAGTATTATCGAGGGCGATCCGAGGCTCGAGTTCCCGTGTGCAAATGCGGAAGCAAGAACATCATTATCGGTGGTCCTACTCAGGCTTAGATAAATGGTGCCGCATCGGGGTGTGATCTGGCCGGGGCTCAACCGGCATTTGGCGGAAGGGGTAGCCCTGTAGGCCGACCGGTTGGCGCATCCGCTGCCCGAGGCTTGGCCTCAGATCACACCCCGATGCGCTCTCATAGAGAGGATCGGGCAGTTAACGACAGGCTGTCGTGGCGCTGGTTGTTCTATGCAATTGAATTGTTAAGCAGCTTCGCTAACCGCTCGCTGGAGCTTGAGGAGTAGTGCTGTGGGAAGGCTGATCTCTGGCCCTGAACTATCAAGGTAACCATCGGGTAATGCTTTGAAGATTTCCTGTGCTGCTGCTTGGATGGCCTCGAGCCGCTGACGCGGTGTTGTCGGTCCGCGCATCGATCTTGCGGTTACCTTTGACTTACCGGTGGCCTTGGCCTTTTGCAGCTCGCCGCCGAGCACCTTGCCCGCATCCTCGCCATGCTGACGCACAACCTGGACAGCCGTTGTCGCAGAGACCTGGCCAGACGCAACCAACTGCTGAACGTCTGTATTGGCGTTGCCTAAGGTCATCACCTGTTCAACGTGCTGCCTAGTCTTGCCGATCTTCTTGGCGATCTGGTCTGGCGTCCATCCAAATGCGGTAAGTCGTTTGTAGCCGTCGGCCAGCTCTAAAGGGGAGAGCTTCTTTCCCTCCTGGCTGGTGATGACACGAGCCACACGCTCCGCATCGTTGCCCTCGAAAGGGACAATGGGAATCCATGCTTCCAGGCGCTCAGGATCGTCCTTGCTCGGTACTCTCGGTAACCGTCCGGCCTGATCCAGTTTGAGGTAGGCGCGACGGCGACGGTGGCCGTCGACAACCCACATGCCGCCATCAGCGCGAGGCCGAACTTCCAATGCGGGAATCTGGCCGCCGGCGAAGATGAACTCCGCCAGCGCATCGATGCTCTCTTCCAGCTCGTTGCCTTCAGCGCGAAGGTTGAAACCAGGTTCCTCATGGAGATCTTCCAGGCGGGCCTTCATCGCATCGGCGCGCTTCAGATCACCATCCTTGATCATTTGTTTGAATGACTTGGCCATGCAATTAATTTCCGAGTGGTTGTCATCCCAAGCAGCCCTCGCGAGAAGGCTGCTCAGTGATGCTTTCCATCTTTATCGCGCCTCCTACCGGGTCATTCGCCAGTTCGGTCAACACCTCGTCCGCCGTCGCAGTTCTGCGCGTTGGTAGCCTTTCGGGGCTATCGGATCGCCGGTCGCCAGTAGTGGCAGTGCGATTTTGTTCACCTGACTTTCTCTCGCCCCACAGGTGTGGCCGGGGCTGACCTCCCAGCGAATCGCCGGGTAATCGTTAATGGCGCAGGTTGTTAAAGAGCGGCGCGGCTTTCGCTGCTGGGCCGGTGTTGCGTTGGCTTGAGGTAAATTTACCATTTGGAAATTACCTGTCAATGAGTATTGGTAAATAATTTGGTAAACATTTTGATGCTGATGGTAAATGCCTGATGCCACTTGCTTTTCTCTGAGTACAAAAAAAGCCCGCGCTAGGCGGGCTTGAATTAAGTTTGGCTGGTGTTATCTCGATGGGGATGGGGAGGCCCATCGCTTGAGGGTCCAATAGTTGAATTTGCCTAGATCAGGATTCTTCGAGTACTCGGACGCCCGCTTTATACCGATCTGCATGAGATCGTCGCGCACCTGCAGTACCGTCCATGCAATATCTGCTTCTCCATCCCTCCGGAAAAAACAGTATTTGTCAGCAGTGATTTCTGCCCAAGCCGAGTACTCAGCTCGATTGTAATGATCCTGCGCACGCTCAAAATCAGACAAAGACATGCAGCCGAATGCGCCAGAGCCAAGAATCACCTGTTCATCAGCCTTTGGTTCGTAGGCTTTTTTCTGAGGCTGGTTGATGGCGACCGGGGCAGCTTTGGTTAGGTGGTAAACAGCCGCGCTAATGATTACGCAGATAAGGGCGAAGCACAGGTATTTGAATTCGATGCTGGACTTCTTAAGGGAACTCGGATCGTTGGGACCCGCCGCTACGGCTGCTGGGATAGTCGGGGCTTCCAGTAATGGATGGTCGGGCCTGCCTACATCTGCAGCAACGTCAACCCCGCAGTGTCTGCACTTGATGGCGGCATTCTTGATGGTTTCCGCACAGGCGGGGCAGGGGCGGGTATCAGTTGCAGTTGTTGCCGACGGGGCAGAGCCTCTACCGCCTAGCAGCACCATAAGCAGGCCGGCGAGGGTGATCATCCCGCCGACAATAGTATGCAGCTGACGGTCAGCCATAAGCCCCAAGTTGTTCACTCTGCCGCCAGATCCAGTAGCGACAGACACGTCCATGCTCAGTGCGAACACAGCCCAGCAAATGCCCACCACCAGGGCAAGCGTCCCAATTCCTTTCATTGGACTACTCCTCAAATAGATCTGGGACTTTACCATCCATGGCGCTCACCCTCTATTGGCGGGAAGCATTGCGTCTTCAATCCTCCTGCTCTGGTAAAGTCACACTGCCATTACGAAGGGATAAGACCATGAAGGGAATTGCTGTTATTTTTCTTGCAGGTGCGATGTTGAGCGGGTGCACAGGATCCGTCTGGAAGGCTACCGGCACAACCGATGAATTCACCGATAAAACCACCATGATGGTCACTACGGGGAACTTCACTGCCGGCAGCTCCGTTGTGACTAGCTCGCTTAAGTTTTATCCGGTCGTGCGCAAGGAGGGTGGAGAAATCTACGTAGGCCTGATGTCTGGCGGAAGATTCAAGATTCCAGTTGGAACCGTGCAGATACGTATCGATCAGAATGAAGCGTGGACGATTACTCCCCAGGAAACACCGATGGGATTAGTGCCTGCCTCGCCAGAGGTTGCACTCGGGCTGCCGGCAGAACAGGCTGAGCTGATCAAAAAGACCCAGGCCCAGGCAATGGAGAACGTCTACAAGATGATGAGTCCCTACACCATTACCGGCGGAGACAAGGCCAAGTCGATTTTGAAACAGATGCTTGCAGGTCAGGTTCTGAAGTTCAGGACGGTCGGCATCAACCAGGCAGCGTCCACAACTGGCGAGGTTGTACTGGACGAATCGCTTGCTCAATCGCTCAGGCTGATTGGCATTGACCCAAAAGCGCTATAGCAGATACAAAAAGCCCGGCGCTGGGCCGGGCATAATTGAAGTGGTTACAAACTAATCTGAATATCTTGATCGATCACCGCGCTTTCAATGTCTGTGGCTAATGCTCGCACGGCTGAATCATAGACGGAGTCATTTTTGTCAGCCGATCTTAACGTAAGGACAAACGAGACTTTCTGAGGAGGGAGTTCTGAATGGTGATTTATATCAAACTGATATAGGTCCCTCGCGAAAATTCTAGCGTTTAGTCTCATTGTGGTGCCAGATATAGCAGTACCTGTATGGGTTTTAAAATGGTTTCTGACAGGGCTCCATTTAGCGAGATCAGACCTTGCGCTTGCTTCTTTCTCCTTGTGTTCTTTCATCGGGCCTGCAATGTTGATTATCCCCCCCTTTTCGGATTTTGCTTGAAGGGCAGTTTGAACTCTTGATGAAAAATAATTTTCACCGACCATGTCGGAAACCAAAGGCTCCAAAACTGCAGTTAGGACCACAGTCCCAATAAATTTACCGTTTTTTATAAACTCCGGAGGAATTGGGATATCATTCCAGTAATACCAGTTGCCAGGTTTTAACTCAGAAGACCACGCCATGGTGATATCCCCCGGTGGGCAGTGCCAAGGAAGCTTGTCTTCCTCCCAAGGGGTTCCCCAGCCTAGGTCGTTACTGTGCGATGATAATTCCGCTCTGTTAATAAGAAGCGCCCTTACTAGGTCGGGAGTGGCGTTTTTTATGTTAGAAAAAGTATGTGCCGCAAGTGATGATACGAGTGGGGCGCTAAAACTAGTGCCGATTTCGCTGCTCCCACCAAGCACCCTAAGCTCTGAGTACCAAGCCAAGTCAGGTTTTTTCATACCCGAAGGTGCAGGGCCTTTGAGGCTGTGCAGGCACTTTGCTCCAGGCTTGTTTGTAAGTGCGTTGAACTGCCTTCCGCCAATTGACAGCGATGCTTCACAGTCAGCCGGCGGACACAGAATACCGTTGGCAGGGTTGTGATTGTGGTTTCCAGCAGAAATTACTGGAAGAATATTGTGCTTTCTAGCTAGCTTGCTCAGTTTATGTCCAAGCAAACTGACCTCTTCATTTGAGGTTAAGGATGCAACAGTGTTAAATGATAAGTTCCATACCTTGGAGTGTCCCGCGGTTTTTTGGGCTACGTCCTCTAAGTATCTTAAAAGCTGGTTGTGGTTTGGCGTTTTGGGGACGCTATCTTTACATATAACTTGGGCTGAGATGTAAGTGCAGTCAAGTTTCGGCAGCGCTCGCTGATTGTTCCAGGCGTGAGCGTGGCAAACTAAAGAGGCTACTTTGTTTCCGTGAATTAAGTTGGCATGGTTATTACTTACAAGTGGTATTAAGCTTATTTTTTCAAGATGAAGGTAACTTTGCGCATTTACTCCGCCGTCAATAATTACTACCGTTGGAGAGTCTGTAGGCACCTTTTTAGGTGATGGCTCTGACCCTGTGCCAGGATTATGAGAAACCTTGATCTGTGGAGCTGGTTCGATTCGATAAACTGCTCCCGATGAGACTAGCTTTTGAAATGCATTCTTAGAGGAAAACTGTAAAGAGAATGCGGCGTTCCCTCTATCCATATAGGTTTCTATGAGTTCATCGACTGCGCTGTAAGTCATGATGTCAGCGCTAGGTGGGCTGTCATACTCCGGATGCCCAAAAATATATTTTTCATCTTCTAGCATTTTTTTAATTTTTAGGGCTAGCGCTTTACGCGCAGATGCATTTTTAAAAGGTTTTAACCATATGTTGGCGGATCCTGCTTCGCTAACCTCTGACCATAGCTCTTCAGAGCTAAAGCCTCTAAAAGTTTCCGCTTCATCGAAAACATCAATTTTTGAAATTCTAGATATGTCTACTTGGTCTTTGATGTTTTTTGAGCTTATTATATGTTTGCGTAAGTCTTTTAGTTTTTCTCGACTTATTTCGATGATAAAGCCTTTATATCCTGGAGAGATAAGTCTGCAACCAGTTCTCGAGTCGAATAGGTCGGTTGGGGTCCAGGTAGGAGATAAGGCATCATCATCCATTTTTGCTATCAGGTGTGTAACGCCAGAAAAAGTTACATTGTTCAAGTCGCGGGTTTCGATGTTTTGTACTTGTTTGGAAAGACGCTCTCTCTTCTCCTGTAAACTTTCTTTTTTTATTCCGTTGGCGTTTTTTCCGCCGCCAGTAACCCCCTTGGGAGTGGGCTTCTTGAGATAGGTTAGAATTGGGTTAATGGTCGGCGGTGGAGGCATCTAGCTAGTCCTTTAGATACGTAGATAAAGTTTGGCGACTAACTTTTACTAAAGTTAGTATCTCGGTTTGGTTGAGGTGGTACGTCCTGTGCAGCAAATTGCATATTGCTTTCTTGTCATTCGCATCAGTTTCAATCTGCGGTTGAAGAACATCTTTTGCAACTTGGTGAAGGTCGATTGCCGAGTCGTAAATTACGGCGTGCCGGCGAGCCGCTAAAGAGATCGACTCTATATCCGCGCCGCTGAGCTTTGGAGAGATTTTTGCAAGAGCGGTTACCGCGCAGGACTCTCCACTATCACTAAAAAGAAAGTGGTTCCATAGGTGTTTTCGGAGATCCTCATCAGGCGTATGAAAATTCATTCTGTAAGGAAAACGACGCCAGATCGCCCTATCTAGTAGCTCGGGGTGATTGGTAGCGGCAATAACGACCGCCCGATCGTCAAGCGAGTCAATTGACTGGATAAGCGTGTTGACGACTCGCTTTAGTTCGCCGAGCTCATGATTGTCATTTCTGAGTTTCGCAATAGCATCAAACTCATCCAGAAATATTATGCCGTTCTTCTGAGGTATAAAATCGAATACGCTGCGAATGTTTTTTGCTGTGTCTCCTAACAAAGAAGACATAAGTGAATCTAGGCGGACTACATATAATGGCATGGATAAAGCTGCGGCGATGTGGCCAGCCACTAGCGTCTTTCCTGTTCCGGGAGGACCCGCCATGAGCAGATTCATGCGCCCTGACAAGCCATGCTTTGCCAGCAGGTCGTATTTCTTAGCGCTTGCGATGAACGAATCGAAGGTATGTTTCAGCGCATCATCAAGAAAAATTGGGGATGTCGGCCAATTTAGCTCTTCAACAAGCGCGCCTCTAGATTTCGGGTCGACAGGGAGGGATTCCGAATATCCTGCAGCGCGAAGCGGAACGCCATTGCGCTTGGTTGCAAGCTTTATACGCTTACTGACTTCCGGCGAGGCTGTCATGCAGTCTTTTGCGATCTTATTACAGACCTGCCTAACAACCGTGTAATCGGCGTTAAGGGCTCCCTCTATCAGGCCCAAAAGATCATTTTCTGCAACAGCTATATTTTGCGACATTTGACAAAAAACCTTAAAATTTGTGTCGAATGTCTAATTTTTTTTGGTTTTCGTCAAGGTTAATTCGATTTTTGTAATGTATTCGAGCATGCTTCTGTCTTCTGCGCGCTCCTTCCATCTTCACCTAATCCGCATACCCTGCCAGCTTCTCCTCGGTTTCCTGGAAGCATAGGGCGATCTTGATCAGAGCGTTGGCGCCTTGCTCATCCGCGCCGGCCTAAAGCATCCAGCCCCGCCAGACCAACCGCTGGCTCAAGTTTCCCTACATAGCCCCAAACACCAGCCTGGCTGCCCATAGAAATGGCTCAACGTCATTAGCTCAAGTACGACAACCATCACACAGAAGGCTACAAACCCCCGCGTGAAGACGCGGCGAGGCTTTTCATAAGGCTGGTAATTGCTAAGCGAGCTGAAAAGGTTGCCTACGAACTCTAGGAACTCCATCAGATTTTCACCTGGGTTACGCAATGAGTTGAGTCATCGATCGTACCGCTTGCCGCCTGTAGATAGCAGATAAAGCCAATCTGAGTAGGGCAGGCGGGCGATGATCTTGGTTTTCTCAACGACTGCGGCCATTGTCATCCCGCGACACAGCAAGCTCACCCCACCTTGGATGCGCTCGCACATAGCGTCTGGGCTGTCTACGAAATTGGTCTTATTCAGGCGGAGCATTACCACCGTGCGCCCCTCGGGTACTGCACCTATTGGCGGCACGATGAAAATCGTGATCTGGGTGTAGATGGCAATTGCAATCAGAGCGACGAGCCCAGCGATTACTAGCTTTTTCATGGAGTCCATTCCGTTTTTTCTGGATTTCGATTGCCTGTCAGCGAGCAAACATTCCCCACCAGAACACATGGCCCAGGATCGAAATTTGTTGCTCTTGGGCTTCGGCGAAGGTGTAGTCCTCATCCGGGTGTTCGTCGCGGTTGAAGCTTCGCAGACGCAAACCAGTGGGCAGGCGATAGACCTGCTTCACGCGCAGTTGGCCGTTGTGATTGATCGCGTAGAGGTCGCCATCGACGATATCGCCAAGCGAGTTCTTGCCGGTGTTCACGCCTACCGTGGCGCCATCGCGCAGCACAGGGAACATGCTGTTGCCGCGGGCGATCACGCATTTGGCATTATCGAACTGCACGTTGTTGCGGCGCAGATCGCTCTTGAAGAAGCGCAGCTTGGCGGTGTCGCTTTCCTCGATCACAAACCGGCCAGAGCCGGCTGCCAACTCCACTTCGCGCAGGAATGGGACGTAGACCTCGTCGTCTGGGAGTGGGGTTGTGTCGTCCCAAGTCTCGATGGGTGGCAGTGGGATTTCGACTTGAAGCCTGGGTTTTGCGGCACCAGACACTGATGCTACTGATAGCTCGCCTTCGCTCAATGGGAGGTCAAGCGATCCTGGCGTAAGCCCGCATTTCAACTCGAAGTCGCGCGCCATCTTCTCCCCGATGTTTCGGAGATGCTCAGCTTTCTCGGTGAAAAGCCGGGAGATGTATGAAGGTTGCTTGTCCACCTTGGCGGCGAAATCAGCGTCCTTCCCACCAAAGTCACGGTCAATGACCTGGCGAACTCTGGCTCTGCGTATGTCTTTGATTTCCATTTCCCCATTAGAACCTTTATTTCCCTTTGGGGAAATTACCTTTACTTGGTAAACATTTATGGTAAATTCACGCATAAATGAACCAGAAGGTAAATTCACATGGACTTCCCCACGTACGCAAAGCAGCTTCCGCGCGGCGGAAGAAAACGTCTCGCCATCAGCCTCGGCATTCCGGCGAGCTACCTCTCTCGTTTGATCTCTGGTGACCGCTCCATCACTGCCGAGCGAGCCATTGAAATTGAACACGCAACAGGCGGAAAGGTGACTCGGCAAGAGTGCCTTCCGGATATCCAGTGGAAGAACGCTTCGTAGGTTCGACCCGTCACGCCAATCCGTTGAAGCCAGATTAGAAGAGAGCAGTCCCCATGGAAACGTCCAGTCCAAGACATAGCGCCCGAACCCGTGACCAAGTGCTGGTGGCGCATGCGGCAAACCAGATCGCCCGAACCAGCTTGAGCCAGGACGATTTCGCGCAATCGTTGAGCCGTGAGCTGCACCTGTCGATTCCTGAGCGCGCCAAGAAGAAGGACGTTCCAGACTTCAATTCGCCAGAACTGACCGGTGACGTGAGCGAGTTTGTAAGGGCGACCGGTCGCTGGCTGAAGCGTGTACAGCGCTGGCTCTCCGGGGATCAGGAAATGCCGTCTTGGCTGGAGGAGTCTTGGGTAAACGCTCTGGAGCCTGAGTTTCGCGACAACTGCATCAATGAGCTTGCCGGCCGCCATGGGCTGATCGGCGCGCGCCAGATGCAGAGCGACCAATGCGCCAACAAAAGCTTCGGTGCGTTGATCCGTGCGCTGGGCGATGTGATCGATACCGGCAGCGAAGTCTTTGACGACCAGGTGATGTGCGAAGAGGACCTGCCGCATCTTCCGGCGTTCGCCGAGCAATGCCGCCAGGTTGAAGCGCGGGCTGGGGAGCTTGGCCGGAAGGCTGAAGCACTGATCGCAAAACACCGACCGAATTTGAAGCTTGCCTAAATCCCAGGCACAAAAAAGCCGGGATTGCGCCCCGGCTGATTCATTACCACTTGAGGAGGCCGATTATGCAGAGCCAACCCAATTCGAGCAATACCCCTAACAATCTCGCGCCACGTTTTCCGCAATCTGAAAACGTGGCGCGGACAGTTTCAATGTCCAGCCTTGAGCTGGTCGACTTCATCAATGGTCAGCGCCTTCCGGATGATCCTGTTTTGGATCATGCCGACTTCATGAAGAAGGTGCCTCGCGTACTGAAAAAAGATGCCGGAAACTTTTCCGACATCTACCTGGACTCGATGAACCGCAAGCAGAAGTGCTATCGCTTTCCAAAGCGCGAGTCCTGCCTGATGGCAATGTCCTACAGCTACGAGCTGCAGGCTGCTGTCTACGATCACATGACCGACCTGGAAGAAAAGGGGAGGGGGCGCGTCATCGCAGCTCTCCCTGACTTTTCCAATCCGGCCGCTGCAGCCCGCGCTTGGGCCGAGCAGTTCGAGCTCCACCAGGCTGCCAGCCAGGCCCTGGCCATTGCCGCTCCAAAAGTCGAGTTTGTGGATCGCTATGTCGAGGCCACTGGGCTCAAGGGCTTTCGTCAAACAGCCAAGCTGCTTGGGGCCAATGAGGCCCGCTTCCGCGAGTTCTTGCTCGACAAGAAAATCATGTACCGCATGGGCGGCGAATGGCAGGCGCACGCCCAGCACATCAATGCCGGCCGCTTCGAAGTAAAGACCGATACCGCGGAAAACGGTCACGCCTTCAACCAGATCAAATTCACTCCTAAGGGCGTCAACTGGGTTGCCGGGCTGTGGGCGCAGTACAAGCAGGCCGAGGCCTGACATGCAATTCACCATCACGATCAACCAGGTGAAGGCGCTCGAGTGGGGGCTGAACTCTCAGCAGGCCCTGCTGTTCGCTTTTATCTACGGCTGCCCGAGCTGGACCAAGCCGGTCAAGACTGACGATGGGATCTTCTACGCGTTGAGCAAGGCCAAGATCATCGAGGAGTTGCCGCTTCTCACCGACAAGCCAGACACTGCCTATCGCATGCTGAAGGCCCTGGACGAGGCTGGTTTAATCGAGCTTTCCAGCACTTCCAACATCACGCTTTTCCGGCTGACCGAAAAGGCCGTCGAGTGGAATCAGAAGCTCGATGGGTCGGAAAAATATCCGACCCCAGCAGAAAACAAAGGTCGGAAAAAAATCCGATCCACCTCGGATAAATCTCCGAGCAAGGTCGGAAAAAAATCCGAGCAAGGGTCGGAAAAAAATCCGACAAATCAGGATACCAATCATCAGGGTACTAATCAGGATACCAGTCAGGACTTGCACGGCGGCTCCGAGGAGCCAGCCGCATCCGGTGGATTGGTGGTGCTTGATCGCATCGAAGTGCCCCGAGTTGAAATTCCCGCTGACATGCCGGGCCCGAAAGACCAGACCTGCAAAACCTTCAAGGCCTGGGCGAACTACGCCATGGCCTACCGCAAGCGCTACAGCACTTGGCCGGTGTGGAATGCCAAGGTCGGTGGCCAGCTCGGCCAACTGGTCGACCGCCTCGGCGCCGATGTCGCCCACCACGTCGCGGCTCACTTCCTGAAGAACAGCGATGCCGGAGTCGTACGCAAGTGCCACAGCCTCAACGAGCTGCTGGTCAACGCCGAGAGCTATCACACCCAGTGGGTCACCAATCGCCAGATGAGCGGGGCTACAGCCCGGCAGATCGAGCAGACCCAAACCAACTTCAGCGCTGCCGAGCAGGCCCTTGAAGCGCTCCGAGCCAAGAAGGCTGCAGCCCATGCTGAATGACGCACAGCAAGAACGATTGCTCCTGTCCCTGTTTGCCACTGCCGAGGTGATGGGGCAGCAGCTCACCCAGGCTGCAGCACTGCTAATGGTCGAGGACCTGCGCGAATACACAGAGCCTGTACTTACCGCAGCGCTTCGCAGCTGCCGTATCGAGGGCGGCCGCCTCACGGTTGCATCGATCCTGAAGCATGCCCAGTCGGCAGATGGGCGCCCGGGAAAGGATGAGGCTTGGGCCATCGCCATGACCACGAACGACGAGTTCGAAACCGTGGTGCTGACCGACGAAATTCAGCTGGCCCTGGCCGCGGCGAAACCCATCTTGGATGGCGGCGACAAAATCGGCGCACGTATGGCGTTCATCGACGCCTACCAGCGGTTCGTGGGCCAGGCCCGCGAGGATGCGAAGCCAGTCAACTGGCACGTATCAGTAGGCTTCGACGCCAACCGTCGCATCCAGGCTGTGACCAAAGCGATGGAGCTGAAACGCATCCCGCGCGAACACGCCCAGAAGTACCTGGCGGACCTGAGTGTCGAGCCGATCACCGAGGATGGTCGGGCTATCGCGGGTTTGCTCACCGGCACAGTCACCCGGCCGGAGCCGGCGCTTCGCCAGAAACTGGAGCTCGTGAAAAGCTCGATGCTGGAGATGCGCAAAGCCGGTGCAGAGCAGAAGGACGAGATACGGCTTGCAGCGGCCAATGAGTTGGCTGATCGCCGGGCCCTGCTGATCAAGCAGGCGCAGGAACTGGAAGCGAAGAGGGCGGCGCAATGACCAAGCCAGCCAAGCCCCGCCCAATGCCCGTGTACCTGATTCTTCGCCGTCTGGTAGATCCTGCCACTGGCAAGGAAGTTGCCGCGTTCGTGCCGTCCTCAGACGCCGACCGGTCAATCCTTCGCGAGCGGGATTTTCGAATCAATACGAAGATCCGCGCCGAGCTGAAGCAGCCGCGCAACCCACGATTCAACGGCTTGGTCCATGGCCTGGGCCGGGTGCTGAGCCAGAACATCGACCGCTTCTCTGGCAAGCAGTCCCACGACGCGATCAAGGCTCTGCAGCTGGAGTCGGGCGTGTACTGCGACGAGGAGCTGTTCGACATCCCCGGCCTGGGTCAGCTCACCCGCAAGACGCCGCGCAGCCTTTCCTACGACTCGATGGGAGAGGAGGTGTTCCAAGACTTCTGGCGCCAGTGCTGCGCGTACCTGGTGCTGAATGACTGGCCGTCGCTTACGGAAGAGCGCTTGACCGAAATGGCTGAGTTCGAAGCATTCAAGGAGGCCGCGTGAAGCGCACCCCACTACAGCGCAAAACCCCGCTCACGTCCGTCGGCAAGCGTCGCAAGCGCTGTCCATCTTGCCGGGTGATGTTCACACCTGCACGCGCCTCCCAGGCCGTATGTGGAGAAATCGAGTGCGCCATCGCTCATGGCCAGTCAGAGAGGGGGCAGGCAAGCGCCCGGAAAGCTCTGGCTGATGTTGAGCGCCAGGAGATCAAGGTCCGAAAGGAAAGACTGAAGAGCCGGGCAGATCACCTGCGAGAAGCCCAGGCCGTTTTCAACGAATGGGTACGCCTGCGCGACGCTGATCTCCCTTGCGTCAGCTGCGGGCGGCACCATGACGGCCAGTACCACGCAGGCCATTACCGCACCGTAGGCGCGAACCCAGAAATCCGCTTCGAGCCCTTGAACGTCTGGAAGCAGTGCGCCCCATGTAACACGCACCTATCCGGCAACTTGGTGAACTACCGGCTTTCGCTCCTGGAGAGAATCGGCGCCGAGAAGCTGGATTGGCTGGAAGGTCCGCATCCCGCATGCAAGCACACCATCGAAGAGATCAAGGCCATCAAGGCCGACTACCGCGAAAAGATCAAAGAACTGAAGAAGGGGATCGCAGCATGAAGCTGATCAACGCAAGGCAGGTATGGACAGAGGCACAGCACGAATCGAACGCGTCGATCAGTGCTGTTGCAATAGAGCGGGCCGAGTCGGCACCGGTTAAGACTGGCGGACGTATCGGCAAGCGCGAGGCGCAGTTCCCGGCGCTGGGCAGTGACAAAGGGGAAGAGGCTGCGCGCTTCTCGGTTCCGGGGCAGCGGATCAGCATTAGCGAGACGCGCCGCACGCCGATTGGTCAGTCCACAGCCCGCGCTGCGCACCTGGCCACGATCGGCAAGGTACTACGCGCCATCGACACGCTGCCGTTCCAGGTACAGCAGTTCGGGCACTACCTGTACCACCCGGCGATGAACATGCGGCACCTGCTGAATGCAGTGCTGCTGATTACCGCCAAGGCAGCGTTGCCCGATCTGACATCAGCCAAGCGCGTGAAGGCTCAATACTTGGTGACCCTGGCCCTGCAGTCCTACAAGGGGGAGGCTCATGGTGCGGCAGAGTGGGGGCCGGCCCGGGTCGCCTCCGAGATGAAGGAGTTCTTCGGTGTCACTATCGAGCCTAAGCATTGGAATCGTGACTGGCTCGCCTTATGGGAATCACTGAAAGAAGTGATTAAAGAAGTGGATATTCAGGCTCAACAGCCTATATGGCAGGTGATTCATTCGGAGAATGATGAAAGGGCGGCATAAAAATATTGACATGGTGGGGTTTTATGCGTACTTTTCCCATAGTGCACAAGTAACGCGAAACGCACACGAAACCCTGAGCCCGGCCAAGCGCCGGGTTTTTTATTACTCCGATTTCAGCAGAATGATTTTTGTAGGGGCGGGCTGTAGTATGAAAAATACTGTTTGCATGTACAGTATTTTGCTGAGATAGTAATTTCACTCCTCGGGTGTATCAGAAGCGAAACCTACCGCGTTGCTGGTGTTTACTTTCTCGACTCGTGTGAAGGCCTTGAGCCTCGAGCAATCGCCTTTGAGCGACATGAGTGCGGAAATCTCCGCAATCACTTACTCGACTCAAAGGTGAAAATCATGGAACCAGTAACACTTGGCCAGAAGTTCATTTCTGCCAACGTCACACGGAAACAACAGCTTATTGCACCGTCTGCGAACGTTAATGGAATCATTCTGCGTACTACTCAGATCGTAGGCAGTAGCCTCTCGTTTATTTCGACCGGTACAGCTGAGCCTTCTTATTGGAGTGGTCCTGGTGTCCCGGTGCTGTTGATGGCGTGGTCAAGTTCAGAGACACTCCCAAATCCAGTCTATCTACCTCCTGGTAACGGCCTCTGGGCTTATGAGAATAATGGCCAACTTCTGGTCTTTATTACTTATGATGTGTTGCCCGCGCCCAGCGCCCAAAACGTGGACTAGTTTCCATAAGGCAGTCACTGAAAGCCAAGAGCTTCAACCCATCGCCTTTGAGCGACATGAAAGCGGAATTTCCCGCAACTAATCATTCCATTCAAAGGTGGCAAAATGAACGCAGTAACTATGGGTAAGCACTTCACTACACTGCACCCGAACGGGATTGTGGAGATTGTATCGGCAGCACAAAACACTGGTGGTCTGATCATCCAGACCGGTCTGATCGCCCCCTCGAACGGTACCGTTGATCTATATGTAGGGCCGACCGGTTCTTCCCTTGCCGATTCAGCAATCATCTTCTCCGCCAACGGTTCTCGTATCACGAATAGCAACTCGGAGGTTGTTATGCCGTACCCGATTCGTATCCCTGCGGGCAAAGCGCTGTGGACGTACTCGTCTACTCCGGGTGGCGCAATCGCATTGACTTGGGACTTGCTGGCTTAACGGTGCCTCCTGATCCATAAGCCTGGATGAAATAGAAAAGCCCGGACCTGTACCGGGCTTTTTTGTGCCTCTGAGGAAAGCCACTACCGAAGTGGACGTTTTCTCGGATGTCTTTCGGGTTACCTGCAGCCAGGGCAGCCTCACGGAAAGCCTGGACACTGATAAGCCGGCAAGTGCAGTGCAACGGAAAAACACCGGCAGCCCGCGCACCCTTACCTCACCATTGCTGTCAGGGTGGCGCGAGACTGGATCAGCGAGATCGATGCAAAGGGGCGTTGACGCTGTGATGGTCTTTGGCGGACAGATCGGAAAGACGATCGCACCTATTCAGGCCCTGGCATCCGCTGGGGCTTTTTCATTTCTGGAGCACAGCATGAAGAGCGAATACCGCCAAGCTGTTGAGTCGGTGATTGCGCAGGAGTCCAAGCTGGCTGAGGTAGCTAAGCTACACGCCGACGCTGTTGCTCGCGAGAAGCAACTTGCTGAGGCATTGCGATCCAACCAAGAGACGCTTGAACGCTACGAGGCGCGCGCGGCCGAGCTGGAATCGCAAATCTTGCAATTGCCGGCCTAGCAGTCAGAACCCAAGGTATGAGTCAAGCACTGAAGGCCATTCCAAGGCACCCTTTGTAGCCTTCTCTTTGTTGGTGATATCGATAACAACCATCATGTCTTTCGTGGAGTTGAAGTCGCTGCCGATATACAGGGCTGAACAAAGCGCTTCGGCAGTCGTATCGAGCTTGAAGCAGTAGAACGATGTCGTTTCGTCCCAGTGGCTGTAGCTGGTTAGTTCGTTGATTTTCTTTACGAACGAGTCATACCTTTCACTGCGAGTGTCATCAGATTTGAATTTGAAGGTGACGATAAAACTTGCCATGGTTCCATCCATTGTCGCGATTGTAGGATTCTCGACGATAGCACGGAGCCATATGCCCGCCACTGAGCGGGCTTTTTTCTTTCTCATGCCCCACGGAGTCGAGCGCATGGAGTTTCTGTACCGCCTGCTCGACAGGCTTGATACGTGGTTTACCGCAGGATTGGTCGGTGCGTTCGCCGCGAGCTGGTGGCACCGCGACGACCTGGTCGACCGGAAGGCCTGGGCGGTCTTCATCTTTTCGGGTGCGGTCTGCGCCCATTACCTGACCGGACTGGTGAGCGCTTACCTGGGAGTGGTAGAGCCCCGCAGTGTTGCTGGTATCGGTTTTCTGCTCGGCACCTTCGGCGGCTCGTTGATCGCTGCCATTACCCGGGCAATCAAAGCTGCTGACCTTTGGGCGTTCATTCGTTCGAAGTTCGGGGGAGGTGGCACATGATCCTGGAGCATGTTGCAACGTGGTCGGCTGGCTTGATTGCGCTATGGGCGACCTGGTGCTGCTTGAGCGGTAAGGTGCGCGACGGCGTACTGGGGAAGTTGATCTACGCGACTATCGCGCTGAGCGGCTACGCGCTCCTGGTGCGCAACGACAGGCTGATCATGTCCCAGTCGGTCGCAGAGGCGACCTTGTACGCTTCCCTGGCCCTGGCCGGCGTTCGGCACGTCTTCATGGTCACGTATTGGCAGCGGGTGAAGGTCTGGCTGTGCCGGGCGCTGAACTGCGAGCATTGCCTGCGCTGTGATAAGGCGCCGGGCGGGATCGACCGTCGAGCCCAGTAAGCCGCGACACGTTTCGCGAATCAAAAAATAGTGCCGCGACTGATGTGCTTAGATCCCGAGCATCGTTGTTGTTGCGCAATGGCTGAAGTCGTATTCGCTCACTGCAGTTTGTTTGCTTCCCCATAAGTGAGGAAGGCCATCAGCAATTTTGCGGCTTGTGAGCACCGGTACGGTTTTTAGGCCGTTGTTTACTAAGGCGGTGGTCCTGTGTCGGCCATCACAAAAACGAACGTGTGGCTTTACATTGAAATAGATGATCGGAAGCTCCAGGGGTATCGGAGGCACTCGCCTCAAAAATGCGCGACAGTCTGCAAGCTTGAACAGGTCAGGGCCGTCCCAAAGGTCGGATTTGTAGTGATTTTCTGCGACCTCATTCGCTTTAGCTGCATCCAAAATCAAAATCACTTCTTCGTCATCAGGATCGATTCCCGGAGAGATGGTGTGAAGGGGAAGGCGATTCTGGTCTGTTACTTGGATGGGCACGTTGCGGTTCCTTTTCGTAGGTGAACCCCATTAATTCAAAATAGGGATACTAACAATACGGGGGCAACCTTCCTCATTTTCAAGTGAAGCTCAAAAAAATATCTATATAACGCTTCATTGCCACTCTGGTTCTTGATCGAATCGCTCGATGTTGGGTGTTGGCATGCGATGGTTTCCAGTTAAGCCGAGGTGTGCCGCAGGTGAGTGCGGCACGGATTGATCACTCAGCTTTGACCTTCAGTGCTTCTTGGATCTGGTCTGCGTATTGCTTGAGATTATTGAACTCTGCGGCCAGATCAACTGGCGTGGAGCTGCTTGCGCGGGCCGCAATTATTTCGAGTGCAGCAGCCACTGCATGAGTACGACGCCCAGTGCTTGCCGTTCCAGCCAGCACTCCGTGCTTTCCTACCTCTGACATGCTGCTCTCCAAGCGATTGGTTGATTTTAACCAATACCTGTAGCACGTAACTATTTCAAGTTCGAGGTGACCCGTGGATAGGCCATACCCTCCATCGTCGCTGCTTGAACTGTCCGAGCTATCCGACTTTGGTGTCCGCTTGGTTCCAGCTCCTGAAGTGTGGGAATGGCTCCAGGCCGAGATCCTTTCCGACGCCGGCAGAATTCACAACGAAGACCATGCCCACCTACTGGATGCAGACATCCGGGTTATGTGGGCATCGTCGAGCTTCGAGAAACAGGGCCGGATAGTCCTAGGCCAGGCCGAGCAGGTAGCGTTCCGCGCTGGAGGTTGGCAGAAGGCCCGGATGGAGCAACAGATGCGTGATTGGTTCGGCGATGTGCCGGCCTTCATCATCACACTGGCTGCTGACTACTGCGCTCAGTGCTCAGACGCTGACTTCTGCGCGCTCATTGAGCATGAGCTCTACCACATTGCCCAGGCGACCGATAAGTACGGTCAGCCAGCCTTCACCCAGGAAGGCGCACCCAAGCTGAAGTTGCGCGGCCATGACGTCGAGGAGTTCGTCGGTGTGGTCCGCCGCTATGGTGCGAGCCCTGACGTTCAGGCCCTGGTAGACGCTGCAAACAATCCTGCTGAGGTGGGGAAATTGAACATATCGAGGGCCTGCGGAACCTGTCTGCTCAAGTCGGCCTGATTCTTGACAGGCTCTAGACGGATGAAAATTTATGGCAGCCCTGAAAAATGAGGTGAAGAGCTTCATCGTTCAGGCGTTGGCGTGCTTTGACACCCCGTCCCAGGTGGTTGAGGCCGTCAAGAATGAATACGGGCTTGTGGTGACCCGCCAGCAGGTGGAAACGCACGACCCAACCAAGGCCGCCGGGAAGGGACTTGCCGTGAAGTGGGCGACCCTATTCCACGACACCCGCAAGCGCTTCCGCGAAGAGACAGCCGACATCCCCATCGCCAACCGTGCGTTTCGCCTCCGCGGCCTCGCCCGGATGGCCGAGAAGGCCGAGAGCATGCGCAATCTTGCCCTGACCGCCCAGCTTTACGAGCAGGCCGCCAAGGAGTGCGGGGATATGTACGTCAACCGGGCCCGTAAGGAAGAGCCGGACGACGAGCCGCAGAACCCGACCCGCATCCAGGTCGATGTGGTTGATGCGAGGAAGCCGAATGCCGAGCCTTAACATTCCTCAGGCTCAGTTCCTCACGCTGCCCCACAAGTTCCGCGCCTTCGTTGCTGGCTTTGGATCGGGTAAGACCTGGGTAGGCTGCTCTGCGCTGAGCAAGCACTTCATGGAGTGGCCCGGCGTCAACGCTGGCTACTTCGCGCCAACCTATCCGCAGATCCGTGACATCTTCTATCCGACCATGGATGAGGTGGCCTACGACTGGGGGCTGAAGACCAAGATCAACCAGGCGAACCATGAGGTTCACATCTACAGCGGCCGGCAATGCCGCGGCACAGTGATCTGCCGGTCGATGGAGAAGCCCCAGACCATCGTTGGCTTCAAAATCGGCCACGCCCTAGTGGATGAACTGGACGTGCTGACGTCGATCAAGGCGCAGCAGGCCTGGCGCAAGATCATTGCTCGGATGCGCTACAACCTGCCGGGCCTGAAGAACGGAGTAGACGTCACCACGACGCCTGAGGGCTTCAAGTTCGTCTTCCAGCAGTTCGTGAAGCAACTGCGCGACAAGCCGGCGCTCAAGGAGATGTATGGCCTGGTCCAGGCCAGCACCTTCGACAACGAGCTGAACCTGCCCGACGACTACATCCCATCGCTGATGGAGTCGTACCCCGAGCAACTGATCAGGGCCTACCTGAACGGCCAGTTCGTCAACTTGACGTCGGGATCGATCTATCACGCTTATGACCGGAAGCTGAACCAGTGCTTCGACACTGTGCAGGCAGGCGAGCCTCTGTTTATCGGGATGGACTTCAACGTCGGCAAGATGGCGGCGATCACGCACGTCAAACGCGACCAGGGGCTGCCCAGGGCAGTCGATGAGCTGATCGATGGCTACGACACGCCGGACATGATCCGCCGCATCAAGGAGCGCTACTGGCAGCACGACGGCAACGACTTCAAGAAGACGTGCGAGATCAGGATCTATCCGGACGCTTCGGGCGACTCGCGCAAGTCGGTCAACGCCAGCATGACGGACATCGCCATGCTCAAGCAGGCCGGCTTCTCGGTCATCGCGCCTGCGGCCAACCCGCCAGTAAAGGATCGGATCAACGCCATGAACGCCATGTTCTGCAATGCCCAGGGCGAGCGGCGTTACCTGGTGAACCCGTTTACCTGCCCGACCTACGCCGACGGCCTGGAGCAGCAGGTGTGGGCGGCCAATGGCGAGCCCGACAAGTCACAAGGCAACGACCACGCCAACGACGCCGGCGGCTACTTCATCCACAAAGAGTTCCCGATCGTGAAACCGGTCACCTCGCTGAATATGGGATTTGCCCGATGACAGACGTCACCTTCACCCGCCCCGAGTACGACGCGGCGAGTAACCGCTGGCGCCTGGTGCGCGACGTCTGCAAGGGCTCTGAAACCATCAAGGCTGCTGGCGAGCGATATCTGCCGCGGCCTAATGCTCATGATACGAGCAGGGAGAACCAGGAGCGCTACGTTGGCTACAAGCAGCGGGCCGTGTTCTACAACGCCACCGGCCGGACCAAGCACAGCCTGGTGGGCGCCGTATTCCGTACCTGGCCGACGCTGACGGTCCCGGGCGCGCTCGATTACGTGGCCAAGGATGTCGATGGCCAGGGCGTGAGCATCTATCAGCAGTCCCAGTCAGTGATTGGGCACCTGCTCGAGGTGGGCCGTCACGGGCTGCTGGTGGACTACCCGCAAGTTGATGGTCAGGCTGTGAGTGTTGCCGATATGGCGTCTGGCCGTGTCCGTTCGACGATCAGCAGCTACCCGACGGAAGCGATCAAGAACTGGAAGACTCGCAAGGTAGGTGGCCAGCATCTTCTGAGCCTGGTGGTTCTGGAGGAGAAGGTCGATGTCGACACTGATGATGGCTTCGGCAGCAAGCAGGTAACCCAGTATCGCGTGTTGCGTCTGGATGCCGAAGGAAACTACACCCAGGAGGTGTGGGAGGAGGGCTCGGGTCAGGCCTCCATGGTCATCGCCCCTTTTACCCCGTTGAACGGCGCGGGCCAGCGGTGGAGGGTGATCCCTTTCCAGTTCCTGGGAAGCGAGAACAACGACGCGAGCATCGACGACTCCCCGCTGTACGACATGGCCGAGATCAACATCGGGCATTACCGCAACAGTGCCGACTATGAGGATGCGGCTTACCTGATGGGCCAGCCCCAGGTGTACATGGCTGGCCTTGATGAGCAGTGGGTGAAGATGCTGGAAGAGAAGGGGATCTACTTCGGTTCCCGGGCCATTCTGCCGCTGCCCCAGAACGGAACCGCCGGCATTCTCCAGGCCCAGGCCAACACCATGATCAAGGAGGCCATGGACGCCAAGGAAGATCAGTTGATCGCCCTCGGCGCCAGGCTGATTGAGCGTGGCAGCGCGGTGAAGACAGCCACTCAGGCTGACAACGACAGCGCCGCCGAGCACAGCGTGTTGTCCTTGATCGTGAGCAACGTTAGCGAGGCTTATTCGCAGTGCCTGGAATGGATGGGCGAGTTCCTGAACGTCGCCGGCGAATCGCTCTACAAGCTGAACCAGGACTTCACTCAGATCAGCCTCGACCCCGCGATTCTTGCTGCATTGTTCAACGCTGTGCAGGGTGGCCGGCTGCCTGAGGCGGACTTCTGGCAGTACCTGCGCGACCGCGGCGTCATCGATCCGGAGAAGACCGACGACGAGATCCGGGATGAGCTGCAGACTGCTGATGCGGGCCCGCAACTGGATGACCTGACCGGAGGGTCTGGCGATGGCGGCAAACCAAGCGATCCTTGATGCAACCATCCGGCACGCTGTCTTCCTTGAGCAGCTGAAATCGGGAGAGGTCGAGAAGTTCGGCCCCTTTCTCAAGGAGATCGACAGGTCGATCCGTGACCGCCTGGCCCGCGCGGACCTCACTGAGTACACCGCCCGGCGCCTTGAGGTGCTGCTGCAGGAAGTCGACAGCCTGCTGCTGGGCATCTTCGACCGGTACAGCGAGAAGCTGAACCTGGACTTGGTCGACATCGCAAACTATGAGGCGCAGTTCGAGGCTACCAGTCTGACCCGGGCGGCGCCGGTGGGTGTGTCCTTTGAGGCTGCTGTCCCGGGCGCTGCAGCGATCAGAACGGCGATCCTTTCCAATCCGCTCAGTGTGCGCGGCGTGGACGGCGGCAAGCTGCTCAAGTCGTTCATTGATGGCTTCACGGCCACCGAGCGGCAGCGCCTCACGGGCGCGATCCGGCAGGGCTTCTTCGAAGGCCAGACCAACTTCCAGATCATCAAGAACATCCGCGGGACCAAGGCGCTCAACTACAACGATGGCATCCTGGCCACGACCAACCGCAACGCCGGCGCCATTGTGCGGACAGCAGTGCAGCACGTCGCCACCCAGGCGCGCATGGAGACGCTGAAAGAGAACTCCGACGTCGTCCAGGCCGTGGAGTGGGTCAGCACGCTGGATTCGAAGACCACGCCTCAGTGCCGAGCGCTCGACAAGCGCCGGTTCAAGCTGGCTGAAGGCCCGAGGCCGCCGATCCACATCAACTGCCGCTCGACGGTGGTTGCAGTGACTCGCTTCAGCGCGCTGTTCGCCGAGGGTGCCACGCGAGCATCTGTCGGTGAGGATGGCCCGCAGCAGGTCAGGGCGGACCTTAGCTATTACGAGTGGCTCAAGCTGCAGCCGGCGGCATTTCAGGACAGGGCTATCGGTCCCAAGCGCGCCAGGTTGTTCCGCGAGGGCGGCCTGAGCGTGGAGCGCTTTGCAGAGCTGCAGCTTGATCGGAACTTTGCACCGCTGACGCTTGAACAGATGAAGATGCTTGAGCCTCTGGCATTCGAACGTGCGGGTTTGATAGGGTCATAAGGTCTACCGTTCATTATGAAGTCAATCATGATTTACAGCCTGAAAGTCTCCGAAAAATATGACGTTGAAATCGCTATTTACTTTTTCCAATGCGCAATTGATGCAAATAATTGGCCGGCAGCTTTAAATGAATTGGCAACGCTTGGTGGGATTGTTCAGAAAGCGTTTGCCGCCGGAAGACTGGATGTTGAGTCCAAGGAAATTATTTTATTTGTTGCCGCATTTCCTGATCTCCTTGAGAAAGCCAAGAAGTTTGGTGGAGGGTTGGACGACTTGGTTATGGCGGCTTACGGACAGAGCCCATATGGGGCTCGTGTTGCTGCGGTTATACGAATGATCTACATCGATTAACAGATGAAAAAGACAGACCCGCTTCGGCGGGTTTTTTTATGCCTGCAGGCAGGGCCTGCATCTCGTCTCTGGGAGACAACCAATGCTGAAATTCCAACTGGATACCCTGGAAGGGGTAGACGAATCCGTGCGCGCTTTTTACACCGAGAAAGAGGGCAAGTATGTTCTCGGTATCGAGGGGCTGCCTCAGCCTGAAGACGTCACCGGCCTAAAATCGAAGGTTCAGGAACTGCTCGACGAGAAGAAGGCAGCCGATAAGGCCCGCAAGGATGCCGAGGAGCAGGCGCGCCTGGAGCGAGAGGAGGCCCTGCGCAAGTCGGGCAACGTCGAAGAACTCGAAAAGTCCTGGTCTGAGAAGTACAGCCGCCGTGAGGCAGAGCTGGCCGGTCAGCTGGAGTCAGAGCGCAACACCCTGCAAGGCCAGATCCGGGATCTGACGGTGGGCCGTACCGCTACTGAGATCGCAACCACCCTAGCCATCCCAGGCAGTGCAAAGGCACTGCTCCCACATATCGAACGCCGCTTGAGCGTCGAGCAGCGTGACGGCAAGCCAACCGTCGTAGTGCTGGACCAAGCCGGCAAGCTCTCCGCAACAACGCTGGAAGAGTTGAAGAGTGAATTCACGAAAGACCCTGCGTTCGGTCCTCTGATCGCAGGCAGCAAGGCATCAGGCGGCGGGGCCGGCGGTGCTGGAAATGGCGGTGGGGCCGCTCTGAAACGTTCCGAAATGTCCTCTGTCGCCAAGCGTGAGTTCATCACCGCAAACGGCCAGGACGCCTACCTGAAATTGCCCAAATAATGGAGTAACCCATGGCGACTACCGTCACCTCGGACATGATCGTTTACAACGATCTTGCCCAAACCGCTTACCTGGAGCGCATCCAGGATGTGATCGACATCTTCAATGCTTCTTCCAACGGCGCCCTGGTGCTGGACAACGAACTGATCGAAGGCGACCTTCGCAAACGCGCTTTCTACAAGCTCGGCGGCTCCATCGCTCACCGTGACGTGAACTCGACAGCCGCGGTTGCCGGCCAGAAGATCGGCTCCGGCGAAATGGTCGGTGTGAAGGTGCCTTTCAAGTACGGTCCTTACGAGACCACCGAAGAGGCCTTCAAGCGTCGCGCGCGCTCGCCGGAAGAGTTCTCCGAGCTGGTGGGACAGGACTACGCCGATGCAGTGCTGGAAGGCTACATTCAGTACGCAATGGCCGCGCTGAAGGCTTCCATCGGTGCCAACCCCAATATGGTCACCAAGGCCAGCTTCGCCACTGACGGCAAGAAGGCGCTGACCAAGGGTATGCGCAAGTTCGGCGATCGCTTCGGTCGCATTGCGTTGTGGACCATGGACTCGGCCACCTACTTCGACATGGTGGACCAGGCCATCACTGAGAAGGTCTACGAAGAAGCCGGCGTGGTTATCTACGGTGGCCAGCCCGGCACCATGGGCAAGCCCGTTCTGGTATCGGACACCATTCCGACCGAAACCATCTTCGGCCTGCAGGCTGGGGCAATCAAAATCACTGAGTCGCAGGCTCCGGGGTTCCGTTCGTACCCCATCAACACCCAGGAAAACTTGGCGATGGGCTTCCGCGCTGAGGGCACCTTCAATCTGGACCTGCTCGGCTACAGCTGGAAGGACGCCACCGGTGGCGTGAACCCGAACCTGGCCGCGATCGGCACCGGTGCCAACTGGACCAAGTACGCCACCAGCGACAAGGTCACGGCCGGCGTTCTGATCGACCTGTCCGCGCCTTAATCAGCGCCTTCCTCAGCAAGCGGTTCGTCATGAGCCGCTTTGGAGACACCCATGGAATTGACTTACTCTGCGCAAACCACGGACTTTGATCCCGATAGGCGCTATCGCAACCCGCAGTACTTCGATAAGCCAGAGTCCGGTGTGACCAAGGTAACTGTTGTGGGTGATTGGCCGGCCGTGGTTGAGGCTTACAAGGCCGTCCAGGTCGAGGTAGAAGTCGTCGAGCCCGGCGGCGCTGCTGAAACTGACCCGGCTAAAATGGGCGTGGCAGATCTGCGTGATTGGCTCACTGCCCAGGGCATCGAGTTCGATCCGAAGGCCCCGAAAGCCGAAATTGTGAAACTCATTCCAGCGAGCTGATTTATGGCACTGATAGTCGAGGATGGCGCTGGGAAGCCTGACGCCGAAAGTTACGCATCCGCCGAGGACCTGGCCATGTACGCCGTGAAGTTCGGCGTCGTCATCCCCGCTGAGGTGCCTGCCCAGGAAGCCTTGCTTCGCCGCGCGGCTCTGGCAATGGATGGCATGACCTGGAAGGGCCGCAAGACCAGCAGCGAACAGGCTCTGGCCTGGCCGCGCCGGGAAGTGCTGTTGGATCAGGAGATCAAGCCAAATCACTACCTGCCGGCGCGGATTCAGTACGGCCAGATGGCCCTGGCTGCCGAGATTCATCTGGACGATATCGACCCGGTGGAGAAGCGCAAGGGTGCGGTGCTGCTGGATCGTGTTGAGGGTGCAGTGACGCGGCAGTATGCGGCGATCCCGTGCACCAGCAACAGGCTCTTGCCTGCGGCGCCGGACCGGCCAAGTGCTACGCAGTTTGCAGATTATTTGCAGCGGCGCGGGCTGTTTGCCATACGCTCCTAATCAGTACCTTTGTGCATGATCCACTAGATATTGTCCGAATACGTCATAAAGCATCTCGTCTGTGCTTTGAGCTATTGAGTTGCATAGCGCATTGAATTTGGTGTGATCAAAAGGTTGGGAGCGATGAACAAAGTCGTCGCATATTTGCTCCAGATAATTCTGTGCACATGTGCTTTCAAGG
Organism: Pseudomonas sp. LPH60; assembly: GCF_030718165.1. Taxonomy (NCBI): domain Bacteria; kingdom Pseudomonadati; phylum Pseudomonadota; class Gammaproteobacteria; order Pseudomonadales; family Pseudomonadaceae; genus Pseudomonas; species Pseudomonas sp. LPH60. The sequence goes on from NZ_JAVAJH010000007.1 coordinate 306,292, forward strand.
AGAGTAACTAGCTCCTGCCGAAGTCTTATTTTCACAATTAGCTTTTCGGCAGAGAACGTTGCTGTAGCGAGCTCAACAATGTCTCCTCCCAGTCGAAGACGTTCAGCAATGTCAGCATTATCCATTTTCATTCCTGGCGAGGGGCTTAAAGTGTCATTCTACTTTGAGATGGCTGCGGTTGCTCTTGAGATGATTTCCGAGTTCGGCCAGCCCGTAACCATCCGCGACATCAAGCCTGGCGAGTACGATCCTGATACCGACTCGGCCGGCCCCGACACCATCATCGAGCAAACCGCCCAGGGCATTCTGCTCGACTTCACAGGCCTGGAGTTCCAGAACAACAGCCTCATCAAGCAGGGAGACAAGAAGCTCAAGGTCGCCGCTCAGGGGCTGGAGTGGGCGCCGGATCTACTGAACAAGGTGGTCATTCAAGGCCGGACCTGGTCCATCGTTCCGCCGCTGAAAGAGATCAACCCCGCCGGTACGCCGATTCTGTACGAACTGCAGGTGAGGTCATGAACCGGTACGCCGGCAGGAACGGCAGCTTCGCCGAGAACATCCGCCAGTTCGCCGAGCAGGCTCAGGCCGGCATTGACGCCACCTTTCGCGAGATCGTGATCGAGATCGGCAGCAGCGTGATTCGCATGTCTCCGGTGGGTAATCCGGAGATCTGGGCCGCCAACGTGGCGCACCGTGCGACCAACACGCGGGCAGCCGACGACTACGACTTCAAGGTCTCGGTGCGCAACACGCTGATCAACCTGGACAAAAGCAACTTCACCAAGGCCGGCAAGCTGCGCCGCGGCGTGAAGTACGCCAAGCCCCTGACCAAGACCGAGCGCGACCAGAATTTCAACGTGAACGGTCTGGTCGCCGGCAAGGATTATGTCGGCGGCCGCTTCCGGGGGAACTGGCAGTTCTCGATCGATACACCCGCCGACGGCACGCTGGATCAGGTCGATCCTTCTGGAGGTGTGACCCTGGCCAAGCTGCGGCTGCAGGTCGGGCAGCTGACCGCCGGCCAGACAGCCTACATCGTGAACAACCTGCCTTATGCGGTGCCGCTCGAGTACGGGCATTCCAAGCAGGCCCCCGGCGGCATGGTTCGAATCACGCTCGCCAGATTCCAGCAGATCGTCGACGAAGCCATCAGGAACAACCAGGTATGAGCCATAACGTGATCGCCACGATCTACCAGGCCCGGGTTATTGCCTGGGCGAAAGCCAGGGTTCCACCGCTGAAGGTGGTCGTCGAGAACGAGATCTACACGCCGAAGGACGGAGAAACCTACCTCCGTGCCTATACGCTGCCGGCGGACACTGCGAGCAGCACCCTGGGTGGCGATCACCGGCTTTACACCGGCGTCTTCCAGGCCAGCGTAGTAGTGCCATCGGGCAAGTACCGCGGTCCGGCCGGCGGCCTGGCTGACGAGATCAGCGCGCTGTTTCCGCTGTATGAGCGAAACGAGAAGGCCGGCCTGACGGTGATCACCATGACGCCACCAGACCAGGGCCCAGGCATTCAGGGAGACACCACCTACACAGTGCCTGTGTGCTTCCAGTACCGCGCCGACACCAACTGATTCCGCCCATCGGGCAACCCCACAAACCCGCCATTGAGCGGGTTTTGTTATTTCTGAAGAGGTGATCAATGAGCGAGTCAGCGCTGACTGCTGCGCGCGTGCGAGAGCTCCTGCACTACGACCCACGTACGGGACATTTCACCAGAAAAATACGGACGGCTCAGCGTCATCAGGTTGGCGATAGAGCTGATTTCCTCATTCGGACGGGGCTGGCTGCGGGGTATCACCGAGTATCCATCGACTCAAAGCGTTACCAGGCACATCGCGTTGCCTGGCTCTACGTATATGGCGCCTGGCCAGAAAAAATGATCGATCACCGAAACGGTGTTAAGTCGGAAAACTGGATTGAGAACCTCAGACTGGCGGACTCCCAGCTGAATATTGAAAACATTCGTAAGCCTCAGAAGAACAACTCTTGCGGCTTTCTTGGAGTCCATTTCCACGGTCAGTCGGGCCGGTGGAGGGCGCAAATCATCTCAGGCCGAAAGAAACACCATGTAGGGCTGTTCGATACGCCGGAGCTTGCCCACCAGGCCTATGTTCAGGCGAAAAGACAGCTGCATAAGGGCTGCACCATCTGAGGCTTCACAAGCGGGCCGCGCTATCCGCGACCTGATTCATCCAGCCAATCAAGGCTTGATTAGCCGCCACGACGCGGCATAGGGGACTATCATCGGATACAAAATTCCTAACGGCGGCACCTTCCAGCACGCCGCGACTTACGCCACTGCTCTGTCCTTCACCGCAATTTCCAACGCTTCCGAGGCGGTCGCCACCGTTGTGGGCGCCGACCTAGACGCCGGCGACATCGTGCTGCTGACCTCTGGCTGGAGCAAGCTGGACAACAAGGTGGTGCGCATTAAAGCCGCGACCGCCACGGCGATTACCCTGGAAGGGATCGATACCACCGATACGCAGCTGTTCCCGGCTGGCAACGGTGCGGGCACCATGAAAAAGATCCTCACCTGGGTACTGATTCCGCAGGTCACCGATCTGGCTTTCTCCGGCGGCGAGCAGAACTATCTCGACGTCACCTTCTTGGAAGATGACCAGGGCAAGCAGATCCCTACCGACAAGTCCGCGGCGAGCATGGTGCTGACCATCGCAGATGATCCGGCCCAACCCTTCAACGCGGTGCTGATGTCGGCTGATGCGGGCAAGAAGGTGCAGGCTGCACGGCTCAACCTCCCGGGCAATGACACGCTGCTGTATGGGGCCTACACCTCGTTCTCCAAGCAGCCGGCGGTATCGCGCAACAACCTACTGACCCGCACCGTCAACCTGGCGCTGCAGTCCGAGCCAACCCGCTATCTGACCTCGGTGTAACCCATGGCCAAGTTCTCGCTGATCCAGAATCCAACCTTCAGGGCCGACGTGCTGATCCCGCAGCTGGGCGGCGAGCCGGTGAAGGTGGGGTTCGAGTTCAAGTACCTGGACCGGACCGGCCTGGCCGAGCTCTACGCTGAGTGGGGCGAGCGCCACAAGGCCCTGGGGTTGAAGGCTGACGAGATGGACCTGAAAGCCTTCACTGCAGCTCAGATCGACCTGCAGGTGGATCAGGTGAAGGCTGTGGTGGCCGGCTGGGACTTCGAAGAGGAGTTCAACGACCAGAACATCCGCATTCTGGTCACCTCGATTGTCTCGATCCCTAGCGCGGTATTGGCGGCCTATTCCGAGGCGTTCAACCAGGCCCGCCTGGGAAACTCCTAAGCGCCGCCCGTGCCCTCTATCAGCAAGAGCCTTTGGCTGAGGAACTGAAGGTCTTTGGCTTTCGGGTGGGTGATCTCACCGGCCAGGACTGCGAGGTCTGGCCAGACAACTGGCCGGCCTTCATTGTCTTTGAGGCGATGTACACCCAGTGGCGGGTCGGCGCGTGCGGCGCTACCGGTCTGGACTACGGCGCTCTGCCGAGCGTCATCCGAATGTGTGGTGTGCCGGCTGGCTCCAGGCAAAGCATTTTCAGTGACATCCGGCAGATGGAGGCCGAGGCCCTGGCCGTAATGGCTGAACAGAGAGACAACAAATGAGCACTACCTTCGCTTCGCTTGGCATTGCGGTTGAGTCGTCTCAGGCGGTCAAGGCTGCCGATGACCTGGATAAACTGGTCGACGCGGCCGAAGGGGCAGAGAAGGCCGTCGATGACCTTGGCAAGGCAGGGGAGGGCCTGGCCAACACCGGAAAGAAAATCAGCCAAGCGGAGGCAGAAGCCGCCCTGGGCATCGATAAAGCCACCAGTGCGAAGGAGCGCCAGGTCGATGCCAGCCGCAAGGCGGGGACAAGCGCCGCCAGTGAAATCGCCATCATCAGCCAGCTCGACAGGGCGATGACCGGAAACATCGACAGCATGGAGAAGCTGGTCCAGGCAGAAGGACTGCTTGAGCGGGCCCGCAAGGGCGGCCTGGTCACCATTGAACAGCAAGAGGCCTACCAGGAGCGTCTCGGCAAATCCTTCGACAAGATCGAGAAAGCCGAAGCCAAGGAGATGGCGCAGAAGCAGCGCCTGATTGACGCCGAGAACCGGCAGATCGAGGCGCTGAAGCGCACGGTCAACAGCATCGATCCTCTGAATGTGAAGCTGGCCAAGCTGGAGGCGCAGGAGAAGGCGGCGCATGAAGCTTTCCGTCTTGGCGCAATCAACGCGGAACGCTACAGCGAGGCACTGGCCAAGGTCGGCAAGGATCGGGCCGGCATCACTGCTACAGAGGGCGCATTCGACAAGCTGAAGCTCGGCACCCGCCAGGCTCAAGAAAACGTCATGCAGCTGACCAACGCCCTGCAATCTGGGGATTGGGGGAGCGGTGCGCGAGCTATTGCACAGCTTGGCGCTGGAGCCGGGGCCTCTGCGAAGAGTCTTGCGGCCGCCCTGATACCCGCGGGGCTGCTGGCGGGTGTCATCGGTGGTCTCGGGTATGCCTACTTCGATGCCATGAAGCAGGCGCGGGAGTTCAACAGCGTTATCAATGGTGGCTCCAACGATGCAGGGCAAAGTATAGCCAGCCTCAAGTCCATGAGTGATTCTGCGGGTACGCTGACCGGCAACCTGGCCGGTGCGCGCGAGGCTGTAATCGCTCTGGCATCAGGAGCGGCCACAAGTGGTACCCAGATGCAGAACCTGGCCGAGGCTGCAGCGGCCATTGGCGAGGTTACGGGGAAGGGGGCGGGTGATATTGCGAAGTCGCTGGCCAATGCCGGCAACACCGCAACGGAGGCGGCCTCGAAGATCAGCGATCAATATGGGCTGCTGACCTACGAGCAGTACCAGGTCATCAAGGCCATCGACGAGCAGGGTGACCACCAGCGCGCGCTGGATACTCTCAGTGAAAACCTGAATCAGTCTGCGCAGGAGCGGCTAAAAAACTACCGTGAATCGCTGTCGGACATCGAGCGCGATTGGGATCGGGTGAAGGTCGCCATCAAGGGCGCTTACGCCGAGATTCGATCTGAAATCTTCCCGGACTTGGCCAAGCAAATCGAGATTACCCAGCGGGTTCTGGATACCCGTAAGGGTGGCGGTGTCGCTGGCGCTTTATCGAATGGGCTGAGCTCGCTCAACTCTTTCCTTGGGCTGGCTGACGGGGAGAACGACGACTCCACGCCAGCACTTGAAGCAAAGCTCGCGGCACTGAAAGCGCGGCAGGCGGCCAGCCAGAGTAATGCGGTAGCAGCTGGCGAGGAAACCCGGGCGAATAAAGAGCTGATTGCGGTCCAGAAGGAACTGGACAAGCAGATGGAGAATTTGAACCCGCTCGCCAAGCGGCAGGAGGCTTACAAAAAGCTCAACGATCAGTTCACGACGCTTTTCCGGAGGAGCGAAGAGACAGGGAAAAAGGTTTCGCTATTGGATGGGGTTCAGTACGACGGTAAGAAGTTCTCCGGCGGAGCCTACGACCAGTTGCGGAAGGCGATCGACGAGCAGAAAAAGGACCCCAAATCTGCCGCCGGTGCGGTAGATCTGACGGCCTTCAACAACTCGAAAAACAACCTCACCGGCATCCTGTCCGAGTACAAAAACGCCCAGAAGGAACTGGACGCGGCGCAGAAGGCTGGGCTGGTGTCCCAGGCCGACTACCTGCTTAAGCGCGAGGCCATGATCGGCAATGAGCGGGACGAGGTCACGGCGGCTTATGAGGCAGAGATTGCGGCACTTGAGGCTGCCAAGGGCAAGGCCAGTACCTCCGCTGCCCAGCGCATCCAGTTGGATCAGAAGATCGCCGACGCCCGCGCCGCGATGGTCAAGGCTCAGCGGGACGCTGACACCGAGCTGAGCGTGTTGGCCAAGAACGAAGAGGGCCGGTTGAAGAAGCAGGAACTGGCAGTCAAGACCTACACCAGCGCCCTACAGCAGCAAGTCGATACGCTGCGCGAGCAGGGCATGCGTGCTGCCGCGGGCCTTGGCCAGGGTGACCGCCAGCGAGACCTGATCAACCAACAGAATGCGATCGACGACCGCATCAATCAGCAGAAGCTGGACCTGGCCAACCAGTACGGCGATGGCTCCCGGGGCATGAGCCTCGATGAGTACACACAGAAGCTGCAGGCGCTGGAGTCCACTCAGCAGAAACTGCACGACACCGTGGTCAGCAACTACGACGACATGAGCGCTGCCCAGGGCGACTGGACGAATGGAGCGTCCTCGGCCTGGCAGAACTACCTGGAGTCGGCGCGAGATGTGGCCGGCCAGACCAAGAGCCTTTTCACCAACGCCTTCGGCTCCATGGAAGATGCGATTGTGCAGTTCGCGATGACCGGAAAGCTGTCGTTTGCTGACTTCACGAAGTCGATCCTCGCAGATATGGCCAGGATCGCTGTTCGCCAGGCCAGCTCCTCGGCGCTCAGCTCGTTGTTCGGCATGGCTGCCTCTGCTGCCGCATCGTACTTCGGCGGTGGGGCGGCTTCGGCCGGCTCAACGCAGGCCGGGTATACCGGGGTCGACTTCTCCAGCTACCAGGCCAATGGCGGTGCCTGGGGAGCTGGCGTGCAGATGTTCGCCAATGGTGGCGCCTTCACGAACAGCGTGGTCAGCAAGCCAACGGCCTTCGGGATGGCTGGCGGCCAGACTGGAGTGATGGGCGAGGCGGGCCCCGAGGCGATTGTGCCGCTGGCCAGGACCTCCGGCGGCCAACTGGGTATCCGGGCCGTGGGCGGCGACGGCGGCGGGAGCGGGTCAATGATTCAGCTGAACGCCCCGGTCAGCGTAACCGTTCAAGACAGGAGCTCAGAAGGCATGCAGCTGGATCAGCAGGCGCTGCAGCAGAACATGCAGAAGCAGATGCTTGCAGCTGCACAGAAGGCCGTCGATGACTCCTGGCGCCCCGGTGGAACCAGCTACATGAAAGCCCGCGGACGCGGGTGAATACTGCACAGAAACCATACCCGCTTCGGCGGGTTTTTTATGCCTGGAGTACTCATGGCAACTGAAACCTTCACCTGGAAGCCAAACAACGATCCTGCGGCCACCATTGCGTTTCGAACCAAGTCGGCCAAGTTCGGCGACGGTTACGAGCAGCGTGCCCAGGACGGAATCAACAACCGCTCGCAGTCCTGGTCCCTGACGCTCACAGGCCAGAAGGCGCGCATCAAGGAGATCATGGCGTTCCTCGACCGACATGCCGGCGCAACGCCGTTTTTCTGGGCTGACCCGCTGGGCGAGCAAATGCTCTACCGCTGTTCCGAGTATCAACCCAAAGCCATGGGGGGCGATGCCTATACCCTCACCGCAACCTTCGAACAGGCGTTCCACCCATGAGTATCGATCCCATCAACATCGGCGGGGCGCCCAACGATGGCAATGGCCAGAATCTGCGCTCGGGCGGCCAGATCATCAACGACAACTTCGCGGAGCTGGATACCCGCACTGCGGCAGCGCAGGCGAGGGCCGATCAGGGCGTTTCGGATGCGGCAGCAGCGAAGGCTAAGGCCGATGCTGCCGTGCCTGGATCTGCGCTGGGTGTTTCAGTGGCCCAACTGGTCGATGGGCTGATACCGGCTTCACAGCTTCCGAGCTTCGTCGATGATGTGTTGGAGTTTCCAACGATGGCTGATTTCCCGGCCACGGGAGAAACGGGAAAGATCTACATCGCGATCAACGACGGCGACAGCCCAGCCAATCCGACGCGCCAGTATCGCTGGAGTGGTTCGGCGTTTGTGCTGATCCCGTCCTCGCCTGGCTCAACTGACCAGGTACCCGAAGGGCCGACAAACCAGTACTTCACTCAGTCCCGCGTGCGCTCAACGACTCTTTCTGGCCTGGGCGCCCTGGTCAATGCTGCGATCCTGGCAACTGACACGGTGCTGCAGGCCTTTGCAAAGCTGCAGGGCCAGCTCAATGCCAAGTTGGGCAAGAATGAGGTGGCGACAGACTCCAACAAGCTCGGTGGTCAGCCCGCTGATTTCTACACAGCGCTAATGGCAGGAGCGACTGCTACTGCTGGCGGCGTAAAGGGACTAGTCCCAGCGCCCGCGGCAGGTGATCAAGCAAAGTTTCTGACCGGTGCCGGCACTTATGCTGCACCGTCTACTACCCAGACCTCCTGGGGAGGAATCGCTGGCTTGATTTCAGATCAAGCCGACCTGAAGGCTGCGCTAGATGCAAAGGTGGCCATTGCAGGCTTGGGGCTCTCGAAGAAGTGGAGCAGCGGGCCGATTTCATGGTCCGTTGCCGGGGTGCTCAATTTGACCCACAACCTCGGATTTGAACCCGCCATCGTTGTTGTGAAGGGACGCTACAAAGCGGCGGTGAACGGGATGGCGATAGGGGAGAGTGAGTTCTCGGTCGGCATTCTCTATCAGTCTGCATTTCTTGGCGTCATTGCTAGAAAACCGACAACTACCACCCTGCAGATACAAGTGGCTCGTGACGGTTTGAGGCTTTCAAACGCTGCCGGTGAGCTTGTAGCGGTCACACCGGCTCAAGTCGATTTAGTGGTGGAGCTTTGGGCATGACTGAGGTTGATGAGAAGCGCATCGTGCTGATGCTATGCGTGTTTCCCGACGGTCGCATGGACGGTTGGTACGAAGTGCCGCCAGAGGGCAGCATTCCTGTCGATACGGCAAACGAGTATTACGATCAGATCTGGCTGTTTCCGGGTTGGAGCCCGAGCCCTTCAAATCTCCGTCGTATCGAGGACGATTGGCGTGAGTCGGAGTTGATCGTAATTGCTGCCCAGCTCGATGCGCTGGAAGAGGTTGAGGCTGGCGATACCCCGCCAGATCTTCTGGCCGGAACTCGAACTCAGTGGCTGAAGTATCGGGGCTTGGTCCGTAACTGGGCCGAAGGGAAGGGCGACTATCCAGATATGACTATGCGCCCGAAGCGGCCCTTCTGACTCACTGCTACCCGCCATCGAGCGGGATTCTTTTGCCTGAGGAAACACGATGCCAATTACGGCCGATATCCAGACCTTGGAGCCTGGCGCGTGGGTTGAGCTTTTCGAGCTCGACGCTACCGCGTTGGGCGCTGAGCTGTACCGCTTTCACGGTTACCCGCAGCAGTCGTCGATCTACTGGCAGGGCGAGGAGTACTCGCCGTGGCCAATCCAGGCCGAGGGCTTCGAAATGACAGGGCAGGGCGCCCAACCGATGCCGACCCTGTCCGTTGGCAACGTCGGCGGGTTCATCACTGCCCTGGTGCTGTACTTCGAGGACCTGGTGGGGGCGAAGCTGATCCGGCACCGGACCTTGGGCAAGTACCTGGACGGCCAGCCGGAGGCGGACCCCGACGAAGAGCTACCGCCGGACATCTGGTATGTCGAGCGCAAGGCTGCCGAGAACAACGAAACGGTGCAGTTCGAGCTGGCCTCAGCCTTGGACTTCGCCGGGGTTCAACTGCCGCGCCGGCAGATCGTGGCCAACGTCTGCTGGTGGCTCAGCTGCGGCGGTTACCGCGGGCCCTACTGCGGCTACAACGGTGGGCCCGTGGCCGATGAGAACGACATCATCGTCACCGACGCTTCCAAGGACAAATGCGGCGGGCGCTTGAGTAGCTGCAAACTGCGCTTTGGTGAGAACAACCCTCTGCCTTACGGCTCATTCCCGGCCGCCGGCCTGCTTCGGAGCTGATCATGAACAAGTCCACCCGCGCCGCCATCGAGCGGCATGCACTTGCCGAGTATCCGCGTGAGTGCTGCGGCCTGGTGATTCGCGAGGGGCGAAAGGAGGTCTATGTGCCTTGCCGCAACACGGCCTCGACGCCCAGTGAGCATTTCCGCCTGGCGCCCGAGGACTTCGCCGCCGCCGAGGATCGCGGCCAGGTGCTGGCGGTCGTGCATAGCCACCCAGACCACCCGGCAGCACCCAGCGAGGCGGATCGCGTCTCCTGCGAGGCCTCCGGGCTTCCCTGGCACATCCTTGAGGTCCGCAAGGGCGATGATGAGCAGGTGCGGCCCGGTGACCTGGCGAGCTTCGCGCCGGAGGGCTACCAGGCCCCACTGATCGGCCGCAAGTTTGCCCACGGTGTGCACGACTGCCTGAGCATCATCCTCGACTTCTACTGCCGTGAAATGGGCATCGACCTGGGCCAGTACGAACGGGAGGACGGATGGTGGGAGAAGGGTGGGAACCTGTACCTGGAGAACCTGCCGGCGGCTGGCTTCACGCAGGTCAACGCACCTCAGCATGGCGACATCGTGCTGATGCAGATTCGGTCGAAGGTGCCGAACCACGCCGGGGTATACCTGGCCGATGGTGTGCTGAAGACCGAGCCACAGCACTTCCCGGCGCCCGGGTCGATTCTGCACCACCTCTACAACCGGGACAGTAAACGCGACACCTACGGCGGCTATTGGCGCGAAGTTACGGTCAGCTACTGGCGGCACAAATACGTTTCTTCATAGTTGGCCCATGGAATAGCTGGAGAATCCATCCTTTGTAAGATGAGTGACCTGCACCGATCCGCCGATGTAAACGCGATTGTTGGTTTTGCAGCTCTCTTGCAGAGCCTGCGCCTGCATTATGGCTGGAGCAGAAAGCGGAAATGAGTTCCAGTCTATCCCCGACTTATCCATAAGCTCCGGTTTCACACCAAGGCCATAATCTAAACGCTCGGATTTAAAGTCCGACACTGAACGGTAAGCGAATCCATGGACTGCTCCATTATTGTCGGAAACCCCGAAGTGATAGACGGTTGCCGTCTGTTGACGGAGGGCGGGGAATTGAGCATTCAATTCGCCCCAGAGGGATTGAAGGGCCTTGGTCGCATGAGCATCGACCGTATCTACATTGAGGGAAGCACCTTGGTAATTCACAAGGCCGACCCAGCGACTGAAAAGCACAGCAGAGCCTGTCGCTGCGATGATCATGCGCAAGTGAGGGATAGCGATTGCCTTGCTAGTAAAGCCTGGGGTCGTATCGACGGAGTAATGTAGAAGGGTGTCAGTCGCCACAATTGCTTCGTTTTCGTCCGTGTAGAAGAGAAGTGACGACATAGTGCCTCCTGGCCAAATACAGAAGCCAAGAGGCTACTCTCGGTGCTGTTCCAGACGTTACTGGCATTCCATCCAAGCTGGATACTTGCCCAGGAGTGCATCAGATCGTTTCCTATCTTAGACTTCGTGATTTTTCGCAAGCTCTCAAAGGAATGATCAATGACATCTGGCTCGACTGTAACTTGTCCTCACTGCATGAATTCAGTGCCATGGGGCGCAAGTGTATGTAGGGGATGCCATGCGGAGATAAGCTACGGCACGCCCCAGGGAGTCGTCGTTTTCTTCATTTTCGCTTGCGTTATCGCAGGCTGGTGGGCTGCCAAAGGTGTGCACACCTTGATTACCACCAACTCGACAGTGCTCTGGATAGTATTCGGGGCCGCCTTTCTTGCTAGCGGGTATGTGGCTCAGAAAGTTTGCACGCGCTTTTATCGTGGCAAAACGCGTTTCCACCGCATCTATAAGACCTGATCGTTTTTTCTTGGATCAGTCACTGCCTTTCATCCACGCTGGATGGGTGGATAGCTACGCAGTAGATTCAGACAGAAAGGACGGTTCTTATTCATGGAGTGGATTTTTTGCGCAAGTTGATTGCTGTGCTTCTGCTGGGTTTATCGTGCAGTTTTCCTGTGGTGGCCGGTGACGGCGGTGTCAAGATTTCAATTTTTGGGGCAATCTTTTCATCGACTCTTGCTGTGACTTTTTTCCCATTCACCCTTACGGAAGACAGTCAAGAAAGTAGCCGGAATAGCTCTCAGAGCGGTGACCAAAAAATACTGGCCGCTCGCGACGATGCTGCGGCTTTCGTCGCGAGTGATGGAGATATTCGAGGCCCTAGTTTGGAGGCTGCATTTGAGGTGCTACGTGCTCAGAACAAAATGGGTGCTGTTAGCGACATAAGATTGGCTCAAGCGGTTTTGGTCTACGAGTATCGTTAACCCAAGCGTTTCAATCACTAGTAACGAGCCCAGCCCCGCGCTGGGCTTTTTGCATGGTGGTTTTCGCTCAGTCTGCTAAAGCCATTGACATGACGACATCGACGTTCACGCACTCCTCCGCGCGCCGAAGCAGAGGGTGTAGTTCCGTTAAGCCTTGAAGGTGGAGCATTTTTTGACTACGACCAATCCCGAATGCTGGTCGGATCTCGATAAAGCCAGGCCTGATGGGTACTACGGGGTTGAAGTTGCTAACCGAGGTAAAGTTACACTCTTCGTCGCGTAGCCTTGCTGCGATTTGTCCACCAGGAGGTTTCACCGCAGTGTATGGAGTCCATCGACAGAGGATTGGGCGAACCTCGTGTATGAGGCACTGGCTAGCCTTCGGGTCATGGAAATAGCATGATTTTTTTCTAGCGGCCCGATTCTTTGCATAAGAATGCGTCTCGGGGTGTGCTTTGAGATATTCCGCTATGGCTAAAGCTTCTTCTGGGAAAATCAAGTTGATGAACGCATCGTCACAACATTTTCCAGAGTGGGGGCAGGCCCTACAGTTTTTCCACGAAGGCTCGATGCCCTCTAGCTCGGCTATAGCTTGGTTGAGTATCGGAATCGCTTCTCGAGCATCCATGTCATCAGGCTCATTCTGGTTTTTGAGCACGGCGCCTAGCCGGGCTTGGGGTTGCATAGAGAACTACCCAAAGCCAGATCCTGTCAACGCAGGTTTTTGGCCCCTTCTGCTGGTGGTGGTAGATTGCCCTCAAACCATTTAGAGGGATCGACATGCGAGTTCTGGTAGGGGCGGTTTCGATGGCGATGTTGGCGGGGTGCTCAAGCGTTGCCGAAATAAGGGCAACACCCGCGGTACTGAGTCTTTCCAGTCAAAAGCCGGCCAGGGCCGTTGCCGAGTGCATTCGGGATGGATGGCAGGCCACTTCCATCGTGGGCGGGAGTGTTGGCGGCATCCTCCAGCAGTCTGGGGAGGGGGTCTCTGTCATCGCGCCTAACAGCGAGTCGCCTTGGCATGTCGCTGATGTATCACCCGCTGCGGGTGGATCAACTGTTCGATATCACTTCTACAGAACTTGGCAGTCACCATCTAATCAAGTCACGAGGGTGGTGAGTGATTGCACCAAATAGCTGATGCCTGACACCGGCCGCCTAAGGGCGGCTTTTTTATGCGCGGAGAAAATATGTCTTGCCCTGTTGAGAAAATGCAAACCGTTCTGCTGTCTGGGTCCCTGGCAAGGCTATTTGGTCGTCGGCACAGAATGATCACCAGCGGTGGCTGGCGAGATGTGATGGGCTACTTCAAACAGTTTGCGCGATTCGAGAAACACATGGCTGAAAGCTCCCGCAAGGGGTTGCGATACGCGATTTTTAACGGGAAAGAAAACATTGCTGAGGGTGACCTCGAAAAACCTACTGGCCGCAATGTGATTCGGATCATCCCTGTCATCACTGGATCGAAGCGGGCCGGCCTGCTGCAAACGATTGTTGGAGTAGTGTTGATAGCTGCATCCTATTTTACTGGCGGAACAACCCTTGCAGCCGGTGTCGCCATGGTGGCCGGCGGCGTGATCCAGATGCTAAGCCCGCAAGCCAAGGGCTTGGGCACCCAGGACACCCCAGATAACCGACCCAGCTACAGCTTCAACGGTGCCGTGAACACCAGCGTCCAGGGCAACCCTGTCCCGCTGCTCTACGGCCGGATGATCGTAGGCAGCGCTGTGATCAGCGCAGGGATCTACTCCGAAGACCAGATGTAAGTCGAACCCGCTACCAGGCCCGTCGAGTGCGGGTATTTTTTTGTCTGAAGGAAAGCCATGAACCAGCAAATTGCCGGCAGCAAAGGCGGCGAGTCGAAGCCGCGGCCGTCCGTTGAGGCCCCCGATAGCCTACAGAGCACGGCCTACGCGCGCATCCTCGACCTGGTGAGCGAGGGCGAGATCCAGGGCCTTGTCGCTGGGGAGCGCTCGGTCTATCTCGACGAGACTCCGCTGGCCAATGCCGACGGCACCCGGAACTTCAGTGGTGTCACCCTGGATGCCCGCACCGGCAGTCAGGACCAGCTGCATATCCCGGGCTTTCCCGCAGTGGAGAGCGAGATCGCCGTGGGTGTTGAGCTGAAGTATGGCCAGCCCTGGGTTCGCGCTGTGCAGAACCTGCAGCTGTCGGCTGTGCGCGTGCGCTTGTCCACTCCGCGCCTGGCCCAGACCAACACCAGCAACGGCGACACCAACGGCTACACCGTGCAGTACAAGATCGATGTTTCCACTGACGGTGGGCCCTATGTCCAGGTGCTGGCCTCGGCGTTCAGCGGCAAGACTTCGACGAAGTACGAGCGCTCCCATCGTGTAGACCTGCCGCCGGCCAGCAGCAACTGGCAGATCCGCGTCACCCGCCTGACACCGAACAGCACCAGCGGCGTGATCGCCGACACCACGAACATCGACGCCATTACCGAGGTCATCGACGCCAAGCTGCGCTATCCGGGTTCCGCTGTCGTCGGCCTGCAGTTCGACGCCTCCCAGTTCCAGTCGATCCCGACCCGGTCCTTCGACCTGCGTGGCCGCATCATCCGCGTGCCGAGCAACTACGACCCGGAAAGTCGGTTGTACTCCGGCGTCTGGGATGGCTCGTTCAAGTCCGCTTGGACAGATAACCCGGCCTGGATCTTCTACGACCTGCTGCTGCACTTTCGCTATGGCCTGGGCCACCTGCTGAACGAGGGCCAGGTGGACCGGTGGGAGCTGTACCGCATCGGCCAGTACTGCGATCAGATGGTGCCGAACGGGAAGGGGGGCCAGGAGCCGCGTTTCACCTGCAATCTGTTCCTGCAGACCAGGTCGAACGCTCTCGACGTGCTGCAGGACCTGGCCACGACATTTCGCGGAATGTCCTACTGGGCCGCCGGCTCAGTCATGGCTATTGCCGACATACCCGAGGACCCGGTTTACACCTACTCGAACGCCAACGTGATCGACGGTAAGTTTGGCTATTTCGGCTCGGCGAAGAAGACCCGCTACACCGTGGCCCTGGTGAGCTGGAACGACCCGGCCGACTTCTACCGGCAGAAAGTCGAGTACGTCGACGACCAAGCCGGGATCACCCGTTACGGCATCCAGCAGACCGAGATCACAGCAACTGGCTGTACTTCCCAGGCCCAGGCTCAGCGCATCGGTAAATGGGCGCTGCTCACCAACCGCCTGGAAACCGAAAGCGTGGGGTTCTCTGTAGGCCTGGACGGCACCCTGGCGCGCCCCGGGCAGATAATCCGCATCGCTGACAACGATAGGGCCGGACGACGCATTGGCGGGCGCCTGCGCTCGTCCACGCTGGATACGCTGATCCTCGACGCAGACGTGAAGGCATACCCAGGTGACACGATCACCGTGATCATGCCCACGGGCACGGCGGTATCACGCAAGATCAAGTCGGTCGGGTATCCGCTGACCTGGGACCAGAACGGGATCACCTGGGACAACGGCCGCATCACATTCGATACCACCGGCTTTCCGTCTGACGTCCAGCAGGTGGTTCTGGCCCAGAATCTGGACGACCTTCCGCCCCAGCATTCGATGTGGGCCATTGACTCACCGACCCTGGCCACCCAGCTTTTCCGCGTCATGTCCGTGGCCGAGGACTTTTCAGACTCGGAGATCAAGTTCACGATCAGCGCAGTACGCCACAACGCGAGCAAGTACGGCGCAATCGATAATGGTACGCGCATCGAGCGGCCGCCGGTGACGGTGATCCCGCCGAGCGTTCAGCGGCCGCCGGCGAACGTGACGGTGAGCAATGACCACTTCGTCGACCAAGGCAGCGCGGTCAGCGTCATGACGATTGAGTGGGAGAAGCCAGAAGCGGCGATCGCCTACGAGGTCTACTGGCGCAAGAACGACGGTGACTGGATCTTTGCCGGCCGCACGGGCACCACGTCCATCGATGTGAGCGGAATCTACGCGGGCCGGTATGTGGCCAAGGTGCGCGCCATCAACTCGCTCGACATCGGCTCAGTGTTCGCGACCTCGGTCGAGACCATCCTGAGCGGCAAGACCACGCCGCCACCCGTGCCGTCGTCCTTCACCGCGGAGTCGATCGTGTTCGGCATCAAGTTGGCCTGGGGCATTCCGGCAGGAGTCACCACCGCGGACCTGCAGCGAACCGAGATCTGGTACAGCGAAACAAGCCAGGCAGCTACGGCGACCAAGTTCGGCGACTACGCCTATCCGCAAACCGATCTGACGATCATGGGCCTGGCCGCCGGCGTGCGGTTCTTCTTCTGGGCCCGGCTGGTGGACCGTATCGGCAATGTGGGGGCGTTCTACGGGCCGGTGATGGGCCAGTCCTCCGCCGATGCAGGTGTGATCCTCGAGTACCTGAACGACCAAATCACCGAGACGCAGTTGAGCCAGCACCTGCTTGAAAAGATCGACTCGGGTGGCGGTGCGCAGGTTGAGATCGAGACCCTGAAAAGCGAGCTCGCGGCCATGTACTCGATCAAGACCCAGCTCACGGTCGACAACAAGCCCTATCTGGCCGGCATTGGTGTTGGCGTGGAAAACAACGAAGGGATCATCACCAGCCAGGTGCTGATCGCCGCAAGCCGATTTGCAGTTGTCGACCCGAACGCGGCAGAGATTTATTACCCGTTCGTTGTTCAGAACAACGCGGCGTACATCGACACCGCATTCATCAAGAACGGCTCCATCGACATGCTCAAGATAGGCAGCAACTTGCAGTCGAACAACTACGTACCCGACGTTTCAGGCTGGGCATTCCGACCCGATGGAACGTTCCAGATGATGGGCAATACCCCTGGAGGCGCGAGGCTCATGATCAATAACAAAGGGCTGTATGTGTTCCATCCGAACGGCGTCAAAGCCATCGACTTGAGCGTGGATGCGACATGACCGTCGGGCTGATTACGCGTGATGCAAGCGGCAACATCACAACCAACATGACCAAAAAGCTGAGTCAGGGGGCTGGCTCTGTCATCACCAATCGCAGCAATGGGTCGATCCCCATTTCGCTGCCGGCCGGTAGATCGTACTTCTATGTTGTTCAGCCACTGGAAGACTCTCAGCGCACAGCGGGCAAGAAACCTGGCGTCACGATTACGCAGAACAGGCTCGAATGGGGGTATGTGATACCGGGCGGCTTTGCGATGAACTGCGAAATTTTCTATGGGTACTACTGATGAATACCGCACTCATAGTCCGCGACGAGAGCGGCAATGTTCTCTATGACACCTCGAAGTCGATCTACGGCTTGATAAAGAGCGGGCCCGTCACTTATCACGGTAGGTGGCAAAGGTTTCAATCAGGTGGAGGGGGTAGCGTTTACTACGACAACATCTACAAGTTCGAAGTTGAAGGCGCGGTCAGCCCGCTTGTATTCGTAACTGGCGCAAGCAACAAGCCGTTTCAGTCAAAGGAGGGCAACAAGACGGTGTTCTACTTTGCCGGCCAGGTCGACGGCATCAAGGTTTACTGCTTTGACATCATGCGGCCAATCTTTGCTGGGCCGGCGCTCAAGACGCGAAAGGAAGACGGAGGGTTCACGTTCAACAGTCTGCAGCGGCCGCTAAACGTCATCGGAACGTCGACTCCGCCGGGCCCTGTGACATTTCCCAACGGAATGCAAACGCCGTTCGCTGGCGGGGCTGTTGGGGTGCTCATACCGCAGCCAACAGGATCGACGCTTGGTGGCGTGCTGTGGGGGTATTACACGGTTAACCTCAATCCAAGCAGGACATATGCCGCGCATATTCCATGGGACCGCGGCTGCGGCTTTGTGAGCCAGCTCGGCAGCAGCACTGTCTTCAGAGGTGCTGTACATGAGGGCTGCTACGGGCAGCAGGGGGCAATTGTGCACTGCATGTGGAACTCGCCGGAAACTACGTACGACGGCGTTCACAGCACGACCCCCCAGGGGTTCATGTCGCTGCTTTCAGATCGCATGCCTTCTTGCTCGTACATAGACACTGCTGAATACCCATACCCATTCAATCCGCAGTTGTAACTCATAAATCTGTAGAGGCCCGCCAAGTGCGGGCATTTTTTTGCCTGGAGTTTGAGCATGAATATTCAGAACGCCCGCGGCGTCCGTAATCGCAACCCTGGAAACATCGACTACAACCCACGTAATGACTGGCAGGGCCAGCTCGGCAAGGAGCCGAACGGCCGTTTCGCTGTCTTCGACACCGCAGAGAACGGCATCCGCGCCCTGGGCAAGCTGCTGCTCAACTACCGCGGCAAGGACGGCATGCCCGGGGTTGGCGGCCCAGGCATCGACACCCCTCGGGAGTTCATAACCCGCTGGGCGCCGGGGAACGAGAACGACACCGAGGCGTACATCGCCGCAATCGCCAAGCGCCTGGGCGTGAAGGCGAACGATGCCATCGACATCAAGAACCCGGCGACCCTGCGCGCCGTGATGCTCGGGATCATCGTGCACGAAAACGGCGGCAACCCTTACCCGGATGCTGTGTTCGAGGAAGGCTTGCGCAGGGCCTTGAGGTGAGCACCGGCGCCTGGCGGGTGGTTGGCGTCCTGCTGGCCGTCGTCCTGGTGCTGGTCGCCGGCGCTGTCCTGGGGGCCTGGCTGGCTTCCAGGCATTACCGGCCGCTGCTCGATACCGCCCAGGAGGCTCTGGCCACGGCAAAGGCTGGTCGCGACAACCTTGAAGCCCTGGCGGGGGAGCAGGGGCGGAGACTGGGTGATCTGGTGCTGGCTGGCCAGGAGCGTGAGCGCCACGCTGCCCAGGCCCAAGCTGACGCCAAGGAGCTGGCCCAGCACGACTACTCGGCGGCGAATCGACTGCTGCAGGAGCGTACTGGCGGTGATCCGGCGCCGACGGCGGAGTCGATCATTGATCAGGAGTTGGGGTTATGAAGTGGCTGCTGCTGGGAATTGTGGTTGTGCTGGCGGGGTGCGCGTCCCGGGAGCCTGAAGTGCGTACTGTGCGGGTGGAGGTGCCTGTGCAAGTGCCGTGTAGGGCGCCAGTGGTGCCGGTGCCGGCCTGGGCCACGTACAGCCTAAAGAAGACCGACAGCCTAGAGCTGAAGGTGCGGGCGCTGCTGGCAGAGCGTAGGCAGCGGATCGGATATGAGCGAGTGCTGGTTGCCGCAGTAGCGGCTTGCCAGTAATGCAGCGCTGCAAAAAATTGCTATACCGTAGAAAAAGGTGCCTTTTTTCTATGGGGTAGAGGTCATGAAGAATATGACTTTGGCTGATTGGCAAGATCTGCTTGTTGCAGAAATTGGTCCCGACAGGTGTCTTGATGAGTACTACTGTGACCTGATTTGCGCCGCTAACGAAATGTTGCGCCTTGGGCTCGTTGACCGTAAGGAGTGGCATAGCCAGATTCAGCAGGCCGGAGACTGGCTGGTCGCCACAATTGAGCAGGAGCAGGCAGGGAAATGAAAGAGCCCGCCGAAGCGGGCTTAAGCCGGTAGGGGGGACTTTGGCCCGGCCAAGGAATTGTAGAACAATCTCATTTTAGGGCAAGCCGAAAGTACATCGGCTGCGCGCAGCTGCAGGTTCAGCTCGGCGACCTCGTTCTCAAGCAGCAGGATGTGTTGCCTGCAGGTTTCCAGGGCCAGCCAATCGGCTGTATCTGTGTCTTCGGCGTGCACGGTGCTACCTCGAATCCAATACTGTATGCGCATACAGTAATCGAGGTTTTGCGGCGCTGCGATTTGAGCCGACGAGATGTAGGTATAGAGGATTGGTAGTTGTTCGACAGGACGTCGGAGGAGGGTTAGTTATGGAACACGTCCATAATAGTTATGGAACGCTTTAAGTGGAATGGAGACAGGCCTGAACGCCAGACACAAAAAAGCCCTGATAAATCAGGGCTTTTTCGTTGAAATTTGGCGGAGGCGTAGAGATTCGAACTCTAGGACCTGTTACAGTCGGCGGTTTTCAAGTCTGTAGAATAATCTATATAAATCAGTGAGTTATTGGTTATTCGTTTCCGCATGCTGCTTCAAATTTAGGCCTTGTAAGCCGCTAAATGCAAGGGGGGCTGGCTGGGTTGCGGAAACGAATTTTGCTGTCATCGAGTGGGTTTCACGATCTCTCCGACCCGGCGATACACCGTTTCAGTGATGCGCTTGTCGGTGTGCCCAAGCAGGCGGCTCGCGTGCCCAAGGTCGTCAATTTCGCTTGCAGCCTTCGGGCGGATATCTCTGAACTGAAACTGCCTGATGCTTGCCGCCAGGTGAGCGTCTTCTGCTTCGAGCGCCCTCGAGATCGCTACGTTGCGAGCATCATCAAACCGCAGGCGCAACATGGCTGTAGTGACCTTGCGACCGTCCTCCGTTACAACCAGGTAGGGGTTTCGCACTGCTCGCGCTTTGCGTTGCTCAACAAGCCTGCCTATGAGCTTGCCCAGGTCATTGCTTTCCTCTTCTACCCCAAGTCGGATTCGAAGCTTTTTCGATGTTTTGCCCTGGGCAACCCGTAGAAATCCCCCTGCCACGTCCGTTTCTCGCATCGAGAGCACGTCAGACGGGCGCTGGCCGGTAAGGTAAGCAAGATCCATGGCGTCCCTCAGCTCTGATACAGCAACGCCGTAGACGGCGTTCCAGATCGAAGCGTCGGCATAAAAGTCTCGAGGTGTTTCTTTGTTCTTGCGTACACCGGCCGCCGGATTCTCCTTGTCAGTGATCCCCCATTCCCTCGCGATGTTGTAGATGTGAGATAGGAGTGATATCTCACGGTTCCCCCTGACTTTCGCTGTTCGCTTGTCGCGGTATTGGGCGATCACTTGCGGCGTTATGGCGTCTATCGGGGCGTCGTTGAATGCCTTCCTTAGCTGGGTAAGCGAGAGGAGGTTGTCGCGCTGAGTTCTTGGTTTTTTTGCCGGGATGATCTCTGCTTCGTATCGATCGAAAACCAGCCCAAGCCTGGTGTTTTTCTTCGGCAGTGGCTTGCAATCAAGTTTTGCCCATTCTGCTTTCGCAATGTCCAGGTCCCCGCCCAGGGGGATTTCTTTGCGCCTTCCTGATTCATCTCTCCCGTCGTAGTAGTACCCCACCCATTGCTTCCCGCCTTTGAGCGTCCTAACCCGCCGCAGCATCCGCGGCGGCAGGTCTCTGTTTTCTGCCTTTCTTGGGCGCATTCCTTACCCCACGCGCGAAAGATCAAGTGACCAGGTTTCGGCGGCCACGTTTTCGGCGGACGGCTTGACTCCTGCCAGCTTCATTCGGGCATAGACTCGCCCAACCACGGGGCGTCTTGCCCCCGTTAGGACGAACTTCCACCCGTTTTGATTGAGCCAGTCCAGTTGCTTTGATGGAATCTGGTATCCAGTGATGGCTGCCAGCTCTTCCTCGGCGAGTGTTTCGCTTTGAATTTCCATGTTGCTTCTCATGGCTGGTGCCCCTCGATGATCATGCAGTAGTGGAACCACCGATTTTTCTGTGTCTTGTGGTTGATCCTGCGCAGCTCCCCGGGACGCGACCAATGGTTGCCGTGACCGATCACCTCGATATCGCTTTTCCCGCGACCGACACTCACGCGCACGAGGCAACCTATCGGCCACGCTTTTTTCACGGCTGTTGCAAGTGCGAGATTCGCTTCCTCGACGGCGTTCTGGCATGCCAATACATCATCGCGCTTGCTCATGCGGCCTCCTTAAACTGCTCGGCTTGGCGCCAAGGGTCATTTGCGCGGGCGAGGGCTGCCATTGGCGGTGGGCTGACACTGTTGCCGCACATGTGAACTTGTTGGGTCTTGGTGAATGGCTTGCCGTCGGCGCCGTGGCTGATGATGTAGTCAGAGGGGAAGCCCTGAGCCTTGTACAGCTCAGAGGGCTGCAGCATCCGCAGGCAGATATCGACGATCACATACGGCGTTCCCTTAATCGTGACGGTGACCAGGCCCAGGCGATCCTTGGTGGTGATCGTCGGGGCTGGATCGCCGGCAGCGCTCACGTTCTCGGTGCCGTAGTAACTGATGAGGAATGCCGCGACGCGCAAGGCTCCCTCTTCGTGTTCCGGCGATAGGGTGTACTCGACCACGCCGTGATGGGTGCCAGCTGCGCTGACGGTGTGCAGTGGTTCGGCACAGTCCTTCGCATCACAGTTGCCGCGCAGGTGCAGCAGGCTCGCCGTAACCAGCTGTTGCTGGCTACCTGAGTTGGTCACCGTGGTCATTGGGGCCTCAATGCTCTTGGCGGCCGTGGTGTTGAAGCCGCCGTTCATCTGGGCCATGAGCGCAGTCACCACTGATCGGTGGTTCTGAGTCATCAAGGTGCCAGCAGGCTGGTCAATTGGCGCCGGCTTGCCGGAGTACTCAGGGCCGCCAGTACCCACCAGCACAGCGCCGGCTATGGCGTGCTTGACGCCGCCGGCAACAACGGTGCCCAGCGGCCGGTCAAGGCCAGGCACTCTGGGTTCCTGGCCGGTGCGCTCGCCGTATCCGGTTTGGATCAGGGTTGGGCTGATCAGCGTCAGCTCACCTCGATTCGCGCAGGTCACAGTCGGTAGCGGGGCGGACGGGTCGTTGATCCGGTCGCTGCCCTGGTGCGTTGCTGGCGCGATGATCGGGCTGGCCATGGCGAACGATCCGCCGCGGGGCCAGGACGTCACGGTCCGCAGCGGTTCATGGGCTGACTGCACGCTGTCGCCGGACCAGTTCGCAATAGGCACGATGAACGGGTCAGCGGCATCAATGACGAATTTCTTCATGCCCTTGGCGATTCGCCGCAGGGTGGCATCTGCCAGCGGCGTCGGCCTCCCGAAAATGCTTTTGCTCGGGATCGTCCAGTCAATGCACTCGGCGGCGGTGCGCCACTTCTTCTGGCCCTTGGCCGGGTTCTTGGCATGGGTTGGCTCTGGCCACACGATGGGCTGGCCGTCGCAGCGTGCGATCATGAACAAGCGCTCGCGGCTGGTTGGTGCGCCGTAGTCGCAGGCCCTGAGTACGCGCCATTCGACGGTATAGCCCAGTCCTCCCAGCAGTTGTACAAAACGGCGCCAAGTGGTGCCGCGACGTTTCGGGTCAGGCACCAAGAACTGATTCGACACCGGCACGTGCTCTCCAACATCGGCAACCCGGTTGATTTTGCTCTTGGGCTTGGTGGGGTGCTGCACCAGGTTGAGGGTGACGACTCGACCGGTCGCCTTGTCACGCTTGGCCACCAGGGGGCCCCACTGCAGGATCTGTTTCACGTTCTCCAGGCTGATCACCCGGGGCTTTTTCTTGCCGGCCCATTTCAACCCGATCCACGAAAGGTTCCGTATTTCGCGCTTGCGTGGCTGGCCGCCGGCGGCCTGGCTGTGGTGTGTGCAGTCCGGCGACATGTGGAACCAGCCGACGGCCTTGCCGCCGCATTCGGTGTCCGGATCACCGTCGAACACGTCGGTGGTGTAGTGCACTGCGCCCGGGTGATTCACGGTGTGCATGCTGATCGCTGCAGGGCTGTGGTTCTTCGCGACGTTCACTGCGCGGCCCAGGCCCATCTCCAGGCCGGTTCCGGCACCCCCGCCACCGCAGAAAAAGTCAACGACGATCTCATCGTCTTGAGTGTTCAGTCCGAGGGAGTACTGAGTCTTGAAGTTGAAAGGAGGCGCCTTCAAGGAGGTCATGCCGCGTCCTCCTGGCCCAGCTCGCGGGCTTCGCGCTGCTGGTGCAGCTCGTAGGCTTCCCGAAGTGCTTCGCGTACATGCGGATAGCCCTCGGTGTCTGCCTCATGCGGGAAGGTGATGGTGCTGTTCTCAAGGCTGCCCCAGAGGTCGCCGTGGGTGTTGAGCCATTCAATGAGTTGGGTGTCCAGCGATTCGCCGTTGTGCGCTGTAGCGGCGGTGACGGTGTGGAAGACTCGATAGGCCAGGGCGCGGGCTAGGGCGGCCAGGGCATCTGCTTTGGCCTGGACGGGGGCAGTCCCTGGGATTGCCTTGTACGTCGAGGCAGCAAGACCCAGGGCCTGGGCGATGCTGATCAGGGTCTGGTGGTCTTCCAGGGTGAAGGGTTGCGCCTTGAGCTGACGCTGGCGGGTGTTGTGGTCGGCGAGTTGCTTTTTCAGTTCCTCGCGGGCCTCGACAGCTCGGGCCAGATCGTTGTTCAGGGCATAGATCCGGTCGCGGTCGTCTGCTGTGGCGCGTGCCAAGGCGCGCAGGAACGCTCGGCGGGTGAAGTACACAAGTAACGCCAGCCCAGTCAGCTGGCCCGCTGCGATGATGATCAGGTGTTGAGTTTGCATGTGCTGTGATCCTCGTTAGAGCCCGCCGCCGGATGTGTAACGTGGTGAGAGGACGGCGGCGGGGTGTTGCAGGTGGTTACGCCAGCTTGAAGCTGCCGATGGTCAGCGTTGCGGCGGTGCCCACATCGGCCTGGACGACTTCTTTAAACTCCTGGGCCAGGTCTTCGCGCAGTTGTTCCTCGCCGATCCAGCGCAGCTTGAGCAGCGGCTTGTCGCCGCCGGTCAGTACCGCCACACGCAAGCGGATGGTTCTCGCCGTGAGCCCTTCGTAGGGTTCGACGGTGAAGCGGAATTCAGCGGGCAGCCCTTCGGACGACTTGGCCTCGATCTGGTCCATGGCGGAGCGCGATGCGCTCAGATCGCCCACGACGTGCTCACTCTTGCGGGCCTGCTCGATGCTGATCGAGCGAATGGCACTCGCTGCTTTGCGCAAGTCGATGGGGGAGTCGTCGGCGGCCAGGGAAGTCAGGTTAGGGGCCCAGTCTTCGATCCAATCACTCAGGTCTTTCTGCGGAAACGTCGTGGCGGCAGCACGCTCCAGAGCCTGAAACCCGGCGGTCTTGCGCAGGTTCAGCGTTGCGGTGAAGTCGCCGTGACCAGGGGCGGTGACGTCGCCGAGGTTGAAGTACACCGTGCAGCGCATCTGTTCTGCGTCAACGAAGCCGGCGGCTGGAGCTTCGGTGCTGTGGTGTTGCACGTAGTTGCCGAAGTCGTGCAGCGAGTGGGTGACCAGCTCGCCGCGAAAGCGGCTGCGCAGAGGCTGGAACTTTTCGATGCTGTGTATCTTCTGGTCGGACGGCAGCACCAGGGTTGGGGTGTGGGTGTCCAGGCGCTTGGCGTGGGCCAGGATGGCGGTGTCTTGGAGCAGTTGAATTGCTTTGGCTTCCATTGGATCTGTTCCTTGTGGTGAGAGGTTTGGAGCAGGGTGGTTTAGGACTTGGCGTGAATCGGTGCGTCGTTCCGGTCGAACAACTGCCCAGGGCCCGGGGCCTCGGCGAAGAGGGTCAGGCGCCCGCCTTCGTTGACATGCATCGGCGTGTCGAGGGTGGTGTCCTCGCTGCGGCTACCGCGTTTGGTTGGCACCTTGTAGGCCAGCTTGTGATTGACGGTCACCTGATGGCTGGATGCGATCTGGCTCAACGTGAAGGTGATGGTCACGGTGCCGACCTTGCTGTGGTCAACCACGCCTGCAGCGACTTCTGAAAGCGCGTGGCCGATCTGGCTGGCGAATACTCCGGCGTTGAGTTCGCCGATGAATTCGGCGGTGTCGGTTGGTTTCATGTGCTGTGTCTCACTGGATGTTCGCCCCTGGACGGCAGGGGCCACCGTTGTCAGGCCGCGGCTTTCTCCGCTTGGGCGTCGAGGTAGGCGGCCAGGTTGTGCAGGTAAACCACGGGTTTGGCGCGTGCAGACCCGTGAAGGCGAGTCACAATCAGCTTCACCCGGCCCTTTTTGATTTCGCTGAGCAGATGCCGGTCAGTGCGGATGTGCGCGAAATACTGCTCCCGCACCGCCGCCAGGGTGGGGCAGGGCGTGGCGAACTGGCGCCGCAGTTGGTCGAGGGTGTCGTTCATGTGCTTACCTCCCCGGCCCCCACCTCGGCGGGCTGCAGCTTGAGGCGGATCAGTTCCGCCAGCCCCTCTTTGCTGGCGCCTCGGGCGGCGGCGCAGATCAGCCCGCGCTCATCCGCCACGACGGCGCCGAAGGGCGTCTCGGGGACATTGGTCGGGGTGACGTAGGCAATCTGGCCGGGTTGAATCACGCTGCTGACGCACCGATAAACCTCAGCCAGCTCGACCGCACAGGCGGGCATGCTCGCCAGCGCAAGTGTGGCCTCGTTGGCGGTGCCAATCAGGGTGGCCTTGCTCACGGTGCCGGGGCTGGTCAGGTAGATCGGGATCAGAGCCAGGGCGCCGAGTGCTTGGGTGTAGGCGTTGAAGTAGTTGGTCTTCATGCTGCGGCTTCCTTGTTCGCGATGGTGATGCCCAGTTTCTTGGCCAGGTACTGCACGCCGCTTTCGGTGACCATCACCACGGCGTAGTGCTTGTACTGGCCGGACTTGCCGATCTGCACAGAGCGCGGGTCGGAGTACAGGTGGCCCTGGTCGCGGTGGTGGCTGGCCAGGGTCCCGTCCTTTGCCAGCACACGCAGTTCCCGGAGCTTTGCGCGGAAGGCGCGGGGCTTGAGCCCCAGCAGCGCCGCTGTTTCGTCAAGGGTGCGGTTCATGGCCATGTCCTCAGGCTGCGGTCTTGTCCAGGTTGCGGCGCCGGATGACCCGCACGCAGTCGTCGATCAGGCACCGCAAATGCTCTCGATCGCTGGTATTGCGAACGATCAGGTCTGGCTGCTTGACGTGGATGCCAGCCTCGCTGGCGTGTGGGTTCACTGCGGGAGCATCGGGGCGGCTTATGTGGAGGATCGTGCCGCCTCGCTGGCGGATGAACTCGGCTTCGTTCTCGAAGCGGACATCGCTGACGACGAAGCCAACCACGCTCGACAGCGAGTTTTGTAGGTAGTTGAGGTTCTGCTCGGCGATCCTCACCCACACGTCCGGATGCACCATCTGGCGCGCCCACTCTGTGCCCATCGACTGCATCAGTTCACGCGGGGACCGGCCAAGCCAGGCCAAGGTCTGCTCTTTGCGCTCGCCTTCGAAGTCGTCCGGGTCGAGGTTGAAGATCTCCATGAGCCCGGAGCGCAGCGGGTCGGCGAAGGCGTAGTGCTCCAGCAGGTGGTTGCGCACCAGGTGGTCGGCGGCAGTGGATTTGCCCGAACGAGCCGGGCCGGCAAGGCCAATCAGCAATGATTTCATGCTGCGTCACCCCCGAACGGGCCGAGCTCTACCGGTTTGGCGGCGGCAGTGCGGCGGGTGGTGGCGATCACCAGCAGGCCGGTCTGGCGCTGGATCTTGTCGATGGCTTCGGGGCTAGTACAGGCTGCTGGGTGGAGGTACACCGGGCAGCGGATAGGCGAGCTGTGCTGTGTAGTAGTTTGCATGTCTCGTACTCTTGGTGAGAGGTGTACGAGCTAAAGTTAGCAATGGCTAACAGTATTAACAATAGCTGTGGCTATATTATTTTTACGTAATGCAAAAAAAACCGCTCTGAGAGCGGTTTTTTGTTGGCTGATCTTTGATCAGGCTTGAATCTGGCTCGGCGGCATGATGCCTCCGACATAGTGGATTTTCTCGATCTCCGTTCGTGGGATGGTAACCCTCCCATAGGTGTCGTTAACTGACATCAGGCTGACTTCTTCGTCATTTGAATACAGCAACTCTTTAATCATGTGCTCGCCGCTAGTCTTTGATACCAGCACATATTCGCCAGGTACTAAGACGTGGCGGGGATCGCACCACACAATCCAACCATTCCTGATGGCTGGTGCCAGCGCATCGCCCTTGATGCGCACTGAGTAAACACTTGGGTCCGAAGTAGGTACATCGACCCAGCCACCCGTTGGTGTCAGCTCATCCCACGATCCGTCCGGTTTCACTTGGGCTTGTCCTTGAATGGGCGCCCGCCGGAAACGTGTTGTTAAATTAGGACCTGGCTCAATGCCAAGCGCCATGCCGTCCTGGGCTGAGTGCGCGGGCATCAAGAGTGTTCCACCAGGCAGGCCAATCTTTTCTTCAAGATTTTTGGCTGCTTTATCACCCAATGGGCGATGACCATTCAAAAGCTGGGAGATGTAGGACGCGTCGAGGTTATAGCGGTCTGCAAACTCTTTGGTTTTCAGGTCGCCAATAAGCTTTCGCAGAGCGTCAATTCGTAGCTGGCTGATATTCATCCAAGCATCTTAAATTCGTTTAGCGTTTTGTAAATTGCGCGCAGCTATTGTTAATGCCGTTAGCGGCTGCTAGTCTTTTGCGAAACGGAGGTGCCTATGAGCTTGCATTCATACATAAAAGGTCTCGAGAAAGCAGAGTTGGATAGCTTGGCCAGTCGTTGCCAGACCACGGCGGGTCAGCTTAAGCAAGTCGCCTATCGCAATCGGCGAGCAAATGGTGGTCTTGCTGTGAACATAGAGCGAGAGACACAGGGCGCAGTCACCTGTGAGGAGCTTCGCCCGGATATTGATTGGGCGTACTTGCGCGGCTCAAGGGCTGCGGCATAAAGGGTGCTGGTCCGGGGCCTCTCACCACAA
Source organism: Pseudomonas sp. LPH60 (assembly GCF_030718165.1). NCBI lineage: Bacteria > Pseudomonadati > Pseudomonadota > Gammaproteobacteria > Pseudomonadales > Pseudomonadaceae > Pseudomonas > Pseudomonas sp. LPH60. The sequence continues at coordinate 334,590 of NZ_JAVAJH010000007.1, forward strand.
GAATCCCCGGCCCAGCAGTGACAGCACCAGCACATGAATACCGCCACTTGAAACACCGGCCTGGAACCTCTCACCAAAGAAACACCAGGCCGGCAGCTGTGACTTACACGAAGTACATGCAAGTCGCCGCTTATGCGTCGGTCCGGGGCCTCTCACCACAAGAATGACCCGGATCGACTGGAACGATGAGCCGTGCTGCACAGCACGATTCGCACAGCACACCGGTCGTGGGTTGGATGATAGGGCGTGCCCTAACGTCTGGCTACACCGTAACAGGGGCATTTACGGTTATGAGTCGCACAGATCTGTTGCCGGACGCGGGTCCGGTCCTTTCTCTGCGCAAGGCACTTTATCGTGCCGGGCGCGATTATCACGGCGGAATCACCTCGCTAGCCCATGACATGGTCATGGAGTACGACGAGTTACAGAAGAAGCTGAAATTCGATGAGGAGCGCCGCTGGCTGACCCCTGATGACCTGGAAGAGGTCATTAGGCTCACTCAGTACCCGCCACTGCTCGACGCGCTGATGCGTCCGGCTGGGGTGGTTTGGTACAAGCCGATTCCGGTGCCTGCTACAGGTGAGGCGCTCAAGGCCGTCGGCAAGTTGCTTGCGGAAACCGGCGAGTTCGTTTCAAGCATGCACGCTGGGGCTGCTGACAGCATCTGGGAGCCGCACGAAGTGGCGACCCTGGATAAGCATGGCGTCGATGTGATCCGGGCAGTGCTTGGGATCATGGCGGGCGCACGCCAGGCCATGGAGGGACGCGATCGTGGCTGATGACATCGACCGGGCCAACGATCAGGCCGAGTACCTCCTTCAAGTGGCGTTGAGTCGCCGCCAGCGGCGAGCGACAACCGCCGCCAGCGCGGAGTTCTGTGAAGACTGCGATGATCCGATCCCGTCCCTTCGCCAGCAGATGGTCCGGGGTTGCCAGACCTGCGTTAGTTGCCAAGAGTTGCGGGAGGCGCGGCGATGAGCGGCGATAAAATCCCGCTTCAACTCTGCGACCTTCCAGCCCTTCTGCAGTACATCAGCCCTGACCAGCGTGACACGTGGGTCGAGGTTGGAATGGGTTTGAAGTCAGAGTTCGGGCAGGAGGGTTACGGGCCCTGGAACATTTGGAGCCAGAGCAGCAAGACATACGACGGCAAGGCCGCCTTATCGGTGTGGAAGTCGTTCAAGAAAGCCGGCACTGGCATGGGCACAGTTATCAAGATGGCGCTCGACGCTGGCTGGCGGCCTGACAAGACTGAAATGACCGCTGAGGAAAGGCGGCGGTTCGCGGCTGAAGCAGAGTTGCGGCGTAAGCAGCGCCAGGCCGAGGTTGAAGCCGATGAGGCTTTGCTTGAGGAGATGCGGGCACTTGTCGCCGATTGCTGCCAGAAGATCTGGACAGAACATTGCCAGCCGGAAGGCCACAGCCCTTACCTGGATCGGAAACAGGTCGGTGCGTTCGGTATCGGCTTTTTCAAAAACACCGTGATTCTGTCGATTGACGATCACAACAAGCGCTGCCACATCTGGTCGGGCAGCAACGCCATGCAGTTCTTCAATAGCTTGCCCAAGCCTCGACCAGACTCGCTGAGCTTCCTTGTATTCAAGCCGGGCACAGTTGCTGTGCCATTACGGGATGCTTCAGGAAAGCTCTGGAGCTTGCAGGCGATCAACGCACAGGGCACCAAGCTGTTTCCCAAGTACGGGCGTAAGTCTGGATGCTTCCATGTTCTTGGTCCTGTCGATGACCCGCTAGATATCGCGCTTGCTGAGGGATACGCCACGTCTGCCAGTGTGCATATGGCTTTGGCCTGGCCCGTGGCGATGGCTGTCGACTCGGGCAACCTTCCTGCTGTTGCTCGGGCGCTTCGTAGCCAGTTTCCCGCTGCTCGTTTGCTGGTGGCCGGTGACGATGATCCCGATGCGAAAGGCAATCCAGGTAGGACCAAGGCCGAAGCGGCTGCCTCGGCCAATGGTGGCTTCGCGGCCTTTCCGATTTCATTGGAGCAGGCATAAATGGCAATCGACTGGAACGACCTGCACTGCAAGTCTGGTTTGGATGCAGTACGTGAGCAGTTGCTGGGGTCTTTGAAGCCTGGAGCATCCGCACAACCTCCCGATGACTCTGGTGATATTTACGCAACGTCCCCCGAGCTTCTTCCCCGCGCCCCTTCTTCTGAGTGCGAAGTACCAGGCGAAAAAGCGCTTACTCACACCCCCGGGGAGGGGGGAGGGTTCCGCATCAGTGAGCAGGAGCTGCTTCGTGACTTCGTAGTGATCTATGGAATGGACGTGGCGTGGGATTGCGCACGCTCGCGGATGATCAAGCTGTCGGCTATCCGTGAGGCCGTTGGGCGGACGCGCTACAAGTGGTGGCAGGAAAGCGAGCATCGGCGCATGGCTCAAGACGTCGTATTCGATCCCACCGAGCAATGCGGGCCGCTGATGTTGAACCTTTACGACGGCTTTCACGCAAAACCCGATCCTCGGGGGGCGGATGGGTGTTTGCTGATTCGCAAGCACTTGGGGCTGCTCTGCAACAACCGGACTGACGAATACCTATTCCTGTTGAAGTGGATTGCTTATCCGCTCCAGCACCCGGGGACAAAAATGGCGACCGCCGTGGTGATGTTCGGTGCCGAGGGCCCAGGTAAGAGCTTGCTGTGGGAAAAGGTTCTGCGTCGAATCTACGGCGACTACGGTACCACCATCGGTCAGGCCCAGTTGGAAAGCCAGTTCACAGGCTGGCAGAGCCGCAAGCTGTTTGCCCTGGCCGAGGAGGTTGTCAGCCGCGAGGAAATGCGTCACTACAAGGGCGTGCTCAAGCACCTTGTGACGGGCGAGACGTTACAGATCAACGAGAAGAACATGCCGGTCAGGGAGGAGCGCAACCACCTCAATTTCGTGTTCCTGTCCAACTCGACGGTGCCTCTGGCACTGGATGACGGGGATCGGCGCTACCTGGTGCTTTATGTTGATCGAGTGCCGCCGCCGGACTACTTCATAGCCTTGGTGAATGAGATTGATAACGGCGGCATTGAGGCGTTTTACCACTACCTGATGAGCCTGGACTTGACTGGTTTCGGTCCACACTCCAAGCCCCCCTTGAACGAGGAGAAGCAGGGCTTGATCGATGGCAGTTTGCCGGCGCCGCGCTACTTCGTGCGGCGATGGCTGGCTGGCGAGACTGAGTTCCCTGTGACCGCCGCTGTTACCCAAGAGGACCTCTGGCGGGCGTTCTGCAAATGGTGTGATGGGGCCAATGAGTTCAAGCGACGACAACGTGACTTCACCCAGGAGGCTGTGCGGGACTTGAAGCAAGCTCGGCCGGACATTCGTTATCCGACTAAGAGTGATGACTTCAAGACGACGCGAATCTACGTGACGCCCGCGTTACTTGCGGAAAAACAGACCTTGGGGCGCGATTGGGCAGGTAAGGCTGGGCTTGAATGCCGGAAGTTTGCGACAGCTTTCGACAGGCGATCACTGCCTATGCCGGGGGAATTCTGATTCCGACATTCCGACAACATTCCGACAATCAAAAAACACGGGTTATGCCCAATAGGTATTGGCATTCCGACAATCCGACAGACTTTTTAGGATTGCTCATGTGCTCGTATACACAGGCGAGAAACTCGCTAAATGCCTGTCGGATTGTCGGAATCTATACCTAACTAACTGTTTTTATTGATTAAAAGTATTCCGACAGTATTCCGACAATAAACCCGACAGTAAAAAATTCAGTAGGAATTAAGCAAATGGCGATTTACACAATCAAGCAGGGTGTTTTTTCCAAGATTGCCGATGGCATTGAAGAGCTGCTTAAGGCTCGAATCGCTCATTGGAATAGTTTCGGGGAGCTGTTCGGAGGGTTTCGGTTCGTCCTGCATGATGAAGTTGCAGGGGGGTACGACGTCTACCGTCGGCTGGCATTTGAATCGAGCCAGCAGAAAATCCAGAGCTGGATGCCTGCTATCCACTGGGTGTTTGTTGTCAGCACATCGGATGACGGTGTTGACTTGATTTTGATCGAAGACAGTCTGCCTGATTACCTGGAAGCGCTCCGACAGTTGCAGCCATTGGCACAAAGGGCACAGCAACGAGCTGATGAAGTTCGTGTCGAGTTGGGTATGCGGCAATGATTCAAGAAATCGAGGAGTTGATGAAGCATTGGGGCCAACAGTGCTGCCAGGTTGGTGAAGGCGGCGGGCTGGGCAGCCCAATGGCGACGATCATGGAGTGGGGCGGCAGCGCTCCACGTGGCACGCCGGGGCCTCGCTTGCCGGGTGGTGGTGCTGGTATGGATCACATTGCCTGTGAAGTTGCAGCAGCGCTTGCACAACTTGAGCGCCAATCAGAGAAGGGTGCCCAGTTGGCAAAGCTGGCCTACAACCGTTACTTGCCTGAAAGACCCCTGACTGTTCGCGCCCAGTTGGCGCTGCTGGGGCTGTCTGAGGATGCTGACCGGACCTACCGAAATTGGGTTCATCGGCTGCATCAGCAGGTGCAGCTCATTCTCACGGTGCGCAGCGCTAAGACACGCGGTATCACTCGCTGCAGTGGGCATGCTGAAACGGATCTGACCCGGGTTTCGACGGTGAAACGCCGGCAAGCCTGCTGACCGTTCGTCGGGGTGGTTTACCTCAAAGGTGAGCCAAAGTTGCGCCAAAGTTGCGTGGAATTGAACAACCGAAAATGACCCCTTTTCGGTTTTTCCGGAGAGGGGTAAAAAGTCCCCACGATATGCAATTTGCGCCTTGGCGCTTCACCTGAGCACGTGCTGTGCACCTCGCCCTGGCCTTGGCCAGGACACTGAAAACCCCGTCACTCTGGCGGGGGTTTTCTTTTTCCGGCGTTCGCCGCGCTCCCTCATTTGAGACCCGTTATGACAAACGAGCAGCAAGCGTTGGCAGAAATGCCGATCTGGTTGGTAATCGTCCTGGCCCTGGTCGGAGGTGTATCCGGCGAAATGTGGCGGGCAGACAAGGATGGGGCTCGGGGTTGGGTGCTGCTTCGGCGTCTGGCGCTGCGTTCTGGTGCCTGCATTGTCTGCGGCATGGCCGCGATGATGCTGCTGATCGGCGCTGGTGTTTCGGTTTGGACGGCGGGAGCATTCGGGTGCCTGACGGCGATGGCCGGAGCCGATGTCGCGATTGGCCTGTACGAGCGTTGGGCGGCGCGGCGGATTGGGATTTTGCAGTCGCACTCCGGCGATGATGCAGCCTAAGAGTCACCGATATCTATAACCGTGGCTTGGGTGTCCAACAGCGACTTAACGGAAAAAGGTGTGATAGCTGAGCTGAAGCAATGGGTAATTTTGATCTTCCTTAGGCACACGACATTCCCTAGTTTGGTAGAAATTAGCGTGTGCCGAGTAAGCTCGATACGAATCTAAAGCTTGTACGTGTTAGGGCTGGACGCACTGATTTCATTTTGTTAGTTTTGAAAAAATAGATCAGGGAAGAGTAAAATGAGCAGTAAATTTCAGATATTCGTTAGCTCAACCTATGTTGACTTAAAGGAGCCGCGAGATCTTGTAATTAAGGCTGTCTTGGAAATGGGGCATATTCCTGTGGGCATGGAAATGTTCAGTGCTGCGGACGAAGAGCAATGGAACATCATCCAGCGTCAGATTGATCAGAGCGATTATTATATTCTTATAATGGCGAATCGCTATGGCTCGGTTACCGATGATAATATTAGTTACACTGAGAAAGAGTTTGACTATGCACGCTCGAAGGGGGTTCCCTGTCTCGGGTTTATTTTGGACTCTTCAACTCCTTGGCCTTCTAACCTCACTGACACTGAACCCAATCAAGTTGCAGCATTAAATCTATTCAGAGATAAAGTGAAGCAGAGACCTGTTTCTTTCTGGAAAAATAACGATGATCTTTATGGAAAGTGCTCGATTGCGTTGATGAAAGCTTTTGTTGCATATCCTCGAGAGGGTTGGATCCGTGCATCACAGTACTCCGACAGCAAGTTAACTAGTGAGCTGGCTCGGTTGAGTGCTGAAAACGCTCAACTTCGTAGTGCAGCCAAAGCCCATAATGAAAAATCAGAGAAGGCAGAAGAAGTCAGGGGAATTCTAAGAACACTTCAGGCTAATAGTAGGGAAATTTGGGTATGGAAGAAAAAAAGTGATACTTGGGAGGAAGTGAAGTCAACTAACTTGTTAGAGCTGTTTAGAGAGTTAGGCCCCGGGATGCTAGTGGAAAATTCGGTGGCTGCGATATCACGTTACGCTGCTCAAATTATATGTGGGTTAAATTCTTCAGAGTTTCGGCGTGATTATCCTGTTCCCTCTAATAGTGTCAAAGAGTGGATGGCAGATTTTGCAACTCTTGGTTTAGTTAAACCATCAGCAAAAAAGAAACCAGTTGCGGATAAAGACGAGTATTGGACGCTAACAGAACAAGGTCAGGCAGTTCTGTCTTTTATGCGTCTAATGATGTTGGAGCAACCAAGGAAATTACAGGGCTCTGAACCTATGGCGGAGAAAGCTTCGGGTGGAGATGCTAGCGCTGAGCATCAAGAAAAATAGCCAAGCGAATAGAGGATGCAGTTTTCTTCTAATGGTCCGGATGACGCTCTCGCGTTATGGTTTTTTTGTGGCAAGGTTATGGTTATATTGTATTGTGCTGAAAATGGTGATTTCGGACTAGGTAGAGTCACGTAAAAAAGTACCCACGATGTCTGAGAACCGCTTAGGCTCATTTGCAAAACCAAACCCGGCGCTGTGCATTTTATCTTTAACCTTCCTGTGCTCGTTAAACCTACCCCGCTTAGAGCGGGGTTTTCTTTTTCGGGACGTTATTTTTATTCTTGAATCACAGCATGACAAATGATCAACAAGCGCTAATAGAAATGTTGCTGTGGTTGGTGATAGTTCTTGCTCTGGTCGGTGGCATGTCCAGAAAGATTTGGCGGGCAGACAAGGACGGCACCCGGGGTTGGATGCTGTTGCGGCGCCTGGCGCTGCGATCTGGCGCCTGTATCGTCTGGGAGATGGATGCACTGATGCTGCTGATCGGCGCCGGGGTTTCGATCTAGACGGCGGGCGCCTTCGGGTGCCTGACGGCGATGGCCGGTGCCGATGTCGCCATTGGCCTATACGAGCGGTGGGCGGCCAGACGGATTGGAGTTTCGCAACCGCCCTCCGGCGATGGAGCGGTCTGAACGTCGAGGGGGGGCATAACCGCGGCTTTCGGGCTTGAGTTGGTAAAGGAGGACGAACTGATGCCCGCACCTGCAATGCCAGCGAAGGTCATCAGCCCCTACAACTACCGGTGGCAGCAAGCGCGCGAAGGTTTTCTGCGCAAGCATCCGCTGTGTCGCAATTGCGAGCGGCGCGGCATCGTCGAGGTGGCCGGTGTGGTTGACCACATCGTTCCTCACCGCGGTGACATGACCCTGTTCTGGGATCGCAACAACTGGCAGTCGCTCTGCATCCCTTGCCACAACTCCTACAAGCAGCGACTGGAGAAATCCGGGCGCGAGGTTGGTTGCGATCAGGGCGGAAAGCCCCTGGATCCGGGCCATCATTGGAATCGGTGAGTGCGCACCAAAACTGTGCAAAAAATGACCATTTTCGGGGAGGGGGGGCAAAAAAATCCTTTCCCGAAAACGTTCTAGACCGTTCGCCCCTCTCTCTGTGCAACGCCGGGAAAAATGGCAAGGGGGGGTATGAAAAGGTCAGGGGGTTAAGGCTCGATTTTCAAGGAGGTTCACATGGCTGGAAACGGCAATTCAGGTCGGACGGCCAAGCCGACAGTGCTGCATTTGTTGGACGGCAACAAGAGCAAGAAGAATTTCAGCGCCTTGATGGATGACCTGACATCCACGGCGATTCCGGTTCAGGCCCCGCCGATGCCCGACTGCCTTTCCGATGGTGCGGTCGCCGAGTGGGAACGCCTGGTTCCAGACCTGCTGGTCCTGGGGCTGGTGACCAAGCTCGACATGATGGCGCTCGCCAGCTACTGCGAAGCCGTCGCCGACTGGCAGGGCTTTCGCCGCCGGATTGCAGAGGTCAATGCCCAGCACGCCGGCCTGGAGCAGGGCGACATCCAAACGTTCGCCACTGGGGCCAAGCAGATATCCATCTGGCGCCAGTTGGCGAATGACGCCGAGAAACGTGCCAACGCTGCCGGGGCGCAATTCGGATTCTCGCCTATGGCGCGTCGCAATCTGAAAGTCACGGCGCCACAAGGTGAGCTGTTCCCTAATGAGCCAAAAGACGCCGCCAGCAAGTACTTCAGCTGATCTGGACCGTGCCACCGAGTTCGCTCGGGCGGTCATTGCCAAGCAAATAGTTGCCGGCCCCGATGTTCGCAATGCCTGTCGCCGGCACATGCGCGATCTGCGTAGCGGGCACAAGCGTGGCCTGGTCTTCGACTTGAAGTCAGCCAATCGGGCCATCGGCTTTTTTGAGGATGTCCTCTGCCTCAACGGCGGCGAGTATGAAGGGCTGCCCTTCATCCTGGCCCCGTGGCAAGCCTTCATCGTTGGCAGTCTGTTTGGTTGGAAGACTCAGGACGGTTACCGGCGCTTTCGGATTGCCTACATTGAGACGGCCAAAGGCAGTGGCAAGTCGCCCCTGGCGGCGGGCATCGGCCTGTATGGCTTGGTTGCGGACGGCGAGGCTCGGGCTGAGATCTACGCTGCAGCCACGAAAAAGGATCAGGCCATGGTCCTGTTCCGTGATGCGGTGTCGATGGTCGACATGTCGCCGCACCTCAACGCTCGGCTGCATCGTTCGGGTACCGGGGACAAGGTCTGGAACCTGTACTACCCGAACGCGGGTTCGTTCTTCAAACCGATCAGTGCCGACGATGGCCAGTCCGGCCCGCGTCCACACATCGGGTTGCTGGATGAGGTGCATGAGCACAAGACCGCGACGGTCATCAACATGCTGCGCGCTGGTACAAAGCACCGGAAACAGGCGCTGATCGTGATGATCACCAACAGTGGCTCGGACAAGACCAGCGTTTGCTGGGAGCACCACGAACTGGGCTCGCGGATCTGTGCGGGCAAGGAAGACAACGACAGTGTCTTCGCCTTCATCTGCAGCCTGGACAAGGGCGACGATCCGTTCAAGGACGAAAGCTGTTGGCCCAAGGTGAACCCAAGCCTGGAGTTTGCCCTAGACGGTCAGGTCGATGGCATCCCGGGTCGCAAGTACTTGCGTGAACAGGTCGCCGAAGCCCGCGGTATGCCGTCGAAAGAGGCGGTGGTCCGGCGGCTCAATTTCTGCGAGTGGACCCAAGCCTCTGCGCCGTGGATCTCGTGGGACGTCTGGAGTCAGGCCGCGCAGCGGGTGCGGATGTCGGTGTTGCGTAACCGCCCTTGTGTGGGCGGACTTGACCTGTCCAGTACCACGGACCTGACGGCTTTTGTGCTGCTGTTCTTCCCCACGTACGAGGATCCGCACTGGCGGTTGCTGCCGTATTTCTGGATACCAGATTTCCAGCTGGCTGATCGCGAGAAGCGCGACAAGGTGCCGTACCTGGCCTGGATCAAGGCCAAGGAGCTGGAAACCACGCCGGGCAAGGCCATCAGCAAGCTGTTTGTGCTGCGGCGGTTGCAGACCATCTGCGGCTACTTCGACGTGCGCAAGATCGCCTATGACCGCTGGCGTATCGAGGATCTCCAGCAACTTATGGATGAACACGACATTTGCTTGCCGGAGATCGCGCCCTTTGGTCAGGGCTACAAGGACATGGGCCCCGCGGTGGACGAGTTCGAGCGGCGTCTGCTGGGCAACATCGAGCGTGCGCCACCTGTGCTTGATCCGGACGCCGAAGACGCCGAGTTGATCAGCGATGCCACGGTGGCCGATCTGGTTGAGCCACTCCGGCACGACGACAACCCGGTCATGACCTGGTGCGCGAGCAACGCGGTCATCACCGCCGACCCGGCCAACAACCGCAAGGCGGACAAGTCCAAGGCCATCGGGCGTATTGACGGCATTGTCGCCAGCATCATGGCGACGGGCATCAGTGGGTCGGTCCCTGTGGCTTCCTCGGGTAAATCCATCTACGACGAAGGAGTAAGCATTTGACTCTTATCGCATGGGCCGCGTGGCTCGCTGGCGTGCTGGGCTTTGGCCTGCTCATTGCCGGTATCGCGTTGATCCACATACCGGCGGCGTTCATCGCGGCCGGGCTCTGCCTGCTGTTCTGGGCCTACATCGCTGATAAGGCCGCTGCGGCCTTACACAACAAACAATCCCCCGGAGGTGGCTGATCATGTTCTTCAGCAATCTACTGGGGCCCCGTGACGGGCTTACTGTCAATGACGGTGCCGGATTGTGGAGCAGCCTCATTGGCTCTGTCCGGTCTTCGGCGGGGGTGAAGGTCACCGCGGAGAGCGCGCTGGCGATTACCGTCCTGCAGAACTGCGTCACGCTGTTGGCCGAGAGTGTGGCGCAGCTGCCGCTGGAGATGTACCGGCGCATGGGGGAGGGCAAGCGTGAAGCCGCCTTGAATCATCCGCTGTATGACGTGCTGCGCTACCAGCCCAATCCCTGGCAAACGCCTTATGAATACCGGGAGTGCAGCCAGCTTGCGGTGGGTTTGCGGGGCAATGCCTATAGCTTCATCGACCGGCACGACGACGGATCGGTGAAGGGGCTCTACCCCCTGCACAACGATAAGGTCAGCGTGCTGAAAGGGGCTGACTTGATGCCGTATTACCGGATCGGGGCGCAGGACCCGGTGCCCATGCGGCTGATTCACCATGTTCGCTGGCACACCAAAAATCACTACACGGGCATGTCGCCGATTGAGCTGCATGCCGATGCTGTGGGGCTGGCCCAGGCAGTGCGGCAGTACGCCGGTAAATCCTTCGCCAACGGCACGGCTGTCAGTGGTGTGATCGAGCGGCCCAAGGAGGCCGTGGCGATCAAGAGTCAGGCTGCAATTGATCACATTCTTGATCAGTGGGGGAGCAAGTTCTCTGGCATCGACAACGCCAAAAAGGTCGCGATGCTTCAGGAGGGGATGACCTTCAAACCGGTGTCCATGAACAACGTTGATGCCGAGCTGCTGGGCATCCTCAAGGTGACAGGCACCGACTTGGCGCGGATCTACAAAATCCCCCCGCACATGATCAACGACCTGGAGAAGGCCAGCTACAACAGCCTGGAGCAGTTGCTGATCCAGTATGTGATCTTCGCTTTGCTGCCCTGGGTCAAGCGGCATGAGGAAGCGATGATGCGCGACTTCCTGCTGCCGGCCGAGCGCCGCGAATACTTCATTGAACACAACCTGTCCGGCCTGCTGCGCGGTGACCAGAAGAGTCGCTACGACTCCTACGCGGTGGGGCGCCAGTGGGGCTGGCTGTCGATCAACGACATTCGCCGCCTGGAAAACATGCCGCCAGTGGCCAACGGTGACAGCTACCTGCAACCACTCAACATGACCGACGTGGCCCACGGGCTGCCGAATCTGCACAACCCCGACGTCCGTGCCCAGCTTGAACAGCAGCGCGACGACATAGTGAGGATGCTTGCCGCATGAAACAACATCTGCGCGCCGCCAGTCTGCTGTTCAATCAGCCGCTGTTGATTACCCCGGACATGCTCGATCTGGCTGTCCGCTGGGCCAACCAAACCATGAGCCTGAATATCGTCAACCTCAACCTGTCCGGTGCTGGAGCAGATCCGCGCCCGAAGCTGGGTTTCTACGATGACGACGACGCCCCGAGTCCTGCCGAACGGCTTGAAGAGCAGCGGCGTTCAGCCGTTGCTCAGACCGGCGTTGAGGTGATTCCGGTTCACGGCTTTTTGGTCAGTCGCGCCAATCACCTGAACGTATGCGAAACCATGACCAGCTACGAGGGACTGCGCGCCTCCATCAAACAAGCCGTTGCCGACCCCATGGTCGAGCGCATCGTGCTGGACATCGACAGCCCTGGCGGCAGTGCGGTGGGCTGTTTCGAGCTGGCCGCTGATATCCGCGCCGCGAGCCTGATCAAACCCATCACGGGCCTGGTCAACTTCTCGGCGTACTCGGCGGCCTATTTCATTGCTGCGGCTTGCACCGAAGTGGTGGTAAGCCAGACCTCGGGGGTGGGTTCGATTGGCGTGATTGCCAGCCACATGGACCGCTCCCGAATGCTTGAAGGGGCTGGGGTGAAAGTCACCACGGTCTACGCCGGCGCCCACAAGAACGATCTGAACCCCAACGAGCCGCTGAGCGAGCAGTCGTTGGCGTTTCTCAATGCCGTGGTGCAGGAAAACTATCAGCTGTTTACGGGGGCGGTTGCCCAGTACCGCAACCTCGACGTGGCCCAGGTCATTGCCACAGAGGCCGCTTGTTACTGGGGGCAGGCCGCTGTCGAGGTCGGGCTTGCGGACCGGCTGGAGTCGCCGCAGATGGCGGTGGATGGCATCGCCCGTGCGGTTGCGCTCAGCCGTGCCCAGCGCTCGCCCGTCGCCCAAGCGTGGCAACGCATCGCCGTACAGGCCGCGGCCTTTGCAATCCAAGCCCAGGCTTGAGTCTCACTCACTCTGACCGCGTTCGCGGCAGTGATACCCAACCGCCAATCGGCGGTTTTTTATTGCCCAGGAGGCAACAGCATGTCTTTAGTCACACAACTGCGTAGCGAACGCGCCCGGCTCAACGGCGAGATTCAGGCGCTGGCCAAGATCGAAGCCGACGGTGGTTCGCTGTCTGTCGAGCAGCTCGCTCAGTTCACTCAGCTCGGGGCCGAATTCAATGCCCTGGGCGACAAGATCGCTCGCGCCGAGTCGGCCGAACGTGCCGCCGCGGCCAGTGCGACACCGGTCGAGGAGGGTGCTCAAGGCATCAACGGCCCGCCCCGTGTTGCAGGCCCTTATGCAGTCAAGCCTGTCCCGGGGGCCAACATGGCGCAAATGGTGCGGGTACTGGCCGCCACTCGGGGCGATCAGCACGCCGCTGCCAAGATGGCTCATGACTCCGGGATGAACCCCGAAATCGCAATGGCCCTCAGCACTGTGACTCCGGGGGCTGGCGGTGTACTGGTGCCGCAGGGCTTCTCCAGCGAGGTGATCGAACTGCTGCGGCCGAAGTCGGTGGTGCGCAACATGGGTGCGGTTTCGCTGCCGCTGCAGAACGGCAGCCTGACTATTCCACGCATCAAGGGCGGCGCAATCGTCGGCTATATCGGCAGTGAAGAGGACATGCCTGCCACCGGCATGCAGTTCGATGACCTCAAGCTGTCGGCGAAAAAGCTGGCTGCGTTGGTGCCCATCAGCAACGACCTGTTGAGCTACTCGGGCGTAAACCCGAATGTGGATCGCCTGGTGGTGAACGACCTGACCAGCGCCGTGGGCCTGGCGGAGGACCTCTCTTTCCTGCGAGGTGCTGGCACCGGCAACCTGCCCAAAGGGCTGCGGTTCTGGGCGCCTGCTTTCAACGTGTTTGATGCACCCACTGATCAGACCCTCGCTGCGGTCGAGCTGGCGCTTTCTGCCCTGATCCTGCGGCTGGAAAACGCCAACTCCAACATGCTGGCGCCGGGGTTTGTGATGGCGCCTCGCACCAAGCGCTGGCTGTCGGCGCTGCGTGTTGGTGACGACGGTAAGGGCGCAAAAGCCTATCCGGAGCTGGAAGAAGGCAAGCTCAAGGGCTTCCCGGTAGCGACCACCACTCAAGTGCCGATCAACCTGGGGGCTGGCGGTGATGAGTCGGAAATCCATTTTGCTGACTTCGCCGACTGCTTCATTGGTGAGGATGACGCGATGGTCATCGACTTCAGCAAGGAGGCTACCTACAAGGATGCCGGCGGCAACCTGGTGAGCGCTTTCCAGCGGGACCAGACCCTGGTGCGTGTGATTGCCAAGCACGACTTCGGCCCGCGCCATGTCGAGTCGGTGGCGGTCATGACCAAGGTCAAATGGGGCAGCACCCTTTAACCCTCTCGGCCCGGCGTGCCGGGCCAACCCTTTTCCCGATTAGAGGTTCAGCTCATGTCCGTTGCAGCATTAATCATCGTGTTGTTCATCAAGGCTTGGCGCGGCTACGCCCCAGGCGAAATTGCCGGTTTTAATGAAGAGACTGCCGAGGGGCTGATTCAGGGCGGTTTTGCAGAGGAATATGCCGGCGCGGAGGGTCGGTCGCCCTCCGCCAGTGGCAAGTCTTCTACTCGGGCCAAAGCCCCGTCGAAGTCCAAGCCTCAGACCAAGGACAAGCTTGAAGGCGCTCCTGACTCAGCAGCCCCCGGTACAGAGTCTGGTACTGAGGGGGCAGGCGGGGCTGACAACGCTGGCGATGCTGATCCTGAAAAGGATGAGTCTGCCGACGATGAGAAGCCCTAGTCATGGCCCTGCTGATCAGCTACACCGGGCCGGAGCCGCTGACGTATGACGATGTGGTCGCTCAGTGCCGGCTGGATCCCGACGACGATGACACCGCCGAGCGTGATCTGATCGAACGAATTGTTATTCCAGCGGCCCGTGGGCTGGCAGAGGAGGCAACCGGTGCAGCGATCCGCAAGGGGCAGTATCGTGAACATCTGCCGAAAGTCCCTGCAGGCAGTGCTTTTGCTGCCACCAAGGGCCAGGCTTTCGAGTTGCAGAGTATTGCCCTTGGTGCCACGGCGGGGGCGGCGTTGCTTGATCCTGCTGCGGCGTACCTGGTCAACGGTGGTAAGGAGTCGTTTGTTTACACCCAGCAGGGCCTGCCGTGGCGGGATGTGGTGGGTAGCTGCCCTCAGGGATTGATGGTCACCTATCAGGCGGGCATCGAGATCGAGGACCACCCCTCTGTGCGGCACTATCTACTTCTGGCCGCCGCCTGGGCATACAGGCACCGGGAGCTGTTGGTGCTTGGGCAAACCCTCAACGAGCTGCCAGACCGCTACCTGTTGACCTTGTTGGCGGGTATCACCGTTCCGCCGAGGATCTGATATGGCCTTACGCGAACCCGGGGCGGGCGAGCTGAATCGGCGCGTGCGAGTCCGTCGCCGGTCGGATTTGCCCGCTGACAATATTGGACTCGACTCTGTTTTCTCTGAAAGCAAATGGCGCTGGGCGATGATCGTTCCGGCGGGAACGGGTGTGTATGTCGATGGCATCCAGACCGACAATAAATTCACCCACTGGATAACTCTGCGGTTCCTGAAGGGGGTCACCAGTGACCATGAGGTGGTGCACGGCAGCACTCTCTACCGGGTCAAGCGCAGTGCCGATATGAATGGCAGCCATCGCTTTACGCTGCTGCAGGTGGAGGAGCTGGGCGAGGCTCAGGCAGGAGGCAACATCTATGTCTAACTCGGCTTCAGTTGATGGCTACTTGCACTTCGAGGGCTTCGACGAATTCCAGCGTGATGCTTTCGACAAGAAGGCGATCCGCGCTGGGATGCGCAAAGTTGGCCGCTTGGTTACCCAGCGGGCCCAGATGAACCTCGCACTAGGAAAGGGCCAGGAAGGCTACCCGGTCAATCGCACCGGGGCGACATTGGAGTCGATTTCTTTCAAGGTGTCCCGCTCGGGCTTTCTGGTGAAGATCGCACCCCGGAAAACTGCGGCCATGGCTGAGTTCTACCCGGCCTACCTGCATTACGGGGTGAAGCGCGGCAGGCGCCTCGGCAAGCTGGCGCCAGGAAAGGGCAAGGGCAAGTCCAACCGGCGAGCTGCTGGCGCTCGTGCGGCGGCCCTGGCAGAGCGTGCGGCGGGTGAGTGGCGTATCAAGCCTCGTGACAACTACATGGCTGATGCGCTGCAGGACTCAAGTTCTGATGTGAAGGGCATTCTCAGTGCGGCCTTCGCCAACGCCTTGCGTTGAAGGATGGTGATGCCTGTTCTGAACATGCGCTACATCAGGTAGCAGACCACTGTAATCCTTAAGACGTGCATCATGTTTGAATTAGCATCTTCTCGGCTCAGGGCTCTGTGGTTTGAGCATCCTCAGTCAGAAGGTTTGCAGGGCTTGGTAGTTGACCTGCTGCTGAGGATAGCGATGGCGGGAAAACCGGTGGCTGTGCGCTATGTGCAATAAGGGGGAAGTAGCTGATTGATTTATAAATCGTTTTGAGCTGCGCCTAATACGGCGCAGTTCCCTTAGTTCGAAACTGCAGCTACTTTTTGGCCTGTTTCATTTAAATTGGCGAACACGCCGTAAACAGTCGTTACTGAAACCCACATAACAGCCGCGACGCCGAGCAAAATTGTTGCTCGCTGACTTGAGAGAACACCAAGGTCGGAAGCCTTCGCAACGCAAGTCTGGAACCCTAAATATAATGCGGGTGCAAAACTACCCCATGCTGTACAGATAATTACTGCATGTTGAAGATCTGGTTTCGCGCGAACCTTCCAAGAAATGATGAAGTAGATAATTAATAGCAGGATGGATCCAACGGCAAAGATTAAAGCTGCGCCGTCTAGCTCAATCTCCATTGGTCTCATCCTTAGCGGCGCTCCTGCCGATCATTGCTCCAATAACTGCTCCTACAAGAGCCCCGCCGATACCTGGAAAAAAAAGGTTAGCGACTGCTGCTCCACCGATGGTTGTGGCGAGCATTGTCACGTCTGGATTCGAAGTCGGGCTTTTTGGTTTGGTGACTTGTTCAGTCTCCTGGTCTGAGGAAGACCTGGGATCAAGATCTGTATTTTGCACCACTTACATACCCTCCATGTGTACGAGGACCACCATTTAAGCGGTCTCTAGTGGAAGTATAGCTATACCAACGTTTCGTTTACTAGGCCATGCCCTTCCTCACAATACGGGCCGAACCCCTTCAGCTATCGAGCTGTCGAGTGTTTTGCAGTCGCGCCAGGTCAACGCATTCTCTGAGCGATCACAGTCTCTCGAACACCTGACTCGATTTCGGAGTTTATCCCTAATGAAATTAAACCCTGTTGTTGCCCAGTTGCGGGCGACCTGTCCGACCTTTGCCCATCGGGTCACGGGCGGCATTGATTGGGATGCTGTGGCGGACAGCGCCAAGTTGGATTTGCCAGCCGCCTATGTGATCGCTTCAGCCGATGCAGCAGACGATAACGTGGCTCAGAACACCGTGGTTCAGCGAATCACGGACCAGTTCGCCGTTGTCGTCGTTCTTGAGGCCACGGATGAACGAGGGCAGGAAGCCAACGACTTGTTGCACGACATCAGGGCCGAGTTGTGGCGTTCGCTGATTGGCTGGAAGCCGGCGCCCGAGTACACGGCCCTGGAGTACGGCAAGGGAGCCTTGCTCCACATCAGCCGCGCTCGGGTCGTGTATCAGATGACCTTCGTCGCGGCCTTCCAGCTTGGCCGCAACCTTCCCCAGGAACCTGCCGAAACCTGGGCCGAGCTGGCGGCGGATGGCCTGGTGCCGTTTGAGGGGGCGACTTTCAACATGGATTGCATCGATCCGGCGGATCCCAACCTGCGCCAGCCCGGCCCGGATGGGCGCATTGAAGTCAAATTTTCAGGAGACGCAACACCATGACCCAGCGCATCACAGTGGTACCGGCCTCGGGCCGTGCAGTGCCTGACCCAGAAGCCGGTGATCTGTTGCCGGCTGAGGGGCGGGAAGTTCCGGATAACGCTTGGTGGCGCCGTCGTTTGTTGGATGACGACGTAACGCTTAAGCCAACCAAACCCGCCAAGGCCGTCGCCGCGGCGACTCAAGAGGGGCCGAAGTAATGGCTATCGGATTCAGCAACATCCCCGCGGATATCCGCGTTCCGCTGTTCTATGCGGAAATGGACAACTCCGCAGCAAACACCGCCGCCTCGGCCATGCGCCGCTTGATCGTCGCCCAGGTGAACGACAACGCACCCAGCGAAGGTGCCGGCAAGCTGGTGCTGGTGCCCAGCGTGGCATTGGCGAAAAGCATCGGCGGCCAAGGGTCGATGCTCGCCGCGATGTACGACACCTGGCGCAAGGCAGATCCCATTGGCGAGATCTGGTGTTTGCCGCTGCTGAGCACTGAGGGGGTCAAGGCAGCGGCCAAGGTCACTCTGTCCGGCACTGCCACCGAGGCCGGTCTGTTGAGCCTGTATGTAGGCGGTGTTCGTGTTCAGGCCACCGTCACAGCGGCAGCAACTGCCGCGGTGGCTGCCTCGGCACTCGCGGTAAAAATCAACGCAGCCGCAGATCTGCCAGTGACTGCGGCTGCTGCTGCCGGTGTCGTGACGCTCACCTGTAAATGGTCGGGCGAAAGTGGCAACGATATCGGCATCGTCCTGAACCGCCTGGGCAAGACCAATGGCGAGTTTACCCCGGCGGGGTTGACCGTTGAGCTGACCCAGATGCTGGGCGGCGCGGGCGTTCCGGATCAGGTAGACGCCATTGCCGCGTTGGGTGATGAGCCCTTCGAATTCATTTGTGTGCCCTGGTCCGATACCACCACGCTGAATCAGTGGCAGGCAGTCATGGATGACAATGTGGGGCGCTGGAGCTGGGCCAAGCAGTTGTTCGGTCATGTGTACAGCGCGAAGCGAGGCACCGTCGGCACCCTGGTGGCAGCCGGTCAGGCGCGCAACGATCAACACATCACCATTCAGGCCCTGGAAAACGGTGTGCCGCAGCCAGTGTGGGTCCAGGCCGCGGCCCTGGCGGCACGGACGTCAGTTTTCATTTCCGCCGATGCCAGCCGCCCCACGCAAAGCGGGTCGCTTCCGGGCCTGGATCCGGCCCCGGCCAGTGAGCGTTTCACCCTCACGGAGCGTCAGTCGCTGCTGAGCTATGGGATCGCCACCGCGTACTACGAGGGGGGCTATGTGCGCATTCAGCGCTCGATCACCACCTACCAGAAGAACGCCTACGGCCAGGCGGATAACTCCTACCTGGACAGCGAAACCATGCACCAGTCGGCGTTCATCATCCGTCGGATGCAAAGCGTGATCACCAGTAAATATGGGCGCCACAAGCTGGCGAACGACGGTACCCGGTTCGGCGCCGGCCAGCCGATTGTCACGCCGAGCACTATCCGCGGTGAGCTGATTGCCCAGTACGCCAAGCTGGAGCTGGAAGGGCACGTGGAGAACGCCGAGCTGTTTGCCGAGCACCTGGTGGTCGAGCGTGATTCGCGTGACCCGAGCCGCGTAAACGTCCTGTTCCCGCCGGACTACATCAACGGCCTGCGCATCTTCGCGTTGCTCAATCAGTTCCGCCTGCAGTACGACGCGGCGGCGTAACGCAGCCATTGCACCTACAGCCCGCCATGAGCGGGCTTTTTCATTCGGGAGAAGACCATGGGTCAATTAGTGGCGGGTACCGCCTACGTCAAAGTCGACGGTGCGCAGCTCACCATCACTGGCGGGGCTGAGGCTCCGTTGATGACGGTGAAGCGAGAGACGGTCGCGACGGGTTTCTACAAGGAAGAAGACCTACCGCCGTACTTGAAGATGACAGCCATCCTGTCCTCGGATCTGGACTTCAAGAAGATCGTCAACGGGCGTGACATGACGGTCACCTGCGAGTTCAAGAACGGCAAGGTGTACGTACTGGCGGGGGCCTATCTGATCGGTGAGCCCTCCTACAAGGGCGATGACGGTACCGCTGAGTTCGAATTCAACGGCATCAAGGGGACCTGGCAATGAGTCAACCAATCAAGCTGCAGGTGCCGATTGAGGCGCACGGTGAAACGCTGGCCGAGCTGACCCTGCGCCGCCCGACGGTGCAGGAGGTGCGGGCCATCAAGGCGCTGCCCTACAAGATCGACAAAAGCGAAGAGGTCGGCCTCGACATGGATATCGCCGCCAAATACATCGCGGTGTGCGCAGGTATTCCACCTTCGTCGGTCAACCAGTTGGATCTGGTTGATCTGAACGCTTTGAGCTGGGCGGTGGCCAGTTTTTTCATGACTGCGGCGTCCACGCCATCGACGACCTGATCGCGCTGGCCTACGACCTGGCCTGGTTCTGGAAGATCGACCCCGAACAGATGATGGCCAGGCCCCTGGATCTCATTCTTGAATCGCTGAGCCACGCCCAGCGGATAAACCAAACCCAGCAGGTGCAGTGATGGCGGACAAGTTCCAGCTCAAGGCGTTGATCACGGGCGTTGACAAGCTGTCGCCAACGCTCACCGGGATCCGCAAGAACGTCGCGGGCTTTCGCAAACAGATGGAAAGCTCCGGCCTGGGCAAGATTGGTTTCCGGGATCTGCTGCAGGGCGGAGCATTCGCCGCGCCCTTTGTGGCTGGGGCGAAGGCGGCCATTGACTTTGAATCGTCCATGGCGGACGTGCGCAAGGTGGTGGATTTCGATACCCCGGAGCAGTTCAAGCAGATGGGCCAGGATGTGCTCGGGATGTCTGAACAGATGCCGATGGCGGCGAGCGGCATTGCCGCGATTGTTGCTGCGGGCGGTCAGGCGGGCTTTGCTCGGGAAGAGCTGAAGCAGTTCGCTGAAGACGCGGTAAAGATGGGGGTTGCCTTTGATCAGACCGCCGACCAATCCGGCGACATGATGGCCAAGTGGCGAACCTCTTTCAAAATGACCCAGCCGCAAGTTGTGGCCCTGGCGGACAAGATCAACTACCTGAGCAACACCGGGCCTTCATCGGCGCAGCAGGTCGCGGACATCGTGACCCGCATCGGCGCGTTGGGTGGCATCGCTGGGCTTTCCTCGGGGCAGATCGCTGCCATGGGTGCCACCCTGGCGGGGGTGGGCGTGCCGAGCGAAGTAGCTGCAACAGGCATGAAGAACTTTATGCTGGCCCTGACCAAGGGCGGCGCGGCAACCAAGCAGCAGTCGCAGGCGTTCAAGTCGTTGCGCCTCGATGTGAAACAAGTTGCCAAGAGCATGCAGCAAGACGCTCAGGGCACGATTGAAGATGTTCTTGATCGTATCGCGAAGGTTGACCCGGCAAAGCAGGCCGGCTTGCTTACGCAGCTTTTCGGCACTGAGTCGGTGTCGGCGATTGCCCCCATGCTGACCAACCTGAATCTGTTGAAAACCAGCTTTGCGGCGGTAGGGAAAGAGGGCAAGTTCGCCGGCTCGATGCAGCTTGAGTATGAGACGCGATCCAAGACGACGGCCAACGCCCTGCAACTGATGCAGAACCGGGTGAATCGGTTGGGGGTTGAAGTCGGTGCAGCTCTTTTACCGCCGCTTAATAGTCTACTTGCGGCGGTCGGTCCGCTGATCTCCCAAGTGTCAGCACTGGCGGCAGAGCATCCTGAGGTAATCAAAGGCGTCTTGGGGGCAGGCGTTGCTTTTACAGCAATGAGTGTGGGTGTTTGGGCCGCGGTTGCTGCAACGAAGGTGCTTAACCCGCTGATTAAAGCTAACCCCATGGTTAGGATCGCAACACTGATTGCTATGGCTGTTGGGTTAATTATCGCCAACTGGTCCACCGTCGGACCTTACTTCCAGGCGCTGTGGGAGAAGATCAAGGGCCCGGCCATGGTGTTGTGGGGCTGGTTTAAGCAAGCCTTCGCCTTCACTCCGCTGGGCTTGGTGATTGAAAACTGGGGGCCGCTGACTGAGTTCTTCAAGGCCATCTGGGGGGTGTTGGTTGCGATCTCGGGCCCGGCCTGGGATCTCATAAAGCACATGTTCGATTGGTCCCCGTTGGGAATCATCATCCAGAACTGGGAGCCGATCACTGCATGGTTCAAGGGTTTGTGGGAAAAAATCAAACCCATCATTGAGCCGATCCTGCGCTTTATGGGCGCCGGGGAGGGTGGTGACGGAATCATCAAGACCGCGACCGACAAGGCCAACGCCTTCGCTGAAGAACAGCGCAAGCGCAATGCCGGGGAGGGCGGCGGTACCGGTGACTTCCTGCGCTCGGACGCGGCGAAGGTCATGCAAGAGCGGCAATCGTTCTTGAACAAGACCCAGGGCGGGGCCAGTGCCGGCGATCTGTTGCGGGCGCCGGGCCAGGTTCCGGCGCCGGGTAGCCTGCTGCAGCAGACTGCCGCTGCCAACGCCCAAAGCCTGAAGGGCCAGATCGATATCAACCTCAACGGGGCACCGCCCGGATCCACGGTCGAAGAGTCGAAGACCAACCAGCGCGGCCTGAACATCAAGCCGAACGTTGGGCGGCGCACTGTCGGTGCAGAGAGGTAGCAGAATGGAAAGGACATGGCGCGACGAACTGCTGCCGGCGTCATTCAGGGGCATTAGCTTTCTGGTTGACCGGGCCGCGGTGCCGGTGGGCATGAAAGGCCAGTTGCATGAATTCCCACAGCGGGATGATCCGTACTATGAACAGTTGGGCCGGCAGTCGCAGGTTCACGCCCTGACGGTGTGGATCATCGGTGACGACTGTTTCGAGCGGCGGGATAAGTTTCTTGAGGCAGTCCAGACCCGCGGCGCTGGTGAGCTGGTGCACCCCTGGCTCGGGCGAATGCAGGTCAAGGCCGGCGAATGTGAGATGAACCACAGCCGGCGCGAGGGTGGCCTGGTCGCCTTCGACGTGGTGTTTTATCCGGATAAGCCGCTGCAATTCCCGGCGGCCCGGGTCAACACCCAGCAGCTGGTGGTCAAGTCGTCGGAAGGTCTGCTGGACTCCGCGCTGGCCCGGTACAAGGCGGCTATGGCGAAAGTTGATCAGGCCCGCCTAGGCATCATCGGTTTGCGCAATAGCTTGTCGAGCGTCTACAGCGTGATTCAGCAGCAGTTCGCGCCGCTGGTGGGCCTGTTCACGAACCTCAGTGGTTTTGTGCAGTCGCTGATCAACTCGCCCGGAGCGCTGGGGGCGTTGTTCTCCAGCTACTTCAGCGACTTCACCGGCCTGGACTTCTCAAGCCCCGGATCCAGTTATCGCGGTTCCATTGCTTCAGCGACACAGCACAGCGAGGCGGTGACGGGCATCAACACAGTGAGCCAGGCTGCAGGGGCTGACACGAACGCAGCCGCACAGGCTACGGCTGACCTGGTGCAGGACGCACTGCTGGTGCAGGTGGCGCTGATCGTCAGCGAGATGCCGGTGGCGAGTCAGCCGGTATCGAACGACTCCACACCATCGGTTGATCAGCAGGCTGTGCAGCCGGTTGAACGGCCCGAGGTGCCCGTGGCGGATGATGTCATTGAGCTGCGGGACAGCCTGAGCGAGGCGATCTATGAGGCATCCCTCAAGGCGGACCCGCAGCACTATCAGGCCCTGACCAACCTTCGCCAGACGTTGGTGAAGCACCTGACCGCCGTAGCCCAGTCTGGCGTGCGCCTAGTGGAGATCACCCCCGCCGAAGCGCTGCCGGCCCTGGTGCTGGCTTATCGGCGCTTCGGCGACGCCACGCGGGCGGGGGAGGTGGTGCAGCGCAACCGAATTCAACACCCCGGCTTTGTGCCGCCGGTCCCGCTCAAGATCGCTCGGGAGTAACCCATGCTCGATACACAGAACGTCGTCAGCCTCACGGTTGACGGTGTGGATTACAGCGGCTGGAAATCAGTGGAAATCTCGGCAGGACTGGAGCGCCAGGCCCGGGACTTCAACCTGGGCATTACCTGGAAGTGGGGCGATCAGAAGATCGAGGTGCCTATCAAACAGGGCGCAAAGTGTCAGGTTCGTATTGGTGATGACCTGGTGCTGACTGGCTGGGTGTTTGGCACTCCGATCAGCTATGACGACAAGCAGATCACTCGGTCGGTCACCGGGCGGTCGCTGCCGGCGGATCTGGTGGACTGCGCCGCGGTGAACAAGCCCGGGCAGTGGAACAGTCAGGGTGTGCTGTCGATCGTCAAGGCGCTGGCTGCGCCCTACAAGATCGCCGTGCGCAGCGAGATCCCTGAAAGCTCGAAGCTGTCCGACCACACCATCGAGCCCGGCGAGTCGGCGTTTGAGTCCATTGACCGGCTGTTGACGCTGTTCCGGGTGTTCTCCACCGATGACGCTCGGGGTAGGGCGGTGCTCGCGAAACCGGGCAGCGAGGGGCGGGCCTTCGATGCGCTGGCCGTGGGGCGGAACATCAAGGCGGGCGATGCTCCGCTCGACTTCTCGGGGGTGTACTCGGAGTACCAGGTGCTGGGGCAAAAGACCGGAACCGACGAAGAGTTCGGCGAAGCAGCGGCGGAAGTGTCGGCCAAGGTCACGGACGAACGAACGACCCGGCGGCGCGTGAAGATCATTCAGGAGTCGGGGCAGGTCACCCAGGAGCTGGCCCAGGCCCGGGCCAACTGGGAGCGCAGCACGCGGATGGGCAAAGCGCTTTCCGCTACCTACACGGTGCAGGGCTGGCGGCAATCGAACGGCCAGCTGTGGAAGCACAACATGATCGTCCGTGTTGTCGATCCGATCATTGGCTTCGACCGCGACATGCTGATCGCCGAGATCACCTACAGCCTGAGCGACCAGGGTATGACCACGAAAATGCTGGTTGGCCCGCCGGATGGTTTCGAGCCCGAGCCGGACGACTCCCACAAGAACCGCAAGCTGAAGAAGAGCGGCAAGGGCGACAACTTCGAATACCTGATTCCTGCTGACTATGAGCCTAAAAAATGAGCCTGATGAAGATGCTTGCCCGCGGCACGGTGGTACTGGCCGACGCGGCGAAGAAGCTGCAAACCCTGCAGGTGCGGCTGACGGCTGGAGAGGTGAAGGACAAGGTTGAACACTTCGAACCCTATGGCCTCACCAGTAACCCACTGGCGGGGGCTGAAGTGTTGACCGCGTTCCTCGGTGGGGATCGGTCCCATGGGGTGGTACTGGTGGCCTCGGATCGTCGTTACCGGGTGCAGGAGTTGAAGCCCGGCGAGGTCGCTATCTACAGCGACGAAGGCGACAAGGTGCACCTCAAGCGCGGACGGGTGATCGAGGTTGTCACCGAGACGCTGAACATCACCGCCAGTAGCGCCGTGAACATCGATACACCGCTGCTCACACAGACAGGGAAGATCGTTTCACAGGGTGACCAGATTGCCGGCGGGGTCAGCCAGATCAATCACGTTCACGGCGGCGTCATGCCGGGCCCGGGCCAGACCACCGCGCCTGTTCCAGGGGGCTGACGATGATCATATCGGGAACCCTTGAAACCTCGCTTGTTCGGGCTGTGGTGATCAGCCTGTTTACCTGGCGCCGCGCCGCGACCGATGATCCGATTGACGATGACGAGCGCTTCGGCTGGTGGGGCGACAGCTTCCCGGCGGTGGTCGATGACCGGATCGGCTCCCGCCTCTGGTTGTTGCGCCGGGTAAAGCTCACCCGAGAAACCCAGCTCGATGCCGAGTTCTATGCCCGGGAGGCCCTGCAATGGCTGCTCGACGATGGCGAGGTCATTCGCATCGAGATCCGCAGCGAGCGGGCCACGGACAGCCGCCTGAACCTCGGTGTAATCCTGACCACCTCCACGGGCGAACGCCTGGAGATCCACCCAACAGAGCTATGGCAGGTGATTTATGCCGTTTGAAACCCCCACGCTTCCCGTGCTGGTCAATCGCACGCAAAGCGATCTGGCTGGCGATGCGTTGCGACGCTCCGATGCTCAGGTGTTGGCCCGAACGCTGAGCGGTGCTGCCTTCGGCCTGTACGGTTACCTGGGCTGGATCGCCGAGCAGATTCTGCCGGACACGGCTGAAGTCGAAACGCTGGAGCGGATCGCCTCCCTTCGCCTCAATCAGGCAAGGAAAGCTGCCCAGCCGGCCCACGGTACGGCCAGTTTTACCGCAGCTGCCGGCGCGGTGCTGGATGCTGACACGGTATTGCAGGCCAGTGATGGCCGGGGTTACCGCGTCACTGCTGAAGTAACCACCGTTGCCGGTACCAACACCGCAGCGCTTGAAGCGGTGGACGCTGGAACGCTGGGTAACACGGACGCTGGCCTGGTGCTAAACCTCGTTCAGCCAGTCCAGGGGGTAGCTGACTCGTTTGTCGTCCTAGCCCCCGGCCTGCTGGGTGGTGTGGCCCAGGAAAGCGTGGAGTCATTGCGGGCCCGCGTCATTCAGTCCTATCGCGTGATACCTCATGGCGGCTCGGCGGATGACTATGAAACCTGGGCGTTGGAATGCCCAGGCATTACCCGGGCTTGGACCCGACGGCTGTACCTGGGGCCGGGCACCGTGGCGGTGTTCGTAATGCGCGACGACGATACCGATCCGGTGCCAACAGCTGAACAACTGGCCGAGGTGAAGCAGTACATCGAGCCGCGACGACCGGTAACGGCTGAGGTGTACGTCTTGGCCCCAACGCGCAAACCGGTGGTGTACAGCATCCGGCTGAACCCGGATACCTCTGCAGTTCGAGCTGCAGTCGAGGCGCAGTTGCGTGACCTGCATGCGCGGGAGGCGGCGCTGGGTGAGCCCCTTTTGCTGACTCATATCGCCGAGGCCATTAGTGGATCCGCTGGTGAGTGGGACCACCGTCTGGTGGCGCCCGTTGCTGATGTAGCAGCCGAGCCTAACGAGCTGCTGACGTATGGGGGCTGCCTATGGCTGGCTTGAGAACGGCGCAGCAGTACCGCGCCCAGTTGAGGGCGTTGCTTCCCGCGGGGCCGGCCTGGGAGCCTGAGCGCGTCCCTGAGTTGGCATTAGTGCTGACGGGTTTGTCGCAGGAGCTGGCGCGCATCGAGGCCCGGGCTTTCGCCTTGCTGAATGAGATGGATGCCGGCGGCGTAAATGAACTGGTGCCTGACTGGGAGCGGGTCATGGGGTTGCCGGATCCCTGCATCGGGCCTGAACCGGTATTTGAGGACCGCCGTCTGGCAGTGCGTCAACGGCTGACGGCGGTCGGCGGGCAATCCTGTGGCTACTTCATCGAGATCGCAGTGCGCCTCGGCTACCCCGAAGCCACCATCACGGAACGCCGGGCGCCGCGGTTTGGCCGCTCCCGCTTTGGCGCAGCCCACTTCGGCACCTGGTCAGCACAGTTTATGTGGACGCTCAACACCGGCCCGCGCCGCCGCCTGGGTCGGCGCTTCGGTGCCAGCTACTGGGGCGAGCGATTCGGGGTCAACCCGAGCGGCGCCCTGGAGTGTGTCATTCGTCGCAGCGCCCCGGCGCATGCACTGGAATCAATCAATTATGGGGTGGGTGTGTAGATGGACTATCCGAGAAGCGTACCGAACGTGGGGCTGGTCAATGGCAAGTTTGTTGACGAGAACACCGCGACCGGGCAAGTCGGCTCGCTGATCCCGTCGAGCTGGGGCAATGCGGTAACTGATGAGCTGCTGAACGTCATTCAGGCCGGTGGTGAGCAGCCAGCAGAGAACGACAATGACCAGCTGTTGGCCGCGATCAAGGCCATTGTGCGGGACTCGATCCCGCCGGAGAAGATCCGCACGACGCTTGCTGAGTACGGCATTACCGACGCTTACACCAAGTCGGTGACGTACACAAAGGCAGAGGTCGAGGCGCTGCTCAAGAACATGTCAGCGCTGCCTGTAGGGGCCATGGTGCCGTTTCCAAAGGGGACTGTGCCGGCGGGCTTTCTGGAGGTGGATGGCAGCGTGCAGAGCGCGGTGACCTATCCCGACCTGGCGGCGTACCTGGGGACCACATTCAACCAGGGTAACGAAGGGGCGGGGAACTTCCGGTTGCCTGATTCCCGGGGTGAATTCCTGCGCGGCTGGGACCATGGGCGTGGGGTTGATGCTGGTCGGGGGCTTGGCAGCAAGCAGCTTGACGCGATGGAAATCATTACAGGTAACGTCGGGGGAGTGCGCAATGACACCGCTTCTGTAACTCCGAGCGGACCGTTTTCCACTGTCAGCGAAGCGGGCAATTTCGCGACCGGTCCTGGTCGCCTTACCAGTGTTGTGTTCGATTCCTCAAAAGTTGTTAGAACGGCAACCGAAACTCGACCGCGCAATCTGGCGGTTATGTGGTGCATCAAGGCGTGGAACGCCCCAGTCAATCAGGGAAACATTGACGTTGCGGCGCTGGCCTCGCTAGCCGCCCAAGCGACTGAGATTAATCAGGGCACAGCAAAAGTCGCCACCACAGCGCAAATGCTTGATAGCGCGAACGACTTTGTTTTGTCGACACCGAAGAAGCTGCGTTGGGGATTCTCGATCAGCCTCGCGGCGAATGGATACATTGCGTTTCCTTCCTGGCTTGGCGGACTGGTTCTTCAGTGGGGTGCATCCCTAGGTTTCAGCTCTACCCCTGTCGCTGTGACATTCCCGATGGCATTTCCTAATGCTGCTTTTGCGGTAGTGGCCACTACTCACATAGGGGCAACGAATGCCGCGCCGACCCAAGACGCTGTCGCATCGTTTGGGCTATCGCAGACGGGGGTCAGCTTCAGGACCAACGCGGGCGCCGCACCTAACGGCGCAAAATACATCGCAGTCGGCAACTGAGGGAGGCCATATGCGCTTTTATAGTCAGACAACTCAAACAACGTACCTGCGCGGCATGCACGCGTCGATGCCGGCAGATGCAGTCGAAATCACTGATGAGCTTTACATTGCGGTGGTCGGTAACCCTCCTGCAGGCAAAGCTCGCGCTCACGATGAACGCGGTCTGCCATACCTTGTCGATGCCCCTGAGGTGGTCCCAGATCCGGCAGCACTGGAGCGCGAGTGGCGCGACGATGAGCTGTCCTCGGTGATGTGGTTGCGCGAGCGTCACCGTGACCAGCTCGAAATAGGCACGGCTACCACGCTGACAGGTGATCAGTTCAACGAGCTGCTGTTGTACATGCAGGCCCTGCGCGACTGGCCGCAGTCATCTGACTTCCCACAAGCCGAGCACCGACCAGTGGCGCCGCCCTGGATCGCTGAGCAAGTCGAGTAGACGCCCCGCACTGACGGGGCGTTTTCATTTCTGACCTACGAGGTTCTACTTATGCCCATCACAACGCAGCAACTGCTGCAGATCCTCCCCAACGCCGGCGCTAAAGCCGGCGTTTTTGTTCCTGCTCTCAACGCCGCCATGAGCAAGTACGGCATCGTCACCCGCCTGCGCATGGCGGCGTTCATCGCGCAGATCGGTCACGAGTCCGGCCAGCTTCTGTACGTGCGCGAGCTGGGCAGCGATCAGTACTTGAGCAAGTACGACACCGGCACCTTGGCCAAGCGTCTGGGCAACACCCCCGAAGCGGATGGCGACGGCCAGAAGTACCGGGGCCGGGGGCTGATTCAGGTCACGGGCCGGGCGAACTATGAAGCCTGTAGCGAAGCGCTGTTCAGCGATGCTCGACTGCTCAACACCCCGGAGCTGCTGGAAACCCCAGTCTATGCCGCGCTGTCGGCGGGCTGGTTTTGGCAGCGGGCGAGCCTGAACACTCTGGCCGACAAGGGCGACTTTCTCACCATCACCAAGCGCATCAACGGCGGAACCAACGGCTTGGCGGATCGCGAGGCGCTGTATCAGCGTGCATTGAAGGTGCTGCCTTGAAGGCCTCGGCCTGGCTGTTGCCGGTCCTGGCCCTGGTGCTGGGGTTCGCCTTGGGTGGTTGGCTGGCCTGGACGTGGCAGGCCAACGCCTACGGCAAGGATCTCGCTGATCAGGCCGAGGCGTACAGCACTGATCGCGAGCAGGCCGCCACGGCGGTGATCAACTGGCAGGAAACCCAGCAGGACGCCCGCCGGGCGCTGGAGGACCGCCTGCAGGCGAATGACGAAACCCATTACAAGGAGCTGCGCGATGCTCAAACGAAGCAGGCTCGCCTGCGTGATCGGCTTGCTACTGCTGACCTGCGGCTGTCAGTCCTATTCAACACCGCCGCCTCGGGTGGTGGCGGTGGGTTGCCAGCCACCGCCGTCACCTGCGGCGTGGTTCATGGAGGCACGCGAGCCGAACTTGACCCAGCGGCTGCTCAACGAATTGTCGCCATCGCCGGAGACGGTGACCAAGGATTAATCGCCCTGGCGGCCTGCCAGAGCTATGTCAAAGAAATCGTTTCAACGAAGTGAAAAGGAGCGGTCGGGCCAGATGCGTCAACATCTAACCCGGCCGCTGTCCTCGCAGAATGCTTCTGCAAATCCAGCCAAGGCTCTTGCTCTGTGCACAAAGCGCGGCGAGCCTGGCTGTACGCTGCAAAGCATCAACGACTATGCAGATATCCGCCGCGTATTCGAGGGCTTCCACTTCGAAACCTTGAACATCTGGTACACCACATCTAAACCGCGACGTAGCAACGCGGAGATCAGTGGCGAGCTGGTGATCATGAATTGGGAGCGAGCTGACCCCGGCGGACTGTTTAACTACCAAGGTGTTAATCCTGGGCAGCTTGGTGCCCAGAGCTGCAACAGTTCGCTGAGTTTAATAAGGAGCTCAACTATCGTCGTCAAAAGAAGAACCATATTCATTTTTCGGTCTCGCAAAGAAACATGCCGCGCTGAGTTGCGCGGTGCTCGTGGCTGTGGAGTGGTGCTGTATTTAAGTTAGTGGTTTCGTGGAGCGTACGTCAAGCTTTGATGTAAGGTTTTATTAAAATTCAATGCGCTTTATGTTTGTGTGGAGGAGGTTGGAGTCGTTATTGTTTTTTTGTTGGAGGCTAAATTTTAGAAAACTCATATAAAACAGTCGATTAGGGGCTGGCGATGGGGCGAGGCATGATAGGTGCCGGTGGGGCTCGAATAGTTACTATCGTTACGCGTAACGCTGCGTAAATGCGCTGGTAAACAGAGATAGCTATTATC
>NZ_JAVAJH010000008.1:0-362094 GCF_030718165.1 Pseudomonas sp. LPH60
GGGCTAATTACGCTTTTGTTGCAGAAGATGCTTTTTTAGCAAGAACCCGGGGAATCCGGCGCATGACTGACGGCACGCGCAACAACAGCAATAACGCGCCTATAGATGCATACACCGCCCACTCCTTCAGATCGGCCCGGACAATCCAGAGCATATGCAGCAATCCAAGCCCGAGAATGAAATACACCAACCGATGCAGCTTTTTCCAGCGTGCGCCCAGTCGGCGCTGACTGTAACGATTGGACGTGACCGCCAACAGCAATAGAAAGACGAAGCCCAGACTACCGACAAAGATATATGGCCGCTTGCGCAGCTCTACGCCCAACTGCGACCAATCCAAACCGAGAATGAATACGCCATAGGCACACAAGTGCAACACGACATAGGCGAAACACCACAACCCTAACTGCCTGCGCACCGCTATCCAACCCGCCCACCCAGTAAGGCGCTGCAACGGCGTCATACTTAAGGTGATCAACAGCAACACCAAAGTACCCAAGCCCAGACGATCAACCAAAACCTTGCCGGGGTCTGGCCCCAACACCGAAGCCCAGGCCTCATACAGCCAATACAGGGGCCAGACAGCCGCAGCAATAAAAACGGCGACACGCCAGAACGAATAACGCATCAGTAATTCTTCCGAAGGTCCATGCCGCTATATAGAGAAGCAACCTCGTCCGAGTAGCCATTGAACATCTGCGTTTCTCTTACGTTAGGACTGAACAGCCCACTCGGCAGACGACGCTCCCGTGCCTGAGTCCACCGAGGATGATCAACAGCTGGGTTCACATTTGCGTAAAAACCATATTCGTTGGCCGCAATGCTCTGCCATGTGGTCTTCGGCTGCTCACTGACCAGGCTGATACGCACAATCGACTTCACACTCTTGAAGCCATACTTCCAAGGCACCACCAGTCGCAGAGGCGCACC
Source organism: Pseudomonas sp. LPH60 (assembly GCF_030718165.1). Classification (NCBI taxonomy): domain Bacteria; kingdom Pseudomonadati; phylum Pseudomonadota; class Gammaproteobacteria; order Pseudomonadales; family Pseudomonadaceae; genus Pseudomonas; species Pseudomonas sp. LPH60. The sequence goes on from NZ_JAVAJH010000008.1 coordinate 931, forward strand.
ATTCTGGTTAGGCAGCTCACGCCCATACATCCCTACCGCAAGAATCGCCAATGGATTCATCGCCTCATCAAGACGCAAGCCTTCGACATAAGGCCAGTCGATCAAGGCAAAACCGGAACGCTGACCCGGCATGCTCTTAGGGTCCTGCAGTGTTTCAAAACGAATGAACTTGGCTTTACTGGTTGGCTCCACCTGCTTGAGCAACGCTGAGATTGGAAAGCCTATCCAGGGAATCACCATCGACCAGGCTTCTACGCAGCGAAGTCGATAAATACGCTCCTCCAGAGAGTAGGGCTTCATGAAATCTTCGAGGGTATAGCGTCCAGGCTTGGCGACCTCACCATCAACCACCACACTCCATGGTTCGGTCTTGAGCGCACCCGCGTTGGCCGCCGGATCCCCCTTGTCCGTACCGAACTCATAGAAGTTGTTGTAGTGGGTCGCATCCTTGAAAGGCGTGATCGCCTCTCCCTTGACTGTTACGGCTTGCCATTGGGTGTTGGTCAGCTTGTCAGAAAACCACGCAGGCGCACGGCCAGGCTCTACGTCGGCGTAACGCGCCATATCCTGCGCAACTGCCCAACGCGGCAAACCGGCAAAGGCCATGCCTGCTACCGCACCACCCAGCAAGCTGCGTCGAGAGAGATAAAGAGATTCAGGCGTGACATCCGACTCATTGCAGTCGGACGCTTTGGGGAATTTTAACAACATGGCAACTCCGCAGTATTGGAGGACAGATGTACCAATAGACTGCGGAGTATGGAGGAAATTACATCACTCGGCGCTTTTGCGACGACGCAGGTGCAACAGGTACTGGATAGGGCCTGAAGCTGCATAAGCCAGGAACACCAGCAGCAAAATACGTGGCGGATCGCTGAACACCACGGCAAACACCAGCACTACTGCCAGAATCGCTACAAAAGGTACCCGCCCTTTCAGATCCAGGTCCTTGAAGCTGTTGTACTTGATATTACTGACCATCAACATGCCTGCCGCCGCCACCATCAGCGCCACCAGAAACGACATCTTCGAACCCTGAATACCGTAGTCACTAAAAGCCCAGACAATACCCGCCACCACACCTGCCGCCGCAGGGCTGGCCAGGCCTATGAAATAACGCTTATCAGCAGTTCCCACCTGAGTGTTGAAACGTGCCAGGCGCAGTGCAGCACCCGCCACATAAATAAAGGCGACCATCCAGCCGACCTTACCCATATCGCCAAGAGCCCAACCGAAGGCAAGCAATGCCGGCGCTACGCCAAATGCAACCATATCCGACAGTGAATCGTACTCGGCGCCGAAAGCACTTTGGGTATTGGTCATGCGGGCAACCCGCCCATCCAAACCGTCAAGGACCATAGCGACAAAGATCGCAATAGCGGCAAAGGCAAAGTACTTGCTCGCCCCCGCCGTGTCCCCGGCACTCAGCGCACTCTGGGCACTCATGGAGCTGATAATGGAATAGAACCCCGCGAACAGGTTCGCAGTGGTGAACAGATTCGGCAGAAGATAGATACCACGATGCCGGACTTTACGGCCTTCAGCGTCATGCCCTTCTTCGACATGCTCATCGATCGGTAGCAGGCTTTCGGCGTCAGAGGCCTGGTTTGGCTCTTCGGGACGTTCGCTCATGGACAAATACCTTGCAACGGTGTGAAAAGTTTCGACAGATACCCAAGGGCCGTGATTCGGCCACAAAGGATCCAGCTTTATACCAGAACCTACCCGTCCAAACGAAAAAACGCGGCCTAGGCCGCGTTTTCTCTGACAAGACTCGAACTTAGTTCTTGGCTTTGTCGACGATTTTGTTGGCACCGATCCACGGCATCATCGAACGCAGTTGCTCACCGATGATTTCGATACCGTGAGCAGCGTTGTTACGACGCTTGGCGGTCATCGATGGGTAGCCAGTAGCGCCCTCGCTGATGAACATCTTCGCGTATTCGCCGTCCTGGATGCGCTTCAGAGCGTTGCGCATGGCCTGACGGGATTCGGCGTTGATAACTTCTGGACCAGTCACGTACTCGCCGTACTCGGCGTTGTTGGAGATCGAGTAGTTCATGTTGGCGATACCGCCTTCGTACATGAGATCAACGATCAGTTTCAGTTCGTGCAGGCACTCGAAATAGGCCATTTCCGGCGCGTAGCCAGCTTCAACCAGAGTTTCGAAACCGGCCTTGACCAGTTCAACGGTACCGCCGCACAGAACAGCCTGCTCGCCGAACAGGTCGGTTTCAGTCTCGTCCTTGAAGGTGGTTTCGATGATGCCGGTACGACCGCCGCCCACGCCAGCCGCGTAGGACAGGGCTACATTCTTGGCATTGCCGGACGCGTCCTGGTAGATAGCGATCAGGTCAGGAATACCGCCGCCCTTGACGAACTCGGAACGCACGGTGTGGCCTGGAGCCTTCGGCGCGATCATGATCACGTCGAGATCGGCACGTGGAACGACCTGGTTGTAGTGGATCGCGAAGCCGTGGGAGAAGGCCAGGGTGGCACCCTTCTTGATGTTCGGCTCGATTTCGTTCTTGTACAGCTGGGACTGGAACTCGTCCGGGGTCAGGATCATGACCAGGTCGGCGCCGGCAACGGCTGCAGCAACGTCGGTCACTTTCAGGCCATGAGCCTCAGCCTTGGCAACAGTGGCCGAGCCTTTGCGCAGGCCTACAGTCACGTCAACACCGGAGTCTTTCAGGTTGCAAGCTTGAGCGTGGCCCTGGGAACCGTAACCGATGATGGCAACTTTCTTGCCCTGGATGATCGACAGGTCGCAGTCTTTATCGTAGAAAACTTTCATGAATTTCCCCTATATCAGGCCGTTCCGGCCATTCGCTAATTTGAGTTAGATGCTCAGTACTTTGTCGCCACGGGCAATCCCGGTGACACCACTGCGTACGGTTTCCAGAATCGACGCGGTGCCGATCGATTGAATGAAACTGTCGAGCTTGTCGCTGGTACCGGTCAATTGAACGGTATACACGCTGGCGCTGACATCAACGATCTGCCCACGGTAAATATCAGTAGTGCGCTTGACCTCGGCGCGCTGTGCACCAGTGGCCTTGATCTTGACCAACATCAGTTCGCGCTCGATGTGAGCACTTTCCGACAGGTCCACCAGCTTCACCACCTCGATCAACTTGTTCAGGTTCTTGGTGATCTGCTCGATGATCTCATCATGACCAACCGTGGTGAGGGTGAGACGCGACAGGGTCGGGTCTTCGGTCGGCGCCACGGTCAAGCTTTCAATGTTGTAGTTACGCTGAGAGAACAGACCGACTACGCGAGACAAAGCGCCCGGTTCGTTTTCCAGAAGCAAGGAAATGATGTGCCGCATGATTAAGTACGCTCCGTCTTGCTCAGCCACATATCGCGCATAGAGCCGTCTTTGATCTGCATCGGATAGACGTGCTCGCTGGTGTCGACCTGGATATCAAGGAATACCAGGCGATCCTTCATGGCGAACGCTTCTTCCATCTTCGGCTTCAGATCCTTCAGATCAGTGATACGCATGCCCACGTGCCCATAGGCCTCAACCAGCTTGACGAAGTCAGGCAGCGACTCCATGTAGGAGTGCGAGTGACGGCTGCCGTAGCTCATGTCCTGCCATTGGCGCACCATGCCCAACACACCGTTGTTCAGGTTAACGATCTTGACCGGCAGACCGTACTGCAGGCAGGTGGACAGCTCCTGGATATTCATCTGGATACTGCCCTCGCCGGTGACGCAGGCGACATCATTATCCGGAAAGCTCAACTTGACGCCCATGGCTGCCGGGAAACCGAAGCCCATGGTGCCCAGGCCGCCGGAGTTGATCCAGCGATTGGGCTTGTTGAACTTGTAATACTGCGCCGCGAACATCTGGTGCTGGCCCACGTCGGAGGTGACAAAGGCATCGCCCTTGGTCACTTCGCACAGGGTTTCGATCACCGTTTGCGGCTTGATGATGCTGCCGTCGCCCTTGTCGTAAGGGAACAGGCCGCGATCACCACGCCACTCGTCGATCTGCTTCCACCAGCTGGCAACCGTGTCCTTGTTCGGGGTCTCGCCGATTTCCTTGAGCGCCGCGACCATTTCGGTCAGGACACTTTCCACAGGCCCCACGATAGGCACGTCAGCCTTGATGGTCTTGGAAATGGAAGCAGGGTCGATGTCCACATGAATGATCTTGGCGTTCGGGCAGAACTTCGGTGCACCGTTGATAACCCGGTCATCGAAGCGCGCGCCTACCGCAAGAATCACGTCAGCGTGGTGCATGGTCAGGTTGGCCGTGTAGCTGCCGTGCATGCCGAGCATGCCGACGAACTGTCGGTCAGTACCTGGATAGGCGCCCAAGCCCATCAAGGTATTGGTCACTGGCAGATTGAGCATCTTGGCCAGTTCGGTGAGCGGTGCAGAGCCGCCACCAAGGATCACGCCGCCGCCTGCATAAAGCACAGGTCGCTTGGCCGCCAGGAGCATCTCTGCCGCCTTGCGGATTTGCCCGGAATGACCACGGACAGCTGGGCTGTAGGAGCGCAGCTTGGCTTTCTTGGGGAAAACGTATTCGAACTTTTCAGCCGGGTTGGTCATGTCCTTGGGGATATCGACCACTACCGGACCGGGACGACCGGACTGCGCCAGATAGAAGGCTTTCTTCATGACTTCCGGGATTTCCGAAGCGTGCTTGATCATGAAGCTGTGCTTCACGATCGGCCGGGAAATACCGATCATGTCGGTTTCCTGGAACGCATCGGTACCGACCATGGTGCTAGGCACCTGACCGGAAATGATCACCATTGGAATCGAGTCCATATAGGCGGTGGCAATACCGGTAATGGCATTGGTCGCGCCCGGGCCGGAAGTCACCAGTACCACACCGGCTTTACCGGTGGCACGGGCATAGCCGTCAGCCATATGGGTTGCCGCTTGTTCGTGACGAACCAGGATGTGAGTCACTTCCGGCTCTTTGAACAGGGCATCGTAAACATGAAGGAGAGCACCACCTGGGTACCCGTAGATATATTTGACGCCTTCGTCACGCAAAAAGCGGACGAGCATCTCACCGCCAGATAAAAGCTCCACGTTGTTCACCTCTAAAACGCCAGAATACCGCCCTCAAAAGGGAGCGGGTCTTAATAGGTTTACTTCTCAGCAGAGCATGAGCGACGGTGGTCGCCGACTACGTCAGCACTGACTGAGCAAGTATTGGGAGCGCCCCAAAGTGTTGCGGGGTTTTCCCACCCAGCGCGAGGTAACGCGTTGCGGGTGTAGCACTTCGGCGCGGATGTGCGCCTCATGATCTGCTGAGTGGGTCTGCTTCTGGCAGTCCCTCTACAGCGGACTTTGGATTCTTCTGTTTCGTCCCCTTCAAGTCAAGTCGTCTATGTAGTTAATTCGAACTAAGCGCATGAGAACGCAAGAAAAAACCCAAAAACAACCACTGTCTGCACTTCGATTGCGCAATATTCGACAAGCAACTCAGAAATGCGCACCTTGACTTTGGTCATCGGCTTATAGACAGGGACTGGTCAAGGCTGCCGGCAGAACGGCAAGAAGAGCGCTAGGAAGAGCTGAGGAGGACGGTGCCTGGCATCCGAAGGCGACTGCCAGGCATACCTGGCAGTCTCGGATTCAGCGGGTGGCCGCGATGAGTTGATCGAACTCTTTGAGCAACATTCGCAACTGCAGATCGCGCCCCTGCATCGGCCGGGTGGAGAACACCATTTCGGCCATTTCCTGGATACCGGAGGCATTGGGTAGCGGCAGATCCTGCTCCAGGATCACCTTCATGCGCGGCAGGAAGATCCACTGCAGCCACTGCTCGAAATCCAGCGTATCCACGGCAAAAGGCTGAGTACTGGCCAGAGCCTCGGCACTGGGTGCTATCTCGTCCCACAGCCCCTGCACGCGCAACTCACGCTCGATCAGCAGCAACTGCTCGGCGATCTTGGGAAAACGCACATCCATCACAGCGAGACTCGGGCTTTCTGCCGTGCCTGGGCGGCACCAGCTGCATCACCCTGTTTCTCCCGTGCCTGGGCGATCAACTCCCACAAACTCGCCTGAAGATCGGGACGACCATTGGCAAAACTCAGACCGCGACGAGCAAACTGTTCGGCTTGCGGCGCATCACCCTGGGCCATGCGCACCTGAGCCAGGCGGTACAGCACCTGCGGCTCACGTGGAGCAACACGCTGCGCCCGCTCGAGGCTGGAAGAAGCACCGTTCAGGTCACCACTGGACTGCTGCTGTTGCGCAGTGGTTAGCAACGCTAGCACCGGACCGTCCAGTTGCTCATCAGCAGACAGGCCACCGGCACGTGCCGAAGGGATGCCACTGGGCGTGGAAGGCATGTTGTAGCTGCCCTGGTTAATCGGCGCCGGCTGATAGCCGGAGCCGTCCACCGGACCCGGGGTAATAGGCCCGGAGGTAATAGGCCCCGGAGTAATCGGCGAGCTGCTGATCGGCGCCGAAGCCGTTGCGCCACCACCCGGAACCATCACCACCACCCCGGAGTCCTCCGGAATCGCCTGTGCTTGAGCTTGCGCCGGACGCTTGATCGTCGTCTGTCGAAAGCCTCCGGAGGCAGAAATCCGCTCACTGTTGGACACGGCCGTGCCGGAGTCCACGACGGGAATGGAGCCGCGCTGCACACTGGCGCAACCGTTGAGCAACGCCAGAGCTGTAATAGCTGGAACCCACCACTTGTTCACGTCAAACCCTCATCGCTTAGTTCATCCAGCCCTTGACCCAATCCATCACATCGCTACCTGCCGGGGTTTCACCACCGCAGGAGGCGCCGGGAGGCGGTTCGCTGCCGCGAATATACGGCATCTGTACAGCCCCCGGACAGTTGGCATCGGAGCCCTGTCCGGTACGCGAATCGACCCAGGCTTGAACCACGTTGTCCGGCTGCGGCATATCCAGCGGCAGCGGATCGGCCTTGCGCATGAAACTGGTCCACACCTGTAAGGCACCCGTGGCGCCGGTAAACGGCGTCTTGCCATTATCGTCACGACCCAGCCAGACCACCGCCAGCAGGTCCTGGCTGAAGCCCGCGAACCAGCTGTCACGGGAGTCGTTACTGGTACCGGTCTTGCCCGCAAGCGCCAGGGTCTTGGGCAATACGTTGTAAACCGAGCTACCCGTGCCTTCGCGCATCACACGCTGCATCGCACTTTGGATCAGGTAGATAGACCCCGCATCGAATCGCTGCTGAATCTGGAACGGATAACGCTTGAGCGGTTCGCCTTCGGCCGTCAACACGCTGCGAATCCCACGCATTGGCGTATTGAAACCGCCATTGGCCAGGGTCTGGTACATGGTCGCCACTTCGATCGGGCTCATGCCACCGGCTCCCAGCAGCATCGAGGGGAACGCTGGGAACTCCCGGGTAACGCCCAGGCGCCCAAGGGTTTTCAGGACGTTGGGTACGCCCACTTCCAAGCCAAGCCGTGCGGTGGACAAGTTGTAGGAATGGGCCAGGCCCTGGTACAGGAAAACGGTGCCATGGGAACGACGGTCGTAGTTCTGCGGCTTCCACACCTGGCCGTCAGCGCCCTTCACCGAGAAAGCCTCATCGGAAAGCCAACTGGTCAGGGTGTACTGGCTGGGCTTTTCCAGAGCCGTCAGGTAGACCGCAGGCTTGATCAGCGAGCCGATTGGACGCACTGCGTCCAATGCCCGATTGAAACCCGCGAAGCTGGCTTGACGACTGCCGATCATGGCCTGGACTTCACCGGTTTCCGGATTGGTCACCACCATGGCCGCTTCAACGTCTTCCGAGCCCTTGCGTCCAGCCAGGCGTTTGAAGGTATCGTTGACCGAAGCCTCAGCCTTCATCTGCAGGATGGGATCGAAACTGGTGAAGATTCGCAGCCCTTCTTCAGTCAAGTCTTCGTCGCGATAATCTTCTCGCAACTGGCGCTTAACCAGGTCGAGGAAGCCTGGGAACGAGCTGTCCGCCAGGCTGCCGCGCTTGGTCACGCCCAATGGCATTTTTTTCGCAGCTTCAACCTGCTCGGCAGTGGCCACACCCTGTTGCTCAAGCAGGTCGAGCACCAGGTTGCGCCGTTCCAGAGCACGCTCCGGATAACGCCGCGGATTGTAATAGGAAGGACCTTTGACCATCCCCACCAGCAGCGCTACCTGATGCAATTTGAGCTCGGACAGCGGCTGGCTGAAGAAGAACTGGCTGGCCAAACCGAAACCGTGCACCGCTCGCTGACCATCCTGGCCGACAAAAACCTCGTTGAGATAGGCCTCGAGAATCTCGCGCTTGTCGTAATGCAGCTCCAGCAGCAGCGCCATCATGGCTTCATTGAGCTTTCGCGACAGGCTGCGTTCATTGGTCAGGAAGAAGTTCTTCACCAACTGCTGGGTCAGGGTGCTGCCACCCTGGCGCATCTGGCCCGACGAAGTGTTGACCCAGATCGCCCGGGCAATCGACTTCGGTGACACCCCGAAGTGCGAATAGAAGTCACGGTCTTCCACCGCCACCAGGGTTTCCAGCAGGTAGGGGGGAACCTGATCGATCTTGATCAGGATCCGGTCCTCCAGGTTTTTCGGGTACAGGCCTCCGATCAGCAGCGGCTCCAGCCGCACGACCGCAAGCTTGGCGCCCTTACTGCCGGACAGCTCCGCCACATAGTCACCGGAGAAACGCACGCGAACCGGCTGCGCTTGCTCCAATCCTTCATAGAACTGGAAGCCACGGGTATTCAGATCGACAGTGTTGCCGCTGACCGCAGCAGCACCGGGACCGTTGGCGACACTTTCGCGACGATAGCCCAGGGCATCGAGCTCCGTCAGGAAGTCCTCCTTGCTGAGCTTTTGTCCGACGAACAGCTCCAGCGGACGGGCATAGACCTTGGCCGGGATAGTCCAGCGCTTGCCGGAGAATTTTTCCTGGACCACAGCATCGAGGTAAACCGCAAAGCCAGCGAGCACTACCAAGCCGACCAAACTGAGCTTGAGCGCCCAGCCCAGCCAGGGGCGCAGGCCACCAGAGGGAGTTTTTTTAGCGGAACGAGAGGATCGGGTACGAGTCATGGCGGCGGATTATACGCACTTTATTCATCCTCAACATGCGCCACCCGAGGTTTGCGTTACCCCTCCCAACGGCCATAATGACGCCCTCGATTTTCCCGACTCTAAAGGATCACCCGTGAGCCAGTCACTGATCGCCGCCCTGCAAAACCCCGCTTTGTATCCTCATCCCGTAGAAGGGTTTCAGGTCATCGAAACCCACATCTCCTGGGTACTGCTCACCGGTCCCTTTGCTTATAAAGTGAAGAAGCCGGTGAATTTCGGGTTCCTCGATTTCACCAGCCTGGATGCCCGGGAGCATTTCTGCGGTGAAGAGCTGCGCCTGAACCAGCGCCTGACCCAGGACCTGTACCTGGAAGTCCTGCCGATCACCGGTAGCGCCGAAGCTCCAGAGCTGGGCGGCAACGGCCCGGTCATCGAATACGCGCTGAAAATGCGCCAGTTCCCTCAGAGCCAATTGCTCAGCACCTTGCAAACCAATAGCGAACTGACCACCGCGCACATCGACGAGCTAGCCAAGCAGATCGCCGAGTTCCACCTCAGCGCCCCCAAGGTCCCGGCCGCCCACGAAGCCGGTACACCGGAAAGCGTAATGGCGCCAGTACGCCAGAACTTCGAGCAGATACGCCCCTTCCTCAGCGATAAGGCCGACCTGCAGCAGCTCGAAGCCCTGGAGGCCTGGGCCGAGGCTAGTTTCGAACGCCTCAAGCCACTGCTGGCCCAACGCAAGAGCGAAGGCTTTATCCGTGAGTGCCACGGTGATATCCACCTGGGTAACGCCACTCTTATCGACGGTAAGGTGGTGATTTTCGACTGCATCGAATTCAACGAACCCTTCCGTTTCACTGACGTCTATGCCGACACCGGCTTCCTCGCCATGGACCTGGAAGATCGCGGCCTGAAAAGCCTGGCGCGGCGTTTCATCAGCCAGTACCTGGAACTGACCGGTGACTATCAGGGCCTGGAACTGCTGAACTTCTACAAAGCCTACCGTGCTCTGGTACGCGCCAAAGTCAGCCTGTTCAGCATGCCGGCCGATGCCACTCCGGTGCAGCGCGCCACCACCCTGCGCCAATACCGCAACTACGCCAACCTCGCGGAAAGCTACAGCACCATTCCATCACGCTTCCTGGCGATCACCTCGGGCGTCTCGGCCGTTGGCAAAAGCCGCGTAGCCATGCGTCTGGTGGAGGCACTGGGCGCCGTTCGCCTGCGCTCCGATGTGGAACGCAAGCGTCTGTTCGGCGAGCAACAAGTGCCGAACGACCCTCACGCCGGTATCTACAGCAGCGAAGCCAGCAGCGCCACCTACACCCGCCTGCATGAAATTGCCGAAACTATTCTGCGCGCTGGTTTCCCAGTCGTGATCGACGCTACCTACCTCAAGCGCGCGCAGCGGGATGCCGCAGCCAAGGTGGCCGAAGCCACCGGCACCCCTTGCCTAATCATCGACTGCAACGCACCCGAGGCAGTGGTCGCCAGCTGGTTGGCTCAACGTCAAGCCGATCAGAACGATCCTTCCGATGCCACTCTGGAAGTGATCGCCACCCAGCAAGCCACGCGTGAGGCCCTGACCGACGAAGAGCTGCTACGCAGCAAGCGCATCGAAACCAACGAAAGCGGTAGCCTGGATGCCCTGGTTGCCAACATTCGTCAGCGCCTCCCAGGCCTGTAAGCAGTAATTTCAGCCGTGAAGTGCAAAGACTTCACGGCTGAAAAATAGTGGCACTATACTGGCGTCATAAATCCAACACTGGTGACGTCGCCATGAGCCAACCGAAACTTCTGGATACTCCGCTTTACGCCCTGCTGCATAGAGACGACATCGTCGGTTTCAACCGCGAACGTCCAAAGGATCAACCCATCGACATGCGTGGCGGTGACTTCCGCGGCCTCGACCTGCGACAGTTGAACGCTCAGGGCATCGACTTCACTGACGCCTACTTCCGTTCCGCCGATCTGCGTGGCCTGGACCTGCGCAATGCCACCATGGAAGGCGCCAGCCTGGCCCATGCGCAAATCTCTGGCGCCTACTTCCCGGTAGAACTGACTGCCGACGAAATCCTCATGTCGGTCAACTTCGGTACCCGCCTGCGGTACAACACCCGCTGAAACCCCTGCACTGCTCTGTCCGGCGCCCAACTGCGCGCCGGACCCGCGACATCCCCATTGCTCCCTTACCCTGCAAGGCCCGAGCGCCCTCGCTGCCTCGCCCTGATCCCCCCCCTCCTTAGAAGCATTTGCGCCAAACCCGACCAAAGAACAGCGCGTTTTCTACTGAGCGCTACACTCCTTTGAGGCTGCCCACTCACCATTCGGCCATCGCCAGGAGGCTTAATGAATGATGAACTGCAACATTTGAAGAACCTTGGCAAGACCTCCGCACAATGGCTGCATGCAGTGGGCATCCATAGTGCTTCGGACTTGCGCCGCCTGGGCGCGGTAGACGCCTATCGGGCGGTGCGCACCCGCGGTTTTCGCGCCTCTAAAGTCCTGCTATACGCCATTGAAGGAGCCTTGATGGACATGCACTGGAACGACCTTCCTGCTGAACGCAAAGAGGCGTTGAACAAACAGCTGGACGCCATTTCCTCTCGCCACAAAAACTGACTGGCAGAACCTTATGTATCTGATGGGGGAGCAACCGGCCTACGCCGATGCCTTGATCAACCGTCTGCAAAGTATCCCGACGCAACTACTGGCGGGACTTTCACCCAGCGGTTCAGCCCTGGAATTTGAAGCTGTAGCGGACCTGTCCAGCGCACTGCCCGGTCACCAACTGTTCCTCCTCGACAGCGGCGTGATCCAGGCCAGCGTTGACGAACGACCACTTTTTTACCTGCATGAAGGGGATCTGGTGGGGTTGCGTCGAGGTATCGAGCAGCCACAGTGGCACTTGAGCAGCGACACACCACTGATATTGACCCCCTATTTGCGGACCGACGTGTTCCGGCATATCTACGCCGACGAACAGCGCTCGGAACTGTTGCTGCAATACCTGATTGGCCAGACCGCCCTACTCTCTGACGCAGTAGCTCGCTTGAAACCTCCGGAATTACGCAGCAACAACGGCTTCAAACGGGTAGCTTCCGGCGAGGTTCTGATTGCTCAGGGGGATGAGGCGGATCATGTGTTCGTGATTCTCGAAGGGCACGCCCAAGCCTTTGTCGATGGCCACAAAGTTGGCGATGTACCCAAGGATGAGATTTTTGGCGCGATGGCGGTCTTCACCGGAGAGAAACGCAGCGCCAGTGTGATCGCCAGCGAGCCGAGCACGATCATGCTGATTCCCAAGGAGCAGTTCCTCAGCCTGACCCAGAGCAATCCACGCATCGCCCACAGCCTGATCGAGAGCATGGCACGGCGCATCGACCTGCTGAACAAGGAAGTGACCCGTCTCATGGCCTTGAGCAGCCCGAGCCAAGATTGAACCAGCAGAGGATCCAAACAAGCGTTTAGCGAAATATGCGAAAACTGAAAAAGCCTTGTTGACTTCGAAATGAGAATCGTTATGATTATCACAACTGGTCGCGAGATCAGTCGATAACCTGGAAGACCAGTGGTTCGGACTCTCAGATTATCTCCTCATCAGGCTAATCACGGTTATTTGACCCGGCTCTTGCCGGGTCTTTTTTTGCCGGTGAAAAAGTGAGCCATTCAAGGTTTCAATTGCGCACAGTAATCCTTGGGTGGCTGGGGTGGCGTGTACCAGACGTAATCGGCCGATGCCGGGGAAACCTCACTTCCCTGCTCCGCCAGAATCAGCACCACAACTTCCTGCCCCTGATCCAGATCAGCCATATGCAAGGGCACCCCAAGATCCCGGCGCCCATGAAAAGATCCGGCAAACAGCAAGGCTGGAGTCGGTGCTGCCAGCAGCCGCTCGGCCATGCGCCGATCCCGCTGTTGCTGCACCGCCAGCATGGACGGCACCTGGCTTTCGGGCAGTAGGCCACAGTGGGACTCGCGAATTTGCGCGGACAAGAGCTGAGTCACCGGGCGGGCATTGCTCCGCGCCCCGGACAGAACAGGCGCCTGTGCATAAATCCTGCGCACGTCCTGAGTGTTCAGATTGGCTGCCAGCAAGGGATAGGGCTGCTTCAACGCATACCCCACCAGCGGACCGTAGAGACTCCAGTCCCAACCCGGTTGCCAGGCCAACGTAGCGGGTAATCCTTCAGGCAAACGCCGCCCATCCAGGGACCGCTTGACCTCATCGACTTTTGATTGCTGATCCGGATTGAGCATTTCCAACAACAGACTGCCCTGTTGCCGCTCCGCGGACATAGAGCGCAAGAGCCAGAGTTGCAACGCGTGATGATCGGCGTTGTCATGCTGCTCACCGACTATCAGCCTGGGCGCCTGTGCCAGGCGTTCAACCAGCTCGCCTGGGCTCAGCGCCTCACCATTGTGCAGATCAATAATGTTGCCTGGCTCCCGCGCAACCGGGGGCGGCAGCGTTTCCGGCATGCTGTGACAGGCCGCCAGCAACAAGGCCAGCAGTAGCGAGAGTGCACGCATCAGGTCTCTCCGTGTGTCAGATCAACGGGCAATGATCAACGGATGCCCGCGTTCAGGGTGCTGCTGCACCAGAACCTCCAGGCCGAACACCGCTTGCAACGGCTCGGAACGCAGCACCTCGGCTGGCGTCCCCAATGAATGCGGGCGTCCGCCTTCAAGCAGCAATACCCGATCACAGTAGCGCGCCGCCAGATTCAGGTCATGGAGGATAATCAGTACCGCCGCGCCGCGATCGGCAAACTCCCGGACGGCCTGCAAGGTGATGTGTTGATGCAACGGGTCGAGGGCAGACGTGGGCTCATCCAGCAACAGGTTGTGCCCACTCTGTCCTGGCCACAATTGCGCCAGGACCCGCGCCAGATGCACCCGCTGCCGCTCTCCACCCGACAACGCCAGGTAGCTGCGCCCCGACAGATGCATCACATCGGCCGCCTCCAGCGCGGCACTGACTATCTGCGCGTCACGCACGCGACCACTCTGATGGGGCAAGCGCCCAAGCCCCACCACTTCCTCGACCCGAAAAGCGAAGTCCAGACTCGACGCCTGAGGCAACACCGCCAGACGTTGCGCCCGCAATGTACCCTGCCACTGCGCCAACTCTTGCCCATCCAGCGACACTCGGCCCTGGTGGGCCGCCAACTCTCCACTCATGGCTCCGAGCAGACTGCTTTTACCGGCGCCATTGGGTCCAAGCACCCCCAATACCTGGCCCGGCAACAATTGCAGGTCCACGCCGGACAGAACATCTTTACCACCACGGCGGACATGCAGATTCTCGACTCGCAGCATCAGGCGCGCCCTCGCAACAACAGGTACAGAAAGAACGGGGCGCCGATAAAAGCGGTGACGATACCGATGGGCAATTCGGCTGGTGCCAGCGCCAGACGCGCCACCAGGTCAGCCAACAGCAGCAAGCTGGCCCCCGCCAGGATCGATGCCGGAAGCAAGGTGCGGTGATCCGGCCCCGACAGCAGGCGCACCAGATGCGGCACCACCAGTCCGACAAAACCTATCATCCCCGCTGCAGCCACGGCAGCTCCCACGCCCAGGGCAGTACAGAACACCAGCTCGCGCTTGAGTCCTTCGACATCGATCCCCAAATGCTTGGCCTCGGACTCGCCCAGTAGCAGCGCATTCAATGCCGTGGCCCGACGAGGCAACCACAGAGCTACCGCAGCCGTCACCAGCAGCAGCGGCCACAACCGCTGGTAACTGGCACCGTTCAGGCTGCCCAGGTTCCAGAAGGTCAAGGTTCGCAAGGTGGCATCATCCGCCAGGTAGGTGAACAAGCCCACAGCCGAGCTGGCCAGAGCCGTCAAGGCTATTCCCGCCAGCAACATGGTTGCTACATGAGTCTGGCCATTGCGCCGGCCAAGACGATAGACCAGCGCCGTAACTCCCAGGCCACCCAGAAAGGCACAGAGTGAAAGCAGGTAAGGGCCAATGGCTTCCGGTACACCGCCGAACATCGAGCCGCCAACAATGGCGATCGCCGCGCCCAACGCTGCTCCACTGGACACCCCCACCAGCCCCGGATCCGCCAGGGGATTGCGAAACAGTCCCTGCATGGCCACGCCGGACAGCGCCAGCACTCCACCCACCGCAAGGCCAAGCAAGGTCCGCGGCAAGCGGATCTGCCCGAGGATCAGCTCCGCCTGCTCCAGCCCCTGCCCATTGATCGGTATTCCAAGCAAGCGCAGGGCGGCGCGCAAGGTATCGAACAGGGGCAGGCTGACCGGCCCCAAGGCCAGTGACAGCCAAATAGCCAGGAGGCACAGGGCTCCCAACCCGAGAAACAGCGTTCTAGGTTTGACCAGACGACTCATTGAGCCGACTTGGCCTGGGGGTAGAACGCTGCCGCCAGGCGCTTCAGGCTATCCGGCAACCGAGGCCCCAAGCCCCCCACCAGCAGGGTCGGGTCCAATTCGACCACCCGCCCAGCCTTGACCGCCGCAGTAGACGCCAGCACCGGGTTTTCCTTGAACAGCGCAGCACGGGCCGCGTCGCCGCTCAGACTGCGATCGGAAAACACCAGGACTTGCGGACTCAAGCCGGCCAAGGACTCCACCGAAAACGGCTTGTAGCCGGTATGGGTCGCCAAGTTGTGCCCACCGGCCTGCTGCAGGAGCCAGTCCGCCGCAGTGTCCTTGCCGGCAATCAGCGGTTTACCACCAGCATGTCCCAGCAGCAGCAATACTCCCGGCGCCGCCTGGGCCTTCTGTGCCTCACTGACCCAGGCGTGTTGCTGTTCAAGCTGCTTTTGATAGTCCTGAAACAGCTCTGCGGCTTGCGCCTCGCGGCCCAGTAGTTGCCCCAGATGCCGCAAAGTGTGCTGCAAGGTAGGAAGATCGGCCTGGGCAGAAAACAGCTCGACCCTGACCCCGGCGCTACGAATCTGTGACAGCACCGGTGGCGGGCCCATTTCCTCTGTACCCACCAGAATCTGCGGCCGCAGGCTCAGGATGCCTTCCGCCGATAGCTGCCGTTGATAGCCAATGCTGGGCAGCGCCTTGAGTGATGCCGGGTGCTGGCTGGTGGTGTCGACCCCTACCAGCTTCGACTCCGCGCCCAGAGCTGTTACCCACTCAGACAAGGCCCCACCAGCACTGACCCAACGCTGCGGCAACTCATCGGCGGTGGCCCACTGGCTCACCAGCATTCCGGCACAGAACGCAATGGCGCTGGCACTCAGGCGCATAAGTACATTTCCTTTATAGACGTGGGGCCCGCGAAGCAGCTGTCCATGTGACATGCCAGGCAGAGCAGGCATCGAAATGAGCAAGCACCCCGTGTCGGGCGAGGCGGCCATTTGATAATTGTTTTCATTTAGCAGTCAAGCGTCGACATGTTTCATCCTGCCGCCACGGAAAAACTGTGACAGCCTTAGCGCAGAGCCTTGGGACCAAGAGGATAGACATGAAATTTCTTTGCGCCGGGAGTGACCTTCCCGAGGCCGGTAGCCGGGGTTTCCAGCTTGCGGGCTTGAAGCTCTTTGCCGTGCGCCGCGAGGGGCAGGCCTACGTGTATGCCAATCAGTGCCCGCACCGAGGAGTCCCCCTGGAATGGCAACCTGATCAGTTCCTCGATCCCAGCGCCAGCCTGATCCAGTGCGCCACCCATGGCGCACTGTTTCTGATCGAGAGTGGCGAATGTGTGGCAGGGCCATGCGCCGGGCAGTTCCTGAGGGCTATCGACTGCAGGGAAGACAGTCAGGGCATCTGGGTCGATCTTTAACCCTAAAACAGCACCTCTAGGCGCCGATCGATAGAGACTTCCTGTGCCGTCAGGCGAACGCCATAAGCCAGCACCTCGACACCGGCCGCTACCGCCTCCCTCAGGGCTACGGCATACCCCGGATCAATCTCCTCTGCCGGACGCACTGCTTCTATACCCGAGAGATTGACGCAATACAGCTGAACCGCACGTACCCCCTCCCGAGCCAGGCTTGCCAGTTCACGCAAGTGCTTGGCGCCGCGCTGGGTCACCGCATCGGGGAACGCCGCCACTGCGCAACCATCGAACCCCAGAGTGACACTCTTGACCTCGACATAGGCCGGACCGCACGGGTAATCCAGGCGAAAATCGATGCGACTGTTCTCCTGCCCATAAGGCACCTCGCGCTTCAACCCGGTGAAGCCGTTCAATTCATTGATCAGCCCCGCCCTCAACGCCTCTTCAACCAGGCTGTTGGCCCGCCCGGTATTGACGCAGGCCAGACGACCTTGAGGCGTTTCACTGATTTCCCAGGTGCCCGGCAGCTTGCGCTTGGGGTCGTTGGAACGGCTGAACCACACCTGCCCGCCTTCAACCATGCAATTGAACATCGAGCCGGTATTGGGACAGTGAATCGTCATCTGTTCGCCCGCAGCGGTTTCGATGTCTGCCAGGAAACGCTTGTAGCGACGCAGCAGACGCCCTTCTTCCAAGGGAGGATCGAAGCGCATCAGCCTTGCCAGCTCTGCAGGCCACGGGAGATACGCTGCACCGCTTCCTGGAGGCGCTCCAGGCTCTGGGTGTAGGCGAAACGCACATGGTGTCCCGCCTGGTGACGACCGAAGTCCAGGCCGGGAGTGAAGGCCAAGTGCTCGGTCTCCAGGAAGTGCCGGCAGAAAGCAAAGGCATCACCACCAAAAGCGCTGATATCGGCGTACAGATAGAAGGCTCCTTCAGGCTCCACGGCGATACCAAAGCCCAACTCGCGCAAGGCCGGGAGCAGGAAATCCCGGCGGCGCCCGAATTCGGCACGACGCTCCTCAAGCATGCTGATGGTTTGCGGCTCGAAACAGGCCAGAGCAGCGTACTGGGCCATGCTCGGCGCACTGATGTAGAGGTTCTGCGCCAGTTTCTCCAGCTCACCCACAGCCGCAGGCGGTGCCACCAGCCACCCCAGGCGCCAGCCGGTCATGCCGAAATACTTGGAAAAACTATTCAGGACGAAAGCGCTGTCATCCACTTCCAGCACGCTGGCGGCATCAGTGCCATAGGTCAGGCCGTGGTAGATCTCGTCCACCACCAGATGTCCGTTACGAGCCTTGATCGCAGCGGACAGGCCCGCCAGTTCATCACGACTGAGCACAGTCCCGGTAGGGTTCGCCGGGGAAGCAACCAGGGCGCCGACGCTGTCCTGATCCCAGTAACGCTCCACCAAGTCAGGAGTCAGTTGATAACGCACATCCGGCCCTACCGGCACCAACTGCGCAGCACCTTCCACCAGACGCAGGAAATGCCGGTTGCACGGATAGCCCGGGTCAGCCAGCAGCCAGTGCTTGCCCGGGTCCACCAGCAGGCTGCTGGTCAGCAGCAACGCACCAGAACCTCCGGGAGTGATCATGATCCGCTCGGGGTCGATATCCAGGCCATAACGCTGCTGGTAGAAACCGGAGATTGCCCCACGCAGCTCCGGGATACCTCGCGCCGCGGTGTAACGAGTCTTGCCGGCGCTCAAGGCCGCCTGCCCGGCCTTGATGATCGGCTCGGCGGTGGTGAAGTCCGGCTCGCCGATCTCCAGGTGAATCACATCATGTCCAGCGGCCTGCAACTCATTGGCGCGGGCCAGCAGGGCCATGACATGGAAAGGTTCGATAGCGCGACTGCGCGCACTGTAGGGCAGAGCCATTAGCCTTCCTTTATTCGAGGGGGAGCAAAAGTCCGATTCTACCCATCCAGTGAAGCTCGGGAGAACCCAACCCTATCCATGCGGTCTGTTGCCTTGCGCCAACTGGTGCAAACAGAAACCGCAGATTTGACTAAAATCAACGATTGAGCGGACCGATCTGCAAGCCATGCCAGAGTTTTCCCGTGTCTACGGACTGCGACTGGACACAGGCTCGACAACCGGGAGTAGCGCGCTCTGGTTTGATCTGGTAAGTTCGCCCGCTTGCAGCCGCAGGGCCGGCAAGTGTCGGAGATGGAGCAATCCTGCGCAATGGATTACAAGAGTAGAGGCGGTCCATTCATGCCCACCCAAGCAAAGCAACAGATTCAATCGATCAGCGGTTTTGAACCTTATGTTGAAACTGCGGGCGAAGAGTACATGGGCAAGCCCATGCGTGAGCACTTCACCAAGATCCTGAACAAGTGGAAACAGGACTTGATGCAGGAAGTCGACCGCACTGTTGATCACATGAAAGATGAAGCGGCCAACTTCCCTGACCCGGCCGACCGTGCCAGCCAGGAAGAAGAGTTCAGCCTTGAACTGCGCGCCCGTGATCGTGAGCGCAAGTTGATCAAGAAGATCGACAAGACCCTGCAGCTGATCGAAGACGAAGAATACGGCTGGTGTGAATCCTGTGGTGTCGAGATCGGCATCCGCCGGCTGGAAGCCCGCCCAACCGCCGATATGTGCGTTGATTGCAAGACCCTGGCGGAAATCAAGGAAAAACAAGTCGGCAAGTAATCGCCGGCCTGAACCTGAAACGGAGCGTATACACGCTCCGTTTTCGTTTCCGCCTTGCGCTGTAGAAGCGAGCTCACTCGCAAAAGCAATCCCCCCGTTCCTGTCATCACTCCGGGGCCAGCCCCGATAGCATCCTGCCCATGACTGCCTCCACATCTCCTTCTTCATACATCGGACGCTTCGCCCCCACCCCCAGCGGCTACCTGCATTTCGGCTCGCTGGTTGCAGCCCTTGCCTCTTATCTGGATGCCCGAGCTGTCGGCGGCCGCTGGCTGGTGCGCATGGAAGACCTCGATCCGCCCCGGGAAGAACCCGGCGCCCAGGCAGCGATCCTCAAGGCCCTGGAATGCTACGGTTTCGAATGGGACGGTGACATGGTCCGTCAGAGCGAACGCCACACTGCCTATGCCGAGGTGCTCAACCGCTTGTTCAACCAGGGCCTGGCCTATGCCTGTACCTGTTCACGCAAACAGCTGGAGCCCTACCACGGCATCTACCCGGGCCTGTGCCGCAACCTCGGCCATGCCCGAGAGCATGCAGCGATCCGCCTGCGCGTGCCGGAGCTGGAGTACCGCTTCACCGACCGGGTCCAGGGCGAGTACCGCCAGCACCTGGGCCGGGACGTGGGGGACTTCGTGATCCAGCGCCGGGATGGCCTCTATGCTTATCAACTGGCCGTGGTGCTGGACGACGCGTGGCAAGGCATCACCGACATCGTCCGTGGTTCTGACCTGCTGGACTCCACACCGCGTCAGTTGTACTTGCAGGAATTGCTGGGGCTGCCTCAGCCGCGTTACCTGCATGTGCCGCTGATCACTCAGCCGGACGGCCACAAACTGGGCAAGTCCTACCGCTCGCCACCACTGAGCGAAGATCAGGCGCCGCCCTTGCTATTGCGAGCGCTGCGGGCCCTGGGGCAGACAGCGCCAAGCGAACTGGCCGATGCCAGCGTGGCAGAGATCATGCGCTGGGGTACTGCGCACTGGGATGCAAGCTTGATTCCACGCACACTGAGCGTGCCGGAAGCCCAATTGAGCTGACGCCCCTTGCAGCTTGGCGCCCATCCGTTACCATCGCCGCACGTTTTCGGGCACGCACACAATAAAGAGAGGCCGAGATGTACATCTATCGCTTGGTCCTGCTCCTGGTAGTGGGGATCTATCTGTTCTCCCCCGCCATCATGGATTGGTGGATCGATGCTACTGGCGCCTGGTATCGCCCGTATCTGCTCTGGCTGATTCTGATCGTCGTGACCTTCATCCTGCAGAGCCAAAAAGATGCCGATGAGCTTTAGCCTGACCCAGATGATCCTGATCAGCGCCGCCTACTTGCTGGTGCTGTTCGGGGTGGCCTGGATCAGTGAGCGCGGCATGATTCCGCGCTCGATCATTCGCCACCCGCTGACCTACACCCTGTCGTTGGGGGTCTATGCCAGCGCCTGGGCCTTCTACGGCACGGTGGGCCTGGCCTATCAGTACGGCTACGGGTTCCTCTCCAGCTACCTGGGGGTGTCCGGGGCCTTCCTGCTGGCGCCGGTGCTGCTCTATCCGATCCTGAAGATCACCCGCACCTATCAACTGTCATCCCTGGCGGACCTGTTCGCCTTCCGTTTCCGCAGCACCTGGGCCGGCGCCCTGACCACCATCTTCATGCTGGTAGGAGTCCTGCCCTTGCTGGCCCTGCAGATCCAGGCAGTGGCCGACTCGATCGGCATCCTCACCCATGAACCGGTGCAACATCGAGTAGCGCTGAGCTTCTGCGCGCTGATCACCCTGTTCACGATTTTCTTCGGTTCACGGCACATCGCTACCCGGGAGAAACATGAAGGCCTGGTGTTCGCCATTGCCTTCGAATCGGTGATCAAGCTGATCGCCATCGGCGGCGTCGGCCTATATGCGCTGTACGGGGTCTTCGATGGTCCGCAACAGCTGGAACTCTGGCTACTGCAGAACCAGACCGCCCTCGCCGCGCTGCACACTCCACTGCAAGAGGGCCCGTGGCGCACCCTGCTGCTGGTGTTCTTCGCCTCGGCGATCGTCATGCCGCACATGTACCACATGACCTTTACCGAAAACCTCAACCCCCGAGCCCTGGTCAGCGCCAGCTGGGGGTTGCCGCTGTTCCTGCTGCTGATGAGCCTGGCGGTGCCGCTGATTCTCTGGGCCGGACTCAAGCTCGGCGCCACCACCAATCCGGAATATTTCACCCTGGGCATAGGTATCGCCGCCAATAGCCCAGCCCTGGCGCTACTGGCCTATGTCGGCGGGCTCTCGGCCGCCAGCGGCCTGATCATCGTCACCACGCTGGCCCTGTCGGGGATGGCCCTGAACCATCTGGTGCTGCCGCTTTACCAGCCCCCTGCAGAAGGCAACATCTATCGCTGGCTGAAGTGGACCCGTCGCGCCCTGATCGTCGCCATCATCATGGCCGGCTACGCCTTCTACCTGCTGCTGGGAGCCGAACAGGACCTCGCCAACCTGGGCATTGTCGCCTTCGTCGCTACCCTGCAATTTCTTCCCGGCGTGCTTTCGGTGTTGTACTGGCCGACCGCCAACCGTCGGGGCTTCATTGCCGGGCTGCTGGCGGGGATCCTGGTCTGGCTGGTGACCATGCTGCTGCCTCTGATCGGCAACCTGCAGGGTTTCTATATCCCGCTGCTGAACATGATCTACGTCCTCGACGACACGAGCTGGCACATGGCGGCCATCGCCTCGCTGGCAGCCAACGTACTGATGTTCACCCTGATTTCGCTGTTCACCAACGCCAGTACCGAGGAAACCAGCGCCGCCGAAGCCTGCGCCGTGGACAACGTGCGGCGCCCGCAACGACGGGAACTGCATGCCGCCTCGCCCCAGGAGTTCGCCACCCAACTGGCCAAGCCGCTGGGAGCCAAGGCCGCGCAAAAGGAAGTGGAACAGGCCCTGCGCGACCTGTATCTGCCTTTTGACGAACGCCGCCCCTATGCCTTGCGGCGTCTGCGTGACCGTATCGAGGCCAACCTGTCCGGCCTGATGGGACCGAGTGTCGCCCAGGACATGGTGGAAACCTTCTTGCCCTACAAGGCCGGCGGAGAAAACTATGTCACCGAAGACATCCATTTCATCGAGAGCCGCCTTGAGGACTACCACTCACGCCTGACCGGCCTGGCCGCCGAGCTCGATGCCCTGCGCCGTTACCACCGACAAACCCTGCAGGAACTGCCCATGGGCGTCTGCTCCCTGGCCAAGGATCAGGAAATCCTCATGTGGAACAAGGCCATGGAGGAGTTGACCGGCATTCCCGCTCAGCATGTGGTGGGATCGCGCCTGAGCACCATCACCAATCCATGGAAAGACCTGCTGCAGGGCTTTATCAACTTGCCGGACGAGCACTTGCACAAGCAGCATCTGGCCCTCGACGGCCAGACTCGCTGGCTGAACCTGCACAAGGCGGCCATCGACGAGCCGTTGGCTCCGGGTAACAGCGGCCTGGTGTTGCTGGTGGAAGACCTGACCGAAACCCAGACCCTGGAAGACAAGCTGGTGCACTCCGAACGCCTGGCCAGTATCGGACGCCTCGCTGCCGGGGTGGCTCACGAGATCGGCAATCCGATCACCGGCATCGCCTGTCTGGCGCAGAATCTGCGGGAGGAGCGCGAGGAAGACGGTGAGCTGACGGAAATCAGTGAGCAGATCCTCGAGCAGACCAAGCGCATTTCGCGCATCGTCCAATCACTGATGAGCTTTGCCCACGCCGGTAGCCATCAGCACAACGACGAAGCCGTCTGCCTGGCCGAAGTTGCCCAGGACGCCATTGGCCTCCTGGCCTTGAACCGGCGCAATTTCGAAGTGCAGTTCTTCAATCTGTGCGATCCCGACCACTGGGTCGATGGTGATCCGCAGCGGCTGGCGCAGGTACTGATCAACCTCCTGTCCAACGCCCGCGACGCCTCTCCTCCCGGCAGCGCGGTACGCGTCAAGAGCGAGGCTTTCGAACACACGGTCGATCTGATCGTGGAAGACGAAGGCAGCGGCATTCCCAAGAACATCATGGACCGATTGTTCGAACCGTTTTTCACCACCAAGGACCCTGGGGAAGGTACCGGACTGGGCCTTGCACTGGTCTATTCCATCGTTGAAGAGCATTATGGACAAATCACCATCGACAGCCCGGCCGATCCACAAAGCCAACGCGGCACCCGTATTCGGGTGACCTTACCGCGTCATGTCGAAGCGACGTCCGCTGTGAACTGAGACCGTCGAGAGAATTGAATCAATGCCGCATATTCTGATCGTCGAAGACGAAACCATTATCCGCTCCGCCCTTCGCCGCCTGCTGGAACGCAACCAGTACCAGGTCAGCGAAGCCGGCTCGGTGCAGGAAGCCCAGGAACGCTTCAGCATTCCCACATTCGACCTGATTGTCAGCGACCTGCGCTTGCCTGGCGCCCCCGGCACCGAACTGATCAAGCTCGGCCAGGGCACTCCTGTACTGATCATGACCAGTTACGCCAGCCTGCGCTCGGCTGTGGACTCAATGAAAATGGGTGCGGTGGACTACATCGCCAAACCTTTCGACCACGATGAAATGCTCCAGGCCGTGGCCCGGATTCTCCGCGACCGACAAAGCGCCGAGAACGCACCGGCAGATCGTCCAGCCACCAAGACGGGGAGCGTTGCGGACAAGGCCGGCGCCAGCAACCACAACGGCGAAATCGGCATCATCGGTTCCTGCCCGCCCATGCAGGACATGTACAGCAAGATCCGCAAGGTGGCGCCAACAGATTCGAATGTCCTGATCCAGGGCGAGTCCGGTACCGGCAAGGAACTGGTGGCCCGGGCACTGCACAACCTCTCCAAGCGGGCCAAGGCCCCCATGATCTCGGTGAACTGCGCGGCCATTCCGGAAACCCTGATCGAGTCCGAATTGTTCGGCCATGAGAAAGGCGCGTTCACCGGCGCCAGCGCCGGGCGTGCAGGCTTGGTGGAAGCGGCGGACGGCGGAACACTGTTCCTCGACGAAATCGGGGAGCTGCCACTGGAGGCCCAGGCGCGCCTGCTGCGGGTTCTGCAGGAAGGCGAGATCCGTCGCGTGGGGTCCGTGCAGTCGCAAAAAGTCGATGTCCGCCTGATTGCAGCGACTCACCGCGACTTGAAAAGCCTCTCGAAAATCGGCCAGTTCCGTGAGGACCTGTATTACCGCCTGCACGTGATTGCCCTGAAACTGCCCGCCTTGCGCGAGCGCGGCGCCGACGTCATTGAAATCGCCAATGCCTTCCTCGCCCGCCAGAGCGCACGCATAGGCCGCTCGGACCTGAAGTTCGCCGCCGACGCCGAACAGGCTATTCGCCATTATTCCTGGCCAGGAAACGTGCGTGAACTGGAAAACGCTGTAGAGCGCGCGGTAATCCTGTGCGAAAGCCCGGAAATCTCCGCTGACCTGCTGGGGATTGATATCGAGCTGAGCGACCTCGAAGACGATGACTTCGTCGGCCTGCCAGCGCAACAGGGCAACACCAGTCACGAGCCCACCGAGGATCTGTCCCTGGAAGACTACTTCCAGCACTTTGTCCTCGAACACCAGGACCACATGACCGAGACCGAATTGGCACGCAAACTGGGCGTCAGCCGCAAATGCCTTTGGGAACGTCGCCAGCGCCTGGGCATCCCGCGGCGCAAAAGCGGGGTAGCCAGCGAAAGCTGAACCCAGGCTGACCCGAGTGTGGGTAACACTCGACTTTGTGAAAAAAACTGTTACCTGTGTAATTGGACGTAACAAAAGCCGGGGCTAAAGGTAACGAAGCCCCGGTTTTTTTTGGCCTGAAAAACACCACCCGGCACGCCTAACCCCTTGTTTTACTGGGGATCGCAAAAGTTGGCACGGCAACTGCTATATGTCTAGCACAAGAACAATAACAAGCAATGCACAAGACAATAAAAATAAGACGAATCGACTCACGCATAATAAAAACAACACGGCGGAGGCGCAGCTAACTGATTCTTTTGGAGAGGCGTTGTATTTGGGGCATGCCCCACAACCAGGCCGAGAACAACAAAAACTGCCCTAAGGCAGAGCCTGAACTGGTTGGATCGAAAGGTCATTGCAACTCAGCGATCAAAGCAATCCGTTTGCTCTTGGCTCCCGATTGGGAGGGTCACTCTGGATAACCTCAGTGACAAGGGCGTTTAACAAAAACAAGAAGCCCGAAACCAATAATAAAAATAGAGCACGCAACTATTCTGGGGGAGCTTCGGCTCCCCTTGTGGTTTCCAGAATTCGCATTTCCCCCAAAAAAACCTACGCCAGCCCTGCTAGATCGCACCTTTGCGCAGGCCTGCACAAGTCGCGGCAGCTTCCTACACCATCCTTCGACTAAATGCTAGAATCCCCGCCCATCATGCGGTCATTCTTCGTTTTGGCCGAACATTCCTTCAAACAGTGCATCCCATGCTGAAGAAGCTGTTCCAGTCATTCCGTTCTCCCTTGCGTCGTACGCAACATAAACGCAGCACCCCTGAAGTGCTCAATAGCAGCCAACATTCGCTGCAACGTGCCCAGTTCAGCCGGTATGCGGTAAATATCGTCGAACGCCTGCAGAACGCCGGCTACCAGGCGTATCTGGTGGGTGGCTGCGTGCGCGACATGCTGCTCAACATCACCCCGAAGGATTTCGACGTCGCCACCAGCGCTACACCGGAGCAGGTCAAGGCCGAGTTTCGTAACGCACGGATCATTGGCCGTCGTTTCAAACTGGTGCATATCCACTTCGGCCGCGAAATCATCGAGGTCGCGACTTTCCGCGCCAACCACCCGCAGAACGACGATGAGGAAGACAGCAATCAATCCTCCCGTAACGAAAGCGGGCGAATTCTGCGGGATAACGTCTACGGCACCCTTGAAGAAGACGCGCAACGCCGCGACTTCACCATCAACGCCCTGTATTACGACCCGGTCAGCGAACGCATCCTCGATTACGCCAATGGCGTACACGACATTCGCAACAATCTGATCCGCCTCATCGGCGACCCTCGGCAGCGCTACCAGGAAGACCCGGTGCGGATGCTGCGTGCCGTGCGATTCGCGGCAAAACTCAACTTCGGTATCGAAAAGCACACCGCAACGCCGATCCGCGAACTGGCTCCCATGCTGCGGGAAATCCCTTCCGCACGTCTGTTCGAAGAAGTGCTCAAGCTGTTCCTCTCCGGCTATGCGGCCGACACCTTCGAAATGCTGGTGGACCTGCAACTTTTCGATCCATTGTTCCCAGCCAGCGCCGAAGCCCTGGAATACAACCCGACCTACACCCATACATTGATCAGTGAAGCCTTGATCAACACTGATTTGCGAATCAAGCAGAACAAGCCCGTGACTCCGGCCTTCCTGTTCGCCGCCCTGCTCTGGCCGGCCCTGCCCGCCCGGGTCCTGCGCCTGCAGGAGCGCGGCATGCCGCCAATCCCGGCCATGCAGGAAGCGGCCCACGAACTGATCGCCGAACAGTGCCAACGCATTGCCATTCCCAAGCGCTTCACCATGCCGATCCGCGAAATCTGGGACATGCAGGAACGGCTGCCACGGCGCAGCGGCAAGCGCGCCGACCAGTTGCTGGACAACCCGCGCTTCCGTGCCGGCTACGACTTCCTGCTGCTGCGTGAAAGCGCAGGTGAGCAGACTGACGGCCTGGGTGAATGGTGGACCGACTACCAGGACGCCAATGACTCCGAACGCCGCGACATGATCCGCGACCTGAGCGGCAAGGAAGACGCCAGCGGCGCACCACGCAAACGTCGGCGCAGCAGCGGTGCCAAACGCAAGCGTGCAGGCAGCTCCAGCGCTTCAGGCGAGTAATGGATGGAACGCATCTACATTGGCATGGGCAGCAATCTGGCTGCCCCTGAAGAACAACTGCGCAGCGCACTCGAGGCCTTGGCGCAGTTGCCCGCAAGCCACTTCCACGGCGTGTCGGCCTTCTATCAAAGCGATTCCCTGCTGCCCGGCCAGCCGCGCTACACCAATGCCGTGGCGGCGCTGGACAGTGACCTGGAGCCCTTGGCACTGCTTGATGCGCTGCAGGCCATCGAAAACCAGCAAGGCCGAGAACGTCATGAACGCTGGGGCCCTCGCACCCTGGACCTGGACATCCTCCTGTTCGGCGACCGCCTGATTGACGAACCGCGCCTCAAAGTCCCTCATTACCATATGCAGGCCCGCCCCTTTGTCCTCTATCCCCTGGCGGAACTGGCCCCCTCTGAATTGCAACTGGCCGACGGACGTACCCTGCAGGAGCTGCTCGACGCCTGTCCATTTGTCGGCCTGGAACGGCTGAAATAACCGCTGAAACGCATCAGTAACGGCGGTAACACTCCCGGCGTAACAAGGCGGTAACACATCTAATTGACTTCCAGAGTCCTCATCACGACTATAGGCGTCCCGTTGCCGCCATCCCGGCGTTAAAGGGCGCAATTCAAGCGAGGCTTGTTCGCGGCGACCCCAGGAAACGCTAGGCCAAGGCGCTTGTGCAACGGCGGTGGCACCCGCTGGTACACAGCCCCTTCTGGGCACAGAATAAGGCGTCCAACGCCACCAGCGCGATCCCGGTACCGCTTTCAAATCGCTTGGAACCAGGCTGTATAAGCACGACAAAAGACCGTGCGCCTGAATAACGAAGAATCACGCGCGTTACTCGCAGTAGTTTCCAAAGCGCCTGAAATGAGGACCCCTTTTCATGCCAGACATCACTCTGACCACCCTGCAAAGCCTCAAGCAGAAAGGTGAAAAGATCACCATGCTGACCTGCTATGACGCCACCTTCGCCCACACCTGCTGTGAAGCCGGCGTCGAAGTCCTGCTGGTAGGCGACTCCCTGGGCATGGTGTTGCAAGGGCACGACAGCACACTGCCCGTGAGCAACGCCGATATGGCCTATCACGTCGCGGCGGTCAAACGCGGCAACAACGGCGCGTTGATCCTCGCCGACCTGCCCTTCATGTCCTATGCCACCCCCGAACAGGCCCTGAGCAGCTCGGCCCAGTTGATGCAGGCCGGGGCGCACATGGTCAAGATCGAAGGTGCCGCCTGGCTGGCCGAATCGGTTCGCCTGCTGAACGAACGCGGCGTTCCGGTCTGCGTACACATGGGGCTGACCCCACAAACAGTGAATGTGCTGGGCGGCTACAAGGTCCAGGGGCGCAACGAGAGCCAGGCGCGGCAGATGCGGGCCGATGCCATTGCCCTGGAGCAGGCCGGTGCCGCCATGTTGCTGCTGGAATGCGTGCCCAGCGAGCTGGCGGCGGAAATCACTCAAGCGGTGAAAATCCCGGTGATTGGCATCGGTGCCGGCAGCGCCACCGACGGCCAGGTGCTGGTGCTCCACGACATGCTGGGCCTGTCTCTGAGCGGTCGCTCGCCCAAGTTCGTGAAGAACTTCATGGCCGGCAAAGACAGCATCCAGGCGGCGTTGAGTGCCTATGTCGAAGCGGTCAAGGCCGTTACCTTCCCAGGCGCCGAACACGGGTTCTCTGCATGAATACAGTCAAAACCGTGCGCGAGTTGCGCGCTGCGGTCGCCCGTGCCCGCAGCGAAGGCAAGCGAATCGGCTTCGTCCCCACTATGGGCAACCTGCACAGCGGTCACGCCGCCCTGGTGGCCAAGGCCGCCCAGCGAGTGGATTTCGTGGTGGCCAGTATCTTCGTCAACCCGCTGCAGTTCGGCGCCGGCGAAGACCTCGACAAGTATCCGCGGACCCTGGCCGCCGACCAGGAGAAACTGCTCGAAGCCGGCTGCCATCTACTGTTCGCCCCCAGCGTCGAAGAGATGTACCCCGACGGCATGGCTGGACAGACCCGGGTCAGCGTGCCACAGCTCTCCGAAGGCCTGTGCGGCGCCAGCCGCCCTGGTCATTTCGAAGGCGTGGCCACGGTGGTCAGCAAGCTGTTCAACATGGTCCAGCCGGACCTTGCCGTGTTCGGCCAGAAGGACTACCAGCAGTTGGCGGTCATTCGTGCCCTGGTGCATGACCTGAACATGCCGATCCAGATCATCGGCGAGCCAACGGTGAGGGCCACCGACGGCCTGGCCCTGTCTTCGCGCAATGGCTACTTGAGCGCAGAGCAGCGCGCCATCGCCCCCGTGCTGTACCGCAGTCTGAGCCAAATCGCTCAGGCCATTCGGGATGGCGAGCGTGACTATCCGAGGCTACTGGCCGAGCAACAGCAGCAGCTCGAGGCGGCCGGCCTGCGACGGGACTACCTGGAAATCCGTCACGCGAAAAACCTGCGTCCCGCCACTGCCGAAGACCGTGACCTGGTGATTCTGGTGGCGGCTTATCTGGGCGCAACACGCTTGATCGACAACCTGCATCTGGACCTCGACACGCCGGCATGACCGCCTGATTGCCCGAACGCCAACCTTCGGGCAAACTGCCGCCGGCTGGGGCCTGCAGCTGATACTGCAGGTCCTGTTCGAGGATCCGACCCAGGAATTTCCTATGCGTGCCATCTTGCCCAGGGTGAAAGCGATCTGCTCAGTGTCAGACCACGCAGGCGGTAGATGCCCCCGGCAACGAGCGGAGCCACGAAACCATGGGGTCCCCGTTGAAGCCAGCCGATTCCAACCCCGTTTATTCCCGCTGAAAGCCCCCATGCAGCCCTGATTGGCCCCGCCAGTACAAAATAGTACCGGCCACAAGGCGCACAAAGCCAAGACAGAACAGCACGCTGGAGTTACTGTTATCGCCCTGGGTGATTAATCGAATCAGCACAGGACTGAAGGAACGAGGTCCTTGAGACCGCGCAGGACGTTCCGGGCTTCTCAGTGTCCAAAAAGGCAGTTCAAGCAAAAGGAAAACCGCAGCGATGGCGTACTACCGCACTCCTCACGACGTTACCGCTCTGCCCGCCTGGCAAGCGTTGAAAGACCACCGCCAAGCCATGCAGGATTTCAGCATGCGCGAGGCGTTCAATACCGATCCACAGCGCTTCAACCAATTTACCCTGAGCAGCTGCGGACTGTTTCTCGACTACTCGAAAAACCTGATCACCAGCCAGACCCGCGATCTGCTGGTGAATCTGGCCAAGGAAGTCGGTCTGGCCGATGCCATCAAGTCCATGGTGACCGGTGAGCTGGTCAACGCCTCCGAAGGCCGTCCGGCGCTGCACACTGCACTACGCCGTCCAGTGGGCGACAAGCTGTCGGTCAATGGCGTCAACGTGATGCCGGAAGTACACAAGGTACTGAACCAGATCACCGAGCTGGTCGGGCGCATCCACGACGGCCTGTGGCGCGGCTACACCGAGAAACCCATCACCGACGTGGTCAACATCGGTATCGGTGGGTCGTTCCTCGGCCCGGAGCTGGTGTCCGAGGCGCTGTTGTCCTATGCCCAGAAAGGCGTGCGCTGTCACTACCTGGCCAATATCGACGGTAGCGAGTTCCATGAGCTTTCGGCGAAAATCCGTGCAGAAACCACGCTATTCATCGTTTCTTCAAAGTCATTCAACACCCTCGAAACCCTGAAGAACGCTCAGGCGGCGCGAGCCTGGTACCTGGCCCAGGGCGGCTCCGAAGCCGAATTGCACCGCCACTTCATCGCCGTATCGAGCAACAATGCGGCCGCCGTGGCCTTCGGCATTCGTGAAGAGAACATCTTCCCAATGTGGGACTGGGTCGGTGGACGCTACTCGCTGTGGTCCGCCATCGGCTTGCCGATCGCACTGGCCATCGGCATGTCCAACTTCAAGGAACTGCTGTCCGGTGCCTACACCATGGACCAGCACTTCCAAAGCGCACCGTTCGAGCAGAACATGCCGGTACTGCTGGCCTTGCTGGGAGTGTGGTACGGCAACTTCTGGGGAGCGCAAAGTCACGCGATCCTGCCGTACGATCACTACCTGCGCAACATCACCAAGCACTTGCAGCAGTTGGACATGGAATCCAACGGCAAGAGCGTGCGCCAGGACGGTACCCCGGTGGCCACCGATACCGGCCCGGTGATCTGGGGCGGCGTAGGCTGCAACGGTCAGCACGCCTATCACCAGTTGCTGCACCAGGGCACCCAGCTGATTCCGGCCGACTTCATCGTGCCGATCGTTAGCTTCAATCCGGTGGCTGACCACCACCAGTGGCTGTACGCCAACTGCCTGTCCCAGAGCCAGGCGCTGATGCTGGGCAAGACCCGCGCCGAAGCCGAGAGCGAACTGCGCGAGAAAGGCATGAGCGAAGCCGATGTGGCAAAACTCGCGCCGCACAAGGTGATTCCCGGCAACCGTCCGAGCAACACCCTGGTGGTGGAACGCATCAGCCCGCGGCGCCTGGGCGCCCTGGTAGCGCTGTACGAACACAAGGTCTTCGTGCAAAGCGTGGTCTGGGGTATCAACGCCTTCGACCAGTGGGGCGTGGAGCTGGGCAAGGAACTGGGCAAAGGCGTCTACAACCGTCTGGTCGGTAGCGACGAAACCCTGGCCGACGATGCTTCGACCCAAGGCCTGATCAACTACTTCCGCGGCCGTCACCGCGGCTGATCAACCTTCTCTGTCCCGGGAGCCGCCACGTCGGCTCCCGTCCGGGCCCCGGCCCTCCCCCCCTTGAACCTTCCTGACACTTGTGCGCACCCTTATGGCTTGTCGCAAAACAAGAATAAGGAACCGTCATGTTCGATATCAGCACTTTTCCGAAAGCCGATGCCGTCCGCCGGGCGGCGCAAATGAGTCAGGACGACTACCACCACCTCTACCGCCAATCCATTGAGCAGCCAGATGTGTTCTGGGCCGAGCAGGCCAAGCGTTTCCTGCACTGGAGCAGCCCCTGGGACAGCGTGCACAGCCACGACATGCGCACCGGCGAGGCCAGCTGGTTCCGTGGCGGCCAACTCAACGTCAGCTACAACTGCATTGATCGTCATCTGGAAAAACGCGGCGATCAGGCAGCCATCATCTGGGAAGGCGATAACCCCGCCGACTCACAGCGCATCACCTACAAAGAACTTCACGGGCATGTCTGCCGCCTGGCCAACGTGCTGAAAAGCCGTGGCGTGAAAAAAGGCGACCGGGTGTGCATCTACATGCCGATGATTCCCGAAGTGGCCTACGCCATGCTCGCCTGCACCCGGATCGGTGCCGTGCATTCGGTGGTGTTCGGCGGCTTCTCCCCGGAGGCCCTGCGCGACCGGATTCTCAACGCCGACTGCCGCACCCTGATCACCGCCGACGAAGGCGTGCGCGGCGGCAAACAGATTCCCCTCAAGAGCAACGTCGACAAGGCCCTGCTCAGTTGCCCGGACGTCAGCAGCGTGATGGTGGTCGAGCGCACCCGTCACCCGGTGAACTGGGTGGAGGGCCGCGACATTCACTACCAGCAGGCCGTAGCCGCGGCCAGCGACCAGTGCGCCCCCGAGCCGATGGACGCCGAAGACCCGCTGTTCATCCTCTATACCTCCGGCAGCACCGGCAAACCCAAAGGCGTTCTGCATACCACCGGCGGCTACCTGCTACAGGCCGCCATGACCTTCAAGTACGTACTGGACTACCGCGACGGCGAGGTCTTCTGGTGCACCGCCGACGTCGGCTGGGTCACCGGCCACAGCTATATCCTCTACGGCCCCTTGGCCAACGGTGCCACCACGCTGATCTTCGAAGGCGTGCCCAACTACCCCAGCACCTCGCGTTTCTGGGAGGTGGTGGACAAGCACCAGGTGAACATCTTCTACACCGCCCCCACCGCCCTGCGGGCCCTGATGCGCGAAGGCAACGACCCCGTGCAACGCACCTCCCGCAGCAGCCTGCGGCTCCTGGGCAGTGTTGGCGAACCGATCAACCCGGAAGCCTGGGAGTGGTATTTCAATGTCGTGGGCGAGCAGCGCTGCCCGATTGTCGATACCTGGTGGCAGACCGAGACCGGCGGCATCATGCTCAGCCCCCTGGTCAGCGCCCGACAGGTCAAACCCGGCTGCGCCTCGACGCCGATGTTCGGTGTACTACCGGTGTTGCTGGACGACCAGGGCAAGGAAATCCAAGGTGCCGGCAGCGGCATCCTGGCGATCAAGGCCAGTTGGCCGGCACAGATACGCAGCGTCTACGGCGATCCCAAGCGCATGATCGAAACCTACTTCGCGCCTTACCCCGGCTACTACTTCACCGGTGACGGCGCGCGCCGGGACGAGGACGGCAGCTATTGGATCACCGGACGCATCGACGACGTGATCAACGTCTCCGGGCACCGCATCGGCACCGCCGAAGTGGAAAGCGCCCTGGTGCTTCACGACGACATCGCCGAGGCCGCCGTGGTCGGTTACCCCCACGACCTCAAGGGCCAGGGGATCTATGCCTTTGTCACGCCCATGCAAGGCATCGAACCCGACGAGGAACTGAAAAAGCAACTGCTGGCCCTGGTCAGCCGTGAAATCGGCAGCTTTGCCAAACCGGAGCTGATCCAGTGGGCCCCGGCCCTGCCGAAAACTCGCTCGGGCAAGATCATGCGGCGTATCCTGCGCAAGATCGCCTGCAACGAACTGGAGACCTTGGGGGATACCTCGACCCTGGCGGACCCCAGTGTGGTGGAAGGCCTGATCGACAAGCGCCTGAACGCTTGAAACCGGCGCGGCCACGGCCGCGCCTTTTTTCACTACCCGCACCGAGCTGTCATGGAATTCATTCGCAGCCGTATCGAAAGCCAAGTCATGAGCTTGTCTGGCCTCTCCCTGGGGCAACTCGACCTGGAGCATCCCAAGGGCGACCCCGGTCTGTTCGGGCCGGGCTCGGTCAGTTGGCAGGTACACGCCGACTTCAGCAGCATGCTGATCGGCGGCATCAGTGCCTTGCTGATGCAAGCCCTGCACCCCCTGGCCCTGGCCGGGGTCTGGGACCACTCGAACTTTCGCCAGGACATGATCGGCCGCCTGCGCCGCACCGGCCAGTTCATTTCCGGCACCACCTTCGGCTCCCGTCAGGACGCCGAATGGCTGATCGAAAAAGTACGTACTATTCACCTGCATATCGTGGGCACCGCTCCTGACGGCCGTCCTTACGCCGCCAGCGATCCAGACCTGCTGACCTGGGTGCATGTGGCGGAAGTCAGCAACTTTCTCGCCGCCCACCTGCGTTACCTCAACCCTCGCCTGTCAGGGGCAGACCAGGACCGCTACTACAACGAGATCGCGCTGATCGCCGAACGTCTCGGCGCCCGGGATGTGCCCCGCTCGCGGCGGGCGGTGGCCGACTACCTGCAGGCCATGCGTCCGCAACTGCTGTGCGACGATCGCAGTCGCGAGGTTCTGCGCCTGCTACAGGCGGCTCCAGCTCCCAGTCGCCTGGCCAAACCTTTTGGCTCATTGATGATGCAGGCCGGTATCGACCTGCTGCCGGACTGGGCCAGCTCCATGCTTGACGTCAATCAGAACCCGCTGCAACGCCAGCTGATTCGAGCCAGCGTCAAACGCAGTACGCCGATGCTGCGCTGGGCGGTGCGGGACAGTTCGGTGCATCGAGCGAAACGACGCATGGGTCTTTAGAAGAAGACCGCTCATGCACAACACGCCCGGACAGTTCGCAATTGGCCGACCAGCCCCACGCCGTACCCAACATGATCCTGAACAAAGTCTGCGGCTCTGCCCTCAAGGCCTTGCACTTGAGCGCCCAGGCCATTGGCTGCGGCGATGCCAAAGTGATCATCAGCGGCGGCCAGGGCGTGGCATTGGCCATAGAGTCCGAGAGATCGCCTTCGCCAGCACTTGGCTCCTACAACGGGCAGGAGGCTGGTAAACTGCGGCGCCTTATTCCTCTTCTCCAAGGCGCCCTGCATGTCTTCCTTGAATCAGGCGCTGCGCGCCGCCCTCGATCACCGTCAAGACCTGCTCGCCGAACTGCACCAGCAAGGCACCGACTGCTATCGCCTGTTCCACGGCAGCCAGGAAGGCGCCGGTGGCCTGACCGTCGACCGTTATGGGCCGCAGTTGCTGGTACAGAGCTTTCACCAAACGCTGGAACGCGATGCCCTGCTGCAATTGCACGAGACCATCAATCAACAGCTGAACCTGTCGACCCTGCTGGTCTACAACGATCGCTCCCGCGGCAACTCGCGTATCGACCGTGAAGACTCGGTATTCCGCGCCGACGACAGTGCCCTGGAGGATCTGGTCGGCCATGAATGGGGGTTGAATTATCGTGTCCGTGGCCGTCATGCCGGGCAGGACCCGTTGCTGTTTCTCGATCTGCGCAACGCTCGCGGCTGGGTCAAGCAGCACAGCGCCGGGAAAAGCGTGCTCAATCTCTTCGCCTATACCTGCGGTGTCGGCCTCTGCGCTGCGGCCGGAGGCGCCCGGGAGGTCCTCAACCTGGACTTCGCCGAAGGCAACCTGGCGGTAGGCCGGGAAAACGGCCAGCTCAACCCGCAGCTACCCGGCATGCAGTTCGTGCAGTCGGACTACTTCCCAGCAATCCGCCAACTGGCGGGCCTGCCCATCAGTCAGCGACGTGGACAGAAGCTCCCCAGCTATCCGCGTCTTGAACAACGCCAATACGATCTGGTCTTGCTGGACCCTCCGGCCTGGGCCAAGAGTGCCTTCGGCACCGTCGACCTGCTGCGCGATTATCAGAGCCTGCTGAAGCCGGCGCTGCTGGCCACTGCCGAAGAGGGTGTGCTGATCTGCTGTAACAACCTGGCCAAGGTGTCGTTGCAGGACTGGCGAGAACAAGTGCTGCGCTGCGCCGAGAAAGCCGGGCGGCCAGTACGCGATTGCCAGGTCCTTGCCCCTGCTGCGGACTTCCCTTCCCAGGACGGACAACCGCCGCTGAAAACACTGATCCTGCAACTTTGATCAGGGGCAAAAAATCTGAACAATCCTGAAGACTGCGATGGTTTCGGAACCGTAAACGCGTGCCATACTCCAAGGCACTTCCGATCCAGATAGATGAAGCCTCGCATGACCAAAGGATTGATTCGCGCTCTCTGCGCCTTGTTGACCGCTCTCGCCCTTTACAGTCTGCT
The DNA here is from genome assembly GCF_030718165.1 of Pseudomonas sp. LPH60. Lineage (NCBI taxonomy): Bacteria > Pseudomonadati > Pseudomonadota > Gammaproteobacteria > Pseudomonadales > Pseudomonadaceae > Pseudomonas > Pseudomonas sp. LPH60. The sequence goes on from NZ_JAVAJH010000008.1 coordinate 37,328, forward strand.
GGGCTTTCTGATTTTGCCGGGCATCGCCTTGCGGGTGGCCAACCAGCAACTGGCCAACTACGCCACGACCCCGGCCCATATCCAGCGTATCGAACTCAACCCCTTCAGCCTGGAACTGACCCTCTGGGGCCTGAGCGTCGGCGAACCGGGCAAGGAACAGATTGCCTTCCAGCGCCTCTACGCCAATCTGCAATTGGACAGTCTGTGGAAACGCGCTCTGCATCTGGCGGACATCGAACTGGACCAGCCCAAGACCGAGATCCTCTTCGACAAGGAAGGCAAGCTCAACCTCCTGGCCCTGTTCAAGCTGCCTGCCAGCGAACCGACCCCGAGCGATCCCGACGCCAAGCCATTTCCCGTTCGCATTGAACGCATCAAGCTGGCGGGCGGCTATCTGCACTTCAAGGACCTGCGCCCCAGCGAGCCCATCGAGTTTCTCTACAACAAGCTCGACTTTGAACTGAAGAACCTCAGCACCCTGCCGGATGACAGCGCCGACATGACCCTGATGGCCACCGGCCCGGAAGGTGGACAGATCGACTGGAGCGGCAACTTCAGCGTGACCCCACTGGCTTCAGAAGGCACCTTGAAAGTCACCGACGGCAAGATGAAAGCCTGGTGGCCCTATGTACGTGACGCCGTGCCGCTGGTGCTGGAAGACGGCGTGGTCAACCTCAGCACCCACTATAAATTCAGCCTGACCAAGGAAACCGAACTGCTGCTGGACAACACCTCCATCAGCGTTGCGCCATTCGCCATCAAAGCCCCGGACGGTCGCCCGCTAGCGCGCCTGGAGCGCCTGGACATCAGCGAAGCGACGGTGGACCTGGCCAAGCAGCACGTCATAGTCGGCAAGATCCGCAGCCAGAAACTGGAGACCTGGGCCGCCCTTGAAGCCGATGGCCAACTGGACTGGCAAAAGCTCTTCGCCAGCCAACCCGCCAAGCCGGCAGCCAAGCCTCAGCCAGCCACAGCCGATACCCCCAAGGAACCCGCAGTCCCCAGCAAGCCCTGGCAGGTACTGCTAAAGGATGTGGAACTGCGCAACTATCAGGTGCACCTGGCCGACCGCCAAGCCAAACCGGCCGTGGCGCTGGACGTTGGCCCGCTGAACCTGGATCTGAAAAACTTCGACAGCCTCAACCAGTCGCCTTTCACCCTAAAGCTCGATACCGGCCTGGGTAAACAAGGCAAGGTCAGCGCCACCGGCGAAGTCAATCTCAACCCCATCACCGCCAAGCTCAAGGTGCAGACCAAGGACATCGACCTGCGGGTCGCCCAGTCCTACATCAGCCCGTTCATTCGCCTGGAACTGCGCAGCGGCATGCTCGGCAGCGACCTGGCAGTGGACCTGAAGAAAGTCGAACCGTTGACCTTCAGCATCACCGGCCGGGCCGAAGTGGATCAGTTGCACACCCTGGACACCCTCAAGACCCGCGACTTCGTGAAGTGGAAACAAGTGGTGGTGGAGGGCCTGAACTATCAGCACGGTGACAGCCTGACCATCAGCCAGGTCAACCTGATGCAGCCTTATGCGCGCTTCATCATCAACGATGACCGCACCACCAATATCGACGACCTGCTGATTCCACAACCTGCAGGCGGCAGCAGCAAATCCTCGGGCAAGCCCGCCCCAAGTTCCAGCAAGCCACTGGGTATTCACATTGGTAAAATCGCCATCAACGATGGTTCGGCCAACTTCGCCGACCTGAGCCTGACACCAAACTTCGCCACGGCAGTCCAGCAACTCAACGGGCATATCGGCACCATCGACAGCCGCCAGGCCAAGCCGGCGGAAGTCGACGTCAAGGGCAAGGTCGACCGCTACGCTCCAGTGACCATCAAGGGCAGCGTCAACCCCTTCGATCCAATGGCCGCACTGGATATCGCCACCAGCTTCAAGCGAGTGGAGTTGACCACCCTGACGCCCTATTCCGGAAAATTTGCCGGCTTTCGTATTCGCAAGGGCCGACTCAACCTCGACTTGCATTACATGATCACCAAGGGCCAGCTCAAGGCCGAGAACAAACTGGTGGTCGAACAACTGCAACTGGGTGAAAAGGTCGACAGCCCAGACGCCGTAGACCTGCCAATTCGCCTGGCCGTGGCCCTGCTGAAAGACACCGACGGCAAGATTTCCATCGAGTTGCCAATTTCCGGCGACCTCAACAACCCACAGTTCAGCGTGATGCCAATCGTCTGGCAGACCCTGCGCAACCTGGTGCTGCGAGCAGCCCAGGCCCCCTTCAAGTTCATTGGCGGCCTGGTCACCGGCGGCGACTCTGAAGACCTGAGCAGTGTGTCTTTCGCGCCTGGCTCCAGCGAACTGAGCAAAGAGTCCGAGTCAGCCCTCACCACCCTGGCCAAGGCCCTCAAGGAGCGTCCGACCTTGCGCCTGGAGATCGAAGGCACCAGCGCCCAGAGCAGCGATGGTCCGCTGATCGCCGAACAGCGTCTGGAGCGCGAGTACCAGTACAACTACTACAAGATCCTGCAACGGCGCGGCGACAAGGTGCCGGCCCAGGCGTCCTTGCTGCAGGTTCCCGAGGGCGAGAAAGCGCCATTGCTGGAAGGCATTTACCGCACCCGTCTGAAACAGCAACCTCCGGCCGAATGGACCCAGCTCAGCCGCGACGAGCGCAGTGCCAAACTGCGTGAGGGGCTGATCAAGTTCTGGAGCGGCAGTGACGTGTTGCTGCGCCAACTGGGCCAGGAACGGGCCAGCAGCATCAAGGACTTCCTGGTGGACAAGGGCCAACTGGCCGATGACCGGGTCTACTTCATCGATGCCAACCTCGGCCAGGCCGAAAGCGACGGCAAGGTGATCACTCCGCTGCACCTGGACAGCGAGTAAGGCCCGCGCCGGCCTCAAGCAGCTCCACTTCCCCGCCCAATAGAACAGGCCCCGACACAAAGTGCCGGGGCCTGTAATGATCACATCCTTGTGATCTTCCGCATGAACCTTTGAAAGCAGCGGCAGACGTATCGCTTGGCTCGTCTACCGCGCCCTCTCCCTGTCCAGGCGAGAAGCTTGGAGTCTTACTCGGCTTTCAGGCCGTCGGCAGAGACCGCTTGAACGCCCTTGATTTTCTTGGTGATTGCCACTGCTGTGGCTTTCTGCGCCTCGGTAATGGCAACAGTGGACGACAGCGAGACGACGCCCTTGTTGGTTTCAACCTTGATGTCGGTGCCAGGAATGCCTTTCTCGGTTACCAGATCGCTTTTCACTTTGGTGGTGATCCAGGTATCGGAGGTGGCCTCTTTGGCCTTGGTCACTTCACCGGCAGCCACGACCATAGGCGACTGGGTGCTTTGAGTGGTCTGCGCAAATGCTGCGTTGGACATGGTCAGGGTCAGAGCGGTAGCAGTTGCAGCAGCGATAGCGAACTTCTTCATACGAGTAACTCCTGTTCTTTTAGAAAGCCTGCGCCGTGTCCTGGCAACAGGGTTATGAGGGATATTGCAGGTGCTGTGCCAAGTCCAGACCACATAAAAACCCCATAAAAAACAATAAGTTACAGATAAGGCGAAGAATCAGCATCATGCAAAATGCATGACCACACAACAATCTGCATGCAAGTTGCGGCTTTTTTCGACGCAGTTCATCAAGCCCACACCCAACAGCCTGCCAGGACTCAGGTGTCGTGCGCGGCACAGCCCTTGGGCGCATAGTCGGCCTCCACCGTGGTGTTGCACGTCCATCCCGAAGCTGGCGAACGGCTCAGTACCAGAGTCTTGTTCAACACTGCCCCCGGAGCATTGAGGAGGGTACAGCCGATACTGCCTTCACCGGTGGCGGCAGTGCCCTCGGCGCTCATTCGGCAGTTCAACGTCAAGGGCGTGCCACCGGCGAGGGCCAGAGTTGGGTCGATTCCCTGATTAAGCAGGTCCTCGATATTGACCTTCAGCGCCGACGCCTCGGCCAACGCGGCCATCATCTTGGCCCGCACCTGGTACTTGGAATACAGCGGCATCGCCACTGTGGTGAGAATGCCAATGATGGCCACCACCACCAGCAATTCGATCAGGGTAAAAGCGGATTGATGTTTCATGAGTTGCCTCCTGGCAAGAATACTCCGTGGGTAATCAGCAAGGCTTGAAGCATGCCCTGTGCCAAGCTCAACCCCACGGAATTCAAGGCCTGCAGCACTGATAGCCCATAACCTTGAGTACGAGGAGTTGCACAAACTGACAAATTTCGTCATCTAGCGCCCCTATGCGTCAGGTGCCCGGCGGCTAGGCTTCAAGAAGCTCACCCCTGCATCAAGGATTGAACCATGGCGGTAAAAGCACCTGTGGCCAGCGTCTATCTCTGGCAAGGCACCGACGGCCAGGGCCACAAGTTGGCCGGCGAGCTGAGCGCTACAAACCCGGCGCTGATCCGAGCTCAGCTGCGCAGGCAAGGCATCACTCCAACCCGGGTACGCCGCAAGCCCAGGGCCTGGCTCCGATCGGGCCAACGGATCAAGGCACGGGAGATCGCCCTGTTCACCCGGCAACTGGCAACCCTGATGCAGGCCGGAGTGCCACTGCTGCAAGCCTTCGAAATCATTGCCGAGAGCTTCGTCCAACCGCCGATGCGCCAACTGCTGGCCAGCCTCAAACGCGACATCGAGGCTGGCTCAAGCCTGGCCACAGCGCTGCGCCGACATCCGCGCCACTTTGACGAGCTGTACTGCAATCTGGTGGAGGCCGGCGAACAGTCCGGCGCCCTGGATACCCTGCTGGAACGGGTCGCCACCCATAGGGAAAAAAGCGAGAACCTCAAGGCCCGGGTAAAAAAGGCCATGGTCTATCCCGTGGCGGTGATCGGCGTGGCCGTCCTGGTCAGCAGCATCCTACTGATCAAGGTAGTTCCCCAGTTCCAGAGCCTGTTCGCCGGGTTCAACGCCCAATTGCCGCTACTGACCCAATGGGTCATCACCCTTTCCCATGTCATCCAGAACCACGGCGGATGGTTGCTCAGCGCCGGCCTGCTGATGGGAGTAGGGATCAGGCAGGCTTATCGGCGCTCGGAGCGCCTGCGGGACCGTGTGGATCAGGGACTGCTACGCCTGCCCTTGGCCGGCCCGCTGCTGTACAAGGCCGCAGTGGCCCGCTACGCCCGTACGCTGGCCACCACCTTCGCGGCTGGCGTGCCTCTGGTCCAGGCCCTGGACTCAGTGGCCGGAGCCAGCGGCAATAAGGTCTTCAGGCAAGCGGTGGAACGCATCCGCCAACAAGTGGCCAGTGGCATGCAACTGAACTTTGCCATGCGCGCCAGCGGCGTCTTCCCTACTATGGCGATCCAGATGACCGCCATCGGTGAAGAATCCGGAATGCTGGACCATCTGCTGGAAAAAGTCGCAGCACATTATGAGGTCGAGGTGGACCATCTGGTCGACAGCCTGACCAGCCTCATGGAGCCGTTGATCATGGTCATCCTGGGCAGTATCGTCGGCGCCCTGGTGGTTGCCATGTACCTGCCCATCTTTCAACTCGGCACAGCGATCTGAACATGTCATTGACTGAAGCCATGACCCTTTACCCCCTGGCCTTCGTGACTGCGGCCCTGGTACTGGGGCTGCTCGTAGGCAGCTTTCTGAACGTGCTGGTGTGGCGCCTGCCAAAAATGCTTGAACGCGATTGGCGGGCTCAAGCCCACGAAGTGCTGGGACTGCCCCCGGAGCCTGTGGCGGCGCCCTACAACCTGCTGCTGCCCCACTCCCAATGCCCCCACTGCGCACAACCGATCCGCCCCTGGCAAAACATTCCCCTGCTCAGCTATCTGTGGCTGCGGGGTCGTTGCGCCCACTGCAGGACCGTCATCAGCCGGCGCTACCCACTAACCGAACTGGCTTGCGGGCTGATCTCGGCGTACGTCGCCTGGCACTTCGGTTTTGGCTGGCCCGCGGGCCTGCTGCTGATCCTCAGTTGGGGGTTACTGGCCATGAGCCTGATCGATGCCGATCACCAACTGCTGCCAGACGTGCTGGTGTTGCCACTGCTGTGGCTGGGACTGATTGCCAACAGCTTCGAGGTACTGGTGAGCCTGGAGGACGCCCTGTGGGGCGCGGTACTCGGCTATCTGTGCCTGTGGTCAGTGTTCTGGCTGTTCAAATTGCTGACCGGCAAGGACGGCATGGGCCACGGCGACTTCAAGCTGCTAGCGATGCTTGGCGCCTGGGGCGGCTGGCAAATCCTGCCGCTGACCTTGCTCCTGTCCTCTCTGGTGGGAGCGATTCTCGGCACTGTCATGCTGCGCCTGAACCGGGCCAAGACCTCGACGCCCATCCCCTTCGGCCCCTTTCTGGCCATTGCCGGCTGGATTGCCTTGCTCTGGGGTGGTCAAATGACCGACTTCTATTTGCAGTTTGTCGGTTTCCAATGACTCGCTCCGTAAACACACCCTGGACCCTCGGCCTCACCGGCGGTATCGGCAGCGGCAAAAGCGCTGCCGCCCAGCACTTCATCGACCTGGGCGTGCATGTGATCGATGCCGATCACGCCGCTCGCTGGGTGGTGGAACCGGGCCGCCCGGCCTTGGAACAGATTGCCCAGCACTTTGGTGACAGCGTGCTGCAGGCCGACGGCCAACTGGATCGCGCGGCACTGCGCAAGTTGATCTTCGAAGTCCCCGAACAGCGTCGCTGGCTGGAGGCGCTATTACACCCGCTGATTGCCGAGGAGATCGTCAGCCATCTGGCCCGTGCCGAATCGCCTTACGCGATCCTGGTGTCGCCACTGCTGATCGAGTCAGGCCAGTTCCGGATGACCCAACGGATTCTGGTGATCGATGTGCCGCAACAATTGCAGATCGAACGCACCTTGCAGCGCGACCAGATCAGCGAACAGCAGGTCCAGGCGATTCTCCAGGCCCAGGCCAGCCGCGAGGAGCGCCTGCGTCACGCCGACGATGTGCTGGTCAACGACCGCGATCACGCCTGGTTGCGCAGCGAAGTCGAACGCCTGCATCACTTTTACCTAACTTTGCGTGGAGGCCAGTCATGAGCCAACCCCTGACCGTCGAATGCCCAACCTGTGGCGCCCCCGTGGAATGGACCGCGACCAACACCAACCGGCCGTTCTGTTCCGACCGTTGCAAATTGATCGACCTGGGGGCCTGGGCCGCCGAGGAACACAAGATTCCAGTGAGCCCGGATGCCGAGGACGAACTGTTCTCGGAGGAACTGCCGCCCCGCGCTCACTGAGTGCTCGAACCGACGCTGATCAGGGCCGCATGAAGCTGTAGTCCTGATCGTCGTCGAGGTTCTCCGCGAGGAACTGCAACTCGTCAGCCAGATCCTCGATGCTACGTACGCCCTTGCTCTGCTGCACCACCGCGCTGAGCAGCGCCCGCAGGCTCAAACCCGGTTCAAAACCTTCCTGCTGGGCACTGTGCAGACTGTCGCGCACTTCTTGCCGGGCCCACTGATAGACGCTCATGACCGCACTCCTGAGATTTTTGCCGAGCATGCAGCGCGGCCCCAGGCTCGGAGTTGATATGGATCAAGGGCGCGGGTCCTCATCCTTCCAGGGCGCACTGAGGTAGCGGGTGCGATTGAAGGTTTCCAGCCATTCCGGGCAGAACACCACCAGGGCGCTGATCACCATGCCGTTGATAAATGCCTCGGGAAAGATGATCAGCCACAGGTAGCCGACAAAATCCTCCAGCCATTCGGGCATGGCGAAACGCCCATCAAGCCACAAGAGCCCCAGGCCACAAAGCAGGCACAACAGCGCCGACAGGGCCGCGGCGAAGAATCCGGAGCAGAAGATATAGACGAAGGGATTGCGCGGTTGAGCCCGCTCCACCAGACCGGCACAGGCCTCGGTTACCGCCACCGGCAACAGGATCAGCAAGGCGCCATTGACCCCCATTGCCGCCAGTTCCTGCCGCCCCAGTGCCAGCAAGCCCAGCTGCGCAATCAGGCCACCGACAATCGCCAGTGGCCAATCCAGCAGTAAGGTCACCGCCGTCATGCCAATGAAGTGATAAGACACTCCAGTATCGAAATCCCGGCGCACCAACCACAGCAGAAACAACGCAAACACCGTTCCGAACAGTAGATGCTGACGGCGACTGTCGGTGAACAGCTCGACCCAGGGCGCCCGCCACACCGCCCAGATCAGAACCGGCACATACAGCAGCCAGCCGATACTCAGGCTTGCCGGTGACAGCAGCGCCGCGCTGATCATGGCCGGGCTTTCTCCAGCGCAGTCTTCAGTTGCTCGACGGTGGTGAATTCCTGCCGAGACACCAATTGGCCGTCCTGCAACTGCAGCCACAAGACCTTGTCCTCGGCGGCAGGGTAACGAGAGGCCACACGCCCTTCGCGGTCGAGCATCACCCGGTAGGGATAATCACGCATGGCCGGAACTGCGAACATCTTGGCGATCAGCGCCGGCATGCGCTGGATATCCGCGACAAACACCCCGTGACGCGCCTGCAGATAATCCTTGGGCTTGTCCTTGAGCGCCCCGTTCACCACCTTGGCCGCGTCCATACCGCGCGCCACCAGCAGGATCTGCGCCTGTGAATCGAGGCTGTAGGCTTGATCGAACTGATCCAGCAAGGTCCAGGGTGCCAGACGCTCACCGATTTCAAGGGCCTGGGCCCACAGGGGCAACAGGCCCAGCAACAGAATTGACCAGCGTTTCACTGCACACTCCTTATCGAGGGGTAGGACGGGAAACAGTCTACACCGCCCCTGGGCAGGCTCCAGCAAGCACCGCCAGGCACCGGGTGCAGAGGTTTTTCGAGAAGCGTGGTTTTTAAGGTCATATTTGAGCGCTAAGCTTGGAGATATGGATGACTCAGATTTTTTGCGCCTGCTCACCATTCAGGCCGAACAAGCCAACGCGTTTCTGTCCAATGCCCGCAAATGGGAGCGTGAGCGTTGGGTCTGCCAGCGCCTGCTGCAAGGCCTGAATATTCCCTATCGCAACGACGAATTCAGCGCCGCCGGGCAGGAGCCGCCGGATGTGCTGTTTCGCGAGGCCAGCTTCGAGGTGTTCTTCGTCCTTGATGAAGGCCGCCGACTCAATGATGAATGGCGCGACGAACTGCAACGCCGGCGCAGCGCATTTTCCCTGAGCCAACTGGTACGACGCGAAGCCAAGCCCAAGCGCATCCCGGCTAACGAACTGTTGCTGCGCCTGGGGCCGACCCTGCGCAAGAAGGCCCACAACTACAAGGAGCGTGGGATGAACCTCGGGGAGCTGGACATCATCGCCTTCGCCGCCCTGAAACGTGAAGTGCTGGATCTGAACAGCCACTTCCCGCCCCCCACTGAATACCTGCGCCAGGGCTGGCGCTCGCTGTCCCTGGTGGGACCGACCTTCGCCCGGGTGCTGTTCGCCCATCCGGATGCGCCGGAGTTCCTGCGTAGCAACCTGGGCCGCAGTATCGTTTTCGACGTCGGCATCAGTTTGTAAAGTCCGTCAATCCGCCTCGCCTGGGCATGGCGCAATGTTCCGGGCAATGGTAAAAAAGCGCTCTTGCCTGCCAACGCCGGGACTTCGTCATCGAGCCCCCACGCGCAGCGGCTATGCTCGGTAAATGCTCGATTGCATCGCGCTGTAACATTCCCCTGTGTTGCGACGTCTACCTGACGAGGCCCTTTATGAGCAGCCGCCTGAACCCCGACGACCAACGCCATGTCGAAGAATACCTGCAACTGCCCCAGCACCGAGTCGAGCGCCGGCCCTTTCGGCCGTGGATGCTCCTTGTGGTGGTGGTCGTGGTGACGGTCGCCCTGGGCCTGTTGAGCCGTTTTATCAGTTACCTGACGCTATGAGCTGCATCGCGCTCGCTCGGTTGACTGCACCGATTTCTTTTAGCCTTGCGAGATATCCCCATGACTCATCGTATTGTCATCGTTGGCGGCGGCGCCGGCGGCCTGGAGTTGGCGACCCGCCTGGGTAAGACCCTGGGCAAGCGCGGCACCGCCAGTGTGATGCTGGTGGACGCCAACCTGACCCATATCTGGAAACCCCTGCTGCACGAAGTGGCCGCCGGCTCACTGAATTCCTCCGAAGACGAACTCAACTACGTTGCCCAAGCAAAATGGAACCACTTCGAGTTCCAGCTGGGCCGTATGAGCGGGCTCGATCGTCAACAGAAAAAGATCCAGTTGGCTGCCACCTATGACGAGGAAGGCACAGAACTGTTGCCGGCCCGTGAACTGGGCTACGACACCCTGGTGATCGCCGTGGGCAGTACCACCAACGACTTCGGCACCCAGGGCGCCGCCCAGCATTGCCTGTTCCTTGACACCCGCAAACAGGCCGAACGCTTCCACCAGCAACTGCTCAATCACTACCTGCGGGCCCACGCCGGGCAGACAGATGCCGTGGAACAGATCAGCGTGGCCATCGTCGGCGCCGGTGCCACCGGTGTGGAACTGGCAGCGGAACTGCACAACGCCGCCCATGAACTGGCCGCCTACGGCCTGGATCGGATCCTCCCGGAAAACATGCACATCACCCTGATCGAAGCAGGGCCACGGGTGCTGCCGGCCCTGCCCGAGCGCATCAGCGGGCCGGTGCACAAGACCCTGGAGAAACTCGGGGTCAAAGTGCTGACCAACGCTTCAGTCAGTGAAGTGACCGCCGACAGTCTGATCACCGCTGATGGCCAGACCATTCCCGCCAGCCTCAAGGTGTGGGCTGCCGGCATCCGCGCGCCGGGTTTCCTCAAGGACATCGACGGCCTGGAAACCAACCGCATCAACCAGCTCCAGGTGCTGCCAACCCTGCAGACCACCCGTGACGAGAACATCTTTGCCTTCGGCGACTGCGCCGCCTGCCCTCAACCCGGCAGCGACCGCAACGTACCGCCACGGGCCCAGGCTGCGCACCAACAAGCCTCACTGCTGGCCAAATCGCTGAAACTGCGTATCGAAGGCAAAGACCTACCGACCTACAAGTACACCGACTACGGTTCGCTGATCTCGCTCTCGCGCTTCTCGGCGGTGGGCAACCTGATGGGCAATCTCACCGGCAGTGTGATGCTCGAAGGCTGGCTGGCAAGGATGTTCTACATCTCGCTGTACCGCATGCACCAAATGGCCCTGTACGGAGTGTTCCGCACGGCGATGCTGATGCTCGGCAGCCGGATTGGACGAGGCACCGACCCACGCTTGAAGTTGCACTAAGCGCCTGAAAGTACGCCCCGCTACGCAAGGTAGTGGGGTGCACGGGCGGGCGAAGCGTGTGCTACAGACACTCATCCAGAAAGCTCACCACCGTTCCCATACAGGCAACCCGCTCCTCGATATGGGGCATGTGGCTGGAGTTCTCGAACAGTGCCCAGCGAATGTTCGGAACGTTGTCCAGATAGGGTTTGACCACTACAGGGGTTGCTTCGTCGTAACGCCCTGAGATCAGCAGGCTCGGCACCTTGATTCGCGGCAGGCGCTCGACAACGCTCCAGTCCTGCAGGTTGCTCAGGAGAGGGAAATTCCTAGCACGCTGCGGCACACTTTCCACCGTGGTAGCGCAACATCCCCTGGAAAAAATGCGTACCACCTCTTCCGGCCAAGGCCGAAGCCGGCACACGTGCCGCTCAAAATACACCTGTGAGGCCTGCACGTACTCGGCGCTATGGAGGGTTCCAGCCTGCTCGTGGCCGATCAAGGTCTGCAAGACCCCCTCTGGCAAGGCCTCACGCAAACCCAGGGTTTCAGCCTGCCAGGTCCGCATGTCGGCCGGGGCATTGGCGATGATCAGGGCTCGCAGGCCCGCAGGGGTCAAGACGGCATGCTCGCTGGCCAGCGCCCCACCCCAGGAATGTCCGAGCAAGGCGTAGTCCTCACTGATGCGCAGGTGATCCAGAAGATTGTTCAGCTCTTCCAGATACAGCTCGACGCTCCAGAATGAAGAAGGCTTGTCCTCCAGGCGAGTGGAAAATCCACTGCCGAGATGATCGAACTGAACGATCGCCCGGCCACTGGCCGCCACATCCCTGAAGGCATCAACGGTGTCATAAGTGCAGCCCGGGCCGCCGTGCAATATCACCAGGGGCGTCAGACCACTCTGCAGATCCCCCGTCACCCGATACCAGGTCTGCCAGGAGCCAAAGGAGGCATAACCTTCCTGTGGTGGTTTACTTGCTTTCATTGCGCATCACTCCCTGATGACGATCACCCTGTGTCATTTTCGGCCTCGCCCCCGTATCAGCGATAAGACCGGGCCGGTTGTGCTCGCTTTAGTTTTCCAGCAAGCGATAGTGAACGGCTCGAACCACGGCCTGAACCCGATTCTTGGCGCCCAACTTGTGCATCGCCGAGGTCAGATGCAGGTTGATGGTGGCCACGGAACGCTGCAGGCGTTCAGCAATTTCACCAGAGGTCATGCCCTCGGCCGCCCATTTCAGGCACTCGCGCTCGCGCTTGGTCAGTTGAACCGGATAGCTGCGAATGCTTTTACTGAGCGGTAGGTAGAGGTGTTCCTGCAGAGCATGAGAAAGAAGCGTGAAATCCCTCAAGACCTGTTGCAGATCATGCAAGGCCACCTGGGTACTGCCCGAGCGCAAACCGGTCAGGCTGGCGAAACCACCACCAGGCAAGTGAATGGGAACAGTCATGCCATGGGACATTTGATGATGCTGCAGGTAACTCGATACCGGCGCGTGCTGCTGCCCCATAGCCTGGCGCAAGACGGTTTCCGCTTCGGGTCTGTAGGACCAGATAAAGGGAGAAATGCTGTCCAGCGCCACCTGCTGGACCGGGTCGATATGGTAATACCCCTCGTCGCACCAGAGCTCCAGCCAGTCCTTTGGGGTATTGCAGACCATTGCACTGGGAATGATCAGTTCGCCCTGCTGATCAAAAGGCACCGGACTGTAGTCGTAAACCAGGGCATCGAACCCCAACCCCGAGGCCACTTCCATGGTCCCCGCCATCCGCTCATGCAATGTGTTTCCGAGCAAAAGACGAGAGTTAACTTCCGCGAGCCTGCTTTGCATCCGTTCAGTCTCCTTACTGTCTGATCCTTAACAGCAGGGCCTAGAATGCCACGCTCGATAGGAGCCGACCAGGCAAAACCTATAAGAACTACTAGGTTGTGCTACCCGGTTTAGCGGTGCCCTTCATGAAAGAGGCCCATGTTTTAACCTATCCTGCCCCTCTGAACCGCCGCGCTGACAACCACATCAAGGTCGGTATCACGCATGCCCACACCTCCCCAGTCTGCTGCAATGCCGTTTCATGGCCCACCCGAGTGTGGCGCCGCGCATCGTTCATCGCAGACAAGGACCCGTGCCATGCAGATGCCCAAGACCCTTCAGATCCACAACGGTGAAAAAGTCCCTTCAACCTTCTCCCCTAAAGAGTACGCCCAGCGCCTGAGCACGCTGCGAGCCTATATGGCCCAGCAGGATATCGATGCGGCGCTGTTCACCTCCTACCACAACATCAACTACTACGCCGACTTCCTGTATTGCTCTTTCGGCCGTCAGTACGCCCTGGTGGTGACCCGGGAACGTAGCGTGCTGATCAGCGCCAATATCGACGGCGGGCAGCCCGGGCGTCGGGCGGTCTGCGATGATCAGGTGGTGTACACCGACTGGCAACGGGGCAACTTCTTCGTCGCGGTCAAACAGGCCTTGCCGCAGGCTGCACGGCTGGGCCTGGAGTTCGATCAACTGACCCTGCCCAGCCACCAGGCCTTCGCCGAGCTCTATCCTCGGGCGCAACTCCTGGATATCGCTGCACCGTGCATGAGCATGCGCATGCTCAAGTCAGTCGAAGAACAGGCACTGATCCGCCAGGGTGCACGCATCGCCGACATCGGCGGGGCCGCCGCCATCGATGCCCTGCAGGATCAGGTATCGGAATACGATGTGGCCCTGCACGCCACACAGGCCATGGTGCGGGAAATCGCCCGGACCTTTCCCGCAGCCGAATTGATGGACACCTGGACCTGGTTTCAATCAGGGATCAATACCGACGGCGCACACAATCCGCTGACCTCGCGGCGCATCAGCCCGGGAGAGATACTCAGCCTCAACTGTTTCCCGATGATCGCCGGTTACTACACCGCGCTGGAGCGCACACTGTTCCTTGGGCATTGTCCCGACGCGAATCTGCGACTGTGGGAAATCAACCTCAAGGTGCATGAGGCCGGATTGCAACTGATCAAGCCCGGAGCCCGCTGCAGCGACATTGCCCGACAGTTGAACGAAATCTACCTGGAACACGACTTGCTGCAATATCGGACCTTCGGCTACGGCCACTCGTTCGGCATCCTCAATCACTACTACGGGCGCGAGACCGGGCTGGAGTTTCGCGAGGACGTGGACACTGTGCTGGAGCCCGGCATGGTGGTGTCCATGGAGCCGATGATCAGGCTACCCGAAGGCAGTCCAGGTGCCGGTGGTTATCGTGAGCACGACATTCTGATCGTCAACTCCCAAGGCGCGGAAAACATCACCCGGCTGCCCTACGGACCACAGCACAACATCATCGGTCGCTGAAGAGACAATCAGGACCACTCGACCGGGATGCTCAACGCGCTCTTGATCAACAGGCATCTACAAAGCCAACAAGCCGTGAAGATTGCAGCGATTACCTCTGAAACCCCACGAGAAAAAGCTTAGGCAACAAGAGCTTTCAGGGCTTATCCAGGATGAGCCCTGAAACCCAATAGAAACAGATGCCATGCATTTCACTCAGGTGTCTACCCGGATACTTTCTAAGTCATGCACAACGAGCAAACACGGCATGCCCCATCGTTCGGTAGCGATCCAGACACAACTAAGTGAAAACTCGACATTACAAGTAACCGACCATGTTCACTTTATGGGATCAAAGCATTGCGCTTGGCAAACTCCGCCAGGCTTACTTGCGACCCCAACCCCAGCTTCTGCAACAGTCGGGTCTTGTAGGTGCTGACTGTCTTGTTGCTCAAGAACAGTTTTTCACCAATGGCCTTGTTGGAATGTCCCTGTGCTAGATACTGCAACACGATCATTTCCCGATCAGTCAGCAGGCCTATCTGCTCGGCCTCGGATTGTTGTTCCGCCGTGGGCATGGAAACATCCAAAGCCATCGACGGATAAAAAGTGTAGCCGGCCAACACAGCATTCAGAGCCACCACCAGATTGCCCAAATCCTCCTCCTTGTTGACGAAACCCCGAGCTCCCAGCTGAATACAGCGTCTGCAGAAGCTTTCAATCGACTGCGAGGTCAGCACCAGCACTTCAGTGGGCAAGCCCAGAGCCTTGATACGTGAAAGCACCTTGAGGCCATCCAACTTGGGAATACCGATATCGAGGATTACCACATCCGGCCTATGCTCGCGCACCAACTCCAGCGCATCCAATCCGTTGTCTGTTTCGGCCACCACCCGCATGTTGTTCTTTTCCAGCAAGACCTTAACGGCGAGCCGAACAACGGGATGATCGTCAACTATCAATACGCTGTGCATATTGTCACTTCACCTTAAAAACCCGGCCTTCGGTTGAGCCGGACCGACCGGAAAATACACGTAACCGCACCCTGTATGCTGCAACTTACGTATCCGTATAAAGACGCTGATGTCATGTAGAAGTTTCGTGCACAGCACCTTGATGTCGTCCAGAATTTTCAGATTCCTGGCAAATAACAGAGGATACAAGGGGTCAATGACTCCTCCTTAAGGAATCAGACAGTCTGATTTTTCAATGAGAAATTTCCTACTGCACATGAGGATTTACCTAATGGCTGCAACTCTAGAGCCTTAGCACTATGACCGGCAAATAATGACATGAGCCGGCAATGCAAAATTTGAACGTTCTGGTCCTGGAAGATGAACCGCTGCAACGCCTGGTTACCGTCACCGCACTGAAAAAAGTGATGCCTGGGCAGGTGCATGAAGCGGCCAGCGGTAGTGAAGCCCTGGCACTGCTGGAGCGCTGCGAAAGGATGGACATTGCCATCTGCGACCTGAAAATGCCCGGAATGGATGGTTTGGCCTTCCTGCGCCACGCCAGCCAAAGCGGCAAACTGCACTCCGTGATCCTGTGCAGCCAGATCGAGCCGATTCTGCGCCAAACTACCGTCTCGATGATCAGGGGCCTAGGCTTGAACTTCCTGGGTGATCTGGGCAAGCCCTTCAATCTGGAGCGCCTGACCACCCTGCTGACTCGTTATAAGAACCAGCGCCACGGCCTGCTCACTACTCTGAAACAGTCCGAACTACCCACCCTGGCGGACGTGATTCGCGGCCTGGACAACGGCGAATTCGAACCCTACTACCAACCCAAGGTGGCACTCGACAACGCGTCGCTCCAAGGAGCGGAAGCGCTAGCCCGCTGGAATCATCCACAGCTGGGAGTACTGCCGCCTTCGCACTTCCTGCACATCATGGAACACCACTGCTTGCTGGACCGCCTGTTCTGGCAACTGTTCGACCAGGGCCTGGCCTTGCGCCGCAAACTGGCGCAAAAAGGCATTCCCCTGAGTTTCTCGTTCAATCTGCACCCATCACAGCTGGCGTCCCAGACCCTGACTGAATCCATTGCCACCCTACTCGTGCTGTTTCAGGTTCCATCCAGCAGCATCACCTTTGAAATCACCGAAACCAGTCTGATCAGCGCTCCCGCCAGTAGCCTGGAAAATCTGGTACGCCTGCGGGTAATGGGCTGCGGCTTGGCCATGGATGACTTCGGTGCGGGCTACTCCTCCCTGGATCGCCTCTGCGAGTTGCCCTTCAGTCAGATCAAGCTCGACGGCACTTTCGTGCGCAAGATGGGGCATCACCCCAGAAGCAGCGCCATCATTAGCTACACGGTGGCGCTCGCCCGTTCATTGGGTATGTCGCTGATTATCGAAGGAGTGGAAACCCGCGAGCAGCAGCAACGCCTACTGGAACTGGGATGCGACATAGCCCAGGGCTTCGTGTTTGCACGCCCGATGCCGGAAAGCCATTTCATTGCCTACTGCATTCGTTAGTCCCTTGGGAGAGCCGATCAAAGAGGCGACCCGTTGCTCAGGTTCTGTACCGCCCGCCCGGCGCTCATTGCGCTGTGACTCGTTGATCGAGCCATCTGGCCCCCCACTATCTGAAGCGATCATGCATTCACGACTTTTCTGGCTTTTTATCTGCTTGGCGATATTGGCTGTTCAACCGGCAGCGGCCCAGCTTCCGAGTTTGCCCAATACGCTGTACAGCACGGCGCGCCTCGACCACCACGACCTTGCCCTTGACGATGAAGACTGGCGTTGGCTGCGCCACAGGTCGGAACTGAAAATCGGTGCCGTGGCTACAGAATCGTCCCCCTTCAATGTCAGCTACAACGACAATCACTACGAGGGCATTACCGCTGACGTCAGCGCTCTGATTGGGCAGATACTCGGGGTTCGTATCAAGATCGTGTCCTTTGCCACCCGGGCAGAGGCCATGCAAGCCTTACAGGCTGCCAATATCGACTTGCTAGGCAGCTACAGCTCCGAGCAGCCTGCCGAGGCCGTCAGGTTTACTCGTCCCTTCGCCGAAGCCCGACTGGCACTGTTCAAACGCAAGGATGAATTGCGCAAATCGCCTTCCAACCTGGACGGATTACGAGTTTCTGTGGCCCAGGAACACAGCACGCAACTGCAGTCGCACTTTCCCTTGGCCCACTTGATGGTCTATCCCACCCATGACGAGGCCATAGCCGCGGCAGCCTTCGGCCATGCCGACATGTACGTGGACGATGTTCTGAGCGCCTACTTCCGCATCAATCGTTCCTACTACGGCTTTCTCAAGTTCGAGCGCTTCGCCGACTTTTCCCAAGGCGGCTACGGCTATGCGCTCCAAGAGGATAACCAGCGCCTGCTGCGGATTATCAACCAGAGCATTGAGGCGATCGGTAAGGAAAAACTCCTCAATCTGAGTCGGCGCTGGGTGGGTAGCGGCTTCATTGCGTCGGACCAAAGGATGGCACTGACGCCGGAAGAGTCGCGCTGGATAGCCCGCAACCCAGTCATACGCCTGGTGATCAATGACGATCTGGCGCCCATTGCCTTCTTCGACGCCAATGGCGTTTTCTCGGGTGTCACCGCTGAACTGCTGGACGTGCTATCACAGCGCACCGGACTCGACTTCCAGGTCACCGCTCGCAACGGCGGCTACCCGGAACAGATTGAAGCCTTGCGCCAATCAGAGGCCGACCTGGCCATCATGACAGCCAGTGCACAACGCGAAGACAACCTGCGCTTCACTCGCTCCTTCCTGACCAGTCCCTTCGTCCTCGTGACCCAGACCGACAAGAAAGGCATGGCACAGCGGCCTGGAGACCTGGCAAACAAGCGCCTGGCCATCCCTTCCGGACACGTGACACTGCAGCATGTGCGCGAGCGCTACCCGCAAGCCGAAGTCATCGAAGTCGGCACCTCGCTGGACGCCATGAACATGGTCTATACCGGCGGCGCCGATGCCGCGGTGGTGTCATTGCCGGCCTCGCGTTACTACATTGTCCGCCTGTTCCAGAATCGCCTGGCTGTTGCCGATCTGATTCACACCCGGCAGGCGACCGCCAGCTTTGCCCTGAGGCGAAGCGATTCGGAACTGCAATCCATCATCGACAAAGCCCTGATCAGCCTCCCGACGGACGATTTGAACGCCATCGCCAACCACTGGCGCTCACCGCCGGGCATGAGCAGCGAAACCTGGCGCGACTACGCGTTGATGATCGCCGAAATCATAGCTGGCGCTTCGTTGCTGCTCCTGCTGTCGCTGCTCTGGGTCTTCTATCTGCAACGCAGAGTCAAGGCCGAGAAAACGCTCAATGAACAATTGCGCTTTATCGAGACCCTCGCAGAGAACATGCCTCCGGCCCTCTATCTCCGGGACATTGAGGGCAACATGCTGTCCTGCAACCGCAGCTATCTGCAGAGCGTCGGTCTGAGT
Source organism: Pseudomonas sp. LPH60 (assembly GCF_030718165.1). Lineage (NCBI taxonomy): Bacteria > Pseudomonadati > Pseudomonadota > Gammaproteobacteria > Pseudomonadales > Pseudomonadaceae > Pseudomonas > Pseudomonas sp. LPH60. The sequence goes on from NZ_JAVAJH010000008.1 coordinate 56,183, forward strand.
GCCGAGGACGTCTTGGACAAGACTGTGCAGGAACTGCCTGATGAGCACTTTGCGGCAGGGCCCGACCTGCACCAGAACTACCTGCAAGCGATCAATGACGGCAAGACCATTACCTCGGTGCATGCCGTGCAATTGCAGGGCAAGGACGTCTGGATCGAGCACTGGATTCAGCCATTCCAGGACGCCACCGGTGTCATAAAGGGCGTGATCTGCGGCTGGCTGGACATTACCAAGCACCGTCATCTGGTTCAGGAACTGAAGGAGGCGAAGAATCTCGCCGATGAGGCCAGCCGGGCCAAGACCACCTTCCTGGCCACCATGAGTCATGAAATACGCACGCCAATGAACGCCATCATCGGCATTCTGGAACTGGCGCTCAAACGCGCCGACAGCGATCGGATCGAGCGCTCCAGCATTGAAATCGCCTACAGTTCGGCCAAGAGCCTGCTGGAGCTGATCGGCGATATCCTCGACATTGCCCGCATCGAGTCCGGACGCCTGAGCCTCTGCCCCAAACGCGCCAACCTGCGCGAACTGGTGGAATCAGTGGCTAGAGTGTTCGAGGGGCTGGCTCGGCAGAAATGCCTGAGCCTGATCCTCGAGATCGACTCCAGCATCAACGGCGATGTGCTGGTGGACGGGATGCGTTTCAAGCAGATCCTCTCCAATCTGGTGAGCAATGCCATCAAGTTCACCGAAGCTGGTTTTATCAAGGTGAGCATTTCCGGCGAGCTAGTGGAAAACGCTGTGCTGCGGGTCGAGCTCAGTGTCGAAGACTCGGGAATTGGTATTTCCCCCAGCAGCCAGCAACGCCTGTTCCAACCCTTCGCCCAGGTAGAGCGCAACGTGCAGAACATCGAAGGCACGGGGCTGGGCCTGGTGATTTGTCGTTCCCTGTGCGAAATGATGGGTGGCCAGGTGTCGATGAGCAGCACCCTGGGGCATGGCACCCGGGTGGATGTGGAGCTGCGTTTGCAAGTACTGGAGCGCACGGCCACCGCTGAGCGTCCGCCTCAGGTCAAGAGGCGCTACACACAACGTTTGCAGATTCTGGTGGTAGACGATCATCCGGTGAACCGCCAGGTCCTGCAGCAGCAGCTGTGCTTTCTCGGACATGACGTGTTCGAAGCGGAGAACGGCCTGGAGGCACTGCATCTCTGGCGCGAGCAGGACTTTGACGTGATCATCACCGACTGCCACATGCCCATCATGAACGGCGCCGAGATGAGCCGGGCGATCCGCCAGGATGAGCGGGACAAGGCCTGCGAACCAATGATGATCATCGGCCTGACCGCCGACGCCCAGCAGGAAGAAGTGGAACGTTGCATCCAGGCGGGAATGAATGATTGCCTGATCAAACCCATCAGCCTGGATGAGTTGGAAGAACGTCTGCTGACCATGGGACAGGCCGATGAGAGCGAACGTGAGAACCTCATCCCCACAAAGCACACCAGCCCCCGCTCTTCTCGGGTATTCGACCTGGAGTCCTTGCATACCCTGGTGGGCAGCGAGCCGACGATGTTGCATCACATCTTGAATGAGTTGCTCAGTAACAATCGCATGGACATGCAGAGCCTCGACACCTTGCTTCAAGAGCAGGCAACAGCTGAGTTGGCAGAGTTGGCGCATCGTATCAAGGGCGCTGCGCGCGTGGTCAAAGGCGAAGAATTGGTAGAGAGTTGTCGTCAGCTGGAAGATGCCTGCCTGAGCCCCGACCTGTCCCTGAACATGGTCAAGGAATGCGTGGAACAGGTGAGACAGGCCATCATCACCCTCGAACAGCGCCTGTTTGAACAACGTAGGGTCTGGGAAGAACTGCCTATCGACTGACAACAAGAGGCTCGCCTCTCGGGCGGCCCCTCGACCTCAGCGCTTTTTTGCAGACAAACGAAAAAAGGCACCTCTAGAGGTGCCTTTTATCGTGAATATGGTCGGGGTAAGGGGATTCGAACTCCTGACATCCTGCTCCCAAAGCAGGCGCGCTACCGGACTGCGCTATACCCCGGTAAAAAAAAGGCACCTTTAAAAGGCGCCTTCTGCGAACAGAGCTTTTGGCGTCTGATCTTAAGATTCGATTCCAGCGAACTGGTCTCAAAAATGGTGGGTCGTGTGGGATTCGAACCTACGACCAATTGGTTAAAAGCCAACTGCTCTACCAACTGAGCTAACGACCCAAAAATGGTCGGGGTAAGGGGATTCGAACTCCTGACATCCTGCTCCCAAAGCAGGCGCGCTACCGGACTGCGCTATACCCCGGTTTTAAATTGGCTCCGTGACCAGGACTCGAACCTGGGACCCAATGATTAACAGTCATTTGCTCTACCGACTGAGCTATCACGGAACTACATATTTCAAGCTACAACGTTTTTACTTCATCCTCTTTGGCTTTCCCGTATCGTTACGTTCATGCCTCTGAGGCGCGCTATTTTACAATCTTCAAACTACCTGTCAACCCCTTAAATTGCTTTTAAGACAATGATTTGCGACTTCATTGCCGGTTTCTTCTACATCAGAAAAAACCTATGGGGTGACTGACTGCGGGGCGCACTTTACAAGCCTTTTCCTTTCAGTTCAACGCCCTAGTGAAAAAAAAGGCCTCGCCATGCGAGGCCTTTTCATCAATACGCCACTGAGCGATCAGGCAAAGACGATTTCATCGTCCCGCACCGACGCAGTGACTGTTGCTCCTGGCAGGAAACCACCGGACAGGATCAACTGGGCCAACGGGTTCTCGATCCAGCGCTGGATCGCACGCTTCAGCGGCCGTGCGCCATACACCGGGTCGTAACCCACGGCGATCAGCTTGTCCAAGGCCTCGTCGCTCAGTTCCAGGCTCAGCTCGCGCTCCGCCAGACGGCTGCGCAGGCGCCCCAACTGGATCTGCGTGATGCCAGCGATCTGATCCCGTGCCAGAGGCTCGAAGATCACTACTTCGTCGACCCGGTTGATGAACTCCGGCCGGAAGTGGGTGGACACCGCATCCATCACCGCTGCCCGCTGTGCCTCGCGATCCCCTACCAACTCCTGGATCTGTGCCGAGCCCAGGTTGGAGGTCATGACGATCACCGTGTTGCGAAAGTCCACAGTGCGTCCGTGGCTGTCCGTCAGGCGACCATCTTCCAGAACCTGCAGCAGGATATTGAACACATCCGGGTGCGCCTTCTCGACTTCGTCCAGCAGGATGACCGAGTAAGGCTTGCGACGCACGGCTTCGGTCAGGTAGCCACCTTCTTCATAACCGACATAGCCTGGCGGCGCACCGATCAGGCGAGCCACGGAGTGTTTCTCCATGAACTCGGACATGTCGATCCGCACCATGGCTTCCTCGGTATCGAAGAGGAACTCCGCCAAGGCCTTGCACAACTCAGTCTTACCCACGCCGGTTGGGCCGAGGAACATGAACGAACCACTTGGCCGGTTCGGATCGGACAAGCCAGCCCGGGAGCGGCGCACTGCGTTGGATACCGCCACCACGGCTTCGTTCTGGCCGATCACCCGTTGATGCAGCAGGCTTTCCATCTTCAACAGCTTGTCGCGCTCGCCTTCGAGCATTTTCGACACCGGGATGCCGGTCCACTTGGACACCACTTCGGCAATTTCTTCCTCGGTGACCTTGCTGCGCAGCAACTGGTTCTCGCTGTGGCCGTGCTGGTCGACCATCTGCAGGCTGCGCTCCAGATCCGGGATCACCCCGTACTGCAGCTCGGCCATGCGGTTCAGGTCGCCTTTACGCCGCGCCGCTTCCAGCTCCTGACGCGACTGCTCGATCTTCTGCTGGATCTGCGCAGAGCCCTGCACTTCGGCTTTCTCCGAGGTCCAGACTTCTTCCAGGTCAGCGTACTCACGCTCCAGGCGGACAATCTCTTCCTGGAGTTTTTCCAGACGCTTGATCGCCGCCTCGTCGTCTTCCTTCTTCAGCGCCTGGGATTCGACTTTCAGTTGAATCAGGCGCCGCTCCAGACGGTCCAGCACTTCCGGCTTGGAGTCGATCTCCATGCGGATGCGGCTGGCAGCTTCGTCGATCAGGTCAATGGCCTTGTCCGGCAGTTGCCGATCTGTGATGTAACGATGGCTGAGCTTGGCCGCGGCAATGATCGCACCGTCGGTGATGGCTACCTTATGGTGCACCTCATAGCGCTCTTTCAGGCCACGCAGGATGGCGATGGTGTCTTCCTCGCTCGGCTCGTCCACCAACACTTTCTGGAAGCGCCGCTCAAGGGCTGCATCCTTCTCTATATATTGGCGGTACTCGTTGAGCGTGGTGGCACCGACGCAATGCAGCTCGCCACGGGCCAGGGCCGGTTTGAGCATGTTGCCCGCATCCATCGAGCCTTCGCCTTTACCGGCGCCGACCATGGTGTGCAGCTCGTCGATGAACAGGATGATCTGACCTTCCTGCTTCGACAGCTCGTTGAGCAGGGATTTCAGGCGTTCCTCGAACTCGCCACGGTACTTGGCACCGGCAATCAGCGCGCCCATGTCCAGGGACAGCAGGCGCTTGCCTTTCAGGCCATCAGGCACTTCGCCATTAATGATCCGCTGGGCCAGGCCTTCGGCGATGGCGGTTTTACCCACGCCAGGTTCACCGATCAGCACCGGGTTGTTCTTGGTCCGGCGTTGCAGCACCTGGATGGTCCGGCGAATTTCATCGTCACGCCCGATCACCGGGTCAAGCTTGCCCTCTTCGGCGCGCTTGGTCAGGTCGACGGTGTACTTGTCCAGGGCCTGGCGCGACTCCTCGACGTTGGCGTCATTCACCGCCTCGCCGCCGCGCAGGTTGTTGATGGCGTTTTCCAGGGCTTTCTTGCTCACGCCCTGACCCAGCAGCAACTTGCCGAGCTTGCTGTTTTCATCCATGGCGGCCAGCAGTACCAACTCGCTGGAAATGAACTGGTCGCCTTTCTGCTGGGCCAGGCGATCGGCCTGGTTGAGCAGGCGCGCCAGATCCTGGGACATGTTGACGTCGCCAGTGGGGTTCTGGATTTTTGGCAGTTGGTCGAGCTCTTTGCTCAGTTCCTTGCGCAGGCTGTTGACGTCGAAGCCCACCTGCATCAGCAGTGGCTTGATCGAGCCGCCTTGCTGTTCAAGCAGCGCCTGCATCAGGTGCGCAGGTTCAATGGCCGGATGATCGAGGCCAACGGCCAAGGATTGAGAATCGGATAAGGCCAGCTGCAATTTGCTGGTTAATCGGTCTATACGCATTAGTCACCTTCCTTTTGAGCAGGCCGGAGCGATGGACACACCTAAATAGAGAAACCTGCCAGATGTTTCTCTAGATGCGGTCGATTCTGGGAGATTCAAGCGTCAGCTGCTTGACGCAAGTCAGATTAGTCTAGCGTTCAAGCCAGATAAGGGAGGCAAAACGCCCGGTACGTGGGCTGCGCCGATAAGAGAAGAAGCGTGGGTCGGTCACGGTGCAGTAGCCACCACCATAGACCGCCGTCACACCCCGGGTGGCCAGACGCAGGCGCGCCAACTGGTAGATGTCAGCCATGAAACGCCCGGCATTGACGCTAGGGACAAAGGCTTGCTCCGCGGCCGCCAATTGGGCAACGAAAGCTTCACGGACCTCCGCACCAACTTCGAAACTCTGAGGACCTATAGCGGGCCCCAGCCATACCAAGACCTCAGCGGCAGGGACATCCAGGCTGTCGAGAGTGGCTTCCAGCACGCCAGCTGCCAGCCCGCGCCAACCGGCATGGGCTGCCGCGACCCGGGTTCCGGCTCGGTTGCAGAACAACGCAGGCAGGCAGTCGGCGGTCATCACCGCACAGGCAATGCCTGGCGTGGCGGACCAACTGGCATCGGCGCTGACCACGACGCCAGGATCGGCGTGAGCCACAGCAATCCCGTGCACCTGTTGCAACCAGGCCGGGGCAATAGCGAAGTGTTCGGTCAGGCGCCGGCGATTCTCGGCCACCGCTTGAGGCCGATCCTCAACGTGGTCGCCCAGATTGAGGCTGTCAAACGGCGCCAGGCTGACGCCGCCATCGCGGGTAGTAACACAGGCTTTGACCCCAGCCGGCGCGGGCCAGTCAGGAATCAGCCAGCCACTCATCCGATGAACGCCTCACGGTCCTGCTTGAGCAGCGACAACAACCAGACGAAGTCATCCGGCAACGGTGATTCCCAGCTCATGCGTTGACCAGTGGTCGGATGGTCCAACTCCAGGAAACGCGCGTGCAAGGCCTGGCGCGGGAAGTTTTTCAGCGACTCGACCATGGTCTGGCTGGCCGCCGGCGGAATGCGGAAGCGACCGCCGTAAGCCGGATCGCCCACCAGCGGGAAGTTGATGTGGGCCATGTGCACCCGAATCTGGTGAGTACGACCGGTTTCCAGCTTGACCCGTACATGGGTGTGGGAACGGAAGCGCTCCAGAACGCGGTAGTGGCTGACAGCCTGCTTGCCCCCCTCCATCACCGCCATGCGCTGGCGCTGCTGGCCGTGGCGACCAATGGGAGCATTGATCTTGCCCCCCGCAGTCACTACACCGATCACGATGCATTCATAGATGCGGCTGACGCTGCGGCTCTGCAGTTGAGCCACCAACTGGGTCTGCGCCTGAATGGTCTTGGCCACCACCATCAGACCGGTGGTGTCCTTGTCCAGACGGTGGACGATACCCGCACGCGGCACATTGATAATGTCGGGGATGTGATGCAGCAGGGCATTGAGCAGCGTGCCATCGGCATGGCCGGCAGCCGGGTGCACCACCAGGCCCGCAGGCTTGTTGATCACCAGGATGTCATCGTCTTCATAGACGATGTCCAGCTCGATGTCCTGGGCAATCCACTCACCCTGAGCCTCCTGCTCGGCGGTCAGTTCGAGAACGGCACCGCCGTGCACGATGTCCCGAGGGCGGATCACCGCTCCGTCAACAGTCAGGCGGCCGTCTTTGATCCAGGCGGAAAGGCGCGAGCGCGAATGCTCAGCGAATAGTTGTGCGGCGACTTGATCGAGGCGTTGACCGCCCAGTTCGGACGGCACCTCTGCGCGAAGTTCAATTTTATCGGACATGCTCGGACTGGGCGTCGGCACAGCCTTTGGTTTCGGCTGCGCGCTTGTGGTTAAATACGGCGTCTTTTGCCCCGAGGCTTTCAACGGGGCGCTCATCATAACAGGACGGCCCCGCCCAAGACAGCGGCCGTCATAGGGACGCAAGCCGCCATGCAAGTGAAACACCTGCTGCTGATCGCCATCCTCGCACTGACCGCTGCTTGCTCATCGAAGGAAGTCGTTGACGAAAACCTGAGCGAAGTCGAGTTGTACCAGCAGGCGCAGACCGACCTGGACAACCACAGCTACACCAGCGCCACCGCCAAGCTCAAGGCCCTGGAATCGCGCTATCCCTTTGGTCGCTACGCCGATCAGGCACAGCTCGAGCTGATCTACGCCAACTACAAGAATGCCGAGCCAGAGGCTGCGAAATCCGCCGCCGAGCGCTTCATTCGCCTGCACCCACAACACCCGAACGTCGACTACGCCTACTACCTCAAGGGCCTGACCTCCTTCGATCAGGACGTCGGCCTGCTGGCGCGCTTCCTGCCACTGGATATGACCAAGCGTGACCCGGGTGCCGCCCGCGACTCCTACAACGAGTTCGCCCAGCTCACCAGCCGCTTCCCCAACAGCCGCTACGCCCCGGACGCCAAGCAGCGCATGATTTACCTGCGCAACCTGCTGGCCGCCTACGAAATCCACGTGGCCGACTATTACCTGACCCGTCAGGCCTATGTCGCCGCCGCCAACCGTGGCCGCTACGTGGTGGAAAACTTCCAGGAAACCCCTTCCGTGGGTGACGGCCTGGCGGTGATGACCGAGGCCTACCAGCGTCTGCACCTGGACGAACTGGCTGCCACCAGCCTGGAAACCCTGAAGCTCAACTACCCTGACCACCCAAGCCTGGTTGATGGTCAGTTCGTGCCACGGGTGGCCGAAGCCGACAACCGCTCCTGGCTGAGCAAGGCCACCCTGGGCCTTATCGAGTCCCGTCCACCGCTGCCGCCGGGAGAAACCCGCGCCAATCAGGACGTGATGAAGCAGTATCAGGATGCCAAGGACGCGATCCCGTCGGAGCTCAAGCCTAAAGACAGCAACGGCGACGTGGTCGAGGAAGAAGAGCACGAGGCCACTGGCAACAACAGTGACCGCTCCTGGTTCAGCTACATGACCTTCGGCGTGTTCGACTGATAGCGCCGCAGTAAAAAAGGGAGACTTCAAGTCTCCCTTTTTCATGCCCGCAGCTTGATGGGCCTGTGCGCCCGCCGGGCGCTTGGATAAACTGCTCCCTCTTTTCCCCATAAAGCTGGTCACCATGGTTCGTCTACTGTTCTGGATCGCTCTGATTGCCGCTGCGGTATGGTTCTGGCGCAAATTCAAGCGCCCCGCTGCAACTCCCCGCACGCCCCAGGAGCCGGGGAGTACGCCAATGGTGCGCTGCGCTCACTGCGGCGTACACCTGCCTCAGGACCGGGCGTTGAGCCTGTCACAACAGTGGTACTGCAGCCAGGCCCATCTGGAGCAGGGCCCGGGTAGCAAGGATCGCTGAGCCCTACCCCCATCGTCCGCACAATTGGCGACAAAATAACCCGCCCCCGGCACCCTGCGCCGCCCACCCCAAGGGCCTAGACTGAGCTCTCGCCCCCCAACACGGGCGCTATTGCCCGCTGTTGACTGACCCATGAAAACGGCAGCCGCCATGAACCCAATGCCCAGGGTGCTGGTGGTCGATGAGGCCATGGAAGTCCGTGCCCTCGTGGAAATCACCCTCGGCCGCATGCGCCTGCACACCCAAAGTGCCCGCACCTTGCAGGAAGCCCGGACTCACCTGGCCCGGGAGCGCTTCGACCTGTGCCTGACAGACCTGCATTTGCCGGATGGCAGCGGACTGGACCTGCTGCTGCATATTCGCCAATGCCACCCTCAATTGCCGGTCGCACTTCTAAGCAATGACCCAGGCACGCAGGCCTGCGCCCTGGAAGTCGGGGCTTGCGACCTGCTGCACAAGCCGCTACACCCCATGCGCCTTCGAGAATGGATAAGCAGCAGACTGAAGCGGCTGCCCACCGCCACAAAAAAACTACCCGACCATCAGTTGTTGGGGCATTCACCGCCCATGGACAACCTGCGCCAACACATCGACAAGTTGGCCCCCAGCCTGGCGGCGGTCTACATCAGCGGCGAATCCGGCAGTGGCAAGGAGCGAGTGGCGCGTTTGATCCACCAGTTGGGTCCCAGGGCCAGGGCGCCCTTCATTCCGGTCAACTGTGGCGCCATTCCTGGCGAACTGATGGAGAGTGAGTTTTTCGGTCACCGCAAAGGCAGCTTCAGTGGCGCCCTGGCTGATCAGCCTGGACTGTTCCAGGCCGCTGAGGGGGGAACCCTGTTCCTCGACGAGGTCGCCGACCTGCCTCTTGCCATGCAAGTGAAGCTACTGCGTGCACTGCAGGAAAGGTCTGTGCGTCCGGTGGGCAGCCAGGAGGAAAGAGCCGTCGATGTGCGGATTCTCTGTGCCACTCACAAAGATCTGAAGTGCGAGGTAGAGTCCGGCCGCTTTCGCCAGGATCTCTACTACCGCTTGAATGTGATCGAACTGCGAGTCCCCGCGCTGCGCGAGCGCCCGGGAGATATCGAGATACTGGCGCGGCACATTCTGCAACGCCTGGCCAAATCCGGCGACAAGCCTGCCACCCAACTAAGCCCGCAAGCACTGCAAGCCCTGGAGCGCTACGACTTTCCCGGCAACGTACGTGAACTGGAGAACCTGCTGGAGCGGGCCCAGACCCTTTGCGAGGGTCCGTGGATAGAGCTGAGCGACCTGCATCTGCCTGTCAGTGAACACCAGGACCTCCCCGCCCCTTCGCTCCCTCCCAACCTGGACCTCGCGCTGCACCTGCAACAGGTGGAGCGCCATTTATTGCTCCAGGCCCTGGAGGAAAGCCGCTGGAACCGCACAGCGGCGGCCCGACGGCTGAGTCTGTCCTTGCGTTCGATGCGTTACCGCATGAAGAAGCTTGGCCTGAATTAAATTCGACCTTCGGGCGCATAGGGCGCCGGATCGATGATCGGCGCTTGTCCCAGCAGCAGGTCGCAAAAAAGCTGGCAGGAAGCGGGCGCCAGCACCAGGCCGTTACGGTAATGCCCACAGTTGAGCCACAAACCGGCAAAGCCGGGAACTGGCCCGATGTAGGGAATGCCCTCCGGCGACCCCGGACGCAGCCCAGCCCAATGCCCCACGACCTCAGCGTCCGCCAGTGCCGGGATCAGCTCGACAGCAGAAGCCTTGAGGCTTTCCAGAGCGGATGCAGTAGGCGTCTTGTCGAACCCCTCGTGCTCCAGAGTACTGCCTACCAGGATGTGTCCGTCACGCCGGGGAATCGCATAACGGCCCTTGGCCAGGACCATGCAGGACAGGAAGTCGGCAGCGCATTTGTACAGGATCATCTGCCCTTTGACCGGTTCCACCGGCAGTACAAGCCCCAGGCTGCCCAGCAACTCGCCACTCCAGGCCCCGGCGCAGAGCACCACCTGATCGGCGCGGATCTCACCCAGCGAACTGTGCACGCCTGCCACCTGCCGGCCTTCACAAATAAAGCCGCTGACGCTGCACTGCTCGTCGATGTGCACGTTGGGCAAAGCCTGCAAAGCGGCCTTGAGGGATTTGACCAGCCGCGGATTACGCACATTGGCCACATTGGCCATGTAGATCGCCCGCTGGTAGCCGCTCCCCAGCACCGGCACCCCATCATGTACCGCCGAGATATCCACAGCGCTCAGAGGCCGCCCCTCACGCCGCGCCCATTGCAGGGCCTGGGCCTCATCCTCCAGGTCCAGCCAGTAGAGCCCGGTGGTATGCACTTCGGGATCAACCCCGGTAGCACTCAGCAGTTGCTCCGCCAGCTGTGGATAAAAGTCCTGGGACCAATGGGCCAGCGCCGTGACTGCCGGACTGTAGCGCCAAGGGTACAGCGGCGAGACGATGCCTCCACCAGCCCACGACGACTCACGCCCCAGTTCCGAACGCTCTACAAGACGCACCTGCTGGCCCTGGGACGCCAGATTGAAAGCCGTGAGCAGGCCGATCACTCCGCCGCCCACCACCAGCACTTGCTGTTGCTTGACCATAATTCGATCCAATCATGAGAAAGACAGTGGGCGCCGCAGCTCCCCGATACAGAGACTCAGCGTCCCCAGCAATCCTTAGCCGCGAGCCCGTCGGCTTGACCGCTGATGCTGGTGGCACCTGTCTGATCGATGCTGAAGCTGCCGCATTTGTCCCCCGCCATCATCCCATCGGCTTTTGGCGTCGCGGTCAGCGAGAACCCGCTGTCGCTCAGAGCCGGGGTGATGCTGTAGTACTCATTGCCGGTGCTCAGATCCGGGGCGTTGCTGTAGACACCAGTCTTGGAGAAGTGGCGCTCAAGTTGCTGCGCCTGCTCGGTGAGCAGCACGGCGATTTCACTGCGATGGGGCTTCTTCATGTATTCGGTGATGCTGGGAAGGCTCAAGGTAAGGACCAGACCGATGATCGCAATCACGATCATGATTTCGATCAGGGTGAACCCTTGGTTGGATCTGCGCATGGTCAAGAATCTCGCTTACTGAATTTGTCGCCACAGGATGCGCCGGCTGCCACCGTCGTTTTTGTCCACCCGGGGGCTGATGCCGCCACTGGAATCGCGGATGATCTTGCCAGTGCCATGGGTGTGCGCAACCGCAGCGTCGAGCATCTTACCGCTGAACGCTTGCAGCTCGATCAATTTCCCACTACCAGTGTTTGAGTCGGGGCCATCGTTCTTGAACGGCAGAAGGTTGCAGGACACCCGCCTAGCGTCACGAACATGCACCAGCCGCCACGGAACCACACCCATGGGCTCGCCGGCACTGCTCATCGCTGCACAAGGCAAGACCTGTCCGCGTACAAGGGGCAGGGTTAATGGCCGAACATAAGGAGTGCCGGTTATCACTTCAGGCGCTGCTGCAACAGCGCCTGGGAGTAGGCTGTTGGCGGGACCGCGCGCCTGGGCAAATCCCCCTTGCCACAAACTGCCCAGCAACGTAGCGGCAACGACGAGCAACAGCCGGCTACCTTTCGAATCAGGTTCAGTATTTGGCATAAATGCTCTCCAAGACGCTGCGCGAATGACCGGCCAAACCCACGGCAGTCACTCGATACAAGGTGGCGACGGTATTGATCGGCAGGTTGACCGCATCCGTAGAAGCCCCCAGGTTCTGCACCCCATAGAAACCCTCTCTGGTGGCGATCCAGGTCACGGCGGAAACACTGTTGAAGCCCGCGCTGCTGACCGCTGCAGACTCAGCGGGAGGGGCACATTCAGAAGGATTGGCGCATACCGACAAACGATAGTCATCCATGCGCACCGCGTTTTCCCCGACGCGCAAGGCCGCTTCTGCAGCCTGGAATGCGCGGTTGTTCAAGGTCAGGCTGGCGCTCATCTTTTCCTGGAGGATGGCGTTCTGCAGCGATGACAGGCCGATCATGGTCAGCAGCAACAAGAACACCAGGCTCACCAACAGCGCCATGCCTCTCTCCCTGGTGGGCCCTGCGCGATTGATGCCAGGCATCAGGGCAACCTGTTACGCAAGGCCGCCACTAGCGTAAAGCGCTGCGGACGCACACGCTGCTGGGGATCGGACAATGTCAGCTGCAACCGCACGCTGCGAATACGTGCCGGATCTCCCGGGTTGCGGCTGTAGCTGGAAGCGGCACTATCCGTTGTGGTACGGGCCATACCGAAACTCACCTCGAAGGCCTCGACATTATCCAGCAGCACCGCCTGCTGCTTGCCCAAGCCGCTGCCCAGCATCAATTGGTGGTCCTGGAGGCTATAGAACAGCCGGCGCAAGGCCAGGACCTGCTGTCCGCCCTCCCCTTGATGAGCCCCCGAATAGACCACGGCGCTGCGCTGACAGTCGGTGACCAGGCTCCAGGTCGGCGTCCCGCCATAATCACCGATGTCAGCGGTGATCAAGGTCAGCTTGCGCTCGACATTGCTCCACTGAATCGGGGTAGCCGCGTAGCGGGAAAACTCCTTAGCCGTACTGCGATCATTGACGGTGCGCAGGCAACCGGAAAGCCCTGCCATGCGAATTTCCTGGAGCATCTTGCTCAAAACAAAACGCGCATCCTCCAGCAGGTAGGCCGAGGCGTTCTGGCTAAGGTAAGTAGCCTTCGCCGCGATAAACACCTGAGCCGCACCCAGCACCAGCACCAGGCTCAAAGCCAGTGCCAGCATTATCTCTACCAGCCCGAAGCCATGGCTGCCCTGCCTCATCGCGCCCCTCACGAATCCACGGCCACGCGGCTGCTGAGCACCAGAGCGCGCTGACTCCGCGAATGCCCCTCGGCCCGGGAATCGTCCCACGTGATGCGGATGGTATAGACCTGCTGATTGACACTGATACTGCCCTTAGCACTGGGGCCCCCGAAGTTCGCCACGTTGCTGGCGAAATCATGCAGGTCCTGATCCCGCACATTGCCCGGGCTGCCTGCGGCGGGCGTGGCAACACCATAGTCGGCCGCCGCATTGGCACGGATCCGGTCAAGCATGTCATAGGCGATAAAGCTGGCCTGGGCACTCATCCGTGAACTGTCGGTGTACTGCAAGGCCTTGATCTGGACCGCCGCGGCCCCCAGCAGCCCCACCGCGAGAATCAACAGGGCCACCAGCACCTCGATCAGGGTCATGCCGGCCTGTGCATGCTGCTCCCTCATGTTCCAATCTCCGTCACGCTCCCAAGCCCATGCAGACAACCACCGATCTCCGATGAAGCAGACTCGTGTGAGCCCACAGAAGCGATGGAAACCAATGCTCTCGACTTCAAAGGTTAGTGCCAGAGTCAGCCCCGGGCCGCCTCTCGGAACAACCCGCAATACATTGCTCACAGCCCCCTTACCTCTCCCTTGAGGCCGAGCCGCAAGGGCCCAGGCGCCGGGCCGTTTCAATCGGGTGAAACCCTTTGTACCCAAATACACCACCCACCCTGGAACAGGCATCGGCTATAACGGGCGGCGATTCGCCCCATCCCAGACCGGCAAGCTGGTCATCTGCTCAGCGCCTGCATACGGATAGCGTGAACGCCTCATCTCCAGGGAGGAGACACCATGCATGAAAAGGGCTTCAGCCTGATTGAACTGCTGATCGCGCTGGCCTTGCTGGCACTTTTGCTGCCGCTGTCCACGGCTGCGCTCAGTGAACTATTGCGCACCAATCGACAGCAGGAAGCGGCGCAGATGCTCGCCAGCGGCCTGCGCAATGCACGGGCGGCGGCCATCCTGCACCAGCGCACCGCGCTGATACATAGTCTGAACGACGACTGGAGCCAGGGCTGGCGCATCATTCTGGATGTCAGTGGCAAGGGGTGGGAGGATCCAGAGAATCCGCTGCTGATCGAGCGTCAGAGCGGTGGGCAAGTGCTGATTGTGGGTAATCGTCCGGTACAGCACTTCGTGCGCTTCAGTGCCCAGGGCAATCCGTTGCTGCCCAGTGGCGCCTTCCAGGCCGGCACCTTGCATATCTGCCAGGCCGACCAGGAACACAGCCGCCACCAGGTGGTGCTGTCGCGCAGCGGGCGGGTCAGCCTGCGCAGCGAAACCGCCGAGCAGGCCCTTTGCGTGGGAATGGACTGATCAGAGCAGGGAGCGAACCCGCAACTCTTTGGGCATGGAGAAGGTGATGTTCTCTTCGCGGCCAGCCAACTCGTCGGCACCGGTGGCGCCCCAGGCCTGCAACTGCTGGATCACCCCACGCACCAGCACTTCCGGCGCCGAAGCGCCGGCGGTAATGCCGATGCGCTCGACACCGTCGAACCAGCTGCGCTGCAGGTCCTCGGCACCGTCGATCAGGTAGGCGGGAGTGGCCATGCGCTCGGCCAGCTCGCGCAGGCGGTTGGAGTTCGAACTGTTGGGACTGCCCACCACCAGCACCACATCGCACTCGTCGGCCAGTTGCTTGACCGCGTCCTGACGGTTTTGCGTGGCGTAGCAGATATCGTCCTTGCGCGGCCCGCCAATGGCCGGAAAACGCGTGCGCAGGGCATCGATCACCCGGCTGGTATCGTCCATGGACAAGGTGGTCTGGGTCACGAACGCCAGGCGTTCAGGGTTCTGCACCTGCAGCTCGGCTACATCCTTTTCATCTTCCACCAGGTAGATGGCGCCGCCGTTGCTGGCGTCGTACTGACCCATGGTGCCTTCGACTTCAGGGTGGCCGGCGTGTCCGATGAGGATGCACTCACGACCATCACGGCTGTAGCGCGCCACTTCGATATGCACCTTGGTCACCAGCGGGCAAGTGGCATCGAACACTTTGAGACCGCGACCGGCCGCTTCACTGCGTACAGCCTGGGAGACACCGTGGGCGCTGAAGATAACGATGACGTCGTCCGGCACCTGTTCCAGCTCTTCGACGAAGATCGCACCACGATTGCGCAGGTCTTCGACGACAAATTTGTTGTGCACCACTTCATGCCGGACGTAGATCGGCGGCCCGAAGACTTCCAGGGCGCGATTGACGATTTCAATCGCCCGGTCCACACCGGCGCAGAAGCCACGGGGATTGGCGAGTTTGATTTGCATGCTGTGCCTCGTGTCTTGCGCGCAAGAAGTTAGATCGTTATAGACAGCGGATCGCCAGCAAACCAACCCCTACAGAATAGGGCACGGCATGCCGGCGATGCTGTTAAAGCGCTTTGACGTCGATGATTTCCACGTCGAAGGTCAAGGTCTTGCCGGCCAGCGGGTGGTTGAAGTCTACGGTGACTTGAGCATCATCGAAGGCTTTGACCACACCCGGCAGCTCAGTATTGGCCGCGTCATTGAAGATCACCAGCAAACCTTCCGACAACTCCATGTCCTGGAACTGCGAACGCGGGATGACCTGCACGTTCTGCGGGTTCGGCTGGCCAAAGGCGTTTTCCGGCTCAATCGTCAGGCTACGCTGGTCACCGGCCTTGAAGCCGAACAGCGCGGCCTCGAACCCAGGGAGCAGGTTGCCGTCACCGACCTTGAAGGTCGCCGGGGCCTTGTCGAAAGTGCTGTCTACGGTATCGCCGTTCTCCAGGCGCAATGCGAAGTGCAAAGTGACTTCCGTGTTCTGACCGATGCGTTGCTCAGTCAATACCTGTTCAGTCATGAACGGCTTCTCCGGTTTTCTTGCTCTTGAACATATCCAGGGCCAGCATCACCGCGCCAACGGTGATAGCACTGTCGGCGAAGTTGAATGCCGGGAAGTACCAGCGGTTCTGCCAGTGCACCAGGATGAAATCGATCACATGGCCCAGGGCAATGCGGTCATACAGGTTGCCCAAGGCACCGCCCAGTACCAGGGCCAGAGCGATGGCCAGCCAGGTTTCGTTACGCCCCAGGCGCTTGAGCCAGACCACCAGCACGGCGCTGACCACAATCGCGATCAGGGCGAACAGCCAGCGCTGCCAGCCAGAGCTGTCCGCGAGGAAGCTGAAGGCTGCGCCGGTGTTATAAGCCAGGGTCCAACTGAAGTACTCGGGGATCACCACGATCTGCTGGTACATGGTCAGCGAGCTTTCAAAGTGCAGCTTGCTGGCCTGGTCGATGACCAGGACCAGCAAGCTCAACCACAGCCAGCCCAGACGGCCGAAACGGCCTGCGGCGTTAGGCATAGTGACGAACCTCGCCCGCGCCGCTGATGTTATCCACACAACGACCGCAGATTTCCGGGTGCTCAGGGTTCACGCCGACGTCTTCACGGCAGTGCCAGCAGCGGGCGCACTTAGGGAAGGCCGACTTGACGACTTTGAGCTTGAGGCCCGGTACTTCGGTAGCCACGGCATCCGCTGGCGCCTGGGCAAACGGTGCCAGGCTGGCGGTCGAGGTGATCAGCACGAAACGCAGTTCGTTGCTCAGCTTGGCTAGGTCGGCGGTCAGGCCATCCTCGGCAAACAGGGTGACTTCGGCTTGCAGGTTGCCACCGACGGCCTTGGCCGCACGCTGAACTTCCAGCTCCTTGTTCACTGCAACCTTGACCGCCATCACGCCCTCCCAGTACTCGCGACCCAGTTCGAAGTCAGCTGGCAATTCGCTCAGGCCTTCGTACCAGGTGTTGAGCATCACGGATTCGTTACGCTCGCCCGGCAGGTATTCCCACAGTTCATCAGCGGTGAAGGCCAGGATCGGCGCGATCCAGCGCACCAGCGCTTCAGAGATGTGGTACAGCGCGGTCTGCGCCGAACGACGTGCCTTGCTGTTGGCGCCGGTGGTGTACTGGCGATCCTTGATGATATCGAGGTAGAAACCACCCAACTCCTGCACGCAGAAGTTGTGGATCTTCGAGTACACGTTCCAGAAGCGGTATTCGCCGTAGTGTTCCTGCAACTCGCGCTGCAGCAACAGGGTACGGTCCACGGCCCAACGATCCAGGGCGAGCATGTCCTCGGCCGGCAGGATGTCGGTGGCCGGGTTGAAACCGCTCAGGTTCGACAGCAGGAAGCGTGCGGTATTGCGGATACGGCGGTAGGCGTCGGCACTGCGGGCCAGGATCTGGTCCGACACGGCGATTTCGCCCGAGTAATCGGTCGACGCCACCCACAGACGCATGATGTCGGCACCCAAGGTGTCGTTGATCTTTTTCGGCTCGATCACGTTCTTCAGCGACTTGGACATCTTGCGGCCCGTCTCATCGACGGTGAAACCGTGGGTCAGCAGTTCGCGGTACGGCGCGTGGTTGTCGATGGCGCAACCAGTCAGCAACGACGAGTGGAACCAGCCGCGGTGTTGGTCCGAGCCTTCCAGGTACAGGTCGGCACGTGGGCCGTTCACGTGGCCCATTGGGTGCGAACCGCGCAGTACGTGCCAGTGAGTGGTGCCGGAGTCGAACCACACGTCGAGGGTGTCGCTGATCTTGTCGTACAGCGGCGCTTCGTCGCCCAGCAGCTCGGCGGCGTCCAGCTTGAACCAGGCCTCGATGCCTTCCTGCTCAACACGCTGGGCCACTTCTTCCATCAGCTCGACGGTGCGTGGGTGCAGTTCGCCGCTTTCCTTGTTCAGGAAGAACGGGATCGGCACGCCCCAGTTGCGCTGGCGGGAGATGCACCAGTCCGGACGGTTGGCGATCATCGAATGCAGACGCGCCTGGCCCCAGGCGGGGACGAACTTGGTGTCTTCGATCGCTTTGAGCGAGCGCGCACGCAGGGTGTCACCGCTGACCGGCTCTTTGTCCATGCCGATGAACCATTGCGCGGTGGCACGGTAGATCAACGGGCTCTTGTGGCGCCAGCAGTGCATGTAGCTGTGGCTGATGATTTCGGTGTGCAGCAACGCACCCACTTCACTCAGCTTATCGACGATGAGCGGATTGGCCTTCCAGATGAACTGGCCGCCGAAGAACTCCAGCGATGGCACGTAGACGCCGTTGCTCTGTACCGGGTTGAGGATGTCGTCGTTGACCATGCCGTAGCGCTTGCAGGTCACGAAGTCGTCTTCACCATAGGCCGGGGCCGAGTGAACCACGCCAGTGCCAGCCCCCAGTTCCACGTACTCGGCCAGGTACACCGGCGACAGACGATCGTAGAACGGATGACGGAAGTTGATCAGTTCCAGGGCAGAACCCGGGGCGGTAGCGATCACCGAACCTTCCAGGTTGTAGCGAGCCAGGCAGGACTCAACCAGCTCTTCGGCCAGCACCAGCAGGCGCTCGCCGGCATCCACCAGGGCGTAGTTGAACTCCGGATGGACGTTCAGCGCCTGGTTGGCCGGGATGGTCCACGGGGTGGTGGTCCAGATCACGATAGCCGCGGGCTTGGCCAGTTTGGCCAGGCCGAAGGCGGTGGCCAACTTGTCTTCATCGGCGATCGGGAAGGCCACGTCGATGGTCGAGGACTTCTTGTCTTCGTACTCGACTTCCGCTTCGGCAAGGGCCGAACCGCAGTCGAAGCACCAGTTCACAGGCTTGAGGCCCTTGAACACGAAGCCGCCTTTGACGATTTCGGCCAAGGCGCGGATTTCTCCGGCCTCGTTCTTGAAGTTCATGGTCTTGTACGGGTTGTCCCATTCGCCCAGAACGCCCAGACGGATGAATTCGGACTTCTGCCCTTCGATCTGCTCGGTAGCGTAGGCGCGGCACAGTTCGCGGGTTTTATCTGCGCCCAGGTTCTTGCCGTAGGTCACTTCGACTTTGTGCTCGATCGGCAGGCCGTGGCAGTCCCAGCCCGGAACATAAGGTGCGTCGAACCCCGACAGGGTTTTCGAGCGCAGGATCATGTCCTTGAGAATTTTGTTCAGCGCATGACCGATGTGAATAGTGCCGTTGGCATAAGGAGGACCGTCGTGCAGAACGAACTTCGGACGATCCTTGCCAATCTCGCGCAACTTTCCGTACAGGCCAATGCTGTCCCAACGCTGCAGAATCTGTGGTTCGCGCTGAGGCAGGCCGGCCTTCATTGGGAAGGCGGTGTCCGGAAGGTTTAACGTGGCTTTATAGTCGGTCATTTAAGGCTCTTCATTAGCGATTGGCGCTATGGATACGTGCCACTTGGGCACGGGCGGCGGCAACATCCGCATTGATCGCCGTCTTCAACGCCTCCAGGGAGGCGAAACGCTGCTCTTCACGCAGCTTGTGGTGGAAAACCACCGTCAAACGCCGGTCATACAGATCGCCGGCAAAATCTAAAAGGTGAACTTCAAGGTGGGCCTTGCCATCACCTGCGACTGTGGGCCGGACGCCGATATTGGCGACCCCCGGCCACGTCTTGCCGGCGATGTCGACACTCACCAGGTAAACCCCGGAAAGTGGCACACGCCGGCGCTTCAATTGCACGTTGGCAGTGGGCGTACCCAACTGGCGTGCCAGTTTCTGCCCGTGCAGGACCCGCCCGGCAATCCGGTACGGCCGACCAAGCAGACGCTCGGCCAGTTCAAAATCTGCTGCGGCCAAGGCATTGCGGACCTGGGTGCTGCTGACACGCAAACCATCCAGTTCTACGGTCTGCGCTGCCTCGACGGTAAACCCGTGGTTGGCGCCAGCCTGCTGCAGGAACTCGAAATCTCCGACCCGGTCGCAACCAAAACGGAAATCGTCGCCGACTTCCAGGTGCTGCACGCCCAGGCCATCCACCAGGATCCGTTCGACAAATTCATTGGCGCTGAGTTTGCTCAGACGCTGGTTGAACGCCAGGCACAACACCCGATCGACACCGGCCTGGGCCAGCAGTTGCAGCTTGTCACGCAGGCGGGCCAGGCGCGCCGGCGCCGTCTCGGGGGCAAAGAATTCCCGCGGCTGGGGCTCGAAAATCACCACACAGCTGGGCACGCCCAACTCGAGCGCACGCTCACGCAGCCGGCCCAGGATGGCCTGGTGACCACGGTGAACACCGTCAAAGTTGCCAATAGTGGCGACGCAGCCCCGATGCTGGGGGCGCAGATTGTGGAGGCCTCGAACCAGCTGCATAACGCGCTTCTTGCTCATAAAGTGGTCGATTATAACCACACCCGACGGCCGACGACAGGCAGCACCGTCACCCAAATTGATCGAACCGACAAAACCGGTAGTTGCCTCGCACCAACGACTAAACAGCCGTCAGTTCAAGGCCTTGCGATTGAAGTCGCGCAAACGGAAGCCCAGCAGGGCCAACATGCCGAAATACGCCACCACCCCAGCCACCACCAACACGCCCAAGCGCAGGAAACGCTGGAGCATGTGCCCCTGGTCCCAGGCCGGCATAAAGTGCAGCAGCCCCAGCAATACCGCCGACATCACCGTCACAGCCACGATCAGCTTCAAGGCAAACAGCCCCCAGCCCGGCTGCGGCTGAAACATCTGCTGCTTGCGCAATTGGTAGAACAACAGCCCAGCGTTGATACAGGCACCAGCGCTGATGGCCAAAGCCAGGCCAGCGTGCTTCAAGGGACCGATAAAGGCCAGGTTGAGCAGCTGGGTGACGATCAGCGTGAAGATGGCGATCTTCACCGGTGTGCGAATGTTCTGCTGTGCGTAGAAACCCGGCGCCAGCACCTTGATCACGATGATCCCCAGCAAGCCCACGGCGTAAGCCACCAACGCACGCTGAGTCATAGAGGCGTCGAAAGCGCTGAACTCACCGTACTGGAACAGCGACACCGTCAACGGCTCGGCAAGTATTCCCAGCGCCAGGGAACATGGCAGCACCAGGATGAAGCACAGACGCAGCCCCCAATCGAGAATCCGCGAGTACTCATGGCGATCCTTGTTGGCGTAGGTCTTGGCCAGGGTCGGTAGCAAAATAGTGCCCAGGGCCACGCCCAGCACACCGGAAGGCAACTCCATGAGACGGTCGGCGTAATACATCCAGGACACAGAGCCCGCGACCAGGAAGGAAGCAAAGATGGTGTTGATGATCAGCGAGATCTGACTGACGGACACCCCGAGGATCGCCGGCAGCATCTGCTTCATCACCCGCCAGACACCGGTATCACGCACATTCAGGCGAGGCAGCACTAACATGCCGATCTTCTTCAAATGCGGCAGCTGATAGAGCAATTGCGCCAAGCCCCCTGCCAGCACTGCCCAGCCCAGGGCCATCACTGGAGGATCGAAGTAGGGCGTAAGGAACACCGCGAAGATGATCATGCTGACGTTGAGCAGAGTCGGCACGAACGCCGGCACCGAGAAGCGGTTCCAGGTATTGAGAATCGCCCCGGCCAGGGAGGACAGCGAGATCAGCAATATATAAGGAAAGGTCACCCGGAGCAGATCGGAAGTCAGGGCGAATTTTTCCGGGGAGTCGACAAAACCCGGTGCCGTAGCCCAGATCACCCAGGGTGCAGCGATGATGCCCAGGGCAGTGACCAGGGCCAGAACCAGGGTCAACAAGCCCGATACATAGGCAATGAAGGTCCGAGTCGCCTCGTCCCCCTGCTGACTCTTGTACTCCGCCAGAATCGGCACGAAGGCTTGAGAGAAGGCTCCCTCGGCAAAGATCCGCCGCAACAGGTTGGGCAACTTGAAGGCAATGAAGAAGGCATCCGTAGCCATCCCGGCGCCGAACGTGCGCGCGATGATGGTATCGCGGACAAACCCCAGTACCCGGGAAAGCATCGTGATAGAGCTGACCGCGGCCAATGACTTGAGCAGGTTCATGAAAAGGTTGTTTGCCTGTAGATAAACAGCAGGCGAAAAGACGCCCACTTATGCGATACTCCGCGCCGCAACAGCACAGAGCCAAAGCTCGCGAGTTTACAGGTCAAGCGCCGGAAATAAATATCCCGCCTCTTCAGATCGACCACTCAGCGGAACGCATCAGCTGCCCTTGACAAGACTTCAACTCATCGGCATGATTCGCGGCCTATTTTGTTTGCTATTTCCCAAAAAGTCTTTCGAGGAGCTCGACGGTGGCCAACACACCTTCCGCCAAAAAACGTGCAAAACAGGCTGAGAAGCGTCGCAGCCACAACGCCAGCCTGCGTTCCATGGTTCGTACCTACATCAAGAACGTAGTTAAGGCCATCGACGCCAAAGACGCTGCTAAAGCGCAAGCCGCTTATGTTCTGGCCGTGCCAGTTATCGACCGCATGGCCGATAAAGGCATCATCCACAAGAACAAAGCTGCTCGTCATAAAGGTCGTCTGAATGGCCACATCAAGGCTCTGAACCTTGCTGCTGCAGCCTAAGCGACACGCTTGTTAAAAAACCGACCCAAGGGTCGGTTTTTTATTGCCTGCAATTTACCCGCCCGCAACAAGCCAGCCCCATCAGGGGCCGACCCGGCAATTCTCAACAGGTCATTGATGAGGCCAAGGCAGAATAGGAATCGCCGTTACCGCATTCTGCGGACTGCCCTCGATCACACGATCGCTATAGACCAGATACACCAGGGTGTTGCGCTTCTTGTCGAGGAAGCGCACCACCTGCATGGTCTTGAACACTAGCGAGGTGCGCTCCTTGAAGACCTCGTCACCATCCTTGAGCTCGCCCTTGAAAGCGATCGGCCCCACCTGGCGACAAGCAATGGATGCCTCAGCACGATCCTCAGCCAAACCCAAGCCACCCTTGAGACCACCCGTCTTGGCTCGCGACAGATAACAAGTCACGCCATCCACCTTGGGATCATCAAAGGCCTCGACCACGATCCGGTCGTTAGGCCCGACAAATTTGAACACCGTGGACACCTGGCCAATTTCCTCGGCCGACACCATGAACGGCATCGCCAAGAGCAGACCCAACAATCCTTTTGCTATGCGCATTCGCTTTTCCTTAGGTCACTTACACCAGAATCAGGTTATCGCGGTGAACCAATTCCGGCTCAGCCATGTAACCCAGGACACCGACAATCGCATCAGAGGGCTGACCGATGATTTTCTGCGCCTCAAGGGCACTGTAGTTGGCCAGGCCGCGGGCAATTTCACGCCCATCAGGCGCCACGCACACCACCATTTCACCGCGACGGAAACCACCCTGGACCTGCTTGACCCCCACTGGCAACAGACTCTTGTTGCCCTGAGACAGGGCCGACACAGCCCCCTCATCCAGCACCAGGGTACCGCGGGTTTGCAGATGCCCGGCAAGCCACTGCTTGCGCGCCGCCAACATGCCACGCTCCGGCGACAACAAGGTACCGATGCGCTCCCCCGCCTTCAGGCGATCCAGCACCCGCTCCAGACGCCCACCAACAATGATGGTATGCGCCCCGGAGCGCGCCGCCAGGCGCGCCGCTCGCAACTTGGTCTGCATACCACCACGCCCCAACGCCCCACCAGTACCGCCAGCCACGGCATCCAGCGCCGGATCATCGGCCCGCGCCTCGTAAATCAACTGCGCATCGGGATTGTTGCGCGGATCAGCATCGAACATGCCATCGCGATCAGTGAGGATAACCAGCAGGTCCGCCTCCACCAGATTGGCCACCAGCGCCGCCAGGGTGTCGTTATCGCCGAAGCGGATTTCATCGGTCACCACGGTGTCGTTTTCATTGATCACCGGAATCACCTTGAGCTCCACCAGTGCCCGCAAAGTACTGCGAGCATTGAGGTAACGCTTACGGTCCGACAGATCGTCATGGGTCAGGAGAATCTGCGCCGTATGCCGGCCATGCTCGGCAAAGCTCGACTCCCAGGCCTGCACCAAGCCCATCTGGCCAATGGCCGCAGCCGCCTGCAGCTCATGCATCGCACTCGGTCGTGCGGTCCAGCCAAGGCGACTCATTCCGGCCGCCACAGCACCCGAAGAGACCAGTACCAATTCGACACCCGCCTCATGCAAGGCCACCATCTGCTCGACCCACACGCCCATTGCCGCGCGATCCAGTCCCTTGCCGTCCGCCGTCAGCAGTGCACTGCCGATCTTCACGACCCAGCGCTGCGCACCCGTCACCTTGCTCCGCATCTTATTCAACCTTTGCCAGCGAGCAGCGCGACCGAGCGCCACTCATGGGGTTATTCGTATTTAAGCCTTGCAGATACCAAAACGCCGCTCGAATGAGCGGCGCCTTGAGAGCTGGCTGGCAGCGATGATAACACCGCGCCCGCCCAGATAAACCGTGTTCGCGGACAAGCCCGCACCACAGGATCAGTCGCGGACGTAGATGATTTCCGGGCCGTCCTCGTCATCCACATCCTCTTCATCCCAGTCATCGTCGCCGATGTCATGGACACTCTTGACGCCGCTACGGCGCAGGGCACGCTGATCGTCCAGCGCCTGCAACTGGGCACGCGCCTCATCTTCGATGCGCTGATCCAGCTCGGCCAGCTCATCGGCATAGGCCGGGTCGGCTGCCAGGCGATCGGCACGATCTTCCAGATAACGCATGATGTCGCGACTCAGACGCTCGGTACCATCCTTGGAGATGGCCGAGATCACGTACACCGGACCAGTCCACTCCAGGCGATCAACGATCTCCTTGACGCGCTCCTCACGCTCCTCCTCAAGAATCTGATCGCTCTTGTTCAGCACCAGCCAGCGCTCACGCTCAGCCAGGGACGGACTGAACTTGACCAACTCGTTGACAATCACTTGCGCAGCATCCGCCGGATTGGTTTCATCCAGCGGAGCCATGTCCACCAGATGCAGCAGGATGCGCGTACGCGCCAAGTGCTTGAGGAAGCGAATCCCCAGGCCAGCACCATCGGAAGCCCCTTCGATCAGACCTGGAATATCGGCGATTACGAAGCTCTTCCAGCGGTCGACACTGACCACGCCCAGGTTGGGCACCAGCGTGGTGAATGGGTAATCAGCCACTTTCGGCTTGGCGGCGGAAACCGAGCGAATGAAGGTACTTTTACCGGCATTCGGCAAACCCAGGAGACCGACGTCCGCCAACACCTTCAATTCCAGCTTGAGATCACGCTGCTCACCCGGCTTGCCCGGAGTGGTCTGTCGCGGCGCACGGTTGGTACTGGACTTGAACCGGGTGTTACCCAGGCCGTGCCAGCCACCCTGCACCACCATCAGGCGCTGACCAGCCTTGGTCAGGTCGCCGATGACTTCCTGAGTACCGGCATCAATGATGGTGGTACCGACCGGAACCCGCAGCTCCAGATCCTCGCCCTTCTTGCCGGTGCAGTCGGTGCTGCCACCATTGGAGCCGCGCTCAGCATCGAAGTGCCGGGTATAACGGTAGTCCACCAGGGTGTTGAGGTTTTCGTCTGCGACCATGTAGATCGAGCCACCATCACCACCATCACCGCCGTTGGGACCACCGTTCTCGATGAATTTTTCCCGACGGAAACTCATGCAGCCATTGCCGCCGTCGCCAGCTTTTACTCGAATCGAAACTTCATCAACAAACTTCATGATCAAACGCCTCTCACCGCACGGGCGAGCTGAAGAAACCAAGACATAAGACTCTTGCAAAAATGAGCGCAGCGACCTCAATCAACGACCGAAACATCCAACGCTGGCAGCTCGTACAAACAGTTTTGCAAGAGACTCATCCCACAAACGAAAAAGCCCCGTCGCGAGACAGGGCTTTTCCAGCGATCGCGCAATTAAGCTGCGACGACGCTCACGTAACGACGACCGAAGGCGCCTTTTACTTCAAACTTGATCACGCCTTCGATTTTCGCGAACAGGGTGTGATCTTTACCCATGCCAACGCCGTAGCCAGCGTGGAATTGGGTGCCGCGCTGACGCACGATGATGTTGCCGGCCTTGATGACCTGGCCGCCATACATCTTCACGCCAAGGCGTTTGGCTTCTGAGTCGCGACCGTTACGGGTACTACCACCAGCTTTTTTGTGTGCCATGAGTTCAATTCTCCTAGTGAGGAATTAGGCTGAAATTAAGCCTGAATACCGGTGATTTTGATCTCGGTGAACCACTGGCGGTGGCCCATACGCTTCATGTGGTGCTTACGGCGACGGAACTTGATGATGCGGACTTTATCGTGACGACCTTGGGAGATCACTTCAGCCTTGACGGTTGCGCCAGCAACAACAGGTGCGCCGATGTTCACGTCGTCGCCATTGGCAACCAACAGAACGCGGTCAAAAGTCACGGACTCGCCAGTGGCGATTTCCAGTTTTTCGATCTTCAGGTATTCACCTTCAGCGACCTTGTATTGCTTACCGCCGGTAACGATTACTGCGTACATGGTATTTCTCCGATAATCCTGCTCACCCAGCTCTTTATAAGAAGAGGTATTGGCTGGCATGGCTGCATGGGGCTGGAACGGCCCAAGTGCAATTGCGTAAGGCAGGTGCTGCCCAGGAAGTTCAGGGTGCGCGATTGTACGCAAGGCACAATAGCGATGCAAGTGCCGTTCAGGCGGCGGCAAGCACCGCCGGGAGCGCGCCTTGACACCTGCGGACGCGGGTCCTAGCATGCCGCGCAACCCTTCTGGAGCACCTGTCGCTGATGCAACCCCAAGCTTTCTACCGCGCGGTGGCGGACGATTTTAGCGCCGTCGACGGCATCATCAAGAAACAGCTGACTTCCCGAGTGCCGCTGGTTTCAAAAATTGGCGACTACATCACTTCGGCCGGAGGCAAGCGCCTGCGTCCTTTATTAGTGCTGCTGTGTGGCAAGGCACTGGGGCGCGAAGGCGACGATTTGCGCCTGCTGGCCGCCACCATCGAGTTCCTGCACACCGCCACCCTGCTGCATGACGACGTGGTCGACATGTCCGGCATGCGCCGTGGCCGCTCGACCGCCAACGCTATGTGGGGCAATGCGCCCAGCGTCCTGGTGGGAGACTTCCTGTACTCCCGTTCGTTCGAAATGATGGTTGAACTGGGCTCGATGCCGGTCATGCGCATCCTGTCCCAGGCCACGCGGATCATTGCCGAAGGCGAAGTCCTGCAACTGTCCAAGGTGCGCGACGCCAGTACCACCGAAGAAACCTATATGGAAGTCATCCGCGGCAAGACCGCGATGCTCTTCGAAGCCTCGACCCACAGCGCAGCCGCCCTGGCCGGCGCCACACCGGAACAGGCCGAAGCCCTGCGCACCTTCGGCGATCACCTGGGCGTGGCCTTCCAACTGGTGGACGACCTGCTGGACTACCGTGGCGACGCCGAAACCCTGGGCAAGAACGTGGGTGACGACCTCGCGGAAGGCAAACCCACCCTGCCGCTGATCTACACCATGCGCGAAGGCACCCCAGAGCAGGCAGCCCTGGTTCGCCAGGCCATCCAGAAAGGCGGTATCGAAGACCTGGAAAGCATCCGCGCCGCCGTTGAGGCTTCGGGCTCCCTGGACTACACCGCGCAATTGGCCCGCGACTACGTGGCTCGCGCCATCACCTGCCTGGAAGCTCTGCCACCCAGCGAATACCGCGACGCTCTGGTGGAGTTGAGCGAATTCGCCGTCGCTCGCACCCACTAAAGCGCACCGGCTCCTGCCGATTGGCAGGAGCCGGCGCAACTCCCCAGCGCCCCCTCCCCGAAAAAACCCTATACAATGTGCGCTTTTTAGCCATCCTGACTTTGAGGAGCTTAAGTGAGCACTTTGCCACCCTGCCCAAAATGCAATTCCGAATACACCTACGAGGACGGCACCCAGCTGATCTGCCCCGAGTGCGCCCACGAGTGGTCCGCCAGCGGCGAAGCCGAAGCCGCATCCGACGAAGCCGTGAAGAAAGATTCGGTGGGCAACGTGCTGCAAGACGGCGATACCATCACCGTGATCAAGGACCTCAAGGTCAAGGGCACCTCCCTGGTGGTCAAGGTCGGCACCAAGGTCAAGAACATCCGCCTGTGCGATGGCGACCACGACATCGACTGCAAGATCGACGGCATCGGCCCGATGAAGCTCAAATCCGAGTTCGTCCGCAAGGTCTGACGCCTGCACCCTCTCGCGCCTGCCGCGAGAGGGTATCCCGCCTATACCCCCGCCATGCTTGATCCACACACCTGCTAGCGAAAAGCCAGCCGATTTGATCGAAAACAATTTCCACACAGAAAAAAGCAGAAACCGCCAATAGGTACTTGCTATTCATTGAATAAGAATTATTCTCATTGAAACCCATTCAAGGAGATGACACCCATGACTTATTTGATTGATGCCTGGCTGGACCGCCCACACCCCTACCTGCGCATCCTGCATCGGGAAACCGGGGAAGTCTGTGCTGTGTTGGAAGAGGAAGCCCTGAGCGAGCTGCAGGACCAGGGAGATCTGGACCTGATCGGCTTGAGCTCCAGCGAACCGCTGGTTCTCAAGGAATTGGTGCGCAACCTGTTTTTGTTCTGCTACGCCAGAGCCTTGCGGCCAACCGGCGCCGATGGCCACAGCCTGGGCGCAAAAATTCGTCTATGAAACCAAAACCGCGAAAGGGGCAAGTTGGCCGAGGATGAACTGACCGCGCGTGCGCGGCCGTCATCGCCAGCCATCTGGCCCCTACCGGGTTACAGAACGTCCAGCAGCTCGACGTCGAACACCAGAACGCTGTGCGGCGGGATGCTGCCCACGCCTTGTGCGCCGTAAGCCAGTTCGCTCGGCACGTACAGACGCCATTTGCTACCGGCGTTCATCAGTTGCAGCGCTTCGGTCCAGCCGGCGATCACGCCGCCTACCGGGAACTCAGCAGGTTGGCCACGCTCGTAGGAGCTGTCGAACACAGTGCCGTCGATCAGGGTGCCGTGGTAGTGAGTACGCACGCTGTCTTCACGGGATGGCTTGGCGCCGTCGCCCTGGGTCAGCACTTCGAACTGCAGACCGGAAGCCAGAGTGGTGATGCCTTCACGCTTGGCGTTTTCCGCCAGGAAAGCCAGACCGGCACCCGCAGCAGCTTCGGCTTTGGCAGCGGCTTCAGCTTGCATGATTTCGCGGATGACCTTGAAGCTCGCGGACATTTCTTCCTGACCCACACGGCTTGGCTTACCGGCGAAAGCGTCGGTCAGACCCGCCAGGATCGCGTCCAGGCTGACGCCCGGTGGAGGGTTGTCGCGCAGTTGGTCGCCCAACTGACGGCCAATGCCGTAGCTGACGCGGGTTTCGTCGGTGGACAGATTTACTTCGGACATGACACTGCTCCGCTGTGCGGACGGCTCGGAAAGGCCGCAGGAACACAGCGCCTCCCGGAGCGCCCGGAATCAAAAGGGCGAGCAGACTAGCACAGAAGCCCGGCACGGATCATCGCCGTGCAGGCCTCAGCTACCCGAGTGCAGAGTGATGGGCACTTTCAAGCTTTCCTCGACACCCACGGACAAGCCGCACATCTCGTCATGCACTGACGTGTGAATCAGATTGAACGGCAACTTGGGAAAGGACTGCAGGACCTCACGAGCATGCTCCACGGAGCGCAGATGAAACATCTGACCCTGGGCATCGCTCAGTGGATAAGCCGCCCCGTGCATGCGCGCCTCAAGCAGATAGATTCCGCCCTCCAGGGAGATCAGATTCAATTCGTCGACTTTTCCGGCAATGGCGTAGGCATTCATTTCTTGCAGATTCATGAGAGCACCTCGTGCTTTTACAGCCCTGACAGCTACAGGCATATGCCCCAGCCAGGAAAAGCACAAGCCACAAACAACGCCGCCCGTCCGTTTCGCAACGGCCGGGCGGCATTCATTCACGCAGCGAAACCTGTCAGTGCTTGGTCAGCTTGTCCAGGTAACCCATGGCAAACGCCGAAATCACGAACGTCATGTGAATCACCACGTACCACAACAGGTACTCGGTAGGGATGTTCTTGGCATCCATGAACACTCGCAGCAGGTGGATCGACGAAATCGCCACGATGGACGCGGCCACTTTCATCTTCAACGACGAAGAATCCATCTTGCCCAACCAGTTGAGCTTCTCCTTGTCTTCGTCGATGTCCAGTTGCGACACGAAGTTCTCATAACCGGAGATCATCACCATCACCAGCAGACCACCTACCAGCGCCATGTCGATCAACGACAACAGCACCAGGATCAGGTCGGACTCGGCCATGGAAAACACATTGGGAATGACGTGGAAGACTTCCTGGAAGAACTTCAATGCCAGTGCCAGCAAGCCCAGAGACAAACCGAAGTAGATCGGCGCCAGCAGCCAGCGTGAGGCATACATTGCATTCTCGATAAAACGTTCCATTGAATCTCGCACCCGGTGTAAAAACGGCGGCGAGTATATCAGCGCCGGAAACCCCCATAAACCACAGACAATCACCTGATCCACGGGTTTTTCCGGGCGTATTTTCTGCTAGTGTCGAAGCCATTGCTCACGCTCACCGACATTGGACAGGAAGATTGGAAATGGATGTGCGATTGCCTTTGGCCAGTGTCGGCCTTGGTCTGGCGCTGCTGATCAGCGGCTGTTCTCCCAGCGACGAAAAGAAACAGGCGAGCCTCGAAGAGAAAACCGTACAGTTTGAACAGTCGCTGGACGCCATCCAGGATCCGAAGCTCAAGGACGCCATTGCCAATCTTGGTGGCTCCCTCCTGCTGCTGGAACGAGCACAGCTCAAACTTGACAGCAAGCCGCTGGAAACCGAATACGGCGACGACAGCCTGGCCCTGCTCAAGCACTATCCCACTGCCCAAGCCTTGGTGGACACCTACGTCAACGGTCTGTTCGTACTGCGCAAATCCTCCAATTCCGACTACCTGACCGATCTGCAGCCCGTCTTCCCCTTCAGCTTCAACATGCCCACACAGTTCCCGTTTCCCCACGGGCTGGAATGGCAGTCGGTCACCCTCAGCAACAAAAAAGTCATTCCCTTCCAAGCCGAATGGTCGGAGACCGATCCGGGCATCCAGCTCAGCCCCTCCAGCTCCAACCTGACCAATCCGGATGACTTGACCATCACCTACCCCTTTATCGAGGGCCTGGAGGTGGACAACAAGAATCAGCCGCAGCCAGTTTCCCTGCAAGGCAAACTGGAGGTGATAGCCCCAGGTCGGGTGCTCGCTTTTGAACTGACCAAGGCCGACATCGGCAAACCGCGTCAGGACGGCAATATCCGCCTGACCCTGTTGACGCTGGACAGGAACGTTGCCGAGATCGAGCTGAGTAATAGCGCCCCCCTGCCCGCAGAAGCCAATGATGTCGCCCTCAATCCCTTGCTGGCCCAGGCCCGTGACAGCAAGGGGCAGATTCTGTCCCGCGCAGGCTCGATCAACGAAAGCGCCCAACAGATTGCCTTCTACCAACAGCAGTTGGCCGAGATGCAAAAGCAGAAGGCGTGGAGCGAGGCATTCGAGAAACAACTGGAGGACGAGCAAAAGGCCTTCGACCAGCAACACACCAATCATTACGCCAAGGTGTATTTCAATGGCCTGGTGGATCGGCTGGAAGTCGCGGTACTGGATTTCTCCCAGGCCAGCGTCACGCGCAAGGACCTGGACCTGCCGGTACATCGTTTCGACCGCAATACCACCGACAGAAACATCCAACCGCTGCCAATGCCGGTGGTGGTCTATGACGATCAAGCCCCCCACTACCTCAAGGGCGCACAGCTGGACGAAGAGTCACTGAAAAAATCCGTGACCATCAGCCAGTCGGTGGAAGATGCCAGCGCAGCGCGCATCGAGTTCAACCACCCGCGGACCTTCAATGATGAGTTGCTGGGCTCAGAGTTCAGCACCAACGATACCCCGCTGACTTTCTTCACCCAGAACGAAAAGGGCCAACGGGGTGAACCGATCGAACTGCCGGACGAGGCCTTCGACATCGACCCATTGCGGGGCGTCATCACCTACGACCTCAACCTTTTCCCGGAAACCCCCGCCTACGCCGTAGGCTCCATTCCTCTGTTCCTGGCCACCATCGAGAAGAGCAGCATCAACGCTCAACAGCTGCCCAAAGGCCTAGAACTCAGGGGCAACGCCTTGATCGTCGACCAGAAACTCTTTCCTGCTGATGCCTGGCGCTTCTTTGCCAAGGACGCCAGCGGCCAATACCTGAAGGAGATTCTTGCAAGCAGCCACAGTGCTTCGGCCGACGGTACGGCGTTATTCGATGTGCACTACTTCTACGGCGAGCCCTGCCAGTTGGAAAGCTACACCCGCAGCACACTCGACACTGTGCAATACGGCTTTGAGGTCAAGCTCGACAAAGCCGAGTCGACGCCCCCGCCCCCCTAAGGATCAGTGTTCAGGATGGAACTGGAAATCACCGGCATGGCGTCCCCGCTCACCATTGATCTGACGTAACTGGGCCTGCAGATGCAGGCACCAGATCTGTGGATCATCGGCCAGCTGATAGCCATGGGTGGTCAGGCTTTCAACAATCGAATCAAGGATGGACTCCGCCACCACAGGTCCACAGAACGGGCCTTGGGACTTGATCGCTGAGGGTTGTTCACCCGCCATTCCGGCGGCGAAGAGAAGGGTCCACATACCGTTGTCCCCCGCCAGTGGGCGGACGCTGCATTCGATACGGGTGACCAAGCCAAGGCATTGGCGGGTGAGGCAAAGGTTGCGCGACATGGCGGCGACCCTCGGTAGAACCACTGTTCAGCCTTCAATAGAGGACTGTTTCGATCCAGCGACGACTGTCGTTCTCCTTGCCCTGAGAATAGAAGAAAAGCCTGATAAACAAAGTTGACCGATCCAACAGGCGCCGAATGGTCTATTTTGAGAAATTGGCGTCAGCCCTCTGACGCCGCTGGCGAGGGACAAAGCCCTCGCCAGCGGCCACTGTCACGCCGGCTTGGCCTCTGTCAGCGCCTCTTGCGCCAGTTCCTTTTCCGCTTCTTTCAGGTCTTCTTCGCTGATCATCTCGGCAATGACCCGCAGGCGCTCCACCACCCGCGCGTTGACGCTGCCTTCGGGGAACTGACCTTCGGCATCCGGTTCACCAGCCGGCTCGCCCACCAGCAGGCTCAGGGCCTCATCAGCCTGACGCACCGCATACACATGGAACTGTCCAGCACGTACGGCCTGCAGTACCTTCTCGTCGAGCATCAAAGTGGCCACGTTGGCCTGAGGAATGATCGCGCCCTGCTCTCCCGTCAAGCCGCGGGCTTCGCACAGGCGGAAGAAGCCTTCGATCTTCTCGTTGACTCCGCCCACAGCCTGCACCTCGCCGAACTGGTTGATCGAGCCGGTGATGGCGAAACACTGTTTGAGTGGAGTTTTCGACAACGCCGAAATCAACGTGCAGGCCTCCCCCAGCGAAGCACTGTCGCCATCCACGTAGCCGTAGGACTGCTCCAGGGCAATGC
Organism: Pseudomonas sp. LPH60; assembly: GCF_030718165.1. Classification (NCBI taxonomy): domain Bacteria; kingdom Pseudomonadati; phylum Pseudomonadota; class Gammaproteobacteria; order Pseudomonadales; family Pseudomonadaceae; genus Pseudomonas; species Pseudomonas sp. LPH60. The sequence continues at coordinate 89,735 of NZ_JAVAJH010000008.1, forward strand.
TCGCGGAAATCGCCAGGGGGAACTCCTGGGCATAGCGACTGCCCAGGTAACCGGTCAGGATCATCACCCCCTTGGAGTGGATGGGCTGGCCAAGATTGACCTCGCGCTCGATGTCGACGATGCCACTGCCACCGGGGTAGACCGTGGCGGAAATCCGCGCTGGCACGCCGAACGCCGAGTCCCCCACTTCCAGTACCGTCAGGCCGTTGCACTTGCCCACGGCGGCACCATCGGTGTCGATGAGAATGATGCCGGCGAGCATGTCATCGAGAATCCGTGCCGATACCCGACCGGTACGCGTCGCCTTGGCCTTCAGCGCCCTTTCGATATGTCCAGCATCAGTCATTTCGTCCGAAGCCAGGTGGCGGATAAAGTCGGCCTCGCTGACCAATTGGAACAGATCGCCGATCCGCGCCGACAGACGCCCCTGGTGCTCCGCCAGACGCGCGCTGTAGGTGGCCAGGCGCGCCACCGCATCAGCGGTCAGCGGGGCCATGCCCTCCTCCGAGGTGCGGGTTTTCAGCAACTGGGCAAACTGCTCCAGGCTTTCATCCACCATCGGGATGTCTTCGTCGAAGTCCACCAGTACCCGGAACATTTCCTGGAAGTCCGGATCCAGGTCCTGCAGCGTGTAATACAGCTGGCGAGCACCAATGATGATGACCTTGACCTGCAGCGGAATCATCTGCGGCGTCAGGGTCACGGTCGCCAGACGCCCCATCTCGCCCAGAGGCGATTCCATCTTCAGCTTGCGCGATTGCAGGGCACGCTTCAGGGCGTCCCAGACAAAGGGTTCGCTGAGCATCTTCTCGGCTTCCAGAATCAGGAAACCACCATTGGCTCGATGCAGTGCACCGGGACGCAACTGCCGGTACGTGGTGTAGAGCGCGCCCTGGTCGGTGCTGTACTCGATCCGGCCGAACAGGTTGTCGTAGGTCGGATGCGGCTCGAACACCACCGGCGCGCCGCCACTGGCCGGGTGGCCCACCACCAGGCTTGGGCAGTACTGTTCTTCCAACAGCTTGCGTGCCACCGCATCGGTCTTGCTGTCGTCCACCAGTTGCTCGACCACGGTCTTCAACAGATAGACCTGCATGGCTTGCAAGTAACCGCAGACCGCAGCGTTTTCCGCGTACTTCTCGGACAGTGGCGCCAACAACGGCTGCAGGGCCAGGGTGATGGTTTCTTCATTGAGCTGACGCAACTGGTTGCTCGACTCGCGCTTCCACTGCGGCAAGCTCGCCAGCTCTTCATTAAGGCGCTCTTCCAGAGCGGAAATATCCTCGTGGAAACGCTCGCGATCAGCCTCCGGCAGTTGGGCGAACTCGGCTTCGTCCAGGGCCTTGCCATCGAGCATCGGGGTAAAGGCGATATTGCTGCTGTCGCGGTACAGCGCCACGTCCTTTTCCAGGGCCAGACGCTCGATCACGTCCAGGGCGCGGTCGTAACGCTGGTTGAAAGCGCGGTCGATGGCGCTCTTCTTCTGCTGATAGGACGGATGCTCGAAGACTGCCGGGAACGTCGCCAGCAGGTTATCGATCAAACCGTTGATGTCGCTGATGAAACTGCCCGCGGCACCGGCCGGCAGTTCCAGCGCCCGAGGCTCCCGGGGCTCGTCGAAATTGTTGACATAGACCCAGTCTGACGGGGTCTGCAGGCGCTTGCCTTCAGCCTTCAGATAGCGCTTTACGAAAGAAAAGCGCCCCGTGCCAGGTTCCCCCATGACAAACACGTTGTAACCGGGGCGTGGCATGGCCACGCCGAACTGCAAGGCTTCGACCGCACGTTCCTGGCCAAGCACACCGCGAAAGGGCTCCAAATCATTGGTGGTCGAGAAGCTGAACTGTTCAGCAGAGAAAGGACGGGTCAGCGCTTCAGGCGCAAGACGCAGGCTGGCAGCAACAGGATCAGGCATCGGGCTTCCTTACATCAGGCGGGGCAGATGGCGGCATTCTGGCGCCGGGTATGCCCGGCTGGCAAGGCGCGCCTCAGGGGAAAGCATAGACAAGGCGGATACAGCTACCCGCCCCATGTAAAACCAGCTATTTCAGGCATTGTTTTGTAAAAATCTACGGAACCCATGGAACCTGCCTAAACTCCAAACTGCGCGGCTGGATAGATAACCGGCCCACTGGCGCCAATCAGCGCCAGTCTCCCTGTCCATTGGTATGCACACAAAGAGAACAACGCTATGAAACGGATTCTTCTCGGTACTCTTTTCACCGCTGTATCCCTCAACGCCATGGCTCAGGCGCCAGGTGGTCCGGATTGCGGCTGGGGCAACATGCTGTTCGAAGGTCAGCGTGGTACTCCAGCGCACTTCCTGGCTTCCACCACCAACGGCACCTCCGGTAACGCGACCTTCGGCATGACTTCCGGCACCAACGGCTGCTCCACCAATGCATCACTGACTTACGGTGGTAAATCCTGGTTCGCCATGAACGGCATGATGAACGAGCTCTCCGAAGACATGGCCAAGGGCCAAGGCGAAGCCTTGACCACCTACGCCGTGGTACTCGGTGTCGCCCCTGAAGACCGTGCGCACTTTGCTGCGGTCACCCACGAACACTTCCAACAGATCTTCAGCAAGGCTGACGTGACCGCGGAAGATGTGCACACCAATACCCTGGCCGTGTTGAAGAACGATGCGCGCCTGGCGAAATACGCCACTCCAGCTTAAGCTCGACCCGCCCGCTCCCCCCGGGGAGCGGGTTTTGTCTTCTTGACCTTGCCCATCTTGGGTCTTTGTATTTCCGACTTAAGTTGCCCACCATGCTCAAACGCCTTGCCTACCTGGCGCTCTTTGTCTGCGCCCCGCTGTATGCCGCGCCCCACATCGATCCCCAACGTTTGCAGCAACTGGCCAATGACCCGTTCTGGATTTCCATCGGACACTATGAAACCGCCAAACTGGGCGGCTGGCGCAGTTATGTCAGTGATCCGAAGTTCTTCCTCGCAACCGATGGCGCCCACCATCCCGACGCCGAGCTGAGCGCGACGCTGAACGCCCTCTACGCTGCCCCCGACGCCGGTGACCGGCATGCGCAGTGCGTCTATCCGTCCCGCACTCGCTGGCTCAAGGCACAACTGGGGCTGAATGACTTGCCCCAGGTCGAGTGCACCGAATTCAAACAATGGTTCAAGGATGTCTCGCCCCACAGCACCGTGATGATTTTCCCCGCGGCCTACCTCAACAGCCCCTCCTCGATGTTCGGCCATACCCTGCTACGCATCGACCAGGCCGACGTACAAAGCAACAACACGGCCCTGCTCAGCTACGCGATCAACTTCGGTGCCTATATCGAAGGTTCGGACAACAGCATCCTCTACGCGTGGAAAGGCCTGATGGGCGGCTACCCCGGACTGTTCGCCCTGGTGCCCTACCAGGAGAAGCTTTCGGAGTACCGCAGCCTGGAAAACCGCGACCTGTGGGAGTACCGCCTGAACCTGACGCCAGTTGAAACCGAACGCATGGTTGAGCACGTCTGGGAGCTCAAGCAGATCAAGTTCGACTACTTCTTCTTCGACGAGAACTGCTCCTACCGCCTGCTGGAGTTGCTACAAGTCGCCAGGCCCAGCCTGCGCCTGACCGGACAATTCCCCTTGACCGCCATTCCCACCGACACGGTGAAGGCGGTCAAGGACGCCGGGCTGGTGGAGCGCATCGACTATCGCCCGTCCCGGGAGCGGGAGCTGCTCAGCCGCGCCCAGCCCCTGAGCCACGACGAACAGCAATGGGTACTCAAGGTCAGCGCCGATCAGAAACAACTGCAGGGCGCCGAGTTCAAGGCCCTGCCGCGGGCTCGCCAGGCCTTGATCGTCGACGCTGCCTACCGTCTTGAGCGTTACCGGGCCAACGGGCTGGAGCGCGATACCGAGCGCTCCCAGCGCAGCTTCGAACTGTTGCGGGCGATCAACCAGAACCCCGCGCCGGAACTACAGATCGAACGCCCTGGCCTGCCGGAAGATGGTCACCAGTCCCGTACCTGGCAACTGGGGCTCGGAACCCGGGACGACAAGGCCTTTGCCGAATACGGCCTGCGCATGGCCTACCACGACCTCAATGACAACGCCGAGGGTTTCCCATTGGGGGCGCAGATCGAAATCCTGCAGATGAAACTGCGCCAGTACGAAGGCAACCGCTGGCAGTTGCAACAACTGGACCTGGCGACCATCCGCTCCCTGACTCCACGCAACGAACTGCTGCAACCCTGGTCCTGGCAAGTCACAGGCGGCCTGGAGCGGGTGCCTGGCAAGCACGACGATGAAACCCTGGTCAGCCACGTCAACGGCGGCGCCGGCGGTACCTGGCAGTTGGGCGAGGACACCCTGGGTTTTGTCCTGGGCACAGTGCGGGTAGAACACAACGCCGACTTCGCCGGGTTCATCGCCCCGGCGGCAGGCTTCAACTCCGGGCTGCTGTGGAAGAACCCACTGGGCAACTTCAGCCTCGAAGCCAAGGGCGATTACTTCACCAACGGCGAAGTCCGCCGCAGCCTGAGCCTCAACCAGCAATGGGAACTGTCCCGCAACCTGGGCCTGCGCCTGAGCGCGCAGCGCGAGTTCAGCCAATTGGCTAGCCCGGTCAACGAAGTCATGCTCGAACTCAAGTGGTATCACTATTAAGAACAGCTGCAAGCCTCAAGTTGCCAGCGACAAGGTTTTCACGCGTCGCCGACAATCGCCCTTCTAGACTTCACTCAGGTGAAGCCTGGGAGTGACTCGATGTGGCGTTTTGGTTGGGCAGTGCTGGCACTGGCACTGATCGGTGGTTGTGAGTCGAACCACGAGTATTTGCTCAAGCAAGGCTATCCGCCGGCCTTTGTCGACGGCTTCGACGCTGGCTGCGTCAGCGGCCGTCAGGCGGCAGGATCGATCAGCGGGGAGTATCGCAAGGACGTTCCGCGCTACCTCAAGGACCCGCAGTATGCCGAGGGCTGGAACGATGGTTTCCGCCAGTGCCAGGGCATGCTGGAGAACCAGGACCGCAATGAGAACCGGGAACGTCACTGGAACGAACGGGAACGTGCCTGGCAGCAGGAGAAGGACCGTGACGCGGCTCGGGCCTATCGCTCGCAGTAAGTCGTTTTCAGCTAACCGCCCGGGTCAAAAGCCTGCAACCATGGTCCATCGCTCCCTTTAAGGAGAACAACCATGAGCCGCGCTTTCGTCAATGAAGATCTGGCCGCAGCCCAGGTCGAGCAACCCGTGGAACGTCAGATCAGCACCCTGCCCAACTACGTCACGCCCCTGGGTTTTGCCGAGTTGCAGACCAAGGTGGCAGAACTGCACAGCCAGCACTCGGCACAAACCGACTTGGGGGACGCCGCAGACCAGCAGCAGGTGGCGGAACTGGAACGGGACCTGCGCTATTTCTCGTCACGCCTGCACAGCGCCCAGGTGGTCAATGCGAGCACCTGCGACAAGGTGCAGATCGGCAACCGGGTGACCTTCGCCGATGAACAGGATCAGCAACAGAGTGTGCAGCTGGTTGGTGAAGACCAAGCCGATGCCGCCAGAGGCCTGATCAATTGGGCCTCGCCCCTGGGCCGTGCCCTGATGGGGGCGCAACCCGGTGACGAAGTCCTGTGGCAACGGCCGGCTGGGGATCAGTTGATCGAAATCATCCGAATCGAACTGGCCTGAGACGGCTCAGACCACGCCCTGGGCCAGCATGGCATCGGCAACCTTGACGAAGCCGGCGATGTTCGCCCCTTTGACGTAGTTGATCCGACCGTTCTCTTCGCCGTAATGCACGCAAGCATGGTGGATCGACTGCATGATGGCGTGCAGCTTGCTGTCCACTTCACCGGCAGTCCAGAGCAGGCGCATGGCGTTCTGCGACATCTCCAGCCCGCTCACCGCCACTCCGCCGGCATTGGATGCCTTGCCCGGCGCAAACAGAATGCCGGCGTCGATAAAGATATCCACAGCCTCCAGGGTGGTGGGCATGTTGGCGCCTTCGGCAACACAGGTGCAGCCGTTGCGCAGCAAGCTGTGGGCAGCATCGGCATCCAGTTCGTTCTGTGTGGCGCACGGCAGGGCGATGTCGCAGGCCAGGTCCCATGGCGTCTTAGCGGCCCGGAACTCCAGGCCGAAGCGGCTCGCCAGCTCGCTGATCCGCCCGCGGGTGACGTTCTTCAGCTCCAGCACCGCTAGCCATTGGTCTTCGCTCAAGCCCGATTCGCAATACAAGGTGCCCTCGGAGTCGGACAGGGAAATCACCTTGCCCCCCAGGTCCATCACCTTGCGCGCGGCATATTGCGCCACGTTGCCGGAACCTGAGATCGCCACGCGCTTGCCCTCGACCCGGTCACCACGACGCTTGAGCATCTCCTCGGCGAAGTACACGCAACCGAAACCTGTGGCCTCCGGGCGGATAAGACTGCCGCCGTAGCTGATGCCCTTGCCCGTAAAAACTGAAGTGAACTGGTTGCTCAAGCGCTTGTACTGACCGAAAAGGAAACCGATTTCCCGGGCCCCCACACCAATGTCTCCCGCCGGCACGTCCACATCGGCACCGATATGCCGGTACAGCTCGGTCATGAAGGCTTGGCAGAAGCGCATCACTTCAGCATCGCTCTTGCCTTTGGGATTGAAGTCGGAGCCACCCTTGCCGCCGCCCATGGGCAGGGACGTCAGGGAGTTCTTGAAGGTCTGCTCGAAGGCGAGGAATTTCAGCACCCCCATGTTGACCGACGGATGGAGGCGCAAGCCGCCCTTGTAGGGACCGATGGCGCTGTTCATCTGGATGCGGAAACCACGATTGACCCGGACCTTGCCCTGATCGTCGACCCAGGACACGCGAAACACCACAGTGCGTTCCGGTTCGCAGATTCGCTCGAGAATACCGGAGCTCAGATAGTGCGGATTGGCCTCGAGAAATGGCCAGAGGCTGCGCAGGACCTCTTCCACCGCCTGATGAAACTCAGGTTGGTCCGGATCGCGCTTTTTCAGGCGGGCGAGGAAATCTTCGACGGATTCGATCATGGGAAGTCTCGGCAAATTTATTGTCGTTAAGGGGAGATTTGCCCGGGACTTTATCAATTCAACTCGCACCGCGACAGCGCAAAATGTCGCAGATATGAATTTAAATGGTGCATTAGATATAAATGACGACGATTTCCAGGGATTTTGTGCACGGATTTGGTGGCACAAATTGCATGACCTGCACGTTTTTGGGGAGCCGCAGAAAACCCTTCGCCGGTCAGCCGACGCCTACCGCAACGGCAGTATTTTTCTAGGCGCCGGCTTACCGGCGAACAAAAAAAACGGAGCCCGAAGGCTCCGTTTTTTTCAAGCAGCGAACCGATCAGGCCAGCTTCTTGTGCCGCACACGGTGCGGTTGCGCTGCGGCTTCGCCCAGGCGCTTCTTGCGATCGGCTTCGTACTCGGTGTAGTTGCCTTCGAAGAACACCGCTTGCGAATCGTCTTCGTACGCCAGGATGTGAGTGGCCACCCGGTCCAGGAACCACCGATCGTGGGAAATCACAATGGCGGCGCCCGGGAAGTCCAGCAGGGCTTCTTCCAGGGAACGCAAGGTTTCGACGTCGAGGTCGTTGGACGGTTCGTCGAGCAGCAGGACGTTGCCGCCCTCTTTCAGGGTCAGGGCCAGGTGCAGACGGCCACGCTCACCACCGGACAGGTCCTTGACGAACTTCTGCTGGTCGCCACCCTTGAAGTTGAAGCGACCGACGTAGGTACGCGACGGGATCTCGTAGTTACCAATGCGGATCTGGTCGGAACCGTCGGAAATCTGCTGGAACACGGTCTTGCTGCCGTCCAGGTCCTCACGGCTCTGATCCACACAGGCAAGCTGCACGGTTTCACCGATCTCGATGCTGCCCGAATCCGGGGTTTCCTTGCCCATGAGCATGCGGAACAGGGTCGATTTACCGGCACCGTTACCACCGATCACGCCGACAATGGCGCCTTTGGGCATGGAGAACGACAGATTGTCGATCAGCACGCGATCGCCGTAGCCCTTGGTGACGTTCTTGAACTCGATGACCTTGTCACCCAGGCGCGGACCGGCCGGGATATAGATCTCGTTGGTTTCGCTGCGCTTCTGGAATTCCTGGGACTGCATTTCCTCGAAGCGTTGCAGACGAGCCTTGGATTTCGACTGGCGGGCCTTGGCGCCTTTGCGCACCCACTCCAGCTCTTCCTTCATGGCCTTTTCATGGGCCGACTGCTGCTTGGATTCCTGGGCCAGACGCGCGGACTTGGCTTCCAGCCAACCCGAATAGTTGCCCTCGTAAGGAATACCGGCGCCGCGGTCGAGTTCGAGAATCCAACCGGCGACGTTGTCCAGGAAGTAACGGTCGTGCGTAATCGCAACCACGGTGCCTGGGAAGTCGTGGAGGAAGTGTTCCAGCCAGGCCACGGAATCGGCATCCAGGTGGTTGGTGGGCTCGTCGAGCAGCAGCATGTCGGGGGCGGACAGCAGCAGGCGGCACAGGGCCACACGACGCTTTTCACCACCGGACAGGTGCTCGACCTTGGCGTCCCAGGCCGGCAGGCGCAGGGCGTCGGCGGCCACTTCCAGCTGACGCTCCAGGTTATGACCGTCGCTGGCTTGCAGGATGGCTTCCAGCTTGGCCTGCTCGGCGGCCAGCTTGTCGAAATCGGCATCCGGCTCGGCGTAGGCGGCGTAGACTTCGTCCAGGCGTGCCTGGGCGTCCTTGATCACGCTCACCGCTTCCTCGACCACTTCACGCACAGTCTTGGTTGGATCCAGTTGTGGTTCCTGAGGCAGGTAGCCGATGTTCAGGTCCGGCATCGGACGGGCTTCACCTTCGAACTCGGTATCGACGCCGGCCATGATTTTCAGCAGCGTGGACTTACCCGAACCGTTGAGGCCCAGTACGCCGATCTTGGCGCCGGGGAAAAAAGACAGGGAGATGTTTTTCAGGATTTCCCGCTTCGGCGGAACAACTTTGCCCAGCCGATGCATGGTGAAGACGTATTGAGCCATGGTGAACCTAGCGTCAGTGACAGATGAATAGAACGGGCCGGGCCCGGGCCAGGCCATGCGCGGCACCGGCATTGACCATGATCAATACCGACGGGCGGAAAAAGCCTGATTGTTTGGAGCTGGAACGCTCCCGCGTAACCGGCAAAACTACCTCAATGCACGATCCAGGTCCAGCCAAGCGGGACTGGCACTTTGCCACAACTCAAGGCATGCTAGCCGCCCTTCGGGCGTCCGGCTTATAGTGCACGTCGCGCCAGCCCAGCCAAACCGCAGGATCACAGCTTGTCCAACGTCATTTCGCCACAGCCCGCGCGCGCTAAAGCCTCCGCGTCGGCCCTTCCTTTGCGGGGCACACTCAAAGGCGCACTGGCGACGCTGGTGCTATTGCTCCTGGCCCTGTTGTTCTGGCAACTGCTCGATCAACTGCAGCAAACCCGCAAGGACCAGCGCCAGCACGCCATCGACTACAGCGCCGATCTGGCCGACCACCTGAGCCTGAACCTGGCGCTCAATGCCCAGATCGCCCTCAATCTGCTACCGACCGTCGAAGCCCCCCAAGACAGCCAGCAACAACAGCAACTGCTGCAAAAGCTCCAGCGCTCCCTGCCGGACGTCCGCAGTTTCGCCCTGCTGGACAGCCAGGGGCAGATCCTCAGCGACAGTGCCGCCGACAGCCAGGATGCTCTCTGGCTCGCCGAACTGGTCCAGCGCAGCCGTTCCCAGCGCTATTACTACAGCAATCCTGCCGACGGTTCAGTGGTGCATGTCTTGCTGCACCAGGCCAGTGGCTCGACTCGCAGTTTCTGGGTACTGCGCATGTCCCCCAGTTTCCTGCAGCCCCTGGTGCGGCAAAGCGAGGAAGGTTTCAAGCCGACTTGGGTGATCGAGAATCGCCTGAGCCGACAGGTGATCAAGCGCGATGAACGCAGCGCCCCGACCCCAGGCATGCTGGCCCCCGACGAGATGGCCAGCAGTGTGCTGCTGGTGCCTTTGAACAATAGCGACTGGCAACTGCGCGGGCTGTTCGACCAACGGGCGGTGATCGAGGAACTGCTGCCGGCCTTTATCGGCAAGTGCCTGCTGGGCCTGGCGTTCTCCCTGCTGCCGGTGATTGCCCTGCTCAACATGCGTCGGCGCCAACGCCAGCTCCACGAGGGCCGGCGACGCTATCAGGATATTTTCGAGGGCACAGGGGTCGCCCTCTGCGTCCTGGATATCTCCGGGCTCCCGGAGCTGCTCGGCCAACACCATTTACACAACAGCGAGCAGCTCAAGCGCTGGCAAACCAGCCATCCGGACCACCCTCGCCAGTTGCTGAAAGAATTGCGCATCACCGAAGTCAATCAAGTGGCGCTGCGCCTGCTCAATGTCGAATCCAGCGACCAGGCCTGGCAACTACTGATCGAAGGCTGCCCGAAGAACGGCAACGCCATCGGCGGCCAGTTACTGGAAGCCGTGGTCAACCAGCAGAAACAGTTGGAACTGGAGATCAAGCTCAGCGACGCCCAGGGCAATGACCAGCATCTATGGCTGGTACTGCGCCTGCCGGAAGCGACAGAGGATTACAGCGCCGTGATCCTCAGCATCAGCGACATCACCAGCCGCAAGCTGATCGAGCTGTCGCTGCTGGAGCGCGAAGGTTTCTGGTCGGACGTGGTGCGCACCGTGCCCGATCACCTGTATGTGCAGGACGTGATCAGCCAGCGGATGATCTTCAGCAACCACCACCTGGGCCAGACCCTCGGCTACAACAAGACCGAACTGCACCAGATGGGCGAATACTTCTGGGAAATCCTCCTGCACCCGGAAGACGCCGACCTCTATCACCGCCTGCGCCAGGAACAGCGCCACTCGGCCTACGCCCAGCTCCTGCAATGCCAACTGCGCTTCCGCCACCGCAGCGGCCAGTGGCGGCGCTTCGAGATCCGCGAACAGGCCCTGGCCCGGGATCGCTACGACCAGGTGACGCGAATCATCGGCGTGGCCAAGGACATCACCGACCAGATCGAGGCCAGCGAGTCGCTGCGTGACAGCGAACAGCGCTACCGCATGCTCGCCGAAAGCATCAGCGACGTGATCTTCTCCACTGACAACAAGCTGTCGCTGAACTACGTCAGCCCCTCGGTGCATGCGGTGCTCGGCTACGACGTGGAGTGGATCTTCCAGAATGGCTGGCAGTCCACCATCGCCAACCCACAGCAACTGGCCGGCATCTACACCCTGATGGACCGGGTCAGCAAGGCCCTGGACAAACCCGAGCAACTGGCGCAGTTGCGCAGCCAGGTGCAGACCCAGCTGTTCCTGTTCGACTGCCTGCGAGCCGATGGGCGCAAGATCCCCATCGAACTGCGCCTGGTCCTGGTGTGGGACGAACACGGCGCCTTCGAGGGCGTACTCGGGGTTGGCCGCGATATCAGCCAGCAACGCCGGGCGGAAAAAGACCTGCGCATGGCGGCCACGGTATTCGAGCACTCGACTTCGGCGATCCTGATCACCGACCCCGCCGGCTACATCGTCCAGGCCAACGAGGCCTTCAGCCGGGTCAGCGGCTACGCGGTGTCCCAGGTGCTTGACCAGTTGCCGAACATGCTCACCGTCGACGACCAGCAGGAAGCCCACCTGCGTTATGTGCTCAAGCAGTTGCACCAGCACAGCAGCTGGGAAGGCGAAGTCTGGCTCAAGCGCCGCAATGGCGAGCACTACCCGGCCTGGGTCGGCATCACTGCAGTGCTCGACGATGAAGGCGACCTGGCCAGCTACGTGTGCTTCTTCAGCGACATCAGCGAGCGCAAGGCCAGTGAACAGCGGATTCACCGCCTGGCCTACTACGACGCCCTGACCCACCTGCCCAACCGCACCCTGTTCCAGGACCGTCTGCACACCGCGCTGCAATCGGCGGAGCGGCAGAAGTCCTGGGTGGTGCTGATGTTCCTCGATCTGGACCGTTTTAAGCCGATCAACGACTCCCTGGGCCACGCGGCGGGCGATCGCATGCTCAAGGAAATGGCCACCCGCCTGTTGGGTTGCGTCGACGATGACGACACCGTGGCGCGCATGGGTGGCGACGAATTCACCCTGCTCCTGCAACCGCGCGCCAGCCGCGAGATTGCCCTGAACCGGGCCATCAATGTGGCCGAGAAGATCCTCGCCAGCCTGGTCAAGCCCTTCGTCCTCGAAGGTCGGGAGTTCTTCGTCACCGCCAGTATCGGCATCGCCCTGAGCCCTCAGGACGGTAAAGAACTGAGCCAGCTGATGAAGAACGCCGACACCGCGATGTACCACGCCAAGGAGCGCGGCAAGAACAACTTCCAGTTCTACCAGGCCGACATGAACGCCAGTGCCCTGGAGCGCCTGGAGCTGGAAAGCGACCTGCGCCACGCCCTGGAACAGGAAGAGTTCGTGCTCTATTACCAGCCGCAGTTCAGCGGCGACGGCAAACGCCTGACCGGTGCCGAGGCGCTGCTGCGCTGGCGTCATCCGCGCCGCGGGCTGGTGCCGCCGGGCGACTTCATTCCGGTCCTGGAAGAACTGGGCCTGGTGGTGGATGTGGGCGACTGGGTAATCAGCGAAGCCTGCCGCCAGCTCAAGTCCTGGCACCAGGCCAAGGTGCGGGTGCCGAAGGTCTCGGTGAACATTTCCGCGCGGCAGTTCTCCGACGGCCAGCTGGGCATGCGCATCGCCACCATCCTCAAGGACACCGGCCTGCCGCCGGCGTGCCTGGAGCTGGAGCTCACCGAAAGTATCCTGATGCGCGAAGTCAGCGAGGCGATGCAGATTCTCGACGGCCTGAAGAATCTGGGCCTGAGCATCGCGGTGGACGACTTCGGCACCGGCTATTCATCGCTGAACTACCTCAAGCAGTTCCCCATCGACGTGCTGAAGATCGACCGCACCTTCGTCGACGGCCTGCCGTCCGGCGAGCAGGATGCGCAGATCGCCCGCGCCATTATCGCCATGGCCCACAGCCTGAACCTGGCGGTAATCGCCGAGGGCGTGGAAACCCACGAGCAGCTGGAGTTCCTGCGCGAACACGGCTGCGACGAGGTCCAGGGCTACCTGTTCGGCCGGCCGATGCCAGCCAACCGCTTCGAAGCGCAGTTCAGCAACGACGCGCTGTTCATGTTCGACTAACCCCCGCGTACGTAGGAACCGGCTTGCCGGCGAAGGCGATTCAGGGGCCTTTTCGCTGGCAAGCCAGCTCCTACGAGAGATCACGTACTACGTGAAGGCCACTTGTCTGCGACATGATGTCCTTTCATATGCCATCTAAAACCCATTGGGTTAGAATGCCTCCCCTTTCTGCCCCCGATCCTTGAGGACCGCCATGTTCAGCCGTGATTTGACTATTGCCAAGTACGACGCCGATCTCTTTGCCGCCATGGAGCAAGAAGCTCAGCGTCAGGAAGAGCACATTGAGCTGATCGCTTCGGAAAACTACACCAGCCCAGCGGTGATGGAAGCTCAAGGCTCGGTACTGACCAACAAATACGCCGAAGGCTACCCAGGCAAGCGCTACTACGGCGGTTGCGAATACGTCGACGTGGTTGAGCAACTGGCCATTGATCGCGCCAAGGAGCTGTTCGGCGCCGACTACGCCAACGTCCAGCCACACGCCGGCTCCCAAGCCAACGCAGCGGTCTACCTGGCCCTGCTGCAAGGCGGCGACACCATCCTGGGCATGAGCCTGGCCCACGGTGGTCACCTGACCCACGGTGCTGCCGTTTCCTCCTCCGGCAAGCTGTACAACGCTGTTCAGTACGGCATCGACGCCAACGGCCTGATCGACTACGACGAAGTCGAGCGCCTGGCCCTTGAGCACAAGCCGAAAATGATCGTGGCCGGTTTCTCCGCCTACTCGCAGATCCTCGACTTCCCGCGTTTCCGCGAAATCGCTGACAAGGTCGGTGCCTACCTGTTCGTCGACATGGCCCACGTGGCCGGTCTGGTCGCCGCTGGCGTCTACCCGAACCCAGTACCATTCGCCGACGTGGTCACCACCACCACCCACAAGACCCTGCGCGGTCCACGTGGCGGCCTGATCCTGGCTCGCGCCAACGCCGACATCGAGAAGAAGCTGAACTCCGCAGTATTCCCGGGCGCCCAGGGTGGCCCGCTGGAGCACGTGATCGCCGCTAAAGCGATCTGCTTCAAGGAAGCGCTGCAGCCTGAGTTCAAGGCCTACCAGGAACAAGTGGTGAAGAACGCCCAAGCCATGGCCGAAGTGTTCATCGCACGCGGTTTCGACGTGGTTTCCGGTGGTACCAAGAACCACCTGTTCCTGCTGTCGCTGATCAAGCAGGACATCTCCGGTAAAGACGCCGACGCCGCTCTGGGCAAAGCGTTCATCACCGTGAACAAGAACTCCGTGCCTAACGACCCACGTTCCCCGTTCGTCACCTCCGGCCTGCGCTTCGGTACTCCGGCTGTGACCACCCGTGGCTTCAAGGAAGCCGAGTGCAAGGAACTGGCCGGCTGGATCTGCGACATCCTGGCGGACCTGTCCAACGAAGCGGTGATCGACGCCGTGCGTGAGAAGGTCAAGGCCATCTGCAAGAAGCTGCCGGTATACGGCGCTTAATCAGCCCGCAGACCGCAACAGAAAAAGCCCGGCCCAGCGCCGGGCTTTTTTGTGCCTGGATGGCCGCCGCACCAGGCGCTGAAAGGAGCCTGCGAGGTCTTGCGAACGCAAGATACTCGGGCGGCCGTTCCAGCCGATCGCAGCCTACGGCAGCGGCTACAGTGGCCAGGGGAGGAAAAACCACTGGTCAGACCGGTAAAGCCAATTTTCGTTCAGCCTCTTGTAAACCCATAAAACCCGAGCGTAGACTGCGCCTGCACTGGACATACCGGTAAGACCACAATAATTAAGTCCTCCGTCCGCTGTGCTCCCCCGCACACGGCAGACAGGACACCGACCAGGATTCCTCCCCATGCTCAGATGGTGCTCGCGCTCGATTTTCCTCCAGGTTGTGCTCGGACTGATGCTTGGCATCGTCTGCGGCCTCACCCTCCCCGAATACTCCTCACAACTCAAACCACTGGGCGACGGCTTCATCAAGCTGATCAAGATGCTCATCGGCCTGATCGTGTTCTGCGTGGTGGTCAGCGGCATCTCCGGCGCCGGCGATCTGAAGAAGGTCGGCCGCATCGGCCTCAAATCAGTGATCTACTTCGAGATCCTCACCACCATCGCCCTGGTGATCGGCCTGGTCATGGCCTTCAGCACCGGCATCGGCAGCGGCGCCAATATTCACCTGGAGCAGCTGTCCACCGCCGACATGGGCGATATCGCTCAACGCGGCCAGCACATGCACACCACCACCCAGTTCCTCATGGACCTGATCCCCACCTCGGTGATCGGCGCCTTTGCCGAGAACAATATCCTCCAGGTGCTGCTGTTCTCGGTGCTGTTCGGCAGTGCCCTGAACCTGGTGGGCGAAGCCGCCTCCGGCATCTCCCGGCTGATCAATGAACTGAGCCACGTGATCTTCCGCATCATGGGCATGATCGTGCGCCTGGCGCCCATCGGCGTGTTCGGCGCCATCGCCTTCACCACCAGCAAATACGGTCTGGATTCGCTGCAGCACCTGGGCAGCCTGGTGGGCCTGTTCTACCTGACCTGCGTCGCTTTCGTCGCGCTGATCCTCGGCCTGGTCATGCGCCTGTCGGGCCTGCGCATGCTGCCCTTCCTCAAATACCTGCGCGAAGAGTTGCTGATCGTTCTCGGCACCGCCTCCTCCGACGCCGTCCTGCCGCAGATCATGCGCAAGCTGGAGCACCTGGGCATTGGCAGCTCCACCGTGGGCCTGGTGATTCCAACCGGCTACTCGTTCAACCTGGATGGTTTCTCCATCTACCTGACCCTGGCCATCGTCTTCATCGCCAATGCCACCGGCACGCCGTTGTCCATGTCGGACCTGTTGACCATCCTCCTGGTGTCGCTGATCACCTCCAAGGGCGCCCATGGCATTCCCGGTTCGGCCCTGGTGATCCTGGCCGCGACCCTGACCGCGATCCCGGCAATTCCGGTGGTGGGCCTGGTGCTGGTGCTGGCCGTGGACTGGTTCATGGGCATCGGTCGCGCCCTGACCAATCTGATCGGCAACTGCGTGGCCACCGTGGCCATCGCCCGCTGGGAAAAGGACATCGACGTGCAACGGGCCAACAAGGTGCTCAGTGGTCAACAGGGCTATACCTTCCAGGCGCGAAAACCGGTGGCCGGTGCCCACCAGCAGGAATTTTGATCCAACCTTGTGCCTGCCGACGGCAGGCACAACAATCAGCGCGGCAACAGCGCGCTACCGATAGCTCATGGAGTCAACAGTGATCAGCTCGTCAACGGTTGTGAATTCAGTGGTAGAAAAGCTCCGGGCGGCCCTTGCCCGAGGCCAGTGGCGCTCCGGCGACATGCTGCCCGGGCAACGTGAATTGGCCGAGCAACTGGGCATCAGCCGCCCCAGCCTGCGCGAAGCGGTGATCGTCCTGGAAACCCTGGGCCTGGTGCGCTCCATGCCTGGCAAGGGCGTGGTGGTGCTGGATGCGCCCCAGAGCGAAGCCCAAGGTGCCGAGCGCAGCGTGGCCGGCGCCAGCCTCGAGGACGTGCTGCAACTGCGCTACACCCTGGAGCCCTTCATCGTCGGGCTGGTGGCGCAATCCATCAGCAGCAAGGAAGTCGGCCAGCTGCGCCTGACCCTGATGGACATGCGCGAAGCCCTGGAGGCCAATGACAGCGAAGCCGGGGTCAATGCCTACATCGCCTTCCACGAAGAACTGTTCACCCTGACCAGCAACCCGATCTTCCAGAACGTGGTGCAACAGACCAGCAATGCCCTCAAGCAAAGTGCGCAGATCCTGCGCAATTCGCCGGAGCACCTGGCCGAACGCCTGGAAGAAAATGAAGCCGTGGTGCGGGCGATCCGCAACAAGAACAGCGCCCTGGCCAGCGCCGAGATGCGTCGGCACATCCTCCAGGAAGGCCAGCGCATGGGCATCGAACTGAATATTCCGGACGATCACCTGGGCTCCAACGCCCTGTAATCAACCCCCGAGTCAGCAACTGGACTGGAGACAGGCCATGGTCAGCTACGCCCTGAAAAACAACCCCTTCACCCTGGTGGCCAGCCTGCCTCGGCGTCAGTGCGGCGAAAAAAAACTGCTGGTCGATGATGTCTATCCACAGATCTTCGACGCCATTCTCGAACAGCGCATCGCACCCGGCAGCCGCTTCACCGAAGACAGCCTCGGGCAGGCCTTCGGCGTCAGCCGCAGCATCATCCGCCAGGTCCTGGCGCGCTTGTCCCACCAGCAAGTGGTGATCCTGCGGCCCAATTACCGCCCCCAGGTCGCGGCTCCTGACCTGGAGCAGACCCGGCAGATCCTGCACGCCCGGCGCCTGACGGAAATCACCCTGGTGCGCCTGGCCTGCCAGCAACCCCGGCGCCAGTTGCAGTCCCTGCGACAGTTGATCGCCCGGGAACGTGAAGCCATTGAGCGCGACCAACGCGGTCCGGCCATCCGCCTGTCCGGGGAGTTCCACCTGCAACTGGCTGAAGTGGCCGGCAACGCCCCACTGGCGCAGTTTCTCGGCAGCCTGGTGCCGCTGACCTCCCTGGCCATCGCCCAGTTTGAAGGCCGCGCCCGCCACTGCTGCGCCTGGCAAGAGCACGCGACGATCATCGATGCGCTACAGGCGGCTGACGTCGAAAAGGCCGAAGCCCTGATGAACCGCCACCTGGATCACCTGGAACAACGCCTGCTAGGCACAGCGCCCGCCGACCTGTAGGAGTCGGCTGGCCAGCGAGGACTTCAGCCCCCCAGCATCTTCTCGAAGCCCTGCCGGATCTTCTCTTCCGGCAGATCGTCGGCAATGAACACCATCACACTCTCCCGCGCCTCGCCCTCAGCCCATTCGGTATCCCAGTCGAAGCCGTAAAGCTTGAGCACGCCCTGGAACACCATGCGCCGTGGCTCGTCGATCACGTTCAGCACGCCCTTGTAACGCAACAATTGCTTGCCATGATCCTCCAGCAGCTCATTCATGAACTCGCTGAGGCGATCCAGATCCAGGGCCTGTTCAGTGCGCAGCACCAGGCTGGAAATCCGATCCACCGAGGGTGCCGGGCTCACCGGACGCAGGCTGATGCCGCCGCCCAGATCAGCATTCAAGTTGAAGCCCCGCACATCCAGCAGTTCCGCCAGATCGATCCGGCCGTGCTCCACCAGGCGAATCGGCGCCCGGCGGTTGATCCGCGTCAGGCGCTGGCTGAGGGCCTCGAAGGTCTGCTCATCCACCAGGTCGCGCTTGCTCACCAGCAGCCGGTCGGCAAAGCCGATCTGCGCCTGGGCGATGGTCTGGGTCAGGTGGAACTCGGCGTGCTTGGCATCCACCAGGGTGATGATGCCGTCGAGGATGTAGCGCTCACGCAACTCTTCATCAATGAAAAAGGTCTGCGCCACCGGAGCCGGGTCGGCCAATCCGGTGCACTCGATCACCAGTCGATCAAAGGCGATCTCGCCACTGTCCAGGCGCTCCAGCAGCAGATACAGGGCCTTGGTCAGGTCGGTGTGGATGGTGCAGCAGACACAGCCATTGGACAGGGTCATGACCTGGACCGGCTCGTCCCCCAGCAGCTGGGTGTCGATACCGGCATCACTGAACTCATTCTCGATCACGGCGATCTTCAAACCGTGCTCGGCCTTGAGCAGATGACGCAGCAAAGTGGTCTTGCCGGCGCCGAGGAAACCGCTGAGCACGGTGACGGGAATAGGATTTTGCAAAACAGGATCTCCCACGCATAAAAACGTAGGAGCCGGCTGACCGACGATGGCGTCAATCAGAGCGCTATCGCCGAGCAGCCGGCTCCTACATGGGTGTGGCTTACACGCTGTACTTCAACAGCACTTCGGACCGCCCTTGCCGCCGTACCGCGCTTCCTGGCGTTCACGGAAGAACGCCTCGTACGACATCACCGGCTTGTCCGGGTGCTTGGTTTGCATATGCTCGACGTAGTTGTCGTAGTCGGGCATGCCGACCATCAGGCGCGCGGCCTGACCGAGGTATTTACCGAGGCGACTCAGGTCATTGAACATGGTTGCAATCCTCGGGTTACGCGTCAGGCACAGCCTGGTAGGGCGATTCTTTATCCGTACGTTCCTTGCTGCCCCAAGCCGCGATACCGACCTTGAGCGCGTAGAACAGGATGCTGAACACCACCAGCAGGAACAAGGCAGTCAGGGTCGCGTTGGTGTAGGCGTTGAAGATCACGTGCTGCATCTGCGTGATGTCCTTGGCCGGAGCGAGGATCTGACCATTGGCCATCGCATCGCTGTATTTCTTCGCCAACGACAGGAAGCCGATCGCCGGGTTGGCGTCGAACAGCTTGATGAAGCCTGCAGTCGTGGTGCAGATCAGCAGCCAGACAGCCGGCAGCAGGGTGACCCAGATGTAGCGCTGGCGCTTCATCTTGATCAGGACCACGGTGCCCAGCATCAGGGCAATACCGGCCAGCATCTGGTTGGAGATGCCGAATAGCGGCCACAAGGTGTTGATGCCACCCAGCGGATCGATCACGCCCTGGTACAGCAGGTAGCCCCACAGGGCCACGCAACCGGCGGTAGCAATCAGGTTGGCGGTCCAGGATTCAGTGCGTTTGAGCGCTGGAACGAAAGACCCCAGCAAATCCTGGAGCATGAAACGACCGGCACGGGTACCGGCATCCACCGCGGTCAGAATGAACAGGGCTTCGAACAGGATCGCGAAGTGGTACCAGAACGCCATGGTGTTCTCACCCGGCAGTACTTGGTGGAGGATCTGCGCGATACCCACCGCCAGGGTCGGTGCCCCACCGGCACGGGCCAGGATGGTGTTTTCACCGATGTCCTTGGCCACCGCCTGCAGTTGTTCCGGGCTGATGACAAAACCCCAACTGCTGACAGTCTGCGCCACGGCCACCACATCACCGCCGACGATGGCCGCCGGGCTGTTCATGGCGAAGTAAACGCCAGGCTCGATCACCGAAGCCGCGACCATGGCCATGATCGCTACGAAGGACTCCATGAGCATGCCGCCGTAGCCGATGTAGCGGGCATTGGCTTCGTTATCCAGCAGCTTGGGCGTGGTCCCCGAGGAGATCAACGCATGAAAGCCCGACACCGCGCCACAAGCGATGGTGATGAACAGGAACGGGAACAGGCCGCCTTTCCATACCGGGCCAGTGCCATCGGTGAACTGGGTCAGGGCCGGCATTTTCAGCTCGGGCATGGTGATCAGGATGCCAATCGCCAGGGCGATGATGGTACCGATCTTGAGGAAGGTCGACAGATAGTCACGGGGCGCCAGGATCAGCCACACCGGCAGCACCGCGGCGACAAAACCGTAGCCGATCAGCATCCAGGTGATCTGGATGCCGGTGAAGGTAAACATCTTGCCCCAGACCGGATCGGCGGCCACCTGCCCCCCCAGCCAGATGGAACCCAGCAGCAATAGAACGCCGATCAACGAAATCTCGCCGATGCGGCCCGGGCGGATGTAGCGCATGTACACGCCCATGAACACCGCGATCGGAATGGTCGCCATCACCGTGAAGATGCCCCACGGGCTCTCGGCCAGGGCCTTGACCACGATCAGCGCCAGTACCGCGAGGATGATGATCATGATCAGGAAGCAGCCGAACAGCGCAATGGTGCCGGGAATACGCCCCATTTCCTCACGAACCATGTCGCCCAGGGAACGGCCGTTACGTCGGGTGGACAGGAACAGCACCATGAAGTCCTGAACCGCACCGGCCAGGACCACCCCGGCGATCAGCCACAGGGTACCGGGCAGGTAGCCCATCTGCGCCGCCAGGACCGGGCCCACCAAGGGACCGGCGCCGGCAATGGCCGCGAAGTGGTGACCGAAGAGAATGTGTTTATTGGTCGGCACATAGTCCAGACCGTCATTGTTGAGCACGGCGGGAGTGGCCCGACGTGGGTCCAGCTGCATCACATTATTGGCAATGAACAGACTGTAGTACCGGTACGCCACCAGATAGATGGCCACCGCGGCCACCACAATCCACAAGGCGTTGATCGCCTCGCCGCGACGCAATGCAACTACGCCGAGGGCGCACGCTCCTACGATTGCCAGCAGCAGCCAAGGGACATGGCGCAGCAGGCTATTATTATTTTTCATTTTTTTATTCCGGCCAGGGGGATAGAAAAACAGCATTTCGAGTGTAGCGCTACTGTTCTCAAAGACCACCCCCCACGTTGGTCTAGAGCCTTCTTTTATCTTGTGAGCGGCATTTTTTGGGACATTTTTCTGCGCAAGGCGCACCGCCACAAAACCCTGAATCAGCCCCATTCGTCCGGCAAGCCGCGAGCACGGCGGCATTGCATTTTTTTTGCGGTCCGATGGCTTTGTAGCGACAGTCATAAACCGGGGTCTATAGTCAGTGCACCACGCAGAGGGCCAGCCCATGAGCGAGCAACACGCCGAACGCCGACGCTTCAAACGCATCGCCTTCGATGCCACGACTGAACTGAGTCAAGGCACCCACCGCTGGCCGGTGCGGCTGCTGGACCTGTCCCTCAAGGGACTGTTGATCGAACGCCCCGATCCCTGGCTCGGAGATCCCAACCGCCCCTTCGAAGCCGATGTTCACCTGGGCCTCGATGCCGACGTGCGTATGGATGTGCAACTGGCCCACGACCATAACGGTCAGTTGGGCTTCGTCTGCCTGCACATCGGCCTGGAGTCCATCGAACACCTCAGGAGGTTGATCGAGCTGAACCTTGGGGACCCCGAGGAGTTGGAGCGGGAACTGGGTGCACTGATCAGTATTTGATCAAAAGCACCCGTGTTCAGGGGAACAGCGCGGTTTCGGGAAAGTCGCTTTCCGTGTCCCAGTAACCCGCTTGCTGCCGCGAAGATGCTGTCCATTGGCCGTCGACATAACGGAAGGTGCGATAGGTGGTGATGAACTCTTCGTTCTCCATCGTCGACGCCGATGACACCTGCTGGATGCTTTCGGTGCCCCCTTCCCGGGACGGCACGATCCGCCACGCCGCCTTGCCAGTCTGGGCGAACACCAGCGGCTGCCTTTCCCCTCCTTCCCCCAGATAGAGCACCGAGTCCAGCTGACCCTGCTGCGGCATCAGCACTTGCGTGGCCGGACCACTGTAGCTGCCCATGGGGGCGGTCTGGTCGACAGTGAGGAAAAACGCCGGCGATGGCAGGCCGTTGAGCGGCGCCTTTTCCACCGTGGCCAGGGGATAGTCCAGGGGCTTCTGCGCCAGCACCTCGCCGCTGTCGGAAACCAGGCGCACCTGAGCGCCCAAGGGCGTGGTCGGGTGATCGTCCTCGGACTGGGCAAAGCTGTCGGCGTCCAAGCCATTGCCCCAGCTGTCGGCGTGCAGTTGCGGCGTGATGCGCACATCCTCCAGCACCTCCAGCAGCGAACCATCGCCCACCAGCACTTGCTGGGCCACGCGATAGCCCTCGGGCACCTCGCTCGGCTGCGCCACGGCAAAGCCGCTGCCACACAGCAGGCTGAGGCCCAGCCACCAGCCCTTCAACTTTGTCATGCCCATTACCTGCTTCCTTCCATGAGAGCCCAGCTCGATTTATTCGAAGAGCGCATCCAACGCCTGTTCCAGGCGGGTCACGGCAATGATCTTCAAGCCCGGCGGCGACTCTTTCGGCGCATTGCCCTTGGGCACGATGGCCCGTTTGAAGCCGTGCTTGGCGGCCTCTTTCAAACGCTCCTGGCCGCTGGGCACCGGACGCACTTCACCGGACAGGCCGACTTCACCGAACACCAGCAAGTCATGGGGCAGCGGACGATTGCGCAAGCTCGACATCACGGCGGCCATCAACGCCAGGTCGGAGGCGGTTTCCAGCACCTTGACCCCACCCACCACGTTGAGGAACACGTCCTGGTCATGGGTCGGAATCCCGCCGTGGCGGTGCAGCACCGCCAGCAGCATGGCCAGGCGGTTCTGATCCAGGCCCAGGGTGACCCGGCGCGGATTGGCCAGGTGGCTGTCATCCACCAGCGCCTGGACTTCAACCAGCATCGGCCGGGTGCCTTCCCAGGTGGCCATCACCACGCTGCCGGGCACTTCTTCCTGAGCTCGTGTGAGGAAAATCGCCGAAGGGTTGGACACCTCCTTCAGACCGCGGTCGGTCATGCCGAACACACCCAGCTCGTTGACCGCACCAAAACGGTTCTTCACCGCCCGCAGCAACCGCAGGCGGCCGTCGGACTCGCCTTCGAAATACAGCACGGTGTCGACCATGTGCTCCAGCACCCGCGGCCCGGCCAGGGCGCCTTCCTTGGTCACGTGGCCCACCAGGAAGATCGCCGTGCCGCTCTGCTTGGCGTAACGCACCAGCAAGGCCGCGCTCTCGCGCACCTGGGACACGCCGCCGGGAGCCGATTGCAGCTGTTCGGTGAAGATGGTCTGGATCGAGTCGATCACCATGACCTTGGGTTTTTCCACCCGAGCGGTGGCGATGATGGTTTCGATGCAGGTCTCGGTCATCACCCGTAACTGATCCTGGGGCAGGCCCAACCGCCGGGCGCGCATCGCTACCTGCTGCTGGGACTCCTCGCCGGTGACGTACAAGGCCGGCATGCGCGTGGCGATGTTGCACAGGGTCTGCAGCAGGATGGTCGACTTGCCGATCCCCGGATCGCCGCCGATCAGCACCACCGATCCGTCCACCAGGCCACCGCCCAGCACCCGGTCGAGTTCGCCGGAGGCAGTGGAGAAACGCGGGATTTCCTCGACGCTGACTTCCGCCAGGGTCTTGATCTGCGCCTGCTGCCCGGCCCAGCCGGTGCGCCCGGCAGGTGCCGCGGCGCCGCCACTTTCGATCATGGTCTCGGTCAGGGTGTTCCAGGCCCCGCACTCACCGCATTGCCCGGCCCATTTGGGAAAGGTGGAGCCGCACTCGGTGCAGCCGTACATGCGCTTGGCCTTGGCCATCTGAACCCCCGGCAAAAACCGCGATGATAGCTCAGCTGGAACCGATCAGCGCGGCGCCGTGGTGCGTATCTGCCCGCTGGCCAGACGCGTGGCGCTATTGCCCAGCGGGTCTTCGGCATTCAGGTCAGCGCCCTTGGCGGCCAAGGCGTCCAACAGTTCGACCCGCTTGAACAACCCGGCGTACATGGCCGCCGTCTGCCCGGCGCCATTGCGCTGATCGGGACTGCAATCGGTCGCCAGCAAACGCCGAGCGATCTGCACCTCGCCCTTGAAGATCGCCCCCATCAACGCCGTGTTGCCGCGTTTGTCCTGGGCACAGGCATTGGCGCCGGCGTCCAGCAGGCGCTCCACTGCCAGACCCTGGCCGTGATAAGCGGCGAGGATCAATGCCGTGTAGCCCTTTTCATCCTGGGTATCGAGGGAGTAACCAGCCTCGATAAAGGTGTCGAGCATTTCCACATCGCCCCGGCGGGCGGCATCGAAATAGTAGTGTTCCAGCTGCACCTTGACCGCCACCGGGTCGGCGGCGGTCGCGGGTTCGGCCGCCGGCTGCGCGTAGGCGGCAAACGAACAGGCCGCTGACAGCAGCGCTGTAAAAAGACGCATGGCGCGACTCCTCTGTCGGAAAAAGTCGTCACGCCCAGGCGGGCGTGACGGAGTGAAACGCGCTCGATCAATCGCTCAGCTTGGCCGCCAGCGCCTTGACCCGAGTCAGGTCGCCCTTGGCCACACCGGTCACGCCGGTGCCGTACTCCGGGTCGGCCTTATACAGGAACGACAGAATGATGTGCTTGCTCTCGTCATCGGTGGTGGCCAGGGAGCCGCCAAAGCTGTCGATCAGGTCCTGACGTTCCTTCTTGCTGAAGGAACGGTACAGATCACCGGCCTGCTTGAAGTTCTGCTCGCGCTGGATCTTCGCCTGCTGGGTGCTGCCCGACAGTGCCAGCTGGCTGTAACGCGCGATTTGCGGCTCTTCGCGGGGCATCAGGCGGCTCGGCTGGTAGTTGACCCCCGTGCTGGTGTGGCCCAGGTTCATCGCACCGTCCTGGTTGCCGTTGTTCACCGGATTCTTCGGTGCGTTGATCGGCAGTTGCAGAGCATTGGCGCCGATGCGGTACATCTGGGTATCGGCATAGGAGAACACCCGGCCTTGCAGCAGGCGGTCTTCCGACGGCTCGATCCCCGGTACCAGGTTGGACGGGGCCATGGCCACTTGCTCAGTCTCTTGGAAGACGTTGGCGGGGTTACGGTTCAACACCATCTGTCCCACTTTGCGCTCGGGTACATCCGGCCAGATCTTGGTGGCGTCCAGGGGATCGAAATCAAACTTGGCCAAGTCTTCGGGTTTCAATACCTGGACATACAAGTCCCACTTGGGAAAGTCCCCTTTATTAATGTGGGTTACCAAGTCATGGGTCATATGGCTGTAATCACGCCCTTGTACCTCGACCACCTGTTTCGGATCGAGATTCTTCAGACCTTGCAGACTCTTCCAGTGAAACTTCACGTAGTGCACTTCACCCTTGGCGTTGATCAACTTGTAGGCGTGCACCCCATTACCATCCATTTCCCGGTAACTGGCCGGAGTTCCGGAGTTGGAATACAGCTCGGTCAATGTGCGAGTGGCTTCGGGAACATGAGAGAAGAAATCAAAACGTCGCGAGTCATCATCCAGGTTGGTACGCGGATCGGGTTTGAACGCGTGCACCATATCCGGGAACTTGATGGCATCGCGAATGAAGAAGGTCGGGAAGTTGTTGCCGACCAGGTCCCAGTTTCCCTCTGCGGTATAGAACTTGGTGGCGAAACCCCGTGGATCACGCAAGGTTTCCGGGGAGTGGTTACCATGCACCACCGACGAGAAACGCACGAATACCGGAGTCACCTCGCCGGCGGCAAACACCTTGGCACGGGTCAGGTCGCTGAGGTTGTCGGTGACGGTGAAGGTGCCGTGGGCGCCGGTGCCACGGGCGTGTACCACGCGCTCTGGAATGCGCTCGCGATCAAAACGCTGAAGTTTCTGGATCAGTTGCACATCTTGCAGCAACACCGGGCCGGTGGCGCCTGCGGTCTGTGAATTCTGGTTATCGCCCACTGCCGCGCCATTGTCGCGAGTCAGCGTGGCGGCCTGTACGGAAAGGGAAAGCAGACTGGCGGCAAGCACGCCCAGTACGCGTCGCTGGGAAAAACTCCCAAGGCCAAGAGAAGCGGTCATGTTGAATTCCTCTAGTTATATAAGGCGCATCTCGGTGCGCCTGCTAGAGGCTAGTGACTAAACATTTGAAAGATAAATAGAAAGGCCATAACCCATCGATTGACAGAATGTTCTGGTTATCTCGTCAAATGCGGGGTATATCGCGCGCGATCCGATGGCACTTTGAAAAAACTCTTTGCCTGTTTATCGGTCAATAACCTCGCGTGCTGTTAAAAGTTGTGTCGGCAAAATGCTTTTTGCTGAATTACACTGCCGTAACCAACCTCATCTGTAACAAGGAATAACCTATGGGCGTGCTAAGTGAGTTCAAGGCCTTCGCGGTCAAAGGTAACGTGGTCGATATGGCCGTGGGTATCATCATCGGCGCCGCGTTCGGCAAGATCGTCTCGTCCTTTGTCGGCGACGTGGTCATGCCGCCCATCGGCGTGTTGGTCGGTGGGGTGAACTTCGGGGACCTGGCAGTCACGCTGAAAGCGGCGGCAGGGGATACACCCGCGGTGGTTCTGGCCTATGGCAAGTTCATCCAGAGCATCATCGACTTCCTCATCATCGCCTTCGCCATCTTCATGGGCGTCAAGGTCATCAACCGCCTGAAACGCGAAGAAGCCGTGGCCCCTACCCTGCCACCGGTACCGACCAAGGAAGAAGAGTTGCTGGGAGAGATCCGCGATCTGCTCAAGGCGCAGAACAACAAGCCCTGATACAGGCTTCAGCACTCGAAGAAACGGCGCCCCCAAGGCGCCGTTTTGGTTACCAGTAAGTCTCCACCGCCACCTGCCCCGGCCGTCGACTCAGGCTCAGGTTCATCCCTCGCTGCTTGAGCAGCGCACGGGTGTCGTCAATCATCTGTGGGTTGCCGCAGAGCATCACCCGGGAATGCTCGGGGGTCAGTTCCACGCCAGCGGCGCGTTCCAGCTCGCCGTTCTCGATCAGTTGGGTGATGCGCCCATTGAGGCTGCCCGGGTGCTGCTCGCGGGTCACGGTGCTGATGAACTGCAACTTATGCGCGAACTCGGCCAGGTACTCACGTTGCGGCAACTCGGCAAGCAACTGCTGATAAGCCAGCTCCCTGGCCTCGCGCACGCTGTAGACCAGGATGATGCGTTCAAATTTCTCCCAGACCTCGAAGTCCTGGAGGATCGACAGGAACGGCGCAATCCCGGTGCCTGTGGATAACAACCAGAGATCGCGACCGTCGACGAAACGATCCAGGGTCAGATAGCCAAAGGCCTGACGATCCACCAACAGGCTGTCCCCCACTTCCAGGCGGCTCAGCTCGCTGGTGAACTCGCCACCGGGCACCACAATGGAAAAGAATTCGAGAAACTCGTCGAACGGCGACGACACCATGGAATAGGCGCGCCATACCGTGCTGCCATCGGCCTTGGTCACCCCGAGACGAGCGAACTGCCCGGCGCGAAAGCGAAAACCCGCATCCCGGGTGGTGCGCAGGGTGAACAAGCTGGAGGTCAGCGGCTGGACCTCGAGCAGGGTCTGGCGAGTGTACTTTTCTTCACTGGCGGTCATGACGGGCTCCACAAAAGCGATGCGCTAGTGTCCCGCAAAGCGCCGGACAGAAACACCGGCGGTTTGTAGTGGCATAGAGCGCGGGCAATCCCCGGCAAAAAAACGTACCATTTAGCCCCGCTTCGAACGGCCCGCGCCTGCGCTGTTCGAGGGTTCCCGTGCGCGCGACAGCCCCCACCGCCGGGACATTCACCGATTACCTAGAGTCCGCCCCATGCCCCTGCTTGCAAGCCCCTTCGCCCAGCTCGACCTGATCCGCCAGCCCGAACAGCAAAACGAGCCGCTGCAAGCCTTCGACGCAGCGGACGAATACCTGCTCAACCATCTGGCCGAGCAGCAACCGACCAGCGATACCCGGGTGCTGATCCTCAACGACAGCTTCGGCGCCCTGGCTGCAAGCCTGCTGGGCAAGGTCCAGGTCAGCAGCAGCGGCGATTCGTACCTGGGCGCCCTGGCCCTGGAAAAGAACCTGGTGCGCAACGGCCTGCCCTTCGACGCCCTGCGGGTGATACCGGCCAGCGAGCCGTTGCACGGCCCCTTCGACCGGGTGCTGATTCGCGTGCCCAAGACCCTGGCCCTGCTGGAAGAACAGCTGATCCGCCTGCAGGGACAACTGGCCCCTGGCGCCCAGGTCGTGGCGGCGGCCATGGTCAAGCACCTGCCCCGCGCCGCCGGTGACTTGCTGGAGCGCTACATCGGCCCGGTGCAGGCCTCCCTGGCGGTGAAAAAGGCCCGCCTGCTGGTCGCCACGCCAGAAGCCAGACCGCCGGTCGCATCGCCCTACCCGACCCGCTATCGCCTGGAGCAGCCGGCCATCGAGCTGCTCAACCACGCCAACGTGTTCTGCCGCGAAGGCCTGGACATCGGCACCCGCGCCTTCCTCCCGCATCTGCCACAGAACCTCGGCAGCGCCCGGGTCGCGGACCTGGGCTGCGGCAACGGCGTGCTGGCCATCGCCAGCGCCCTGGACAACCCCCAGGCCCACTACACCCTGGTGGACGAATCCTTCATGGCCGTGCAGTCGGCACGGGAGAACTGGCAGGCACTGCTGGGCGAGCGCGAAGCCGAGATGCGCGCCGGCGATGGCCTGGCCGGTCAGGCGCCGCAGTCCCTGGACGTGGTGCTGTGCAACCCGCCGTTCCACCAGCAGCAGGTGGTGGGCGACTTCCTCGCCTGGCGCATGTTCCAGCAGGCCCGGGAAGCCCTGGTGGTGGGCGGTGCGCTGTATATCGTCGGCAACCGTCACCTGGGTTATCACAGCAAGCTGGCGCGGCTGTTCCGCGGCGTCGAACAAGTGGCGGCCACGCCCAAGTTCGTGATCCTCAAAGCGCGCAAGTAACAGGCAAAAAAAACCCTCCGCTGGCGGAGGGTTGAAACCGCGCCGCAAGGCACGGGATGGGATGATCAGTGGGTAGTCAGGCCCGCGGCGCTCATGAACATGCGCATCAGGCTGGCCACCACGAACAGGGCCAGCACACTGCCACCCCAGATCATCGCCAGCCAGCCCAGGCGCCGCCACAGGGGCTGTTTTTCCGCCTGTTCGATTTCCTGCAAAGAGTGTTTATCGCTCATGATTTCAACTCCTGCTTGACCCAAACCCTCGCCGGGGCTGGCTGGCCAGTGAAAGCGCCGGCCAGCCAGGCACAAGGTGCAAGGGCCTGTTCGCCGGCAAGCCGGCTCCTGCCTAGTGGTAACCGTCTTCGTGGGTGACCTTGCCGCGGAACACGTAGTAGCTCCAGAAGGTGTAGCCCAGGATGAACGGGATGATGAACAAGGTGCCCACCAGCATGAAGCCCTGGCTTTGCGGCGGCGCCGCGGCGTCCCAGATGGAGATCGACGGCGGCACGATGTTCGGCCACAGGCTGATACCCAGGCCGCTGTAGCCGAGGAAGATCAGCACCAGGGTCAACAGGAACGGCGTGTAATGCGCGTTGCGGGCCACAGCACGGAGCAGGCCGTACATGGTCACCAGCACCAGGATCGGCACCGGCAGGAACCAGAACAGATTGGGCAGGGTGAACCAGCGCGCCGCGATGTCGGCATGGGCCAAGGGCGTCCAGATACTGACGATGCCGATCACCGCCAGCACCACATAGGCCAGGGGCCGGGCCAGGTCATGCATCTGCTGCTGCAGCTTGCCTTCGGTCTTCATGATCAGCCAGGTGCAGCCGAGCAAGGCATAGGCCACCACCAGCGCCAGGCCGCAGAACAGGGTGAAGGGCGTCAGCCAGTCCAGGGAGCCACCGGCAAACTGGCGGTCCACCACCGGCAAGCCGTCGATGAATGCGCCCAAAGCCACACCCTGGAAGAAGGTCGCCGCCGCCGAGCCGCCGATAAACGCCTTGTCCCAGATATGACGCTTGTCTTCCTTGGCCTTGAAGCGGAACTCAAAGGCCACCCCGCGGAAGATCAGGCCGATCAGCATCAGGATCAGCGGCAGGTAGAGCGCCGAGAGCACCACCGAGTAGGCCAGCGGGAAGGCGCCGAACAAGGCCGCGCCCCCCAGCACCAGCCAGGTCTCGTTGCCGTCCCAGACCGGGGCGACGGTGTTCATCATCACGTCACGGTCGCGGTCGTCCTTGACGAACGGGAAGAGAATCCCGATCCCCAGGTCGAAGCCGTCCATGACCACATACATCATGATGCCGAAGATGATAATCACGGCCCACAACAGCGGAAGATCAATACCCATGACTCAGTTCCCCTTGTTCAGGCGGGTGCCGTGGTCGGCGTCGTGGTCATCGTCGGCTGCGGACAGCGGACGGGCCGGAGTACGTTTCTGCCCGGGACCACCGTGGCTGGTTTCGGCACCTTCGTTGGTGACCGGGCCTTTGCGCACCAGGCGCATCATGTAGCCCAGACCCACGCCGAACAGCGAGAAATACACCACCACGAACAACGCCAGGGTGATACTCATCTGCACAAAACTGTGTGCGGACGAAGCATCCGCCGTGCGCATCAGGCCATAGACCACCCAGGGCTGACGGCCGATCTCGGTGGTGAACCAGCCCGCCAGGATCGCGATCAGGCCGGACGGCCCCATCCACAACGTCAGGTACAGGAACGGACGCGAGGTGTAGAGGGTGCCGCGCTTGCGCAGCCAGACACTCCACAGGCCAGTGAAGATCATCAGCATGCCCAGGCCCACCATGACCCGGAACGACCAGAACACAATGGTCGAGTTGGGACGGTCTTCGGGCGGGAACTCCTTGAGCGCCGGCACCTGCTTGTCCAGCGAGTGGGTGAGGATCAGGCTGCCCAGGTAAGGGATTTCCACTGCGTATTTGGTTTTCTCAGCCTTCATGTCCGGCCAGCCGAAGAGGATCAGCGGGGTCGGCTCATTACCGACGTTTTCCCAGTGACCTTCGATGGCGGCGATTTTCGCCGGTTGGTGCTTGAGGGTATTAAGACCGTGGAAGTCACCGATCACCGCCTGCACCGGCGCCACGATCAGGGCCATCCACATGGCCATCGACAGCATGCGACGAATGGCCGGGTTGTCGCGCCCCCGCAGCAAGTGCCAGGCTGCGGACGAGCCGACGAAGAACGCCGTGGCGACGAACGCCGCCACCGCCATGTGCGCCAGGCGATAGGGGAATGACGGGTTGAAGATCACCGCCAGCCAGTCCACCGGAATCACTCGGCCGTCAACGATTTCGAAGCCTTGCGGGGTCTGCATCCAACTGTTGGAGGACAGAATCCAGAAGGTCGAAATCAGCGTGCCAATGGCCACCATCACCGTGGAGAAAAAGTGCAGCTTGCGCCCGACCTTGTTCCAGCCGAACAGCATGACCCCGAGGAAACCAGCCTCGAGGAAGAACGCGGTGAGCACTTCATAGGTGAGCAAGGGGCCGGTGACAGCACCAGCAAAATCGGAGAAACGGCTCCAGTTGGTGCCGAATTGGTAGGACATCACCAGACCGGACACCACCCCCATGCCGAAGTTGACAGCGAAGATCTTCGACCAGAAGTGGTAAAGATCACGATAGGTATCGTCGCGGGTCTTGAGCCACAGGCCTTCGAGTACCGCCAGATAACTCGCCAGACCAATGGTGATGGCCGGGAACAGGATGTGGAACGAAACGGTGAATGCGAACTGAATTCGGGCGAGATCAAGCGCCTCTAAACCGAACATAAGCTTTCCTCTATCAGGTAAAACCGGCTGCGGGCCAAAGGCCAGCGCCTACTGCCCCCACGGATATGGAGTTCGGCGAATTCGGATTCGTTCTTTTTTAAACCATCGCAACGTAGGGATTCTGGCCCTTGGGCCGCCACATCAAACCGCTGGAAAAGGTTTTGATCTGGGTCAAGCAACGTTAAAAGAGTAGTCCTATTTTCAGCGCGCAACTCTGTGGTTATTTGCCGCGTGACAGCTTGCCTCACCCCGCCAAACCCGGGGTTTTCCCAGCTTTTCCCCACACAAAACGCCTGTAGCCGCTGCTGAGTCTGCGAAGCTGCGAAAGGCCGGGCCGCATTCGGTACGCAGGGTCTTGCCTGGCGATTGCCCGTCGAACCTGCGGCGTACTCAAGAGCCTGGCGTCTCCTCCGGAGCCGTTCGCAGCCTGCGGCAGCGGCTACAAGGGTTGGCGGCCCGGCATACGAGCAAAAAATCAGATAGATGCGCAGCTAACGATTTTCCCGCACGCCGCAACTATTGGTTACATCTTGGTGATAACCTCGTCGCACTCCCCGCTCAGATTGACCGCCCGATGCCCAGCCAAGACCCTCTGTTGCTCCGTCACCATCGCCCGTTCATCGCTTTCTGGCTGGCCCGGATCTTCACCGCCAGTGGTTTCCAGATGCTCACCGTGGCCATCGGCTGGAACCTCTACCAACTGACCGGCAACGTGCTCGACCTGGGCCTGGTGGGGCTGGTGGAGTTCGCCCCGCGCGTGCTGTTCATGCTGCACACCGGGCACGTGGCCGACCGCTACGACCGGCGCCGAGTGGCGGCTATCTGTCAGTCGCTACAAGCCTTGATCGCCCTGGCCCTGGCCGTCGGCAGCCTGACCGACAGCGTGACCCGGGAAATGATCTTCATCCTGGCCTTCCTCCTCGGCGGCGCCCGTTCCTTCGAGATGCCCACCACCCAGGCCCTGCTGCCGAGCATCGTGCCAGCGGCGCTGTTTCCCCGGGCGGTGGCCGCCGCGCAATCGGCGCAACAGTCGGCGACCATCGTCGCCCCGGCCCTGGGCGGGTTGCTGTATGCCTTCGGCAGCGTCTGGGTCTACGGCCCCACCGTGGTCCTGTACCTGATCGCCTGCCTGCTGATGCTCAACCTGCCGGCCCGGCAGACGCCGCTGAACAAGGGCAAGGCCACCCTCGATTCGCTGCTGGCGGGGATTCGCTTCATCCGCAGCCGCCCGGACATCCTCGGCGCCATCTCCCTGGACCTGTTCGCGGTGTTGCTGGGCGGCGCCACCGCATTGCTGCCGGTGTTCGCCAAGGACATCCTGTTGACCGGCCCCTGGGGCCTGGGCCTGCTGCGTTCGGCGCCAGCGGTGGGCGCACTGCTGATGTCACTGTGGCTGGCGCGTTTCAGCGTCGAGCGCAAGGTCGGGCGGGTGATGTTCACCGCCGTCGGCGTATTCGGCGTGGCCACC
The DNA here is from genome assembly GCF_030718165.1 of Pseudomonas sp. LPH60. Taxonomy (NCBI): domain Bacteria; kingdom Pseudomonadati; phylum Pseudomonadota; class Gammaproteobacteria; order Pseudomonadales; family Pseudomonadaceae; genus Pseudomonas; species Pseudomonas sp. LPH60. The sequence goes on from NZ_JAVAJH010000008.1 coordinate 123,030, forward strand.
ATCGCCTTCGGCCTCTCGACTTCGTTCTGGTTTTCCCTGGCGGTGCTGGTGGTGCTGGGGGCGGCGGACATGATCAGCATGGTGATCCGCGCGTCCTTCGTGCAGCTGGAAACCCCGGACGAAATGCGCGGCCGGGTCAGCGCGGTGAACGGCTTGTTCATCGGTGCTTCGAACCAGCTGGGGGAATTTGAATCCGGGCTGACCGCCCACTGGTTCGGCACCGTGCCGGCGGTGGTGCTGGGCGGGGTCGGCACGCTGGTCGTGACCGGGGTCTGGATCAAGCTGTTCTCGACTCTGGCCAAGCGCGATCGGATGATCGAGCGAGTGGAAGAGGCCAAGGCCTGAAGCCGCGCCGGACGGGCGCGGCCAGATTCAGTTATCAATGACTGGGCTGAGCCTCAGCGGCTACACGCCATTTCGCCGCCTCCAGCAGGTCGCAACCATCCTGGGTCAGTACATAGAGCACATCGATGATGTGCGGGATGTCCTTCACATCGCCGTGGCTGAAGTTCAGGCAGCACAGGGTTTCCAGCAGGTTGGCAGCAGTGCGCATGCGTTGCTCTGCAGCCTCGTGCAACGCCTCAGTGGACGCATTGGCGTTGATGAAGAGAACACCTGGAAGGCCAGCGCTGGATTTGAGCGGGAGGTAGCGAGGAGTATCAATTGAAATATTCATCGAGAAATCCTTTTTGGTCATGAATGCACTGGGCTGAATAACAACCCAGCGCCCGCCGAACTTGAATGCAAAGCGCCTTCTAATTTCGGGTGACCAAACCCGTTCGCTGAATTGGCAGCGACGGCGCGAACTATAGAAGTGCTGGAGCGAACGGTGCAATGAGCGGCCTGTTAACCTTTGTTACCCGCTTTCGAGCCCCACCGTCAGGCCGCTGTAGCCGGCCCTCTCCAACAACAATCAATGCACGCAACCACCTCGTAACAGCGCGTTGATCATTCTCTGCAATACAAAACCGCTACGAAGAGTGTAATGTATCGCCTTACACTCACTCCCCATGATCAAGTCCTTTCAGCACAAAGGCCTGCGCGCCTTCTATGAAACCGGATCGACTCGTGGAATACGGGCTGAGCATGCACGCCGGCTGGCCCGCCAGCTGTCGTTCATGGATCACGCCAGCGAACCGGCAGACCTCAACCTGCCGGGTTGGCGGCTGCACCCACTCAAGGGCGACCTGCACGGCTATTGGTCTTTGGTGGTGTCCGGCAACTGGCGAGTGATCTTTCGTTTCGTAGGTTCGGATATCGAACTGGTCGATTATCTGGACTACCACTGAACAGGAGGCAGGATCATGCCCATTCACAACCCACCCCACCCCGGTGACACCCTGCGCCAGGATGTCCTGCCCGAGCTGGGCATCAGCGTGACGGAGCTGGCCCGGCATATCGGCTATGCCCGCCCGCATCTGTCCAAGGTGTTGAACGGCCATGCGCCGATCCGCGCGGAACTGGCGGTCCGCCTGGAACGTGCCGGAATCGGCAAGGCCAAGGTCTGGCTGGCGGTGCAGGCCGATTACGACATCTGGCACACCGAGCAGGAGTTGCAACCGGTGATCGAGCCTATCGCGGCCCATGTCGGCTGAGCCCTATACCGACAACTCTGCTGCCACCTGAGCGCTTGCCGCGACCGCACAGCGCCTCCACCAGGGCCAGGGCAAACGTCAGGGCCGCGCCGGAACCCTGGGCGGTGATGCAGTTGCCATCCACCACCACCGGCTGGTCGACAAAGGTACAGCCCAACAGCTGATGGCTGGCGCTGGGCAGGCAGGTCATGCGCCGCTGGCGCAGCACGCCATAGGCCTGCAAGGCCAGGGCCGGTGCTTCGGCGATGCCGGCGAAGAACCTGCCAGCGGCCGCCTGATCCTTGAGCAGCTGCATTAAGGGTTGATGGCCCGCCAAATGCTGGGCACCTACCGCGCCGCCGGGCAGCACAATCAGGTCGAAACGCTGGGCCAGCACATCCACCAGCATGGCGTCGGCGGTCAGTCGGGTGCCGCGGGCGCAGGTGAGCATGCGCCGGTTTTCGACGCTGGCCGCCAACACCTCGATTTCGGCACGGCGCAGTACGTCGATCAGGGTCACGCTTTGCAGGTCATCAATGCCTTCGGCAAGGGTGACCAAGGCTCTGAAGGTCATGGGGATGACTCCACAAGGAAGGTCTTTAGAGCTTAGTCAGCTTTGCCGAACGCCGTTCGGGGCTACCTGATGTAGATCTGCGCACTCAGGGTATTGCCCGGCGCGTTGATCGAGGTGTTGCTGAAGCTGAAGGTGCCTTCCTGCTTGCCCGCCAGGTCGAAGACATAGATGTAGCCCACGGTGATTCCCGAGTTGCCGCAGGGCACATAGGCGGAGCCGTCCTCGCACACCGGCGAGCGAGTGCCGTCGACCTCGAAACCGTCCAGGTTCACATGGGGCTCGCGGCCGTAGCCGATCTCCAGCACGTAGACCTTGATGTTCGGACCGTTGTGGTCGCACTGGGTGCGTTCACGCCCATCGGAGACATCTTCCAGGCCGCAGGAAGGTGACAGCACCTTGAGAATCTCCACCTGGCTCAACGGCGGCGCCGAACGCGCCAGGGCCGGAGACGCCAACCAGCAGGCTGCTGCCCCCAGCAGCGTCAATGCTGTCATTTTCACTGTGCTGCGCATAAATCCCCCCTTAAAAGCAGCGCGCAGTATGCGCTACTTGCCAGCAGTGCAAAACATCGCCGACGATCGCAGCCATTGGCCCACGCTGCTGGTATGATGCGCGGCTTTTTCCGACCCAGGGCAAATCCACAGGCACCTTATAAAGTCTGTGCTTTGCTGTTGGAGTCGATACATTCACGGCGCCCGGCGGCGCCACGGGGAGCAGACATGCTGGAAAGGCTGTTTCAACTCAAGGCACACAACACCAACGTGCGCACCGAGATTCTTGCGGGCGTCACCACCTTCCTGGCCATGGCCTACATTCTCTTCGTCAACCCGAGCATTCTCGGCGAGACGGGCATGGACAAGGGCGCCCTGTTCGTTGCCACCTGTCTGGCTGCCGCCATCGGCTCCACCATCATGGGCCTGATCGCCAACTACCCGATCGCCCTGGCCCCGGGCATGGGCCTGAACGCCTTCTTCACCTACACCGTGGTCCTGCACATGGGCCACACCTGGCAAGTGGCGCTGGGTGCGGTGTTCATCTCGGCGGTGCTGTTCTTCCTGCTGTCGATCTTCAGAATCCGCGAATGGATCATCAACAGCATCCCCCTGCCGCTGCGCTCGGCGATTGCTGCCGGTATCGGCCTGTTCCTGGCGCTGATCGCCCTGCACAACGCCGGCATCGTGGTCAGCAACCAGGCCACCATGGTCGGCCTGGGTGATCTGAAAAAGCCGGCACCGATCCTCGCCACCCTGGGCTTTGCCCTGATCGTCGCCCTGGAAGCGCTGAAAGTGCGCGGGGCGGTGCTGATCGGCATCCTCGCGGTGACCATTGCCTCGATCATCATGGGCTTCACCCCGTTCGCCGGCGTGACCTCGATGCCTCCGTCCCTGGCCCCGACTTTCCTGCAACTGGACATCAAGGGCGCCCTGGACATTGGTCTGGTGAGCGTGATCTTCGCCTTCCTGTTCGTTGATCTGTTCGACAACTCCGGCACCCTGATCGGCGTCGCCAAGCGCGCCGGCCTGATGGGCAAGGACGGCCACATGCCGAAAATGGGCCGCGCGCTGATCGCTGACAGCACCGCCGCCATGGCCGGCTCCCTGCTGGGCACCTCGACCACCACCAGCTACATCGAATCCGCCGCGGGCGTGAGCGCCGGTGGCCGCACCGGCCTGACCGCCATCGTGGTGGCGATTCTGTTCCTGCTGGCACTGTTCTTCTCGCCGCTGGCGGCCAGCGTGCCACCGTTCGCCACCGCGCCAGCACTGCTGTTCGTGGCCGTGCTGATGACCTCGGGCCTGGCGGAAATCGACTGGGAAGACATCACCGTCGCCGCCCCGGTGGTGGTCACCGCCCTGGCCATGCCGTTCACCTATTCGATCGCCAACGGCATCGCCTTCGGCTTCATTGCCTGGACCGCGATCAAGCTGCTGTCGGGCCGCGCCCGCGAGCTGAACGCACCGCTGGTGATCCTGTCGATATTGTTCGTGATCAAGCTGGGTTGGTTCGCCGCATGACTTTTGACGCCGCAAGCTACAGCACCCAATTGAACGACAAGGTCACGCGCCTGCGTGACCTGCTGGCGCCCTTCGCTGCGCCCGAGCCCCAGGTCTTCGACTCGCCCCTGCAGAACTTCCGCCTGCGGGCCGAGTTCCGCCTGTGGCGCGAGGCCGGTGAACGCCATTACGCAATGTTCTCCCAGGACGACAAACGCACGCCGATCCTCATTGAAGAGTTCCCCATCGCCAGCCAACGCATCAACCAGTTGATGCCCCGGCTCAAGGCCGCCTGGCAAGCCAGCGCGCCTTTGAGCCACAAGCTGTTCCAGGTGGAGTTCCTCACCACCCTGGCGGGCGACGCGATGATCACCCTGTGCTACCACCGCCCGCTGGACGAGCACTGGCACAAGGCCGCGAGCCAACTGGCCGCCGACCTCAATGTCAGTGTGATCGGCCGTTCCAAGGGCAAACGCGAAGTCATCGGCCAGGACTACGTGGTGGAAAAGCTCGAAGTCGGCGGGCGTACCTTCAGCTATCGCCAACCCGAAGGCGCCTTCACCCAGCCCAACGGCACGGTGAACCAGAAGATGCTCAACTGGGCCTATGAAGCCCTGGGCGAACGCCAGGACGACCTGCTGGAACTGTACTGCGGCAACGGCAACTTCACCCTGCCCCTGGCCACCCGGGTGCGCAAGGTACTGGCCACCGAGATCAGCAAGACCTCGGTCAACGCCGCCTTGAGCAACCTCAGCGAAAACGCTGTGGATAACGTCACCCTGGTGCGTCTGTCCGCCGAAGAGCTGACCGAAGCCCTGAACGAAGTGCGGCCGTTCCGCCGCCTGCAGGGCGTGGACTTGAAGAGCTACGAATTCGGCAGCGTGTTCGTCGACCCGCCCCGGGCCGGCATGGACCCGGACACCTGCGAACTGACCCGGCGCTTCGACAACATCCTGTACATCTCCTGCAACCCGGAAACCCTGGCGGCCAACATCGCCCAGTTGCATGACACCCACCGCATCACCCGCTGCGCGCTGTTCGACCAGTTCCCCTGGACTCACCACATGGAATCCGGGGTCCTGCTGACCCGCCGCTGATTTGCCCCGCTGCCCAACGGCCGTCCTCGAGACGGCCGTTGTCATTCACGGCCGCCGATCCCCCTACCGCTTCCTGTAGCCGCTGCTGCAGGCTGCGATCGACTGCGAAGCTGGCGCAAACCTGACACCGCGGTGCATCAGGCACGTCTGCGTCGCCGGGTGTGCGGGGCTGCGCCCCGGTCGCAGCCTGCGGCAGCGGCTACAAGGTCAGCCCGCGGGTTGAAAGTACCCGGCCAGTTGCTGCAGGTCCTGTTCATTGAGCAGGCCGGCGTAATACTTGAGCTCAATCCGTGCCAGCAGGTAGGCATGCCGGGCATCCGCCAGGTCACGACGGGCAGTGAACAGTTGCTGCTCGGCGTCCAGCACATCGAGGTTGACCCGCTCGCCACCCTGCACGCTTTTGCGGGTCGCGGTCACCAGGGCCTCGGCTGAGCTGACGGCCATTTCATAGGCGCGGACCTTGGCCGCCGCACTGGTGTTGAGGTTGAACTGCTTGCGCAGCTGGTTGAGGGTGTTGGCGGTTTGCGCATCCAGTTCATATTGCGCCTGGGACAGCTGACTGGCCGCCTGGCGGGTCGAGGCCGAGACCGAACCACCGGCAAACAGCGGCAGGCTGACCTGGATACCCACGGTGTTGGTGTCGTACTGCTGGTTGTAGGTGCTCTCCGAATCAGAGCGGGTCTGCCGGCTGCTGGCGTACAGGCTGATCTTGGGCAGGTGCCCGGCGCGCTTGCGCTCCACTTCGTATTCCGCCGCCCGCAGGGCCTGCTGCTGGGAAGCCAGTTCAGGGTTGTTGGCCATGGCCAGGTCACGCCAACTGTCGAAGCGGTTGGGCAGCAGCGGCTGGATCTCGAACTGCCGGGTCAGCGGGTCCAGCTCGTCGATCTGCAACGGCTCGCCGACTATGGCTTGCAGCTCGCGCAGGGCCGCATCCTGCTGGTCCTGGGCCTCGATCTCTTGCGCCAGGGCCAGGCTCAAACGGGCCTGGGTCTCCAGCACATCGGTGCGGGTGCCCTCGCCGCCCTTGAGCAGACGTTCATTGAGCTGCAAGCGTTCGGCGTAGGCGCGCTTCTGTGCCCGGCTCAGCTCGATGCGCTCCTGGGCCAGCAGCGCCTGGCTGTAGGCACTGAGCAGGCGCACCGCCAGTTCCTGGCTCTTGCCGCGAAAACGCTCGTCGGAAAACAGCGCCTGGGCCGAGCCCTGGCGATAGCGCGCATAGGCCTCGTAGTCCAGCAGTGGCTGTTGCAGGGTCAGGGTCGAGGCGTAGCTGCGGTAGTCACGATCGGTGGTGACATCGCCACGAACCGTGTCCTGGGTCACCTCGGACTGGTTGCGCGAATTGTTGTAGCTCCAGGACAGGTTCGGCAACAGCCCGGCACGGCCGATGGCCCGGTTCTCTTCACCGGCATCGCGCTCCTTGATCGCCGCCTGGAAGGTCGGGTCGTTACGCAGAGCCAGATCGTAGGCATCGAGCAAACCCAGGGCCAGGGCCGACGGGCTGCTCAGCAGGCACAGCAGCGCGAGGAAGCAAAAGGCGCGAGTCATTCTTCCACCAACGCCATATGGGTCCGGTCCAGCAACGGCTTGAACAGGTAGTTGAGCATCGAGCGCTCGCCGGTACGGACAAAGGCCTCCACCGGCATTCCCGGACGGATCTGCAAGCCCTGCAACTGCTGCATGCCTTCGGCGCTGACCGTGGCGCGCAAGGTGTAATAGGGCTCTTCGGTACGTTCGTCGACCTGGCGATCGGCGGACACCAGGGTCACCTCCCCCGGCACCCTCGGCGTGGTGCTCTGGTTGAAGGCCGAGAACATCAGTTCCACGGGCAGCCCCGGGTGCACCTTGTCCACCAGTTGCACCGGCACCCGCGCCTCCACCAGCAGCGGCTCGTCCTGGGGCACGATGTCCATCAGCGGCTGGCCCGGCTTGATCACGCCGCCCTCGGTGTACACCTCCAGGCCCACCACCACACCGGCAGCCGGGGCGCGCACCTGGCTGTTGGCCAGTTCGAACTCGGCGGAGGCCAGGCGATTGCGCAGGTCTTCGGTGCGAATCCGGGTGTCGGCCAACTGGCTGCGCAGGTCTTTCTGGAAATCCTCGGTGGACTGGCGGATGCGCAGGCGCAGTTCGAGGATCTGCCGCTGCAACTGGCCGATGCGGCCGAAGTCCTCGGCGATCGAGCCGTCGATCTGCGCGTACAGGCGTTCGCTGTCCAGCAGGCGATTGCGTGGGATGTAGCCGTCCCGGGCCAGCTCCCGCAGGCCCTGCAACTGTTCGTTCAAGGCACTGCGCTGTTGCCGCTTGCTGGCCTGGGAATCCCGGGTACCGCGCAACTGCGCTTCGGAGCCGGCAATGGTCTCGGCAATGCCCTGTTGCTCCATGCTCAGGGCCTGGCGCCGACTGCTGAACAGCTGTCGTTGCAGGGCCAGGCTGGCGGCCACCTCAGGTTCGCTCGCCAAGGCCTGGAGCTGTGGATCGAAGACGATCTCGCTGGCGCCATCGCGCTCGGCATTGAGTCGCGCTTCGCTGGCCAGGGAACCCAAGTACTGACTGCGCAAGGACTGCATCTGGGTGCGCAGGGGGGTCTCGTTGAGGCGCAGCAACACCTGCCCGGTGCTGACCCGGTCGCCCTCCTTGACCTCGATCCGCTCGACGATGCCGCCGCTCTGGTGCTGCACGGTCTTGCGATGGCCCGAGACCATGACCTTGCCCGACACCGCCACGCCCTTGTCCAGCGGCGCCAGGGCGGCCCAGCCGATAAACCCGGCAAAGCCTCCCAGCACCAGGAGCCAGCCGAGGCGTGAATACTTCCTTTCGTCCAGGACCAACACATTGTTCGCTGCGGGCCCTGGGGCAGGCGCCGTGCGGCCTGTGGATAACCTCGCGTTCATGCTTTCTTCCCTTCGCCGCCGGCCACGCCCAGTCGGTAATTCATGTTCAGGCTGGTCACCGGATTGCTCACCGGTACCGCGGGCGGCGGCGCGGCCTTGGCTTTCTGGTTCGCTTCCAGCACCCGCGCCGTCGGGCCGAAGGCTTGCAGCTGGCCTTCGCGCAGAATCATCAGCTGGTCGGTCAGGCTCAGCACATTGGGTTTGTGGGTGATCAGTACCAGGGTCCGCTGCCGTTGCTTGAGTTGGCCGATGGCCTGCAGCAGCGCCTGTTCGCCAGCTTCATCAAGGTTGGAGTTGGGTTCGTCGAGCACGATCAGCGCCGGCAAGCCGTACAACGCGCGCGCCAGGCCGATGCGCTGGCGCTGCCCGCCGGACAGCCCGGCACCACCCTCACCCAGGCGCGTGTCATAGCCCTGGGGCAGTTGCAGGATCAACTCATGCACCCCGGCCATTTGCGCAGCCTGCAGGACCTGATCGGAGTCCAGCGGACCGAAACGCGCGATGTTCTCGGCAATGCTGCCGGCGAACAGTTGGATGTCCTGGGGCAGGTAGCCGATATGCGGGCCCAGTTGCTGCTTGTCCCACTGGGCCAGGTCCGCGCCATCCAGGCGCACCTTTCCCGTCAGGGGCGTCCAGGCACCGACCAACAGCCGGGCCAGGGTGGACTTGCCGCAACCGGAAGGGCCGATCACCCCCAGGACCTGGCCGGCCTCCAGGGTGAAACCGAGGTTGCTCAGGGCCGGACGGCGACTTCCCGGGGCACAGGCACTCAATTGCTCGACACTCAACTTGCCCTTGGGCGTCGGCAGGCTCATGCGCACCGGCCGCGGCGGGTTGGCCTGCAACAGCTCGGACAAGCGCTCGTAGGCCAGGCGCGCCGAGCTCCATTGCTTCCACACCGCGATCAACTGGTCGATGGGGCTGAGCACCCGGCCCATGAGGATCGAGCCGGCGATCATCATCCCCGGAGTGATCTGCCCCTGCACCGCCAGCCACGCGCCCAGGCCCAATACCAGGGACTGCAAGGCCATGCGCACGCCCTTGGACCAGGCGCTGATAGTGGCGGTCTTTTCACTGGCCAGGTTCTGCTGAGCGAGAAAGCCCTGGTGACCGACGAACCAGCGCTCGCGCAGCGCGCCGAGCATGCCCATGGCTTCGATGGCGTCGGCGTTGCGCAGGTTGGCCGTGGCCTGCTGGCTGGTGATGATCGACAACTGGCTGGCCTGGGCCAGCGGTGCCTGGCAGATATGCTGGTTGATCCAGGCCAGCGCCACCAACAGCAGCGCACCGCACAGGGCCAACAGACCGAGCCAGGGGTGAAAGAGGAAGATCACCAGCAGATAGACCGGGAACCAGGGCGCGTCGAAGAAGGCGAACAAGGCATTGCCGGTGGCGAACTGGCGCAGCGCGGTCAGGTCATTCAAGGCCTGGCCGGCGGCCTGGGGGCTGCCCTTGAGCTGGGCCTCGAACGCCGCGTCATACACCCGCTGGTTCAGGCGCATGTCCATCTGGGTGCCGAGGTGGATCACCACCTGGCTGCGCACCCACTCCAACGCCCCCATCAGGCCGAACAGGCCGAGGATCATCAGCGTCAGCATCAACAGGGTCATCTGATTGCCCGAGGCCAGCACCCGGTCGTAGACCTGCAGCATGTACAGGGCCGGGGCCAGCATCAGCAAATTGATCACCGCCGAGAACAGGCCGATGTTGAAGAAGCCGCCCTTGTAGGCCGTCAGGGCCGCCAGCGTCTCGGAAGCGGCAAGTGGATTCGGCCTGCTCATCAAGGTGTCCTGTGCAGAGTTTAGGGATACAAGGTCTTCCGCTCAGGCAGAGCGGAACGACAAGAGGCGCGCCCGGTGCGTTGACAGGCACCCCGGCGCTCCCCAGAATTTGCCACCGCCGCCGCCCTGGCCTTCGAAAACTCGGGCGACGGAGGTGAGTCAGACCAGCGAATGGAGGAGCGATCCTGCATTCGCTTTTTTATGCCTCAAGCCAGCACTCAGGCGGCCAGTGCCCAGTCCTGGGCCACGTCCTGCACACCCACCAGGCCGACATCGGCTGCGGCGGCGGCAGCCGGGGTGACGTGGGCCACACCGGCGGCGGCCAGGTCGTCGAAAGTGGAGTTCACCGACAGGCTTGGGTCGATCGCCTTGAGCAGGGCATCGATCTCGCCGGCCAGCGCCGAACTGTCGCCGCTCATCAGGCCGTAGACCACCTTGTGCACTTCACCGGCACGGCCTTCATCTTTCAGGCTGTTGAGGCCCAGGTTGCTGAAGCTGACTTCCTGGCTGACCAGGTGGTAGTTGCTGCCCGAACCACCGGCGAGGGTGTCGCCCAGGGAAACGCTGTCCAGCGAGCCCCACAGGGTGTGGCTCGGGTTGCTGAACAGGGTGTAATGCAGGTTGCCGTCGGCCACGAAGGCGGCGTCGCTGGCGGTGCTCTTGATGGCGTACTGGGTGCCGTCGAACGGGCCCGGGTTGAAACCACCGGTATTGGTGCCATCAACCACTTCGCCTGGGCGGTGGTTGACGTCGCCGAAGTAGGCCGACCAGTCAGTCAGGTATTGCGCAACAGTGTTACCGCCGTAGGTAGCGCTGTAAGAGATCGAAATGCTCATGCAAAACTCCAATACATTAGGTGGGTCAGGTCCGCAGCACGCCAGTGCCTGCTGCGGTTTTGCCCTTCAATGGGCAAAAGCGGTCAGAACTGATATTCCACGGTGCCCTGCAAGGTGCGGCCACGGCCGAGGGTGAAGGCCAGGACATCGCCGAGGGGCACCAGGTAGGCGCGATCGGTGACGTTTTCCATGGCTAGGCGCAGGGTCAGTTCTTCAGTGGCGCGGTAGCTGCCATACAGGTCGTAGACGGTGTAGGGCTTCCAGTCGGCCGGGTAGACGCCGGTCTGGCTCACGGTCCCGGTCGCCGAGCCGGCGATCGAGTAGCCGGCGCTGTAGCGGGCCCGGGCACCGATATCCAGTTTGCGTTCGAAAAAGCGCGCACCCAGGGTCAGGGTGCCGCGGTCCATGGGCATGTGTTCGGCCGAACCGAGGATCGCGGCGTTGCAGCGGCTGGCATTGTTGGCCGCCTCATCGGGACGCATGCCGGTGACAATCGCGCCCCGCCCTGTGCCGTTCTTCACCGGCTGGGTCACCCCTCCCAGCCAGGCGGTCTTCATGCAGAAATCGTTGTCGCCGATCATGTGGGTGTAATTGAGCTGGCCGTAGGCGCGACCGGCGTCATAGTCGAGCTGGTACTCGACGCCCTTGAAGCGGGTGCTGCTGAGATCGTTGACGTAGGCGCTGTTGCCGATGCCGGGTGAGCCATAGCCCGGGGGCTGCACGCCCATGGCCATATAGATGAAATCATCGACCCGGGTATCGAAGTAGGCCACCTTGATGCCCAGGCGGTCATCGTTGAACCAGAGGTTTTCCTTGAAGACGTTGACCCCCGCTTCCCAGGTGGTGGAGCGCTCTGGCTTGAGGAAGGGGTTGGGAAAGGTGCTCTCAGAACCTCCACCATGGGGGCGTCCGGTGATCATGGTTTCGGTCACCGCCGGTGGCCGCCAGCCCTTGCCATAGCTGGCGAACAGTTGCAGCCACTCGACCCCGGGCTTGACCGACAGGCCGAAGGTCGGCGAGAAGCGCCCTGCCTGGTTGTCGATGTCATAGGCCACCGGCACCGAGATTTGCTGGGGCGTCTTGCCGATCACGAAGGTGCGGGTGTTGATTCCGGTTTCGCCGCGCAGGCGGTAGCGGTCGTAACGCAAGCCGGCATTGAGGTTCAGCCAACCGTCGTAGTCGAAGTCCAGGCGGGTGAACAGGCTACCCAGGGCTCGATCGCCCTCGGGGGTCATGCTCGCCGCAGGCGAGGCGCTGACCGCCGAGCCCTTCGGCACCGGCTGGCTGGAGTCGGGGCGGACCTTGTCGTAGAAGAACTCCAGGCCGTAGTTGGCCTTCAGCGTGGACAGCCCGCCCAGGGCAAAGGTCGACGTGTTCTGCGCCTGGGCGCCATAGGTATCGGTCTGGTAGGTGATCGAGTAGCCAGGGCTGCTGCGGCGGGTCAGGGTGCTCTGGTCATTGCTGTTGTCGACGTAATAGAGCTTGGCCTTGAAGTCGATCAGCGGGTTGTCCGGGGTGTAGCTGTAGTCGATGCCGAAGTTCTGCGAATGCACATCGCTGCTGCCGAGCTTTTCCCAGAGCTGATCCTTGTTCTCGGTGTTCATCATGTTGGCGTCGTCGTAGGACACCTCAGTGGTCAGGTAGCTCAGTTGCAGACGCTGGTCCTGGGGCAGGTTGAGCCCCAGCTTGACCAGGCGCGAGCGCATCACCGAAGCGGAATAGGCCACCTTGGAATGCTTCACCCGATCATTGATCGACGGGTCCATCCAGCTGCCGGTGCGCAATTCGCCAATGCCGCCACGGGTCCCCGGCTTGTAGTCCCCCAGGTGTCGTTCACTGGCGGCCAGCAGCATGTCCCAGACTTCGGTGCCGATGGCGAAGGCGGAACTGCCGATGAAGTGGGTGCCGTTGCGGCGGCCGCCCAAGCCGGTGGTCAGGCGAATTCGGCCACCGATCTCCTGGCCGGGCTTGAGCAGGTCACGGGCCTCGATGGTGCGAAAGTTGGCAACCCCGCCAATGACGCCGGCGCCGCCCATGGTGGAGGTGGCGCCCTTCTCCACCACCACTTCGGAGAGCAGCTCGGGGTCGACATAGAGCGTTCCGTTGCGCTGCTGGTGGCCGCTCTGCTGATAGTTCTGGCGCATGCCGTCCACCGACATGTTGACCCGACCATAGTCCTGGATACCGCGGATGTTCACCGACACGCCCGGGTCCTGCTGGCTGAGCGCCGAATACACGCCGGACGTTTCCTCCAGCATTTCGGCGGCATGCCGCGGTGGATTGCGATCAAGTTGCTCGCGCCCGACCACGCTCACCGAGCGCGGCGCGTTGTACACCCAATCGCTCTGCCGGCCTTCGAGGTCACCGGAAATCGTGGTGGGGGCCAAGGCCAGGGCGCCATCACGTCCGGTTTCCACCCGACTCAGGGTCACCTGGCGCTCGCCGCTAAAGCGGTACTCCACCGGCGCATTGCCCAGCAGCCGGGCCAGTCCTTCCTCGGCACTGTAGCGGCCCTTGAGCGGCGAGCTGTGCAAACCATGCAGGCGCAAACTGTCGAACAGCACCTGTACCCCGGCCTGCTCGGCAAAAGCCAGCACCGCACTGCCGAGGGCCTGGGCAGGGATATCGAAATCCAGTTCGCGTGGTTGCTGAGCACTCTGCGGGGCTAGGCCCACGGGCTCTGCCGCGTGCAACAAACCGCCTCCTGCCAACAGCCCTGCTACGCCCAAGTGAATGGCCAGGGCCAGACGACTTGCGGCGTGAATTCCAGTGCGACTGCCTACCCTCATGTTCCTGATTCCTGCGCTGGCTACTTTTAGTGCATGCGAATGCATCTCAATTAGCTAGACGTGCCAGGCAGGAAAACTCAGTAAGGTTTTTTCAGTTATTTTTCGCCGAAGGTGAAAAAAGGCCCGCCGGCCTCAATAAATCAGGCTGACGCCGGCCAGGTCGAAACGCTGCACCTGCAACTCCTGGGTGAGGGTGACCAGGGCCGCGTCGAGCATATCCAGACGGAATACACCGCTGACCTGACGCTGGGCCAGGGCACTGTTGGCCAGCACCACTCGCCCGGATCGATAGCGATTGAGGCGCTCCACTACCGCGCTCAGGGGCTGGCGGTCGAACACCAGGACGCCGCGCCGCCAACTGGTGGCGCGCTGCAGGTCGAGCCCATCAAGTGCCACCACCCCCGACTGCGAGTCATAGCGCACGCTCTGTCCCTCTTGTAGAACCCGCTCGGAAACGCCGCGTTGCGCCGGGGTATCCAGGCTCACGGCGACACTGTGCTGCAACACCCCAACCCAGGCTTGTTGATCGCTCTCGCGCCCGACCACAAAACGGGTGCCCAGGGCCCGGGTCTGGCCGCTAGCGCTGTGCACGATGAAAGGTCGTTGCTCCTCACCGACCATGGGCGCCACATCAAACACTGCGGAGCCGGCCAGCAATTGGATCTGACGCTTGTCGCCGCTGTAATCCAGGCGAATGGCGCTGCTCGAGTCCAGCTCCACTTGGCTGCCATCGGCCAGTTGCACGGTGCGCACCTCGCCCTTGCCGGTCTGGTAGTCGGCCTGCAGGTACAGCAGTGCCTGCGGCCCTTGCAGCCAGCCCAGGGCCACCGCCAGAACCAGCATGGCCGCACTGGCGACCCGCACCAGCCGGCGTCGACGGCGCGGGCGCTGTATTGTCGCCGCAGGCCGTTCCACCTGGCGTCTTGGTGGGGCAGTGGCCGCCAACTCGGGGTCCAGGCGCAGCTCGCCCAAGGCCTCCCAGGTCTGCCGGGCAAACACCAGAGCCTGGGAATGACGCGGGTCCTCGGCCTGCCATTGGGCAAGCTGCGCCTGCTCGGTGGCGCTCAGGCCTCCCGCGTGCAAACGCACCGCCCAATCGGCGGCGGCCTCGGTGATACTGCGCTCTTGCGGACCCTGGCTATTCACGTGTGAATCTCGATTTCTCGTTATATATAAGCAGTGACGTCTGACCCCGACTTTTACCGTAACTCACTGGTCAACCGGCCGACCGTCGGTAGCCTGCAGGCGTTGCATCACATAAGCCAGCGCCCGGGACAGGTGCTTTTGCACCGAGCTGTCGGAGATATTCAGGTGCCGGGCCACCTCGGCGTGGGTCATGCCTTCGATACGGTTCAGGCGGAAGATTTCCTGAGTGCGCGCAGGCAGCTCCGTGATCGCCTGTTTCAGTGCCTTGCGCTGTTGTTGCGCCATCGCCTGAGCCTCCAACCCGGCCGCCTCATCCTCGATGTCGGCCAGCACTTCATGGGGCACGGTCTCGGTCTTGCGCCGCGCCTCCTGACGTACATGGTCGATCAGCAGGTTGTTCGCCGTGCGGTAGAGATAGCCCTGGGAGTTGTCGATCCGCTCACCGCGCGTTTGCTCGGCCAGCCGCAGAAAACTCTCCTGCACCAGATCTGCGGCCAACTGCGGGTCCCGTACCTTGCGCGCCAGGTACCCACGCAAGGTCGCGGCATGCTTGAGAAACAGTCCCTTGAGATCCACGTCCGACAAACCGACTCCCTGGAACATGAAGGAAATTGCCGGCATCTTACGGTCAGTCGAGAATGATTTTCAATTGATATCAGTATTCATTAGCGATCGCTTACACCAGCTGCCAGCCGCTTTCCAGGACCTAGGCTGGCACCTCGACCTTGCGCGGCCGGCCGCCCTTCTTGCCGTTCAGGCGCGCCGCCCGAGCCTTGGCCGCGCTGCTTTGCCGACCGTTGCGGGAGGCGACCAACTGGGTCGCCAGTTTCATCAGCGGCTCGCTGGCCGACAGCAGCCCGACAATCGACACCTGCAGGTCCAGGGCCTCATGGCACACCGCCGTGGCGGAAAAGCCCAGCTGCAGTTGCTGCAACTGGGTGTCGCTCAGCGCCGCCAGCTCCGGATAGTTTTCCACAGGCAAATGAATCGAGCTGCCATCGGCAAAGCCCAGGCACAGGCACCCGGCCGCATAGCTCAAGGTACTGACTTGCAAACCCGCGTCGTGACGCGCCTCACCACGTTCGACCGCTTGATCCAGCTGCTCCTGGGTCAAGGGCACATCGACAGGCACCGCTGCTTTGACGACTTTCATAGTTCGATCTCCACTCCTTGCGCCGCACCCACCAGGGTCAGGCGAGTCAGGTTTCGTTGTTCCTCGTAATGCGCTGACTCGATCAGGTACACCCCGCAGCCGGCGCTTGAACCTTCCACCACAGCGTTCGCTTGCCAATCCCACAACTGCTGCTCAAGGCACAAGGTGCGCAGCTTGCTCCACCCGATACGCCGAGCCAGATGCACCCGTTGCTTCAAGGCCTGGCGCAAGCCTTCAAGGACTGCCAGTGCCGGGCGACGGCCATGGGGGACAACGTCCCAGAGCTCGACACCGTTGTGCCAGAAGCTGAAGCGAAAACGGGCACTCCAACGACCGCCATCCAAGTGAGGTGACCTGCTTGAGGTTAGTCCCGGAGAAGGTCAGGAAGGCCTCCGGGCGGCCGCAAAGTCGTCAGCATTTATTGCCGGGCAAGGCCTCGCCACGGCCATCGCCCATAACAGCGTTCGGTTATCGAACACTTAATCAGCCTTCCCGGGTTCCGCTCTCGGCCATCAATTGACCAAATTAACCAGTTAGTACAATTTACCTCCCCAGTGCCTCGTACCCGCTCCCGAGGCTGACAATAACAACGGAGATCTACCCCCATGCGTCCTATCGTTCTGGTGCTTAACGGCCCGAACCTGAACCTGCTCGGCAGCCGTGAACCTGCCACTTACGGCCACGAAACCCTGGCCGATGTCTCGGCCTTGTGCGGCCGTGCCGCCGAGGAACTGGGCCTGGCCGTAGAGTTTCGCCAGACCAACCACGAAGGCGAATTGCTCGACTGGATCCACGCCGCCCGCGGGCGCTGCGCCGGCATCGTGATCAACCCCGCCGCCTGGACCCACACCTCGGTGGCGATCCGCGATGCGCTGGTGGCCAGTGAACTGCCAGTGATCGAAGTGCACCTGTCCAACGTCCACGCCCGCGAACCCTTCCGCCATCACTCCTTTGTCTCGGGTATTGCCCTGGCGGTGATGTGTGGCTTTGGCAGCCACGGCTATCGCCTGGCGCTGGAACACTTCAGCCTGCGGTTCAAGGAGCAAGGTCTATGACAGGCCATACAGGCGTACTCGCCGGACTGATCGGCGCCGGCATCCAGGCTTCACGCACCCCGGCCCTGCATGAACACGAAGGCGACGCGCAACGCCTGCGCTACCTGTACCGGCTGATCGATCTGGACCAGCTGGGGCTCGACAGCAGCGCCCTGCCCGACCTGCTCAGCGCCGCCGAACGGATGAACTTCACCGGCCTGAACATCACCTTTCCCTGCAAGCAGAGCATCTTGCCGCTACTGGACGAACTGTCCCCGGAAGCTCGCGGCATTGGCGCGGTCAACACCGTGGTCCTCAAGGACGGCAAACGGGTCGGTCACAACACCGACTGCCTGGGGTTTGCCGAAGGGTTCCGGCGCGGTCTGCAAGGCGTGGCCAGACGGCACGTGGTGCAGATGGGGGCCGGCGGCGCCGGAGCGGCAGTGGCCCACGCCCTGCTCAGTGAGGGTGTGGAGCAACTGAGCATTTTCGATGTGGAAAACCAGCGGGCGCAGAGCCTGGCGGACAACCTCAACCAGCATTTCGGCGCCGGTCGGGCCAAGGCCGGCACCGACCTGCCCAGCACCCTGGCGAGCGCCGACGGCCTGGTGAACACCACGCCCATGGGCATGGCCAAGCTGCCGGGCACGCCGGTGCCGGTGGAACTGCTGCGGGCGGAGCTGTGGGTCGCCGAGATCGTCTACTTCCCACTGGAAACCGAGCTGCTGCGCAATGCCCGCGCCCTGGGTTGCCGAACCCTGGACGGCGGCACCATGGCGGTGTTCCAGGCGGTCAAGGCGTTCGAGCTGTTCAGCGGTCAGAGCGCCGACCCGCAACGCATGCTGGCGCACTTCCACAGCATGAATGGCTGAAATACGCCTGTAGCCGCTGCCGCAGGTTGCGACAGGCCCCGCAGGGGCCTCGGCATCCGTCAGGACGCTGGCGAGCCTGCGGCTCGTTCGCAGCCTTCGGCAGCGGCTACAGGTACTGCGTTTACTCGGGCTTGAGCTGCAGGCGCGCGAGCAGGCCGATCAACAGCACGTTGAAGAGAATCATCAGCAGACTGCCGAACAGGCCCACTACATTGATCAGCGAGCTCGGCAGCCAGTCGAACACGCTGAAACCGGTCAGGGACAGCAGGCGCTCACCGAACCAGAACGAGTCAACGACGATCATCAGGATCAGGATGATTTTAAGCGTTGGGACGGGGTTACCCATGGTGCCTTCCTTGTCGTGGGGGATGATGCGAGAGCCGGGGTGGCGAGGCGATCTTACGGACGCTTTCGCCAGCAAGCCAGCGCCTGACCAGCCAACCCGGCCCTAAAGCTCCGGGTCAGGCCTGCAGGTAGCGCAGCACCGATTCGCAGATCATTTCCCGGTGCCGCTGCTTGATGGCTTCGTCCGGCAGGTCGATCTGGAAAATCTCGCCAAAGGTATGACGGTTCGACACCCGATAGAAACAGAACGAGCTGATCAGCAAATGCACGTCCAGCGGGTCCAGGCCGCTGCGGAACACGCCTTCCTGCGCACCGCGCTCAAGGATCTCGCCCAGGGCATGGAGGATGGTGTTGTTCATCGCCTTGATCACGCCGGACTGCTTGACGTACTCGCCCTTGTGGATGTTCTCGATGCTGACGATACGCACGAAATCGACATTGCGGTCGTGGTGGTCGAAGGTGAACTCCACCAGCCGGCGAATCGCCTCCCGCGGCGCCAGCTCGGCCAGATGCAGGCGGCTCTCGGTGCTGCGGATATCGCCGTAGAGTTTTTCCAGGACTTCGACGTACAGCTGCTCCTTGCTGCCGAAGTAGTAATAGATCATGCGCTTGGAGGTATGGATGCGCTCGGCGATCGCATCCACCCGCGCACCGGAAAGTCCCTGCTGGACGAACTCGACAATGGCTTCTTGAAGGATGTTCTCGCGGGTTTTTTCCGGGTTGTTCTTGCGACTCTTGCGCGGTTCGAGAGCAGGCTCATCGGACGCAATCGAGCGTTCACTGGTCATTGTCATTCTGGGCTCACGGCCATCACTGAACACGCGGGCGATTATGGGCCGCGTCCAGTCGCGAAAGAAAGCACAGAGGCGGTGGATTACCGCCTCCGGTTACCAATGCGCTACAACTTGGCCTGGCGCACCGCGCCACTGCGAGACTTGGCCATGGCCGCCAGGCGCACCGCAACGTTGGCCGCACCATAGCCGGCGTAGCCGTTCTTGCGCTGGATGATCTCGAAGAAGAACCGCCCCTCGAACGGTTCGGTGTAGACGTGAAACAGCTCGCCGCCCTGGGCATCGCGGTCATACAGGACGTTGTAGTAGGCCAGTTCGCTGAGAAACTCGTCGTCGAAATCAAAACGCGCCGCCAGGTCATCGTAGTAATTGAGCGGAATATCCAGCAGCGGCACTCCGGCCTGCTTGGCCCGGCTGACCTCGGCAAAAAGGTCGTCGCAGTCGAAGGCAATGTGATGCACCCCGCTACCACGATAACTGGACAGTGCGTGGGAAATCGCGGTGTTGCGGTTCTCCGAGATGTTCAGCGGCAAGCGGATCGAGCTGCAACGGCTGCGCAGGGCGCGGCTTTTCACCAGGCCATAAGGATCGGGCAGCACCACTTCATCATCGGCCTCGAAATCCAGCAGGCTCTTGTAGAACAGCGCCCAACTGTCGAGGCTGTCCGCCGGCAGGGCCATGGCCATGTGGTCGATACGCTTGAGGCCGCCCTTGGCCTGCACACCGTCATGCATGTTGAAGTCGGTGTCGTACAGGTGCTGGCCGCCCTGCTGCGGGTCCACCAGATAGATCAGGCTGCCATCGGGCTCGCGCACCGCCGCCAGTTCCAGCTCGTTGGGGCCTACAAGCCCGCGATAAGGCTGGCCCTTGTAGGCCACCGCCCGCTCCAGAGCCTTGGCGCTGTCCTTGACCCGGATGGCCGTGGCACACACCGAAGGGCCATGGGCCTCGAAGAAGCTGTGGGCGAAGGAATAGGGCTCGGAGTTGAGGATCAGGTTGATATCGCCCTGGCGCATCAGGCTCACGTTCTTGGAGCGATGCTGTCCAGCCTTGGCAAAACCCAGGCGTTCCAGCCAGCTCCCCAGCTTGGCGCCCAGGGCATCGTCCACCGCGAACTCAAGGAACTCGGTGCCGCCATAGGCTTCAACCGCTGGCGGGGCGAACAGCGTGTCCAGGTTGGCCACCGGCTGCGCCTCCTGCAGCAGGCGCTCGCGGGTCTTCTCCTCCAGGTACAGCAAGGAGCGCAAGCCGTCGGCGGCATTGGCCCGCGGCGGCGCGGCGCGAAAGCCGTCGTTGAAGATTTCCAGGGACAGCGGCCCGGTGTAGCCGCTCTTGATGATCGGCGCCAGAAAGCCCGGCAGATCGAACTCGCCCTGGCCCGGAAAACAGCGGAAATGCCGGCTCCACTCCAGTACATCCATGGCCAGGATCGGTGCATCGGCCATCTGCACGAAGAAGATCTTGTCCCCGGGAATCTCGGCAATCGCCGTCGGGTCGCCCTTGAGCGACAGGGTATGGAAGCTGTCCAGCAACACTCCGAGGTTGGGGTGATCGGCGCTGCGCACGATGTCCCAGACCTGTTGATAGGTGTTCACGTGACGGCCCCAGGCCAGGGCTTCGTAGCCGATGCGCAAGCCACGCAGTGCGGCCCGTTCGGCCAACAGGTGCAAATCATCGATGAGAATCTGCCGGTCCCCGAGGCTGTCGGCCTGGGCGTTGCTGCACACCAGCACCAGGTCGGTGCCCAGCTCCTGCATCAAGTCGAACTTGCGTTCGGCACGTTCCAGGTTGCGCGACAGGCGATCGCGACGGCAGCCCTCGAAATCCCGGAATGGCTGGAACAGGGTGATGGCGATCCCCAGGTCGGCGCACATCTGCCTGATTTCCCGAGGGCTACCGTCGTAATAGAGAAGGTCGTTCTCGAAAATCTCCACCCCATCGAAGCCGGCGGCGGCGATGGCTTCGAGTTTTTCCGGCAGGGTGCCGCTCAAGGAAACGGTGGCAATGGAACGCTGCATGATTGAACTCCCGGGGGATGACGGCCGGTGGCACCCGAGCCTTTTATTCGATGTTGCGGATTATTCCACAGCATGATTTAAAGTGTACGAACCAGTTAGTTTTGTGTTCGATTATCGAACAAAAAGCCGCTTGGCGAATTGACGATTTTTCAGCCACTGCGCACCATCGACAGCACATTGAGCCGCCCCAAGAAACCGTGGCTTCAATCACCCAGACCCAGAACACACCATAAAAATTTTAAAAATCGGGTACATCCTCATGCTTGCACTCAACGCCCCGCCCTGCTGCTCATCCCTTTGGCTCGCGCCTGGAACGGCCTCAATCGGCACCCTGGATCACGACCCGCTACTGCCCTGAGCGGATCGTCGTACCGATGGCGTTCGCCGGCCCGCAATCAACGGCTCGACGAACCAAACCAGCCGATCAATCACCCAGTCCCTGGCGCTCATGCCCTCGCTGACGATTGATCACGCGCCCTTGAGTTCCGACGAGCCCTGGCTCGTCAGTCACTGAACGGATGGCCTATATGATTCCTTCCCAAAGCTCTCGCATCGCCCCGAGCCTCAGTGTTGCCGGCGGCATCGGCGACAAGATCCGCGGCGCCATGGCCGTCGGCAAGACCCGCTGGGGCATGCTCGCCCTGGTGTTCTTCGCCACCACCCTGAACTACATCGATCGCGCCGCACTGGGCGTGATGCAGCCGATCCTGGCCAAGGAAATGAACTGGACGGCGATGGACTACGCCAATATCAACTTCTGGTTCCAGGTCGGTTACGCCGTGGGCTTCGTGCTGCAAGGGCGCCTGATCGACCGAGTCGGCGTGAAACGGGTGTTCTTCTTCGCCGTGCTGCTCTGGAGCCTGGCCACCGGCGCTCATGGCCTGGCCACTTCGGCGGCGGGCTTCATGGTCTGCCGCTTCATTCTCGGGCTCACTGAAGCCGCCAACTACCCGGCCTGCGTGAAGACCACGCGCCTGTGGTTCCCGGCCGGCGAACGCGCGGTAGCCACCGGCATCTTCAACGCCGGGACCAACGTCGGCGCTATGTTCACCCCCATGCTGCTGCCGTTGATCCTCCACGCCTGGGGCTGGCAAGCGGCGTTCCTGTGCATGGCGGCACTGGGCGGCGTCTGGCTGCTGTTCTGGGGCCTGAAGTACTTCAACCCGGAAGATCACCCCAGCGTCAAAGCCTCGGAACTGGCCTATATCCAGCAACAGGTGGAACCCGAGCCGACCCGCGTGCCCTTCAGCCGCATCCTGCGCATGCGCGGCACCTGGGCCTTCGCCCTGGCCTACTCGCTGACCGCGCCGGTGTTCTGGTTCTACCTGTACTGGCTGCCGCCGTTCCTCAACCAGCAGTACAACCTGGGAATCAACGTCACCCAGATGGGCATCCCGCTGATCATCATCTACCTGACCGCCGACTTCGGCAGCGTCGGTGGCGGCATCCTCTCCTCGTTCCTGATCGGACGCGGCATGAACCCGATCAAGGCGCGGCTGCTGTCGATGTTCCTGTTCGCCTGCTGCATCATCGGCGTGATCATGGCCGCCGGCACCGCCAACCTGTGGCTGGCCGTGTTCGCCATCTCCCTGGGGATCGGTGCCCACCAGGCCTGGACCGCCAACATCTGGAGCCTGGTGATGGACTACACGCCCAAGCACATGATGAGCACCGTGTTCGGCTTTGGCGGCATGTGCGCGGCCATCGGCGGCATGTTCATGACCCAGATCGTCGGCCACATCCTCACCGTCACCAACAACAACTACACCCTGCTGTTCACCCTGATCCCGGCCATGTACTTCATCGCCCTGACCTGGATGTACTTCATGGCCCCGCGCAAGATTCCTCACGTAGAAGACTGATGCTCCTTTCACGCAGGCCCGCCCAGGGCCTGCGTTTTTTTTATCGCCACCCTCCCCCCTTTTGTTTTTCCACACTCGGAGATCGTCCCATGACGCTGGGTAACCTGAGCATCGCCAAACGCGCCGTGATCAGCTTCGGCGTGATTGCCCTGCTGGTCCTGCTGCAGGGGCTGTTCGCCCTCAAGCAAGTGGCCGAAGTCCGCGCCACCGGCCAGCACACCGAAAACATTTCCCTGCCCAGCACCCGCTACCTGGGAGAAGTGCGCGACTACGTGCTGAGCATCCGCGTGCTGAGCCTGCGCATGGCCCTCAACCGTGAACCCAAAGTGCTGGAAAGCACCATTGCCCGCCTGCATCAGGTGCAAGCCTGGCTCGACCAGGCCCTGGCCAGGTTCGCGCCGCTGGTGGGCGATCACAACCGGGTGCAGTACGAGACATTCCTCGCCACGGTCAAGAGCTACCAACAGGCCCTGGCCCAGTACGAAGCCCTGTCCCAGGACAATCGCAGCAGCGAGATGACGGCCCTGCTCAACGGCAGGATCCAGGATTACTCGACCCAGACCGGCGACCAGTTCGCCGAACTGATGAACATGACCGCCGAGGAAGTCAGCCAGTCGGCCCAGCATGCAGACGCGCTGTACACCCAGGTCAAAGTCACGGTGATCGGCGCCCTGATCGCCGTCGCCCTGCTGACCCTGTGCCTGGCCTGGCTGCTGATTCGCAGCATCGTCGTGCCCATCCGCCAGGCCGTGGGCGTGGCCGAACAAGTAGCCGCCGGCGATCTCAGCCGCCCGATCCACAGCGAGGGCAGCGATGAAACCGCGCGCCTGCTCAAGGCCCTGGCCAGCATGCAGGCGAGCCTGCGTGAAACCCTGCAACTGATCAGCAGCACCTCGACCCAACTGGCCGCCGCCGCGCAACAGATGAGCCAGAGCACCCACCAGGACTCCAGCCGCCTGCAGCAGCAACACAACGAAATCGAGCAAGCCGCCACCGCCGTCAACGAGATGACCGCGGCCGTCGAGGAAGTGGCGCGCAACGCGGTGTCCACCTCCGACACCACCCGCCAGTCCACCACCCAGGCGACCCAGGGGCAGGCCCGGGTGATCGAGACCCTGGACTCGATCCAGGCCATGAGCAGCGATGTCGGCACCGCCTTGCAGCAAGTGCAGACCCTGGCCGAGCAGTCACGGGAAATCGGCAAGGTGCTGGACGTGATCCGCGCCATTGCCGAACAGACCAACCTGCTGGCCCTGAACGCCGCCATCGAGGCCGCGCGGGCTGGTGAAGCCGGGCGTGGTTTTGCCGTAGTGGCAGACGAAGTGCGGGCCCTGGCCCATCGCACCCAGCAGTCGACCCAGGAAATCGAACAGATGATCGGCCGGGTCCAGGGCGACACCGACAGCGTGGTGCAGTCCATGCACGGCAACAGTCAGCGGGTGGCCCAGACCCTGTCCATCGCCGAACAGGCCGGGCTGGCCCTGGGGCAAATCACCCGGGCCATGGAGCAGATCCACGAGCGCAACCTGGTGATCGCCAGTGCCTCGGAAGAACAGGCCCAGGTGGCCCGTGAAGTGGACCGCAACCTGCTGAACATCCGCGACCTGTCCCTGGAAAGCGCCGACGCCGCCACGCGCACCAACGCCACCAGCCAGGAGCTGTCGCACCTGGCGGCCGGCCTGCAGAACCTGGTGGTGCGCTTCCGCTTCTGAGTCGTCTCAGCGGCGGCGTTGCTGCCAGGCCGCCGCCAGCCCGCTGAGGCAGATCACGGCGATGCCCACTTGGGTAATCGCATCCGGCGTGTGGTTGAACAGCAGCCAGCCCAGTAGCCCGGCAAAGACAATCTGGCAATAGCCGAACGGCGCCAGCAGCGCCGGCGCCGCGTGACGGAAGGCCTGGGTCAGGAACAGGTGGGCGCACATGCCACAGGCCCCCAGCGCCAGCATCAGCACGCCATGGACAAAGCCCGGGGGCTGCCAGAAGAACGGCACCAGCGCACTCATCACCAGGGTGTTGCACAGCCCGGCGAAGAAGTTGCTGGTGGTGGGGCTGTCATGCTCGGCCAGCTTGCGCGTCAGCAACTGATAGAAGCAGAAGAACAGCGCCGAGCAGAACGGCAGCAACACCGCCGGCGTGAAGAGTTCACCGCCCGGGTGGACGATGATCAGCACCCCGACAAAACCGCAGATCACCGCCAGCCACTGGCCTCGGGTCACCTGCTCGCCGAGCAAGAGCACCGACAACGCGGTGACCAGCACCGGCGCGAGAAAGTTGACCGCCGTGGCCTCGGCCAGGGGAATGAACAGCAGTGCCGAGGTGAACAGCAAGCTGGTGCTGAGCAGGCACAAGGCCCGCAGCACTTGCAGCAGCGGTCGCTTGCTGCGCAGCACCCGCAGGCCGGATTGCGGCAGGAAGATCCCGGCCATCAGCAAGGTATGGACCAGGTATCGGGCCCAAACCACCATGATCACCGGGAAGAACCCCGAGAGGTATTTGGACAGGGCATCGTGGCTGGCGAACAGAAAGGTCGCCAGGACGATCAGCAGGATGCCCTTGAAAGGCTGATTGATCCCGGAAAGGGGCGTGCTGCGGGTCATGGGCATTCCTTGGGGTGATTGAAGACACGGCTTCGCGGCCAGCCGGCACCGAGCGGATAGGCGCAGGAACCCGCTGGCCGGCGAAAGCCCTCCCGCCGACTCAGGTCCTGGCCAGCAGCGCGCGAGTTGCATCCAGCGCCATCTGTGCCCGCTGCAAGGCACTCACGCCCTGTTCGAGCAATTGCACCGTGGGAATTTCCAGACTCAGGGGCAACTCCGGCGGCAGACACTTGAGCAACCCCGCCAGATCACAATCGCCCTGCCCCGGAAAACGCCGTTCGTTACGGGCCTGGCGCAGGATCTCCTGCATGTCGTCCGGACGCGGCCCGGCCACGTCGCACAACTGCGCGTAACGCAGGCGCGCCGGAGCGACCTTGGCCAGGTCCGCCAGACGCGAACCCGAACGGTCGAAATGGAAGGCGTCCACCAGGATGCAGCCATTGTCACGACCGGCGTTTTCCACCACCCGCACGGCCTGCTCCAGGTTGCGCGCGTCGGTCCAGGGCATGAACTCCAGGTGCGGGTGCAACCCGTACTGCCGCGCCAGATCGCACAGGGCGGCGAAGTTGTCGGTCATGCGCGCCTCGTCCGGGTCATTGCCCGCCACCAGCAACTCGCTGGCGGCGAACTCGGCGCCCACCGCCAGCAGCGCTTCGAAGTCCCCCACCCGGGTCTGCGGCTTGAGCCGCAGGATCTCCACATCCAGCACCCGCACGCCGCTATCGCGCAGGCGCGCCAGGGTCTGGCGACGCAAGCCGGCATCCGCCACCAGCGGGAAGTGATGCTCCTCCGGGGTCGCCGGTTCCAGGCGCAGGCCGACATGGCTGTAGCCGGCCCGGGCCGCCACCTCCACCATCTCCGGTGGCGATAGCTCCAGCACGGTCAGGCTGGCCAGGGAAAAAATCCGCTCACTCATCAGTCGTTCACTCAATCGGGGTGGGGGTGCAGGCGCGACCCGTGGCCGCGGCCTGGCGAATCGCTTCAACCAGCGCCAGGGTGCGCGCGGCATCGGCGGCACTGACCAGGGGCGCGACTTCGCCGCGGGCGACTTGGACGAAGTGCAGCAATTGCAAGCGCAGGGCCTCGCCCGGATCAAAGGCTTCCTGCTGCATCAGTAAGGGTTGATGCCAACCCTCCCCGGCTTCGGCGTAATGCCAGCGCTTGAGCTGGGGAATGCTCAGCGCGCCCTCGGTGCCGGCCAGCAGGTAGCAAGGCTGATCGGCCTGGCGCGGGTACACCGGGTTCTCCCCGGCATCCAGCTCCCAGCTCCAGGGCGCGGCCGCGGCATCGGAACCGGTCAGGCTGCCCAGGGCGCCGTTGTCGAACTGCAACAGCACCGCGGCGCAATCTTCGTTGGCGTAGCCGCGCACGCTGTTGCTGGTGATGGCCTGCACTTGTCGCACTTCGCCACACAGGTGGCGCAACAGGTCCAGGTCGTGGATCAGGTTGGTCAGCAACATGCCGGCCCCGGCCTCGCGGCGCCAGGGAATATCGAAGTAGCTCTCGGGTTTGCGCAACTGCCAGAGCGCGGTGACGTTGGTCAGGCGACCCAAGGCGCCGCTGTGCACCAGTTCATGGGCACGGGCGATCAACGGGTTGTGTCGTCGATGGTGGCCCACCAGCACCGGCACGCCCGTGTTGCGCGATGCCGCCACCAGCTCGCGCACTTCATCCAGGTGCACACCCACGGGTTTTTCCAGCAGCACCGGCACGCCTGCGGCCAGGCAATCCAGGGCCGTGCTGACGTGGAGGTTGTTGGGATTGGCGACAATCACCGCATCCGGGCGCACGTCCTTGAGCAAGGTCCGGTGATCGCTGAAATGCGGCACCTGCCATTGCCCGGCAATGGCTTGCGCCTGGGGTCCGGGATCGGCCACGGCGCACAGCCGGGCCTCGGCCAGGGTCTTGAGGTGCTGGTAGTGCTGCTGCCCCATGTTGCCGACGCCGATCAGGGCAATGCGCAGTGGCGGGTTCAATGGAAGATCCTCTTGTGATTGTTATAGGGACAATGAATTCCAAATATTTAGAACTCAGTTCCATTTTCATACAAGAGGGATAAAAAATACCGTCCGATTATCGAACGGCTTTGTGCCGAGCCGAGGCTCGTGTAGCCGCTGCCGCAGGCTGCGAACGGCTGTGCAACAGACGCGGCGGTATCAAGGCCACCACCTGCTCGACGGTAGATCGCCAAGCAAGGCCCTGCGGGCCTTTGCGCAGCCTCGCAGGCTCGGCAGCGGCTACAGAGGGCATACCGAAGCCTATGTAGCCGCTGCCGCAGGCTGCGAACGGCTGTGCAACAGACGCGGCGGTATCAAGACCACTACCTGCTCGACGGTAGATCGCCAGGCAAGGCCCTGCGGGCCTTTGCGCAGCCTCGCAGGCTCGGCAGCGGCTACAGAGGACAAGGCCATACCGAAGCCTTTGTAGCCGCTGCCGCAGGCTGCGAACGGCTGTGCAACAGACGCGGAGATATCAAGGCCACTACCTGCTCGACGGTAGATCGCCAGGCAAGGCCCTGCGGGCCTTTGCGCAGCCTCGCAGGCTCGGCAGCGGCTACAGGTTGAACAGTTCGGAAGCCTGGCTGGCGGCCGACAGCTCTTCGGCAAATCGCAGCAGCAACGGCGCCAGTTCATGCAGCCGCGCCAACGGTAGGCGCGCGCTGGGACCGGCGATGCTGAGCACCCCCACCACCCGGCCATCGATGGGATGGCGCACCACCGCGGCAATCGCCGAGGTGCCGACCGCCGAGCTTTCTTCGACCCAGGCATAGCCCTGCTCGCGGGCCAGACGCAGGCGCTCCAGCAACTCGATGTTCGAGCGCGGTGCATTGGGCCCCAGGTCCGCCGGGGGCTCCACACCCTGGCGTTCCACCAGCGACAACGCCTCGGCGTCACTCAGCGTGGCCAGCCAGGCATGCCCGGAAGCGGTGTAGAACAGCGGCGCCTCGCGGCCCATGTCCGGATCGTAGCGCAGGCCGGAACGGGCGCCCTGGGACTTGGCGATCCAGGTCTGGCGCTCGCCTTCGATCACCCCCAGGCGTACCAGCTCGCCGGACTCCTGGGCCAGACGATCGAGTACCGGCTGGACAATGTCGGCACCGCTGACCGCAAGGTAGCGAAAGCCCATGGCCACCAGCCGGGTGGACAGCTGGTAACGCAGGTTGTCCGGGTTCTGGCGCACGTAGCCCAGGCGAATCAACTCCGCCAGCAGGCGATGGGTTGCACTTTTGGGGATCTCCAGTTGTTCCGCCAGGGTCTGCAACGGCAGGCCGCGGGGATCACCGGTAAGACGTTCGAGAACGCTGAAGACGCGTTCGATTTGACTGCCAGCCATGGTCGGGTCCCGACAAAATTTGGCCGATTCTAGTGACAACGGGCCGGTTGGGGAACTGCGCGGCAGGGTTCGATGACCGCCCAGAAGCGACGAGGCCGGACCTTGGGGCCCGGCACAACGTCTTGTGCGCAGATTAGCCGAGCCCGGCTATTTTTTGGAACAACCTTCCATAAACCAGTCAGGACCGAAACTTGCCATCGGTGGCGGGACGCTGGGTCAAAAATCGAAGAACACCGTCTCGCCCTCACCCTGAATGCGGATATCGAAGCGGTAGGCGCGCTGGCCGTTCACTTCACAGGGGTGGGCCAGCAGGGTTTCCCGACGTTGCGGCTGCTCGATCAGGTTCAACACCGGGCACTGGGCGTTAGCCTCCGGCTCGTCGGCAAAGTACAGCCGGGTATGCAGGTGGATGTTGATGCCCCGGGCAAACAGCGACAGGTTGATGTGCGGTGCCATCGGCACGCCGGCGGCGTTGTTCACCACCCCGGGCTTGACGGTATGGAGGGTCCATTCCCCGGCATCGAAGGTGGTGGCGGTGCGGCCAAAGCAGTTGAAGGGCTTTTCCGTGTCGAACACCGGGTCGTAGACCCCGGCAGAATCGGCCTGCCAGAACTCCAGGAAGGAGTCGCGCACCAGGTGGCCGTTGCCGTCGTACACATGGCCGATCAGCAGAATCCGCTCGCCCGGCGCATCGGGCTTGGCCATCTGGTTCCAGATCTCCTCGGGACGGGTCGGATTTCCCGCCGCCGCCAGGGCCAGGCCGATGTGCACATAGGGGCCGGCCGTTTGCGAGGGGGTTTCAGGCAGCAATTGAACAGGCATGGCAGGCTCCTCAGCAGTTTTCGAAGTGGGTCTTGCGCTGGCCGCGCAGCACGATGTCGAAGCGGTAGGCCAGGCAATCCATGGGGTTGGCGCTGCCCATGTCCAGGCGCGCGATCAGACTCTGCACCGCGTCCGGGTTGGCGATGGACTTGACGATCGGGCACAGCGGGATCAACGGGTCGCCTTCGAAATACAGCTGGGTGATCAGCCGCGTGGCAATCGACGGGCCGCTGATGGAGAAGTGGATATGCGCCGGACGCCAGTCGTTGGGACCGTTGCGCCATGGGTAAGGCCCGGGCTTGATGGTGCGGAAGCTGTAGTAGCCGTCACGGTCGGTGAGGGCTCGGCCGACGCCGCCGAAGTTCGGATCAAGGGGCGCCAGGTAGCGGTCGTTCTTGTGCCGGTAGCGGCCACCGGCGTTGGCCTGCCACATCTCCACCAGGGTGTGGGGGATCGGCTTGCCGTATTGATCGCAGACTCGCCCGGAAACGATGATCCGCTCCCCGATCGGCAAGCCGCCGTGGTTGAAGTTGAGCAGCAAGTCGTTATCAAAACGCCCGGTGCGCAAGTGGGAGAAGTCCGGGCCGCTGGTTTCACTGGCCGATTGCGGAATGCTCACCAGTGCCTGGCGCGGCGAGCGGGCGACGGAGGTCTTGTAGTCGGGGGTCAGGGCCTTGGGGTGCCAATTACGGTCGCGAATCACGAAGCGACTGTTGTCTGCATCAGACATGTCGATCTCCTGTTGTTTGATTTATGGAGCGCAGCCGGCGCAGTTTCAAACAAACCAGGAGTGGGGAAAATTGAAAAGCCGCCCGCCATCCATAACCAAAAGGTTATGGATAACTGCCCTCGTGATAGGCCCGCCCCACTTCCCTGAGCACGTCCACCGCCCATTGCGCCGCCAGGGACAGCGGCAGGCTGGCATTGCTGGAGATACCCACCGAACCGCCGGGCTCGCGCAGGCCCAGATCCAGCTCCTGCAACTCGCCATTGGCCAGATCCAGGCGCACCGCATCCAGTGGCGCTATCCACAGCGCATCGCTGGACAGGGTGTAGCGCCGGCTCAGGGCCACCGACAGGGTTTCCAGGCGTTGTTGCGACTGGGCGATACCGCACTGAATGAACAGGCTGTCGGCGTGCTTGCGAATGCTGGTGCCAGCCAGGGGCAGTACCAGCGGATAGGCGCTGAGCGCATCGCGATCCAGGGGCCCGGCCGCCAGGGGATGCTCGGGGCGGGCCACCAGGGTCATGGATTCGCTGTACAGGTGCTCGAAGCTCAGGCCGTGGATCTCCGGACTCTCGGTCATGCGGCCAACCACCAGATCCAGGTCACCGACTCGCAGTTGCGAAAGCAGATGAGCGCTGGGGCCGGTCAGCACACTCACGGTCAACGCCGAATGCCGCTGGTGCAGGCGCCGCATCACCTCCGGCAGCAGCAGGCTTTCCACCGTGGACAACACGCCGATGCGCACCAGCCCGGCGGCGTATTCGCCGCCGCGCAAACTGCTGACGCCTTCGCGCAGGGCCTGCACCGAAGGCCCTGCATAGCGCAGGAAGGCTCGCCCGGCTTCGGTCAGGCTGAGCCCGGCCTTGCTCCTGGCAAACAGCCGAGTGTCCAGCAGCTCCTCCAGTTCCTTGAGGGTTTTCGACATTGCCGGCTGGCTCACCGACAGCACGTCGGCGGCCCGCGCCAGGCTGCCTTGGCGGGCCATTTCAAGAAAACACACCAAGTGACGGAATTTGATGCGGGTATCGATGTTCAATAGGAAGCCCCGAATGCGCCAGGAGCGGAGAGATCCGCGATCGGGCCATGGTAGCGTGCGCAAAAATCCCTGACGACCGGACTGGCGCCGCTGCCTGCCAGCAGCAACACTGACCAGCAGAAAAAACGAGGACTCCCCCATGCTTTGGAAAAAAGGCCGACGCAGCGACAACGTCGTGGATGCGCGAAATGACAGCGGTGGCGGCGGTGGTGGCGGCGGCCTGCGTTTTGGCGGTGGCAAGGGGCTGAGCCTGACGGCGATCATCCTGATCGTCGGTATCGGCTGGGCCACCGGCCAGGACCCGCTGCAGATCCTCGGTCAACTGGTGGGCCAGAGCGGCCAGACTTCGGCCCCGGCTACCACCCAGGCGCGCAAGAGCCCACCGGCCAATGACGAGCAGGCGGAGTTCGTCCGCGCCATCCTCGGCGACACCGAAGACACCTGGGGCCAGATCTTCCAGCAGGCCGGCCGCCAGTATCAGGCGCCCAAGCTGATTCTGTTCCGTGGCCGGGTCAACTCCGCCTGCGGCTCCGCCACCTCTGCCAGCGGCCCCTTCTATTGCCCTGCCGATCAGCAGGTGTACCTGGACATGGACTTCTTCCGCGAGATGGCCCAGCGCTTTTCCGCTGCCGGCGACTTCGCCCAGGCCTACGTGATTGCCCATGAAGTCGGGCACCACGTACAGACCCTGCTGGGGGTCTCGGCGAAAATGCAGGCCGCACGCCAGCAAGGCCGGCAAATGGAAGGTGACGGCGGTCTACTGGTGCGCCAGGAATTGCAGGCCGACTGTCTGGCTGGGGTCTGGGCCTACCATGGGCAGAAGCGCCTGAACTGGCTGGAGCCCGGGGATGTGGAAGAAGCCCTGAACGCTGCCAATGCCATCGGTGACGACCGACTGCAGCAACAGGGCCAGGGCCGGGTCGTACCGGACTCCTTCACCCACGGCACCTCGGCGCAACGGGTGCGCTGGTTCAAGACCGGCTTCAGCCAGGGCCAGGTTGGCCAGTGCGACACCTTCGCCGCCAAGAGCCTGTAGATGGGCCGACTGCTGGCGGCATTACTGTGCCTGGGCTGCCTGGGCGCCCAGGCCGCGGAACACACAGTCAAGGTCGTCAGCCCCGAACGCCTGCCCCTGGAGGGCGGGCAACTGGCCCTGGGCCTGAGCCAGGACTGGCGCCAGCCACTGCCTGGGGTGCAGCGCGCGCTGATCATGGTTCACGGTCGGCTGCGCAACGCCCAGACTTACCTCAAGAGCGGCGAAAGTGCTTCACGACAAGCAGGGCAAAGCGCCGCAACCCTGGTGATTGCCCCCCAGTTTCTCAACCAGAGTGACATCGCCCGCCATCAGCTACCGGACGCGCTACTGCGCTGGAAAGGTAATGACTGGATGGCCGGCGAACCTGCTGCCGGCCCCGTGGCCATCAGCTCCTACGCGGTACTGGATGCCGTCCTCCAGCGTCTGCAGGACCGCCAGTTCTTTCCTGCACTCAAGGAAGTGGTGATTGCCGGCCACTCCGGCGGCGCCCAGGTGGTGCAGCGCTATGCCCTGACCACAGGGCAACATGCCGAGCTGAAGCAGTCCGGAATCGAACTGCGCTACGTGATCGCCAATCCGTCGTCCTACGCCTACTTCGATGCAACGCGCCCGGTGGCTTTCGAGCCGGCCAGTTGCCCGGGGTTCAACGACTGGAAATATGGCCTGAACCGGCTCCCGGCCTATGCCAGCGCCCCATCCCCGGCGCAGCTCGAACAAGGCTACGTGATACGCCACATCACCTACCTGCTGGGCCAGCAGGACATCGACCCCAACCACCCGGCCCTGGACAAGAGCTGCGCGGCCGAGACCCAGGGCGCCTACCGGCTGATTCGCGGGCACAACTACTTCGACTACCTGATGCGGCGTCACCCGCAAGGCTTGCCACAACGGCTGGTGGAAGTGCCCGGGGTCGGGCATGACGGCGACAAGATGTTCACCTCCCCCGCAGGGCAGGCGGCGCTGTTCAAGTAGAGAAAGGCGCTGTCTGAAATGGCGCTTTCGCCGGCAAGGCGGTTCCTACGGGACGGGTAAGAACCGACTTATCAGCGAACAGGCCCTCAGGCCGACAGCAGTTCGCGTAACTGCGCGCAATCCCGGGCATGCCAGTCGGTCAGCTCCGGCCAGGGGTTGTCCGGCAGGTTCACCAGCACCGTGCGCGTTCCCGCGGCACGCCCGCAGTCCAGGTCGAAGCGGTAGTCACCGACCATGACCATGCGCTGCGGCGCCACATCCCAAGCCTCGGCCAGTTTCAGCAAACCACCGGGATGGGGTTTGGGCGGGGCCTCATCGCGCCCCAGCACATCAGCTTCGGCAAAGCAGTCCGCCAGGCCGATGGCCTCCAGGGTCACGTGGGCCAGCTCCCGGGCATTGCGGGTGAGGATGCCCAGGCGATAACCGCGTCCGGCCAGTTCCCGCACCAGTTCCACCGCACCCGGCGCCGGGCGCGAACCCAGGGCCAGGTCGCGCTCGTGCTCCAGCAGCCAGGCGTGCTTGGCCGCAGACTCCTCTGCCGGCAAGGCCGCCAGGTGAGTGAGGATGTCGTCCTCCGGAGGAATCGACAGCGCCTGGCGGATCGCCGCGAAATCATGCACGGCGATGGTCAGGGTGCCGTCCATGTCGAACACCCAATGTTCTATGTCTGAAAGACTCATGCCCAATCCTTGCGATGACGGATCAACCCTTCCTGAGTCACCGAGGCTACCAGTTGACCGGCACGGTTGAACACGCTGCCCCGGGAGAAGCCCCGGGAGTTACCGGCCCAGGGGCTGTCCATGGCGTACAGCAGCCAGTCGTCGGCCCGCAGGTCGGCGTGGAACCACAGGGCGTGATCGAGGCTGGCGACCTGCATGTCCTTCTGCCACACCGACTTGCCATGAGGCAGCATCGAGGTGGTCAGCAAGCCGAAGTCCGACGCGTAGGCCAGCAGGTACTTGTGCAGGG
Organism: Pseudomonas sp. LPH60; assembly: GCF_030718165.1. Taxonomy (NCBI): domain Bacteria; kingdom Pseudomonadati; phylum Pseudomonadota; class Gammaproteobacteria; order Pseudomonadales; family Pseudomonadaceae; genus Pseudomonas; species Pseudomonas sp. LPH60. The sequence goes on from NZ_JAVAJH010000008.1 coordinate 157,279, forward strand.
CCGGGATGTCCGCCAGGGCGCCGTCGGCGCGGAACCAGACGTACTTCACCGGGTCCATCGGCTGCGGGTTGTACGGGTCCTTCTCGGTCACCGGGCGCACTTCGATGGGCTTGGGGCACAGCAGCTTCTCGCGCATGTGCTCGGGAATCAGGTGCGCACGCTGGGTGGTGATTTCCAGTTCCGACGGCAGGTTCTCCGGCCCGACCACCTGGGGCATGCTGTTCTGGTGCTCGAAGCCTTCTTCGTCGTACTGGAAGGAAGCACTGCAGGTGAAGATCGGGTTGCCCTTCTGAATCGCCGTCACCCGCCGGGTGCTGAAGCTGCCACCGTCGCGCACCCGATCCACCTGGTAGACCACTGGCAAGGCGGCGTCGCCGGGACGCAGGAAGTAGCCGTGCATGGAATGCACGTGGCGTGCTTCCTCTACCGTCTGACTGGCCGCGGACAACGACTGGCCGAGCACCTGGCCGCCAAACAGCTGGCGAAAACCCAGGTCCTGGCTGCGACCGCGAAACAGGTTTTCTTCAATGGCTTCCAGGGTCAACAGATCGACCAGATCATCCAGCACATGACTCATTCAGACTCTCCTCACACAGGGCAACACCGCGCAATCTCGGCTGCGGCGGTGATATCAATTGGGGCCAGGTATCTCGTCGGCACATTCTAAACGTGCGCGCCTGCTATCCATGCAAGGTTTCCAGCCATTGTTCGCGGGTAATGCGGTACAGCACATGCTCGCGCAACGGATGATCGGCGGCGAGTTTAGGGTGTTCGAAATCCTCCTGGGCCGCGTGATGCATGCCAATGGCCTGCATGACTTTCTGCGACGGCAGGTTATTGCGGGTGGTGAAGGCCACGACTTCGTCCAGGGCCAGTCGATCGAACGCGCAACGCAAGGCAGTCCAGGCCGCTTCGCTGGCATACCCCAGGCCCCAGTGTTCCCGGGCCAGGCGCCAGCCGATCTCCACCGCAGGGGTAAAGGGCGCTTCGAAGCCCACCTCCAGCAGCCCGGTAAAGCCGATAAAGGCACCGTTATCCTTACGCTCAAGCGCCCAGAGGCCAAAGCCATGTTCGGCGAAATGCCCGCGTATGCGCCCGATCAGCGCGGCACTTTCCAGACGACTCAAGGGCGCGGGAAAGTAGCGCATGACCTGCGGATCGGCACACATCGCGGCAAATGCCGGCAAATCATCGTCACGCCACTGGCGCAGCAGCAGACGCGCGCTTTCGAGTTGCAGTATTGGCTCCATCAGGCCCCTCCGTTTCCGTGGGTGCAAGTCTACATCGCTGGTAGGATCCTTCACGGGTTCCTCTAAGAAAATGCCATGTCATTGCCACTGATCTATCACGACGACTACAGCCCCGAGTTCCCGGCGGAGCACCGCTTTCCCATGGACAAGTTCCGCCTGCTGCGCGACCACCTGGTGGACAGTGGCCTGACCCACGATGCCGATCTGCTGCGCCCCGAGCTGTGCCCGGCCGAAATCCTCGCCCTGGCCCACGACCCTGGCTATATCGAACGCTACATGAGCGGCGAGTTGTCCCGGGAAGACCAGCGGCGTCTCGGCCTGCCCTGGAGCGAAGCCCTGGCCCGGCGCACGGTGCGCGCTGTCGGCGGCTCCCTGCTGACGGCCGAAAAGGCGCTGCAACATGGCCTGGCCTGCCACTTGGCCGGCGGCACCCACCACGCCCACTACGACTACCCGGCGGGGTTCTGCATCTTCAACGACCTGGCCGTGATCAGCCATTACCTGCTGCAAAGCGGGCGGGTGGGGCGGGTTTTGATCTTCGACTGTGACGTGCATCAGGGCGATGGCACCGCTCGGATCCTGCAACATACCCCCGACGCGGTGACCGTCTCGTTGCACTGTGAAAAGAACTTCCCCGCACGCAAGGCCCAGAGCGACTGGGATATCCCGCTGCCCATGGGCATGGGCGACGCCGACTACCTCAAGGTGGTGGACGACGCTCTCAACTACCTACTGCCCCTGTATCAGCCAGATCTGGTGCTCTACGACGCCGGGGTCGACGTGCACCAGGACGATGCCCTGGGCTACCTCAAGCTCACCGATGCCGGCCTGGCCGAGCGTGACGAGCGGGTCATGCGCCACTGCCTGGGCCGCGACATCCCGGTGGTCGGCGTGATCGGCGGCGGCTACAGCAAGAATCGCCAGGCCCTGGCCCGACGCCACGGCATCCTCCACCACAGCGCACAACGCGTCTGGGAGTCGTCAGGCTGCTACTGAGCCCTTGCGGCCTTACCCACATCCACTGTGGAGCCGCTTGTGGATAACCTGGGAGAAAGCCTCTACAGCCCTTGCTCTACGGGGCTTCAAGGCTATCGCCTGTTTTTTGATCAATGTCACCAGACGGTCATGTTGTTGTGGATCGCTTACCCCCAATACCTGTGGAGCTGCCTGTGGATAACCTGAGTGAAAGGCGCTAGATCCCTTGCTCTGCAAGGCTTGTAGAGCGGTGTCTGTTTTTTGATCAGGGTAGCGACACACCTCCCTGGCGTTTTTCGACGCCCGCACTCGTTGCCAGATAACGGTTTGCTCGATAAGCCAGGTGGGGCCGTAAACCTTTTCTGCCCCGCGAAGCTGTGCGTCGCGTCCTTGAGCCAGTCACTCAACCTCACATCGGTAAAGCTCGATGGAGTTGCCGAAGCATCATGCAGTCGCACGATTATCTGCGTCATGGCACCGCCACGCTGTTCACGGCCTGGACTCACTTCAGGGGCATTTGATTAGGAATATTGAATATCAACATCGGCATCAACAGTGGCTGGAAGTTTCTCAAGAAGATCAATCGAGAAATACCCAAGCATCTACAACTGCATTTGATTACCGACAACTACACCACCCACAAACATCCCAATATGAAAGCGTTGCTGGAAAAACATAAACACTTCCAAGTGCACTCCCCCCCGACGTTCAGCTCTTGGATGAACATGGTCGAGCGCTTTTTCCGGGACATCACCGTGTATTTGTGTGAGGGGACCACGTTTGCGAGTGATCAAAAGCAAGATCTCGCGATCTGACAAGCGCACTGGACATCGGGCTTGACGCGAGCAAATTTTATTATGTTGTCAGAATGAAAGCGTTAAAAACCTATTGGCAGTGCTGTATCATTTTTCAAAATCCACCATCAGATCCAGATAATACTGCGGCCGGACTGTCAGCACTCACTTGAAACAGGCTCATAACTATGCGGTTCTTAATAACTGGCGGTGCAGGGTATATCGGTTCACACACATTGCTGGAATTGCTTCAAGCAGGCCACGAGGCGGTGGTTCTGGATAACCTGTGCAATAGTTCCATGCTCTCGCTACAGCGCGTGCAACAAATTACCGGTAGCCCCCCTGTATTTGTTCAAGGTGATGTTTGCGACCGCGCCATCCTTGACCGTATTTTTACCCAGCACGAGATTGATGTGGTACTGCACTTCGCTGGCCTGAAAGCCGTCGGTGAGAGCGTAAAGCAGCCCTTGTCCTACTATCAGAACAACGTGAGTGGCAGCATCACCTTGTGCCAGGCCATGGCCACCGCAGGCGTCTACCGCCTGGTGTTCAGTTCCTCCGCCACAGTGTACGGCGACCCGGTGCAGATACCGATTGTCGAGAGCTGCCCGCTGGGAACACCTACCAACCCCTATGGCACCTCCAAGTTAATGGTCGAAAAGATGCTGCAGGATATGGCAACTGCCGATCCACGCTGGTCAGTTGCCCTGCTGCGCTACTTCAATCCGGTGGGCGCACATCAGAGTGGACTTCTGGGCGAGGACCCCAACGGCCTGCCGGAAAATCTACTGCCCTACATAAGCCGTGTCGCAGTGGGAAAACTCGAAAGGCTTTCCATCTATGGCAACGACTATCCGACCCCCGATGGCACCGGTGTTCGGGACTACATTCATGTCGTTGATCTTGCCAAAGGGCACGTAGCAGCCGTGAACTACATTTCCCAGCACACCGGTATAAATGCCTGGAACCTCGGGACTGGGGTGGGTTACTCAGTACTGGAGATGATCCAGGCCTTCGAGGACGCCTCTGGCTGCAGCATTCCCCACACGTTCTCCCCACGTCGCCAAGGCGACATTGCGCAATGCTGGTCAGACCCGTCCAAGGCACTTCAGGATCTGGGCTGGAAGGCGGAGCTCGGGTTGAAGGAGATGATGGAGGATACGTGGCGTTGGCAGTCGAATAACCCAGATGGGTACCGGTAGTTTTAGATGAAGACTGCACTGGCCGGCGCGACTGCATCATGCGTTTACGGGGTTCGTGCAGATTTAGTCAAGGACTTGGTTACTGCCGGTCATGACGTTGTACCAATGGCCGGCAACTCATCCAGCAACTGCTGTTCCCGAGCAGTGCTTACAATAACCACCCCTCCCATTTTCTAGGCTTTTTGATGTCCCCCTCCCCTACTTCCCACGTCGCGATCATCGGCGGCGGTCCCGCCGGCCTGATGGCTGCCGAGGTACTGAGCCAGGCCGGCGTTCGGGTCGATCTGTACGACGGCATGCCATCGGTGGGCCGCAAGTTCCTCCTGGCCGGGGTCGGTGGCATGAACATCACCCACTCCGAAGCCTACCCGGCCTTCCTCTCGCGCTATGCCGAGCGAGCCCCGCACATCGCCCCGCTGCTGCGCGAGTTCGGCGCCGAGGCCTTGTGCCAATGGATTCACGGCCTGGGTATCGACACCTTCGTCGGCAGCTCGGGACGGGTCTTCCCCACCGACATGAAAGCCGCGCCGCTGCTGCGCGCCTGGCTCAAGCGCCTGCGCGACGCCGGGGTGGTTATCCACACCCGGCACCGCTGGCTGGGCTGGAATGCCGACGGCAGCCTGCGCATCCGGCACCCCGAAGGCGAGCGCGCGGTAGAGGCCGATGCCACCCTGCTGGCACTGGGCGGTGGCAGTTGGTCGCGCCTGGGTTCCGATGGAGCGTGGCTGCCCCTGCTGCAACAGCGCGGAGTGCAGGTAGCCCCCTTGCAACCAAGCAATTGCGGGTTCGAGGTCAGTGCCTGGAGCGAGTTGCTGCGCAGCAAATTCGCCGGGGCGCCGCTGAAGAACGTGGCCATTGGCCTCAATGACGACATCCCCCGGCTGGGGGAATGCGTGATCACTGCCAGCGGTATCGAAGGCAGTCTGATCTATGCCCTGTCGGCGCCGATCCGCGACAGCATCCACCAACACGGGAAAGCCACCATTCATATCGACCTGCTGCCGGGCAAGCCTTGGGACAAGGTCCAGGCCGCCCTGGCCAAGCCGCGTGGCTCGCGCTCCATGGCCAAGCACCTGCAGAGTCAGTTGGGGATCGAGGGGGTGAAAGCGGGGTTGCTGCGGGAGCTGACGGGCGCCGACACCTTCAACGATCCGGCGCGCCTGGCGGCGGCGATCAAGGCACTGCCCTTGACCCTGGTACGCCCACGGCCCTTGGACGAAGCCATCAGCAGCGCCGGCGGCGTCGCCTTCGAAGCGCTGGATGAAAGACTGATGCTGGAGCAACTGCCCGGGGTGTTCTGCGCCGGGGAAATGCTCGACTGGGAAGCCCCCACCGGCGGTTATCTGCTAACCGCCTGCTTTGCCAGCGGCCGTCGGGCCGGGCTGGGAATGCTGGAGTGGCTGCAACACCGGCCATAAATAGCTTCGCCGGCCAGCCGGCTCCTACGGGGGATTGTAGGAGCCGACTGGCCGGCGAAGAGGTCAGCACAATTCAGATCAAGGCTTGCGCTTGCGTGGCCCGGTGTTGAACGCCGGGACCTTGCGTACCGGTTTCACCGCCGGGGCTTCGGCCACTTCACCACTGTCCACCCACTTGCCCAGGTTGCGCTTGCCGCCACCGCCGGACGTTTTCGGTTTCTTGGGCTTTTTCGGTTTTTTCACCACCTGACCGCTGGCGTCGGTTTCCGGTACCCGGTGCTCGGGCTCGAAATCCTGCTCTTCATGGCGCTTCAAGGTCTGGCGAGTGAGCATCTCGATTGCCGACAGTAGGTTGACTTCGTCGGCACACACCAGGGAAATCGCCTCACCGGTAGAGCCGGCACGGCCGGTACGACCGATGCGGTGGATGTAGTCCTCAGCGACGATCGGCAGGTCGAAGTTGACCACCAGCGGCAGGTCTTCGATGTCCAGGCCACGGGCCGCCACGTCGGTGGCCACCAGGATCTGGATCTCGCTGGCCTTGAACCGGTCCAGGGCGCGCTGGCGCGTGGCCTGAGGCTTGTCGCCATGGATGCCGTCGGCGTTCACGCCCTGGCCCTGAAGCTTTTCCACCAGCGCATCCACGCCGTTGCGGGTCTTGGCGAACACCAGCACCTGCTTCCAGCGGTTCTTGCGCAGCAGGTGGCTGAACAGCTCCGGCTTGCGCTTCTTGTCCACCGGCACCACCCATTGCTTGACCGTGTTGGCGGCCACATTGCGCGGACTGACCTCGATGCTCAGCGGGTCGTTGAGCATCTGCCCGGCCAGTTGGCGGATGGCATCGGAGAACGTGGCGGAGAACAGCAGGGTCTGGCGCTTCTTCGGCAGCGCGGCATAGATGCTCTTGAGCTCCTCGGAGAAGCCCAGATCCAGCATGCGGTCGGCCTCATCCAGCACCAGGGTCTGCAACTGGCTGAACTTCACCGCGTTCTGGCGGAACAGGTCCAGCAGACGCCCCGGGGTCGCCACCAGCAGATCGATACCTTTGCGCAGTTTCATCATCTGCGGGTTGATGCTGACCCCGCCGTACACCGCGTAGGTGCGCAGCGGCAGGTGCTCGGCGTACTGACGCACGCTTTCGTGGACCTGTTCGGCCAGCTCCCGGGTCGGCACCAGGATCAGCGCGCGCACCGAGTTGCTGTCGACCTTCGGCCCTTCCATGGTCAGCAACTGCAGCAGCGGCAAGGCAAAACCGGCAGTCTTGCCGGTGCCGGTCTGGGCCGCCGCCATCAGGTCACGACCGCCCAGCACCGCCGGAATGGCTTGTGCCTGTACCGGGGTCGGGGTCTGGTAGCCGAGGGTTTCAAGGGCGCGCAGCAAGGGGTCGATCAGGCCAAGAGTGGCGAATGTCATTGGGGGTACCGTAGGAAAAAGTCAGCACAGGGAGGCAATGGCCGGCAGTTTACCGCACTTTTGCGCGCTTGCTTTCCCGACCGCCGCTTGGCATCTCCGGCCATCCACCGCCTCGTACATGACCGAAAAGGCCTGGCGGACATGTACAAGCAACAGGTCGATTCATAAGATTCATCGCGCCGGCAAACCTCCCAAACACACCTCATCAGCGCCTGTCACTCAACGATTCCCCAAACAGGTTTCGCACTGCGCTGTGCCTTTCCTGGAGTGGTTATGCCCCACCGCACATTGCCTCCCCTTTCCCTGGCCGACGCCATCCGCGCAGCCGGCCTGGGTGCCGTCCTGCTCATGCCCTTGGCCAACCCGGCCCTGGCCGACGAGACATCACCCGCCACATCTGCCGTTGCCAGCGCCGCTGTGATCAGCGGCCCGTTCATCGACATCCAGGCCTTGAACCCCGATCCCAGGCTGCGCAACGCGCCTGCCGCCAGTACCGAGCGCCTGACCCAGGCCACCGGACTGAGCATCGGCGCCCTGCGCCTGGATCAGGACGATCGCTTCAAGGACATCAAGGTCCTGGTGGGCCGGGCCCAGGGCCCCGCTCGTCTGGCATTCGGTGAAAGCAATGTCATCGTCACTGCCCGCAGCGACGGCAGCTTCATTGCCCTGCTGCCCAATGCCACCATTCGCGGCGATGCCAATGGCCAGCAGACGCTGATCCCCGCCGAAACCAGGCACTCCCATGCGCCCGGCAACATCGACTATGTGCAGTCCGAGCAAGCCCAGGAGCCCAACCTGCTGCAGACTCGCAACGGCCAGCGCAGCTTTCAGGTCGACCGCAACGCCCAGGGCGAAACCGTCATCGACCTGCTGGCCGGTTTCTCCCAGGCCGCCGCCGACTACATCGGCGACCACGAAGCCTACGCCCTGGCCCAGGTCGCCTCGGTCAACCATGCCTTGCGCCAGTCACAGATCGAAGGGGTACGCCTGCGCCTGGTGGGCACCCAGGTGATTGCCGAGGATCACCCGATCACCTCCGGCCCCGACGGCACCATGCGCAAGGTCAGCACCCTGTTCGCCGAAGGCATGCGGCAATACAGCCCCGACCTGGTGACCGGGTTCTTCGTCGGCACCCCGGGGGTCGACACCATGCTCGGCTGGGGCAATATCAACGGCCGCTACTCGATCAACAACATCAAGTCCCCCACCACCTTCCGCCACGAGGTGGGGCACAACATCGGCGGCGATCATTGCTCGGACGGTAGCAGCGACCGTTTCGGCTACCACAACGGCCGGGTGGGCACGATCCTGTGTGGCAACCACGTGGGCTACTACTCCAACCCGGAGGTCAGGGACAACCTGGGCGTGCCCCTGGGCCAGCTGGGCACCGCCAACATGGCCCGCCTGTGGCGTGAAGGCGCCCAGCGCATGTCCGCCTACAGCCCGGCGGTGATTCCCATGGATCACGAGGAAGCCCAACCGCTGCTGAGCAAATCCATCGACCTGCGACGGGACGCGATCCACTACGAGGCCCTGGACATTCCCGAGGGCACCGAGCGCCTGGCGTTGTCGATCAACCACGGCCCGCGCCATGAACGCGCGGGCAAGGTGCAACTGCTGCTCAAGCACGGCGCCCGCCCCAGCGCCAGCGACTATGACTACCGCTCCCTGGAAAACCATGGCGTCGCCCTGGGGGTCAATCATCCCAAGCCCGGACGCTGGTACGTCGGGGTACGAGCCGAGAAGAACAAGAGCGCCAGCGACCAGTTGCTCGAAGGCCATGTCTTCGCCAAGACCCGGGAAACCAGCCAGGCTCGCTACCTGCGCTTTGTCGCCACGTCGTCGATCAACGGCAGCAACGTCGCCAGCATCGCCGAACTGCTCCTGGCCGACGCCAAGGGCAAGCCGCTGCCAAGAAGCGGCTGGCGCGTCCACTCGGTCAACGGCAAGACCTCCGGCATCGACAACAGCCTGTGGTTCGTCGATGGCAAACCGAGCTCGTACTGGAGTTCGGGCAGCGCCCGCTATCCCCACGAGATCATCATCGACCTCGGAGCAGAGCGGGGCTTCTCCTCCTTGAACTACCTGCCGCGGCAAAACAACGATGCCGCCGGCAACATCAAGGGCTACGAAGTGTATGGCGGCGACAGCCCGACCAGCGCCTGGGCGCTGCTGGCCAAAGGCGAGTTCAGTGCCGACAACGAGGTCAAGTCCGTTGCCCTCAAGCCAGTCGAGGCCAGCCTGCCACCTGTCGCCGTGATCAGCGGTCGTAGCCAGGCCAACGCCGGTGAACGGGTGCTGCTGGATGCCTCGGGCTCCAGCGACCCACAAGGCAAAGCCTTGAGCTTTGCCTGGCAAGTCACGCCGGCACTGGACTTCAGCCATGACGGCGCAAGCGTCAGCTTCAACGCCCCGCAGCTCAAGCAGGACACCCGCTACCGCTTCACCCTGAGCGTGGACAACGGCCAGAAAACCGCCACCGCCGAGCACAGCGTCACGGTCCTCGCCCCACCGCAAACGGCGCCCGGCTGCACAGCTGCCTGGAATCGCAGCAAGGCCTACCTGGGCGGTCAGAAAGTCAGCCACAACGGGCGCTTCTTCCTCGCCCGCTGGTGGACCCAAGGCCAGGAGCCGGGCAACCCGGCGTTCACCGGGCCGGACTTCAGCGGCAAGGTCTGGAACGACCTCGGCCCCTGTCACTGACAGCCGCCGGGGGCTTCACGCCCCCGGCAACCAGCCCCCTTCCCCCAGCACAGGCGACGGCCCCTGTGGCCGCTACCTGCGTGACCTCGCCTGCCTCTCTGTGACACCGCACCCATGCTGTTGTTTAGCGGCCTGGACGCTCCGCCCCACCCGCTCCGGCGATCCTGCCAGGCGCCTAGGACCGGTACGAAAAGCCCCCTGTTCGATGTACGCCCGGAGCGCCCCTGCCTATGATGCCCTCCGCCGGCAAAACTCCTTATCCACCTTCTCAGCGCGGACGCTTTAGCGGTCCTGTTCGCCAGGTTTCGCACCGCGCCGAGACTCTCCAGGAATAGTTATGTCGAGCTTCAGATTGACTGCCTTGTCCCGCGCTACCCGCCTATGGGGCGCCAGCCTGGGCGCCGCCCTGCTCTTGCCCCTGGGCATGGTCCAGGCCGATGTCGGCCAGTACACTCCCGATGCGACTCTCGGCGCGACGGTGATCCAGGGTCACTTCATCAACCTGCAGTTGCCCGGCGCCAGGGCGATGCCGTTTGGCGCCGCCGAAACCGGCACTGAGCAGTTGCAACAGGTCACCGGGATGCGCATCCGCAACCTGATCGGGCAACAGGACGATACCTTCAAAGACCTGCGGGTCATGACCGGCCAGTTGGAGGGACGCGCACGGACCCTGAGCGCCCCTGGAGAGATGACCCTCGCCGCGCGCCCAGACGGCAGCTTCATCGCCCTGTTGCCGGACGCCAATGCCATCATTCGCGGCGACGCCAACGGCCAGCAGTCGCTGATCCACTTCGACGCCGGAGCCACCTTTGCCCCGTCGAGCGTCGACTACCTCACCGATGACGGCAGCGAAACCCCAGCCCTGAAGGAGTCGCAGAGCGGCCTGCGTAGTTTCCAGGTCAACCGCAACGTCCAGGGCGAAACCGTGATCGACCTGCTGGCCGGGTTCTCCCAGGCCGCCGCCGACTATATCGGGGACCACGAAGCCTACGCCCTGGTCCAGGTCGCCTCGGTCAACCGCGCCTTGCAACAGTCCAAGGTCCAGGGCGTGCGCCTGCGCCTGGTGGGCACTCAGGTGGTGCCTCAGGATGCGGCCATCACCGGCAACAACCTGGGCCAGGTCAGCAAGGTCTTCGCCGAAGGCATGCGTCGCTACAGCCCCGACGTGGTGGCCAGTTTCGTCATGGGCACCCCCAGCCAGGACACCGCCGTAGGCTGGGGCTACATCAACGGCCGCTACACCATCAACTCCATCAAATCGGCCACGGTCTTCCGTCATGAGCTGGGCCACAACATCGGTGGCAGCCACTGCTCCGATGGCAAGAGCTACCGCTTCGGCTACAACAACGGCCGGGTCGGTACCATCCTCTGCGGCAACCAGGTGGGCTATTTCTCCAACCCGGACGTCAAGGACAGCCGCGGCGTGCCGCTGGGCCACGCGGACACCGCCAACATGGCCCGGGTCTGGCGGGAAAACGCGGCGCGGATGTCGGCCTACAGCCCTTCCGTGGTCCCGCTCGAACAGGAGCAAAGCACCTCGATCCTCAACCAGAAAGTCAGCCTGGCCAGCGGTCAGACGCGCTACTTCCCGGTGGATGTGCCCGAAGGCACCCGGCGCCTGGTATTCACCGTGGTGGACGGCGAACTTACCGAGAAGGCCGGCCAGATCCAGTTGCTGCTCAAGCGCGGCGCCCAGCCCAGCGGCTCAAGCTACGACTACCGCTCGGTACGCAGCCACAACGTGTCCCTGGGGGTGAACGACCCGCAGCCGGGGCGCTGGTACCTGGCGCTCAACACCGACAACCGGGCCACTCATGACCAGGTGCTTGAAGGCCACGCCTATGGCCTGACCCAGGACACGGCCCAGGGCCGCTACCTGAAATTCGTCGCCACCTCCGCGGTGGACGGCAAGGACAACGCCAGCGTCGCCGAACTGCTGCTGGTGGATGCCAAGGGCAAGGCCCTGCCCCGCAATAGCTGGAAGGTCATGTCCACCAGCAGCGCGGTGCCTGGCGCAGCGGTCGGCAACCACGCCATCGACGGCAACCCCAACTCCTACTGGAGCACGGCGGCGGGGGCGCGCTACCCCCATGAAATACTGATCGACCTGGGAGCCGACAGCCGTTTCTCGCAACTGCACTACCTGCCGCGCCAGGACGCCGGCCTGAGCGGCAACATCAAGGGCTATCAGGTCTACGGCAGCAGCAGCGTGAACGGCGGCTGGACCCTGCTGGCCGACGGCGAATTCAGCGCCGACAACGAGGTCAAGGCTGCGTCCCTCAAGCCGGTGAATGCCGGTGAACCTCCGGTGGCGGTGATCAGCGGCAAGACCGAAGCCAACGCCGGGGACAGGATCGTCCTCGATGCCTCGGCCTCCAGCGATCCCCAGGGCAATGCCCTGAGCTTCGCCTGGGAAGCCTCGCCGCGCCTGGACTTCGACTACGACGGCGCGCGCATCAGCTTCACCGCGCCCGAGCTGCAGGAAGACACCCGCTACCGTTTCACCCTGACCCTGAGCAACGGCAAGCAGAGCAGCACCCGGACCCACGAGATGCTGATCAAGGGCAAGGCCGGCACCGCCAGTTGCAAACCGGAATGGACGCTCAGAGGCACTTACGTCGGCAACGATGTGGTGCAGTGGAAAGGTCGTCAGTACCAGGCTCGCTGGTGGACCTCCGGCGCCGAGCCGGGCCTGGCCAGCACCACCGGCCCGGACGGCGCCGGCAAGGTCTGGCGGGACCTGGGCCCGTGCCAGAGCGAGGGTGAGAAACCGGTCGAGCCACCGGTGGAAGAGGTCAAACCGCCGGTAGCGGTCATCGGCGGCGCGAGCGAGGCCAAGCCCGGAGAAACCGTGTACCTCAACGCCACAGGGTCCAGCGACCCGGCGGGCCTGAAGCTCAGCTACAGCTGGAGCATCAGCCCCAGCGTCGCCTTTGACGCCGCAGGCACCCTGATGAAGTTCGTCGCCCCGAAGGCCGAGCAGGATGTCACCTACAACGTCAACCTGACGGTGAACAACGGCAAGCACAGCGCCACCCGCACCCATCAGGTCAAGGTCCTGGCCGAGAAGCCGGCGCCGGTCAAGCCGCCGGTGGCGAGCATCGTCGGCGTCAGCCAGGCCAAGGGCGGTGAAACGGTGACCCTGGATGCCGCAGGCTCCAGCGATCCGGCCGGTCTGGCGCTGAGCTACCAATGGACCGTGACGCCCAGCGTCGCCTTCCAGGCCTCGGGGTCGAAACTGACCTTTGTCGCGCCCAAGAGCGACAAGGACACCAGCTACCGCTTCACCCTGAACCTGGGCAACGGCAGCCACACGGTCAGCCGCGACCATAGCGTGACCGTGCTGGCCGACAGCGTGGAGTCGCCAGCCGGTTGCCTGGGCGCCTGGAGCCGTCAAGGTACCTACCTGGCCAACGACAAGGTCAGCCACAACGGCCGCTACTACATCGCCCGCTGGTGGACCAAAGGCAACGAGCCGTCTGCTGCCAGTGTCGGTGGCGAAGGCAGTGGCAAGGTCTGGCGCGACGCCGGCGCCTGTAACTGATGCCTGAGGCGTGACCGCTTGCTCCGCAATCCGGTCACCCTTTCCCGGCCACTTCAGGTAAAAGGATGGGCGGCGACTGCCATCAGTCGTCGTCCGCCCTCTGCCGCTGAACGCCGTCGACTCCTCCAAGGCGCGCCCCCACTGGCAGAACACCGATGCTTTGCCAATGGAGATCCGAATGCGCAAATCTGCCCTGTCCGCATGGATGCTAGCGGGCCTTTCCCTGTGCCTGTCCCAGGTGCAGGCCGCCGAACTCATCGGCTTTCGTGAAGTGACGCTGGCGGACGCCAGTCAGCAGCGCCCCCTGCATGTCGCCCTCTGGTACCCCACCACGGCCACCGTCCCTCTCCTGCCATCGGCTGAAAACCCGATTTTCCAGGGTGTAGCGACCATCAAGAATGCCGCCCCTAGCGGCTCTGCCCATCCGCTGGTGGTGCTATCCCATGGCTATCGCGGCAACTGGCGCAATCTCAGCTGGCTGGTATCGAGCCTGGTGGATCAAGGCTATATAGTCGCGGCTCCCGACCATCCGGGCACCACCACATTCGACCAGCGCCCCGCGGAAGCCGCCAAGCTCTGGGAGCGCCCGCGTGACCTGAGCCGGGTCATCGACAGGCTCACCCGCGATAACACCCTGGCCGGCACAGTCAACCCGCAGCGCATCGCCGCCATCGGCCACTCCCTGGGCGGCTGGACGGTCACCGCGCTGGCCGGCGCCCGCTACAGCCCGGAACGTTACCTGGAGGAATGCCGGCTGCATCCCAATCCACGCCTTTGCCACATAGCTCCGGAACTGGGAATCACCGCGCACAATCAGGGCCCGCTGAGCACCGATCTGCGGGACCCGCGAGTCAAGGCCGTCGTTGCGCTGGACCTGGGGTTCGCCCGCGGCTTTACCCCCGAAAGTTTGTCGACACTGCACACACCGGTTCTGGTCCTGGGGGCCGGAGTGAACATCGCGGACATGCCCGTGGAAGAAGAGTCGGGCTATCTGAACGCCCATCTGGCGTCCCCGCCTTCGCGCTATGAGGTCCTGGCCAATGCCAGCCACTTCAGCTTCATGCAAGTCTGCAAGCCAGGCGCCGTGGCCCTGCTCAAGGAAGAGGCGCCTGGGGATGAGATTATCTGCCGCGATGGCGATGCCGGTGATCGCCAGGGCATCCACCGGCAGGTGGCAAAGCTGATCGGCGACTTTCTGGATCAGAAGCTTGCCGGCCAACCACCGGCAGGCTGATCAGACAACCTCTTGCTGAGGAGCGGCTTTCGGCTTGCGCCACTGGGGCAGGCCGATCAGCACCACCGCGCTGATGATCACCAGCATGGCCAGGCCCTCCTCGATGCCGATGGTTTCACCGACAAAGACGATCCCCAGCAGCACCGCCACCGCCGGATTGACGTAGGCATAGCTGGTGGCCGCGGCCGGCCGCACGTGCTTGAGCAGGTACATGTAGGCGTTGAAGGCGATGATCGACCCGAAGCCGGCCAGATAGGCCAGGGCCAACCAGCCTTCCAGGGGCGGCATGGCGTCCAGATGCTCGCCGCTCAAGACGCTGCCGATCATCAGCACCACGCCACCGACGAGCATTTCCGCAGCGCTGGCCATGGCCCCCTGAGGCAGCGGCAGGTGCCTGCTCCACACTGAACCGAAGGCCCAGGCCGCGGCGGCGAAGAGCAGCAAGGCCGCACCCAGCGGGCTGGATTGCAGGTTGGAACCCAGGTTGAGCATGCCGATACCGATCATCCCGAGGATGATCCCGGCCCACTCCAGACGCGTGTTGCGTGCACCCCAGAAATAGCCGCAGAGCAAGGTGAACAAAGGCACCGTGGCCACCGCCAGGGCCGCCACTCCAGAGGTCACCCCGGAGTGTTCGGCCAGCGTCACCGCACCGTTGCCGCAACTGAGCAGCAACACGCCGATGATCCCCGCGGCCTTCCATTGCGCCCAGGTCGGTGCCGGAACCCCGCGCCAGCGCAGGAAGGCATACATCAAGCTGCCGGCGATGATGAAACGCACACCGCCGAGCATCAATGGTGGCCAGTACTCGACGCCGATGCGGATCACCAGATAGGTCGACCCCCAGATCACGTACAGGGCAAAAAAGGCGGCAATCAACGGCAAGGGAAAACGGCTTTGGCCAGGCATGGGGGCAGCTCGGAGCAGGCAGGGGGAGGACTATTCTAGAAAGGTGACCCGGGGAACTTAAGTTACAAAAAGTGTTTATAACGGCAGTACACTTTCCAAAACATGGAGTTCAGGGCTATATGCCGTGCTTTCGAAAGTCGTACCTATTAGAGGCCTTCCATGGACAAATACGATCGCTTGCTCCTGGCCAGCCTGCTGGAAAACGGCCGGGCGAGTTACGCCGAGCTGGCGCGCAAGGTCAACCTCTCGGCGCCGGCAGTGGCCGAGCGCGTGGCCAAGCTGGAGGCCAGCGGCGTGATCACCGGTTATCAGGCCAAGGTCGACATGGCCAAGGTGGGGCTGCCGATCCAGTGCGTGATCGAACTGCGCCTGGCCCAGCATGGCAACCAGAAGAACTATGACGAACTGATCAAGATCCCCCAGCTCACCGAGTGTCATCGGGTGACGGGAGATCCTTGCGTGATCATGCAGGCTGCCGTGGGCTCGATGCCGGAGCTGGAGGAACTGATCAATCGCGTGGCCCAGTTCGGTTTCAGCAAGACTTCCATCGTGCTGTCCAGCGCCATCGAACGGCGGGTGCCCCTGGGGCAACTGGAAAGCAACGGCAAATGAATCCGGAGCCTGGGCTCAGCCCCCGCGCTGACGTTTGAGGTGCTCGGGGATCTTGGCCGCCGGGACTTTCTGCAGCTTGCAGAGAAAGTCGTGGGACAGCTCACGCACGCCATGGGTGTGCCGCAGCTCGCTCGCCAGATGCGCCACCAGGTTGGCGGCCATTTCCGCATCGGCCATGGCCCGGTGCGCCTGACCGGTGTGGGGCAAGCCGGCGAATGAGGTCAGGGTGCCCAGCTTGTGGTTCGGCGCCGCCGGCATCAGGCGCCGGGCCAGCAGCAGGGAACAGGCGAAATTCTGCAAGCGGGTGCGCTTGATCCGCCCCAGTTCGAAATCCCAGAACTTCTGGTCGAAGGCCGCGTTGTGGGCCAGCAACGGCGTGGTGCCGACAAACTCGTTGACCTCGTTCATCACCTGATCCGCTGGCGGGGCGCTGCGCAGCATGGCGTTGCTGATGCCGGTCAGTTGTTCGATAAAGCCCGGCACCCGCACACCGGCATTCATCAGGCTCTGGTAACGCTCGACGATGCGCCCCTGCTCAAGAATCACCACGGCGATTTCCGTGGCCCGGCAACTGCTGCTCGGGGAGATTCCGGTGGTTTCAAAGTCGATGACGGCAATACGTTCCAAACCTGTGCAGCTCCGTATAAAAAATGATCAGCTTTTCAGCAGCAAGGCGCCTTCGATCGGCACATAGCGGGTAGCGGCGCGAATCAGCGAATTGGCAGTCAGACCCGGCACGCCATAAGCCACCGCGCTGACCCCATGCTTGTGGATGATGCGCTCGAGCAGCAGGTCGAAGTCGCCGTCGCCGGAGGCCAGCACCACTTCGTCGACCTGGGCGGCCGCGTCCATGATGTCGATGGTGATGCCCACGTCCCAGTCGCCCTTGGCCGAGCCATCGCTGCGCTGAATATAGGGTTTGAGTTTTACCGTGAAGCCCAGGTTGCGCAGGATCTGCTGAAACTGCTGCTGCTTGCTGTCACCGCGATCGATGGCATAGGCATAGGCTTCGACGATCTGCCCTTGCTTGCTGATATCCGCCCACAGCGCCGCGTAGTTGAAGTGACAACCATAGGCCTGGCGGACGGTGTAATAGAGGTTCTGGACGTCGGCGAACACCGCGATTTTCTTCACCGCTAATCCTCATGGCGCAGCAGCGCAGGGGCTGGAACGGGGCTCAAGACCCGAAAAGTCGCCCAGTATGCCAGTCACAAGGAATGTTCCGCGAATAATCGGTCCGGGGCAGGTGCCTGCCCCGGACCGACGGAGCCTCAGACGAAGGAATCGTCGTCGGAGAAGAACGAACTGTCGTCGTTGCCGTAATCGGCGTTGCTGAAGCCGCCCTGGTCGCTGTTGCCCCAGGAGTCGTTGTTAGCCAGCCGCTGATCGTCATTGCCCCAGCCACTGTTGTCGCTGGCCGGTGCCGGTTCTTCCTTGATGACTTCGACGACTTCCTGAGGCTGCTGGTTGCTGTGGAACAGGCTGCTGATGCCCTGGGCCAGCATCACCCCGCCGGCCACGCCGGCTGCGGTTTTCAAGGCCCCACCGAGGAAGCTGCTGCCGGCAGCCGGTGCCGGTTGCGGCGCATAGTTCTGCTGCGGGGCGCCGAAATTCTGCTGCGGGGGCGCGCCAAAGGAAGAACGCGACGGCTCACGCCAGCCACCGCCGGAGGATGGCGCCACACTCGGGGCCTGCGCGGGAGCCGGTTGCGGCTCGCGGGAACCGCCGAAGATGCTCGACAGAAAGCCGCCACTGGCCGCCGGAGCTGCAGCGCGGGCCTGGGAGCGAGCCTGTTGCAGTTCGGCCTGCAACTGCTGCACTTGCTGGCTCAATTGTTTGTTCTGCTCATCGAGGCTTTTCAGGGCAGCCTCCTGCACCAGGATCGCCTGGGTCATGAAATACCCGGCCGCAGGCTGGCGGATCAGGTGTTCCTTGATCCGCGCTTCGGCCTGGGCGTCACGTGGAGCTGAGTCCGTCTCGGCTTGTTGCAACCGTGAAAACAGTCCATCGATCAGGGTTTGCTCTTCGCTGTTCATGGCGACCTCTTTAGATTGCCGGTAAAAATCTGGTCCGTGCCCCCACAGGGCCGCGGCACGCACCAGTTATGGGGTTGGGGCGACGACTTTCAATGGTCTTTACTCAAGGTTTACGTTTGCTCCCGAGGGGCCAGCTTCGGTTAAAGTGTTCAACCGCTTGGTCAACTGCGATCCCCATCAATGACTCCGTTAGATGTTCTGCGCGACTCTTTCTATTTTTTCCAACGCAACTTCGGCCGCATCGCCCAACTGTGCCTGCCCCTGGTGATTCTCGAAGCGCTGCTGCAACAAGGCGTCAGCAGCGCCCTGGGCGAGAATGCCTTTCCCGGCTCCAGCGTGGTGGTGGGGCTCTTGCTCTATCCGCTGTACACCGGCGCGCTGATCCTGTTTCTCGACGCCCGCACCCGGGGGGAATCGCCTCGCAACCGTGATCTTTGGGCCATGGCCCTGAGCCTGTGGCCGCGCTTCGCCGTGCTGACGGCGGTCAGCACGCTGCTGATTCTTCTCGGGCTGTCGCTGTATTTGCTGCCGGGGCTGTGGCTGATGGTGGTGCTGGCCTTCGCCGAGTACCTGCTGGTGCTCAAGGGCCTGGCGCCCCTGGCGGCCATCAAGGAAAGCCTGCGTCTGAGCCGCGGGCACTTCCTGCGCATCCTGTTGTGCATCCTGGCGGTCATGGCCCCGTTGTGGCTGCTCAAAGGGGCGAGCGAAACCGCCTATCCCGATCCGCACAACCCGATCCTGTCCCTGGCCATCGACAGCGCTTACAGCTTCCTGCAGCTGTTCACCAGCGTGGTGCTGTTCCGCCTGTTCATGCTCATCAACGAGCCAACGGACAACCGCTGATTCACCTTGCGGCCGCTCTACCCCTTGGGTGAGCGCCGCGCACTCGGTTATGCTCCGGCCCATCCTGCAACGCCATAAGCCGAGCCGATGACCCGTCTACTGCGCATCACCCTGTTGAGCCTGCTCCTGATCGGCCTGGTACTGGCCGGCCTGATCTACAGCCTGACCTGGCGCCCTCTGCCCAAGGAAACCCTGACGGTCAGTTGCAGCGCCCAGGCCACGCCGCTGGTGCCGGGCCAGGCACTCAAGGTGATGACCTGGAACCTGCAGTACCTGGCGGGCAAGCGCTACGTGTTCTGGAACGACCAGGCCCGGGGCGAGGACGAACGTCCGACCCTGGAAGACATGGCCTTCAGCCTCGACGAAGTGGCCCGGGTCATCCGCGACGAACAGCCGGACCTGGTGCTGCTGCAGGAAGTGGACAACGGCGCCAAGGCCAGCGCCTATCAGGATCAACTCAAACTCCTGCAGGAGCGGCTCGCCGACCTCTACCCCTGCAGCACCCAGGCTTACGACTGGAAGGCGGACTTCGTGCCCTCGCCGCACATTTTCGGCAGCGTCGGCCGACAACTGGCGACCCTCAGCCGCTACCGCATCGATCACGCCGAACGCTTGCAACTGCCGGTTGCCCCGCACCCGCTCATCAGCCGGCAGTTCCAGCCCAAGGACGCCCTGCTGCTGAGCTACCTGCCCCTGAGCGATGGCGGCCAACTGGTGGTGCTGAACACCCATCTGGAACGTGCACAGCGCGCCGACGACACTCAGCACAAGCAGGTGACGGCCATTGCCAAGGTTCTGGACAAACTGGAGAGCCGCGGCACCCCCTGGCTGATTGGCGGCGATTTCAACCTGCTGCCCCTGAGCCAGTACCAACGCCTGAGCGAAGAACAGCGCGCGCCCTACAACGCTGACAGCCCGCTGCACCTGCTATGGGACAAGTACCCGATGATCCCCAGCAACACCCAGGCCAGTGGGGTCGACCGTGCTCGCTGGCTGACCCACTACCCCAACGACCCGAGCCTCGACGGCCCGGATCGCACGGTGGACTACCTGTTCTACAGCCCACGACTGAAGCGGGTTGAATCCCGAGTACGCCAGGACGACACCCAGCGCATCTCCGACCACCTGCCGGTGCTTGCCCGGTTCCTGTTGCCGGCGTTGTAACCCCGCTTCACTTGCGGGGTTTGATCCGCGCCGTAGCCTCGGCAATCAGCGGATCGTCCGGCCAGTAATGCTTGGGATAACGGCCCTTGAGATCCTTCTTCACCTCGGCGTAAGTGCTGCGCCAGAAGTTCGCCAGATCCTGGGTGACCTGCACCGGACGCCGCGCCGGCGACAGCAGGTGCAACTTGACCACTTGGCGGCCACCGGCAATCCGCGGCGTGTCCGACAGCCCAAACAGCTCCTGCAGGCGCACCGCCAGAATCGGCGGCTGCTCACTGTAGTCCAGACGGATCGAGGAACCCGAAGGTACCGTCAGATGATGCGGAGCCAGCTCGTCCAGGCGCTGGGGCAGCGGCCAGGGCAACAGGTTGTGGACAATGCTGGCCAGCTCCAGGTTGGCAAAGTGACTCAGTCGCGACACCTTGCCCAGGTAGGGCTGTAGCCACTGCTCCAGCCCTGCGAGCAAGGCGCCATCACTGACATCCGGCCATTGGCTCTCGCCCTTGTCCGCCAGATCCAGCTGCCGCAGCAAGGTCACCCGAGCCTGCCACTGGCGCAGCTCCGGGGTCCAGGGCAGCAGCTCCAGGCCCTTGCGCCGCACCAGATTGACCAGGGCCTGGCTACGGGCTGACTCGTCCAGGCCGGTGAGCGGTTCACGGCTGAGTACCAGCTCACCAACCTTGCGTTGACGCTCGGCCCGCAGCACGCCTTCGCGCTCGTCCCAATCCAGCTGGTCGACGTTGCGCACCTGCTCTGCCAGCACCGTATCGAACAGGGTCGGATCAAAATCCGCTGCCAGGTAGATGCGCTCCTCACGCTGGCCCTGGCGGCTGCCCAGGTCGGCGATCACCAGCCAGGGCTGCTTCATCAGGTTGTCGGTTTCGCTGAACAGCGCCGCACGGCCGTTGGCCAGTCGATACTCGGCACCACCGGGACGGCGCTGCTGGGCCACCCGATCGGGGTAGGCCAGGGCCAGCAAGGCACCAAGCCAGCGCGGATGCTCGGGATCGGCGACCGCTGCCTCGGGCTGCCCTCGCAGGTAGCCACGGTACTGCCGCGCCAGTTGCCGCGCACGCTGGACACCACCCTGGGCACCACGGGCCGCGCGCTCTTCCCCGGAAAGCAGCACCAGGCGACTGTGCAGGTCGGCGCCGGCCCCGCGCAAAATGTCCCGTTCCCCCAGCAGGGCCGCGACCTCGCAGGCCATCTGCGCCAGCCCCAGGGACTGGCCGCGCAACAGCAAGTGGGCAATGCGCGGATGGGCCGGCAACTCGGCCATGGCCTGACCGTGGCGGGTCAGTGTGCCGTCATCGTTGAGCGCTCCCAGGCGCTGCAACAGGTCCTGGGCCTGTGCATAAGCGGCGCTGGGAGGCGGGTCCAGCCAGGCCAGCTGATTCGGGGTCACGCCCCAGCGCGCCAGTTGCAGGGCCAGACCGGCCAGGTCGGCCTGAAGGATCTCCGCGCCGGCATAGGCCGCCAGTTGTTCCTGCTGATCCGCCGACCACAAGCGATAGCACACGCCAGGCTCCAGGCGCCCGGCCCGGCCGGCGCGCTGGGTGGCGCTGGCCCGGGAGATACGCTGGGTGTCGAGGCGGGTCATGCCGCTGCCGGGATCGAAGCGCGGCACTCGGGCCAGCCCGGCGTCCACCACCACCCGCACGCCGTTAATGGTCAGGCTGGTTTCGGCGATATTGGTGGCCAATACCACTTTACGCCGCCCCGCCGGGGCCGGATCGATGGCCGCGCGCTGGGCGGCCAGGTCCAGCTCGCCATGCAGTGGACAGAGCAGAATCTCACTGCGCTGTCCCAAGGACTCGGCCAACTGCTGATGCACTCGACGAATCTCGGCCTGGCCTGGGAGAAACACCAGCAGGCTGCCGCTTTCATCGTTGATGGCTTCAAGCACGGTCTGCACCACCCGCGGTTCGATGAACTCGCCGGGCTGGAACGGCCGCCCCCAGCGCTGGGTCACCGGGAACATGCGCCCCTCACTGCGCAGGATCGGCGCATCGCCCAGCAGCGTGGAAAGACGTTCGCCCTCCAGGGTCGCCGACATCAACAGAATCTTCAGGGGCTGCTCGTCACGAAACAGCTCCCGGCCATTGAGGCTCAAGGCCAGGGCCAGGTCGGCATCCAGGCTGCGCTCGTGAAACTCATCGAAGATCAGCAGGCCAACCCCTTCCAGGGCCGGGTCGTCCTGCAGGCGTCGGGTGAGGATGCCTTCGGTGACCACTTCGATACGGGTCCGCGGGCCGACCTTGCTCTCCAGGCGGATGCGGTAGCCCACGGTTTCACCGACTTTCTCCCCCAGTTCGCTGGCCAGGCGCTCCGCCGCAGCCCGGGCCGCCAGGCGCCGGGGTTCGAGCATGAGGATGGTCTGTCCGGCCAGCCAGTCCTGATCCAGAAGCGCCAGGGGCACACGGGTGGTCTTGCCGGCACCGGGCGGGGCTTCGAGCACCGCTTCATGGCGCGCCGCCAGGGCCTCGCGCAATGCAGGCAAAACTTCATCAATTGGCAAAGAATTCATGCTGGCTCCAAAACAGAGGCGCGAGTATAACGGCGAACTGCCTGGGGTTAATCATGGTCTGAGTGCTGATCGACAAGACTCAATGCCCCGCTCCATTTCGCTTTGTCTGCATATTTACCAGGAGATATCCATGCGTATTCCCCACCGTGTCATTGGCGGCGTTCTGGTGACCACTCTGCTGACCCAACTCACGGCCTGTGGCTCGATCTTCTTTCCCGACCGCCGCGGCCAGATCGACGGCAAGATCGATCCAGTGGTGGTGGTGCTCGATGCCGTGGGCCTGCTGTTCTATGTCATTCCGGGGCTGATCGCCTTTGGCGTCGACTTCGCCACCGGGGCGATCTACCTGGAGCCGGGCAAGACCGCGCAAATCGCGCCGGAAAAACTCCAGCAAGCCATTGGCGCCGACGGTAAAGTCGACAACCGCAAACTGCAGGCCATTCTGGAAAGCGAACTGGGGGGCAGCTTCCCTCTGGATGATCCGCGCCTGATCCAGCACAAGGGCAGCGTGCAGCAATTGGCCTTGTACGGCCTGCAGCCTGCAGCCTGACTCCAACCTTCAAGGAACCCGCCGCCGATGATTGGCAACCCGGAACACGCTCGCCTCCTGCGCCTGGCCACCCGCGCCTCGGTTACGGTGGCAGGCATCCTGATTGTGACCAAGGCCATCGCCTGGTGGCTCAGTGGCTCGGTGAGCATGCTGGCGGGGCTGACCGACTCGGTGCTCGACGGCTTCACCTCGCTGCTCAATCTGTTGGCGGTGCATTACGCCCTGCGCCCGGCCGATGATGATCACCGCTACGGCCACGGCAAGGCGGAGTCCCTGGCGGGCATGGCCCAGGCGCTGTTCATCGCCGGCAGTGCGGTGCTGATTGCCTTTCAGGCGTTCGAACGCCTGCAGCACCCGGAACCGGTAGGCGCACCCTGGCTGAGCATCGGGGTGATCGGGCTGTCGTTGGTGCTGACCATGGCGCTATTGATCCTGCAGCATCGGGTGATCCGCGAAACCGGCTCCAACGCGGTACGGGCCGACTCCCTGCACTACCGCTCCGACCTGCTGCTCAATGGCAGCATCCTCCTGGCCCTGGTACTGGCGGCCTTCGGCTGGCATCAGGTGGATGCCTGGTTCGGCCTGGGGATCGCCGTCTACATTCTCTGGAGCGCGATCCAGATCGCCCGGGAAAGTTTCTCGGTGCTGATGGACGAGGAACTGCCCGCCGATGTCAGCCAACACATGCTGGAACTGGCCTGCAGTGTGCCCGGCGTGCTGGGCGCCCATGACTTGCGCACGCGGATTTCCGGCAGCCACTGGTTCGTCCAACTGCATCTGGAACTGCCCGGCGACCTGAGCCTGTCGGTGGCCCACGCCATCAGCGATCAGGCCGCCGACGCGATCCACCAGGCCTATCCACGGGCCGAGGTGCTGGTACACGCCGATCCGCAGGAAGTGGTCGACACCGCCAGGGCTCAGTAAGTGACCTGGTAGCCCCGCGAGCTCAGGCAGTTGCCCTGGGCCTGACGGTAGGCCTGCACCACTTGCGGGGCCGGCTGATAGGTTGCGCTGGCCGGATCGAAGCCACTCTGCTGCACCGCCCAGCGATAGCAGTCGTAGCGATCCTGATCGATCTGCTGTGGCGACTGGCCGTTGACCGGGTACGCCAGCACATCATAGCCATTGCCAGTCGGCTGCTGGTCCGGCGGCGGCACACCCACGGGCGGTTCGACCACAACATACTGCTGGGTGTTGGCTTCATAGGTGTAATAAGCCCCGGCAGCGAGGAAAAACAGCGCGCTGCCGATCCACACTTCCCGCGCGTAGTCAGGCAGGTAGGCCACTCGAATCCCATAAGGCGGGCGCACCACCACATACCGTGGACCTTGTGGACGATACCAATAGCCCCCCGAGAAAAAGTAATCCTGGCCACGGTAAGGCACCCGGTAATTGCGCTCGGGGAAACGGTCAATCACGTAACCCGGGCGATACTGCGGACCTGGCCCCCAGCCGTTGCCATGCCCGTCGGGACGGCCCGGCCAGCGATAGTCGTTGGGGCGACCATGGTCGGGACGCGAGCCTGGACCACCGGCCTGCCAATGCGGGTTGTAGTCATTGCGCCGGGGAATGTCCTGGTAGTAGCCGCGCAGGGGTTCCTGGGTCTGGCGCACGGTATCGGGACGGCTCTGGATGGGCAGCCCTGGCGCCGGCTGCGGCTGCTGAGGAGCCGGTCGCCCCTGCTGATTGGGATCATGCTGGGGACGGTTCTGCCACTGCCCACCCGGATTCTGGCCGTTGTGTTCGAACTGCCGGCTGTTATCGCCACGAATGATCTCATTCTGCGGACGCGGTTGCTGCGGGGCAGGTTGCGCACGTTCAGGCGAGTTCGCCGGACCGCCCTGATGGCCCTCGCCACGCCCTTCGGGGGCATGCTCACGCTGCCCGCCGGAAGGTGCTCCCTGCAGTCTCTCGTCCCGCTCATCGGCGAGCACTTGCGCGCTGACGCTCACGCACAACACACCAACACCTGCCAAACGCCAGATGCGCGACTTCATGCTATTCCTCACTGCGGATTGGGGCCTGTACCTAAGACTGAAAAAGCCTGGGGCGGTTCTGCAGCAGATTATCAGTCACGAGACTTATTTCGCAGGCAATAAAAAAGGGCGGCCCGTCGGCCACCCCTTGAGATTTTGTCCGTGCTCGACGCTTGTGGCGCCGGCTCACCTCACTCCGTCTTCTGGACAGGGTGTAGCCCGGGGGCCGGATCAACCCTGTGGGGTTGGCGGCCGCGGCAGGCCTGATTCGGCGGGCCGCAGTGGACTCTATGTCCGGGCAGTGATTCTGGTGATAAGAATAGGCCTGGGCCGGCGACAGCGGATTGCGAAGATTGCTTGCAAAAACACCTCTTGCGCAATTTTTAACTCAAGATAGATAATTCAACGCAATACTTATGACAAAGGCCTGATTGATGAGCAAACTCGACCGCTATGACCTGAGTATTTTGGCGGAATTGCAACGCGATGCCCGCATCTCCAACCAGGAACTGGCCGAGCGCATCGGTCTGTCGCCCTCGCCCTGCTCGCGCCGGGTCAAGCAGCTGGAAGACGACGGTTATATTTCCCGCCAGGTCGCCCTGCTGGACCGCAAGATGCTCGGCCTGAGCCTGACCGCCTACGTATTGATCGGCATGGACCGGCACACGCCGGAACGCTTCGAGAACTTCGAAGCGGCCATCCGCAGCCTGCCCCAGGTACTGGAATGCAGCCTGGTGACCGGTGTGGACGCCGACTACCAGCTCAAGGTGGTGGTGCCGGACATGGATCACTATCAGAAGTTGCTGCTCGGCCACCTGACCCGTATCGACGGCGTGACCAGTGTGCGCTCCAGTTTCGTGCTCAATCAGGTGCTCAACAGCACCGAACTGCCCCTGACCCACCTGCGCAGCTGAATAGCGGCTGTGGCGACGTAACGCAGGCAGATCAATGCTCGGCAAGTGTCCCATGGCGTATACTCGCCCGGCGTTTTTTGACCTGCCTGCAATGGAGATGATCGATGGACCCAGCAGTATTCGAAGAGTGGATGATGACCGGTCTGGTCAGCATCCTGATCATATTCATGGGTTTCATCGTCTGGGACCTGGCCAAGAAGTCCAAGGCCGGACGCTTCGGCTCCTTTATCCTGTTCTTCGTACTGGGCCTGGGCGTGGCCGCCTTCATCATCAAGAGCGTGGTGATCGGCCTGATCGAATCCGGCGCTCTATAAGCGCGCCGGCACTTCCTTCCACTGGCCCTGATCCAGGCCATCCAGGGTCCAGTCGCCAATCCTGACCCGCACCAGCCGCAAGGTCGGCAAGCCGACGGCGGCGGTCATGCGCCGCACCTGGCGATTGCGCCCCTCACGAATCACCAATTCCAGCCAATGAGTAGGCACGCTCTTGCGAAAGCGCACTGGCGGATTGCGCGGCCACAGCTCTGGCTCTTCCAGCCGTCGCGCCTCAGCCGGCAAGGTCATGCCGTCGTTCAACTCCACGCCGTCACGCAAGCGCTGTAACTGCTCAGCGCTGGGTTCGCCTTCGACCTGTACCCAATAGGTCTTGGCCAACTTGTGCTTGGGATCGGCGACCCGCGCCTGCAACTGCCCGTCATTGGTCAACAGCAGCAACCCTTCGCTGTCGCGGTCCAGGCGCCCGGCCGGGTAGACCCCGGGAATGGCGATGAAATCCTTGAGCGTCGCCCGTCCCTCACCATCGCTGAACTGGGTCAGCACGTCGAAAGGCTTGTTGAACAGGATCAGCTTCGGCTCGGCCGGTGGCGCCTTGGCCACGCGCTTGGAGGGAGAAACGGAAAACGGCTTCGCGCCAGGGCGACGGGAAGCAGGACGGGACGGACGGGACATGGGATCAGGAACATTCAGCGATCAGGACCGACAATGCTAGTGGCCTGATCGCCAAATGACCATGGATTAAACGCTTAGCGGAAAGGCGGCTCGTCGAAGCTGCGCAGTTTGCGCGAGTGCAGGGAGTTGAGCTCACTGCGCATCAGGTCCACGGCTTCGATACCGATCTTCAAATGCTGGCTGACCGCCCGCTCGTAGAAGGCATTGGCCGCCCCCGGCAACTTGATCTCACTGTGCAGGGGTTTGTCCGAGACACACAGCAAAGTGCCGTAAGGCACCCGCAGGCGATAGCCCTGGGCCGCGATAGTGCCGCTTTCCATATCCACCGCCACGGCCCGGGACAGGTTGATGAACGGACGTTCCTCGGCCCAGCGCAGCTCCCAGTTGCGGTCGTCGTAAGTCAGGACGGTACCGGTGCGCAGGCGCTTCTTCAGTTGCTCGCCCTTCTCCCCGGTGACATTGGCCGCCGCTTGCTGCAACGCCAGCTGGACCTCGGCCAAGGCAGGAATCGGAATGTTCGGCGGCACCACGCGATCAAGAATGCCGTCACGCCGCATGTAGGCGTGAGCCAGGACGTAATCGCCGATGGTCTGGGACTGCCGCAGTCCACCGCAGTGGCCAATCATCAACCAGCAATGAGGGCGCAGCACCGCCAAGTGGTCAGTGATGTTCTTGGCATTGGAGGGGCCGACGCCGATATTCACCAGGGTCACACCGTGGCCATCGCTGGCCTGCAGGTGATAGGCCGGCATCTGGTAGCGATGCCAGACAACACCAGCGGCGATTGCCGAAGCCTCGCCATGATCCATGCTCTTTTCAATGATCACGTTGCCCGGCAGGACCATGCGCACAAAACGCGGATCACTGCGCAGTTGCTCCAGGCCATGGACGATGAACTGGTCGACGTAACGGTGATAGTTGGTTAGCAGGATCCACGGCTGCACATGACGCCAGTCGCTGCCGGTGTAATGCACCAGGCGCCGCAAAGAGAAATCGACCCGCGCCGCATCAAACAGCGCCAAAGGCAGCGGGTGAGTGTTTTCCCAGTCGTAGAGACCGTCGGCGATACCGTCGGTGGCAGCCGACAGGTCGGTGCTGGGGAATACCCGGGCCAGGGCCGCCGCGGTTACGCCGGAACCGGCCAGTTCGTCGCCCTGTTCCACCACGTAGGGATAAGGAATGTTCTGCTCGCTGACACCCACTTCCACCGTGACGGTGAAGTCATGCATCAAAGGCACCAGTTGCTCGAGCAGATAATTGCGAAAGGCCGCGGGATGAGTGACGGTGACGCTGTAGGTGCCCGGCAGTTGCACCTTGGCATAAGCCCGGGTGGTCTGCGGAACTTCGCCATGGCAGTGGTAGGTCAGGCGCAATTCGGGATAGCGAAACAGCGCTCTTTGCTCGGCATCCGGCTCGACCCGGTCCTTGAGGTAACGCTTGAGCGCCTGGCTCAGGGCCGTGGTGGCCCGCTCATGCAAAGCAGCAAGCCGATCCACGGCTTGCTCGGCGGTTTGAACGACAATAAAAGCTTCGGTCACGGTAAGCATCCTGTGTTCTGATCTTGCAGGCGTTCATCTTGCCTGCAACACCGCCCCACGGGAACAGCGGAGTTACAGGAGCCGGCGTGTCGGCGCTGGCCATGGCGACAACGCCTCTTCGCCGACAAGCCGGCTGCTACGAAAGGTCAGAAGCCTTGAGGCGTGGAGCGGGCAACAATGGCGGCTACGTCCAGCCCGCGGGGCAAGGTACCGTAGACCCGACCGCTCTGCCCTCCAAGACGACTGGCGATAAAGGCGTCGCTGACCACCTCGTTACCAGCCTCAAGCAGGAGCTTGGCCTGCAGGCCCAAGGCAATGTCCTCGGTCAGTTGGCGGGCGCGGTACTGGATGTCGCCGGTGTCCCTGAAGCTGTCCTTGAGCGCCGCAATATGCGCCGCCAGACGCTGCTCGCCATGCCCGTCCCCCAGCTCGGCAAACAATACATCGAGTACCCCGGGCTCTTTCGACAAGGCCCGCAGCACGTCCAGGCATTGCACGTTGCCTGAGCCTTCCCAGGTGGAGTTCACCGGCGCCTCGCGGTACAGCCGCGGCAGGATGCTGTCTTCGACATATCCGGCGCCTCCCATGCATTCGGCGGCCTCGTTGATCATGGCCGGGGCGCGCTTGCAGATCCAATACTTGCCCACTGCCGTCACTAGCCGAGAGAACTTCGCTTCCTGGGCATCGTCCTGATGATCCAGGGCTCGTCCCATGCGCATGCTCAAGGCCAGGGCCGCTTCGCTTTCCAAGGCCAGGTCGGCCAGCACGTTCTGCATCAGCGGTTGCTCACTGAGCACCCGCCCGCCGACGCGGCGATGGGCACAATGATGGCTGGCCTGAGTCAAGGCCTGGCGCATCAGCGAGCTGGAGCCGACCATGCAGTCAAAGCGAGTCATGGCGACCATTTCGATAATGGTGGGTACGCCGCGCCCCTCGTCACCGATCATCCAGGCCAGAGCGCCACGGAACTCCACTTCGCTGGAAGCATTGGAGAGGTTGCCCAGCTTGTTCTTCAAGCGCTGGATATAGAACTGGTTGCGGCTGTCATCCGGACGATGACGGGGCAGAAGGAAACAAGTCAGGCCCTTGTCGGTCTGGGCCAGGGTCAGGAAGGCATCGCACATCGGCGCCGAGCAGAACCACTTGTGCCCCACCAGCTCATAAGCCTGCCCCGGTCCCGGGGCTCCCACCGGATAGGCTCGGGTGGTATTGGCACGAACGTCGGTCCCGCCCTGCTTCTCGGTCATGGCCATGCCAATCGTCAGCCCGGTCTTGTGCTGCATGCCAACATTACGCGGGTCGTATTGAGTGGCGAGGATCTTCGGCAACCACTGCTCGGCGATGTCCGGCTGCAGTTTCAGCGCCGGCACGCAGGCAAACGTCATGGTCAACGGGCAACCGCTGCCCGCCTCGGCCTGACTGTGCAAATAGGTCATGGCGGCGCGGGCTACATGAGCCCCCGCTTGTGGGTCGGTCCAGGGCAGTGAGGTCAGCCCGCCCTCGATGGCCGCCTGCATCAACTGGTGATACGCCGGATGAAACTCCACCAGGTCGATCCGGTGACCAAAGCGGTCGTGACTGGAAAACACCGGTTTGTTCTGATTGGCCAGGAACCCCGCCTCCATCAGCGGACCACCCGCCAGGGCGCCATAGGCATCGACCCGGGATTCGGCCCAGCCGGCATCGAAGCGCCGCATCCACTGCTGTAACGGCAGGTCGATCCGATAGAGGTTGGCGCCGTCCAGGGCGGGCGGCTGGTTGGTGACTTCGTGAGTTTCAGCGAACTGGTGGAGGTTCATTGCGGGACTCCTTCAGGGTGTGCCAAGACCCCAGTTAAGCACCCGCTCTACCCCGAACAAAGTGGCATATCAGCCTAAATATCGGCACTTTCGCCTTGTTCAACACAAAGTACCCGCTTCAACAGCACCGCTTGCAGTGCCTCGAATTTCACCGGTTTGCCCAGGCAGTCGGCTCCTGCTGTCGCTGCACAACCTTCAGTACCAGGAGCGCAGGCCAGCAAGATGGGCAGGTGGGCGTATCCGGGCATTGCCTGGGCCTGAAGACGAAATGCCCCCAGTTGCGCTGCTGTGATCTGGCCATCGATCAGCACCGCGCTGACAAGTTCACGCCCCAGCAGTTGCAGCGCATCGGTGGGACTGCCGACGGTGCGTACTCGGTACCCCAGCTTGAGCAACATGCCCCGCACCACCAGTTGATCGACGTCGTTATCGTCCATCAGCAGCACGGTACAGTCCTGGGGCGCACGCCGATGAAGGGCTGTCGGCGCCCGAGGAGTGGGTTCCTGGACATCGAACTCCACCAGCAAGCGGAAACAACTGCCCTGTCCAGGCGTGGACTCATGGGTCAATTGCCCGCCCAGCAAGTCCACCAATTGCCGGCAGATCGCCAGGCCGATGCCCAATCCGCCGTATTCACGCGTCATGGAACCGTCGAGCTGGAAGAAACGCTGGTACAGCGTCGCCTCGTCCAGATTGACAAAACCTATCCCGCTGTCGATCACCTCAAAGCTCAGGCTCACTCGCTCGGCCGAAACAGACCGGGTGACCACCCGCAACACCACGCCACCGGAATGGGTGAACTTGACGGCATTCTCCAGCAGGCACTCCAGGCAATGGCTGAGCTTGCAGCGATCTCCCTGCAAGCGGTCGGGCAGCCCGGCACTGAGGTCGACCTGAAAGGACAGGGACTTGGCCGCCGCGCTGGCGCCAAACTGGGTTTGCAGTGCGCTGAGCATCGAACGCAGGCTGAACGGCTGGCGCTGGGCGCTGAGCTTGCCGGCTTGCAGTTCGGTCAACGTGAGGATGCCGTTGACCATGCGCATCATGTCCCGTGCCGAGCCGGCGGCGGTCTGCTGGTACTGCTCCATCTCCGGGTCCAGTTCCAGGGTCTGCATCAGCTCAAGCGAGCCGATGACACCGTTCATCGGCGTACGCAACTCGTGGGTCAGGGTAGCCAGGAACTCATCCTTGAGACGGTTACTGTGAGCCAGTTGCTGGTTCAGCACTTCAAGCTTCTGCCCGGCCTCAAGCAGCGTCTGGGCTTGTTGCTCACGCATCGAGTTGATCCGGTCGGCCAGGGCCAGGGATAGCAGCGCCACCTCGATCGCCGAGCCGATCTGGCTGGCGTACATGGTCAGGAATACGTTCGGCAGGTAACCCAGCACCATCAAGGTGTTGATCACCCCACCGAACAGAAAGGCCGACCAGGCAATGATGAAATAACGCGCCACCCGCAATCCGCGACACCAGGCGACGATCCCCGCCACATAAATCACCACGGTAAACAGCAGCGCCAAGGTGGTTGCCAGGCGCAAGGCCAGGGCGTAGCTGGTCATCAGTGACAAGGCCATGACCACTGCGCCGAACGCCATCAGCGCCAGCAGCACCCGGTCAACCCAGGGACTGTGCCGGGAGGTCTGCAGGAAACTGCGGGCGAACTGACTGCCGAACAGCCCCGCGGCGCCGATGAAGAATGGCGTCGCCGCATTGGCCCACCACGGACTGTTGGGCCAGAAGTACTCCACTGCGGCACCGTTGACCGACAGTTGATAAAGACCGAACGAAGCGATGTAGACGATGTAGTAGAGGTAGCTGGTGTCACGCACGCTGAGATAGATGAACAGGTTGTACACCAGCATGCCCAGCAACACCCCGTAGATCAGCCCCAGCACGTAGAGCCGCACTGGCTGCGCCTCAAGGTAGGCAGTGGTGGACCAGAGGCTCAGCGGCGCCTGGATCGAACCTTCACTGGCCAGGCGCAAATAGACAGTCTTGTGCTCATGGGGGGAGAAATTCAGGTTGAACAGGTAATTGTTCTGGCGAATCTGTCGGCTGTCGAATGGCAAGGCATCGCCGGTGCGCTCCGCCAGACGAAAGCCACCGGCTTCATCGGGGACGTACAGATCCAGGTGATCCAGGGGCGGATAGGCCAGTTCCAGCAACCAGCTGCGCTGTGCCGTGGGATTGCCGGGGCGGTATTGAAGGTCGATCTTCAGCCAGAAGGCCGAACGTGAGTAACCGGCATTGAGGGTGTCTTTATCGTGGGGCTTGAAGTGCTCAGCCAAGGGCCCCGAACTAACATCGGCAATGGTTGCTTCGCCACCCGCGTCTTCGAATACTTGCATCACTCGGCCCAAAGGCAAGCGTTGAGTGAACTCGTCGAACTCGACGGCGCCAGCCAGCATCGGCAAGCTCAACAGCAACATCAGCAAATAGCGCATTAAAGCCCCAGCGTGGCTTGTCCGGTGGTGTCAGGAAGTCCCCCATTTCCCTTGAGCAGACGCAAGACCGGCATGACCTGTTATTGGTTTGAATGCACTCTAGCATAGCCGTTGATGGCCAATGAACACCATTGAAAATTTTAGTCTAAAGGCTCTAGAACGGGCCTTTCAGCGCAATCCAGCGAGCTAGAGCTGTTGCATCGGTCAAGAAGATCGAACACGGCAAAGCGACAACTTCCATTGCGCACCAGGCGCCGCGAAAAAAAGCGTTTGGTGGTAAGCTCGCCGCCCATGAATATCTACAGCTCTCGCCCCGTTGTCCTCTGTCTCTCCGGCCACGACCCCAGTGGTGGCGCCGGCTTGCAGGCAGATATCGAAGCCCTGCTGGCTCAGGGTTGTCACGCAGCTCCGGCTGTCACCGCCCTGACCGTGCAAGACACGGTCAACGTCAGCGATTTCCGCGTTCTGGATCGCGAGTGGGTATTGGCCCAGGCCAATGCCGTGCTCAACGACTCCACTGTCGCCGCGGTCAAGCTGGGCATGCTGGGCTCCCTGGAGATGGTCGACACCGTGGTCGAACTGCTCCAGGCACACCCACACCTGCCCCTGGTGTGCGACCCGGTGCTGCGCGCCGGCGGCGGTGGCCGTCTGGGCAAGGATGAAGTGGGCTACGCCATGCGCGAACGCCTGCTGCCCCTGGCCACCATTGCCACTCCCAACCTTCCCGAAGCCCGAATTCTTGCGGAACTGCCAGAAGGCAGCGCCGACCAATGCGCCGAAAAACTCCTGCCGTTCGTCAAGCACCTGCTGATCACCGGCGGCCATGGCGATGAACACGAAGTGCACAATCGCCTGTACAGCCGTGACGGCCTGCGCGAGACCTACACCTGCCAGCGTCTGCCAGGCAGCTACCACGGCTCCGGCTGCACCCTGGCCAGTGCCCTGGCCGGACGTCTGGCCCAAGGCGAACATCTGGCCAGCGCCGTAAAGTCGGCCCTGGACTACACCTGGCGCACCCTGCGCGACGCCGAGCAACTGGGCCGCGGCCAGTTTGTCCCGCGCCGCTTGCCGTTGGATTTCTGCTCGTAATGTCATGAGGCCCGCTCAATGAAACTACGTGGTCTGTACGCCATCACCGACAGCCAGCTGTTGGCCGGCAAGTTCCTGAAGTACGTGGAGGCAGCGCTGGAAGGCGGCGTCACCCTGTTGCAGTACCGCGATAAAAGCGATGACCAGGCCCGCCGTCTGCGGGAAGCCGAAACCCTGCTGAACCTGTGCGAGCGCTACAAGACCCGCCTGATCATCAACGATGACGCCGAGCTGGCGGCACGCATCGGTGCCGGCGTGCACCTGGGCCAGAGCGACGGTCCCCTGACGCCGGCCCGCGCCCTGCTGGGGCGCCAGGCCATTATCGGATCGACCTGCCACGACCAATTGCCACTGGCCGAGCAAGCCGCGAAGGAAGGCGCCAGCTATGTCGCCTTCGGCCGCTTTTTCAATTCCACCACCAAACCCGGCGCGCCCACGGCCAGCCTGGAGTTGCTGGATCAGGCCCGGGCCAGCCTGCATCTGCCGATCTGCGTGATTGGCGGCATCACCCTGGAAAACGCCGCTCCCCTGGTGAACCACGGCGCCGACCTGCTGGCGGTGGTTCACGGCCTGTTCGGCGCCGATAGCGCCGACGAAGTGACCCGTCGCGCCCGCGCCTTCAACGCCCTATTCAACAGCTGATTTTTTGAGAGCCCGATCATGTCCCGTTCCGAAACCCTGTTTGCCGACGCCCAGAAACACATCCCTGGTGGCGTCAACTCGCCGGTCCGCGCCTTCAAGAGCGTGGGCGGCACCCCGCTGTTCTTCAAGCACGCCGAAGGTGCCTACGTCACTGACGAAGACGACAAGCGCTATGTCGACTATGTCGGGTCCTGGGGCCCGATGATTCTCGGCCACAGTCACCCGGACGTGCTGGACGCGGTACGCAAGCAGCTGGAGCATGGCCTGTCCTACGGCGCCCCGACTGCCATGGAAACCGAAATGGCCGATCTGGTGTGCTCCATCGTTCCCTCCATGGAAATGGTGCGCATGGTCAGCTCCGGCACTGAAGCCACCATGAGCGCGATTCGCCTGGCCCGTGGCTTTACCGGCCGCGACAGCATCATCAAGTTCGAAGGCTGCTACCACGGGCATTCCGACAGCCTGCTGGTCAAGGCCGGTTCCGGCGCCCTGACTCAAGGCGTACCCAGCTCTGCCGGTGTACCTGCAGCTTTCGCCAAACACACGCTGACCCTGCCCTTCAACGACATCGCTGCAGTGGAAAAAATGCTGGCGGAAGTGGGCCAGGAAGTGGCCTGCATCATCGTCGAACCTGTGGCCGGCAACATGAACTGTGTGCCGCCGGCACCGGGCTTCCTCGAGGGGCTGCGCACTCTTTGCGACCAACACGGCGTAGTGCTGATCTTCGACGAAGTGATGACCGGCTTTCGTGTCGCTTTAGGCGGCGCCCAGGCCCATTACGGCGTGACTCCAGACCTGTCCACCTTCGGCAAGATCATCGGCGGCGGCATGCCAGTGGGCTGCTTCGGCGGCAAACGCAAGATCATGGAACACATTGCGCCCCTGGGTCCGGTCTACCAGGCCGGCACCCTGTCCGGTAACCCGCTGGCCATGGCTGCCGGCCTGACCACCCTGCGCCTGATCAGCCGCCCGGGCTTCCACGCCGAACTGAGCGACTACACCAGCCGCCTGCTCGAAGGCTTGCAGCAACGCGCCGATGCCGCAGGCATTCCGTTCGTCACCACTCAGGCGGGCGGCATGTTCGGCCTGTACTTCAGTGGCGCGGACGATATCGTCACCTTTGACGATGTGATGGCCAGCGATGCCAACCTATTCAAGCGCTTCTTCCACCTGATGCTGGAAGGCGGCGTGTACCTGGCGCCAAGTGCCTTTGAGGCCGGTTTCACCTCGATCGCCCACGGCGAGACTGAGCTGCAACTGACCCTGGATGCCGCAGAGCGCGCATTTGCCGCCCTGAAATAAGCGCTACATGGCTGGCATGGTGACCGACCATGCCAGCTTCGTGCTTTACTCGAACTTTCCCTTGGCAAAGGGGGAAATACGCGGCAAACCAGCGGATATCGCGGCCACGCAGCAGAAAAACGAGTAAAGACTTTGTAAGGTTGGCCCTGCTTATTTCATAATGCGCGCTTATTGGACCCCCTCGCCGGGTCCGCGCGCCCCTCAGAGGTAAGTCGATTCCCATGAACCGCACCGGCCGCGCCCTGACATTGGGCTGCCTGTTGCTCCTTCAGCCCCTGCTCGCGCACGCACAAGCAGGCGGCAACTCGTTGTTGATCCCAGCGATGGGTCGCTGCACCCTCGATCCCCAGGCACAGGAACAGGCCGAGGCGCTAGCCGCGTGCCAGAAAGCCGCCGATGAAGGGGATGCACAGGCGCAATACGAGTTGGGTGAGTTCTACTACGAGGGTAAAGGCGCGCCGCAGGACCTCAATCAAGCCCTGAGCTATTTCGAAAAGGCCTCGTTGCAAGGCCATGCCCAGGCGCAGTTCAAGCTCGGCACCATGTTCTTCCACGGCGAAGGCGTGCCGGCCAACAACGTTCAAGCCTACATCGTGCTGAAGATGGCTGCGGTCAATGGTGCCGAAGACGCCCTGGACACTGCCGACGAAGTCGCCGAGCACATGCAGCGTGACGAACTGGAAGTTGCGACCCAGGTGCTGGGGCAGATCTTCCGTAAATACCTGATGGAACTGCAAAGCGCCGATGGGCGTTCGCCTTTCTCGCCCCTGCCGTAACCGCTTTACGCCACTCACCGGCAAACTGGCGCCTACGCAAACCAGGCTTACTTTTCGGGCATTGGCATGGGAAACGGCATGACGTTGCTTACGCCACGAGCCTCGCTGATCTTTGGTGTGCCTAGGCGCTCCACTTCGTCGATGCGCACAATCGAATGCATCGGCACAAAACTGCGCACAACGCCTTCGAACTGAGCCTTGAGTTTTTCTTCGCTCGGATCGACGACCACTTGCGTGCGCTCGCCAAAGACGAACTCTTCCACTTCCAGAAAGCCCCACAGATCACTTTGATAGATCTGCTTGGCGTACATTTCGAACACCTGGCCCTGGTTGAGAAAAATCACCTTATAGATTGGGGCTTCACGTTTGGTCATGGTGGGCGGGCAACACATCGGGGGACAAAAATAGGGCGCGAACTATAGCATAGCTACCCGATGCACAACGCTAGGAACCTGTAGGTATGGCCCCTATAATGCGCGGTTCTTTGAATCACGTGAGACCGAGGTCCATGGCCAAGAAGCTTTACATCGAAACCCACGGTTGCCAGATGAACGAGTACGACAGCTCGCGCATGGTAGACCTGCTGGGTGAACATCAGGCCCTGGAAGTCACCGCCCGCGCCGAAGACGCTGACGTCATCCTGCTCAACACCTGCTCCATTCGCGAGCGCGCCCAGGACCGGGTGTACTCGCAACTGGGGCGCTGGCGCGAGCTGAAGCTGGCCAACCCGGACATGGTGATCGCCGTCGGTGGCTGCGTGGCCAGTCAGGAAGGCGCGGCCATCCGTGATCGAGCGCCCTACGTGGACGTGGTCTTCGGCCCGCAGACGCTGCACCGCCTGCCGGAAATGATCGACGTCGCTCGCGCCACCAAGCTGCCGCAAGTGGATGTCTCATTCCCGGAAATCGAAAAGTTCGACCACCTGCCCGAGCCGCGCATCGACGGCCCCAGCGCCTATGTGTCGGTGATGGAAGGCTGCAGCAAGTACTGCACGTTCTGCGTAGTGCCTTACACCCGCGGCGAAGAGGTCAGCCGGCCATTTGACGACGTGATCGCCGAGATCATCCACCTGGCGGAAAACGGTGTGCGTGAAGTCACCTTGCTGGGCCAGAACGTCAACGGCTACCGGGGTCAGACCCACGACGGGCGCATGGCGGACCTGGCCGAGTTGATCCGCGTAGTCGCCGCTGTCGATGGTATCGAACGAATTCGCTACACCACCTCGCACCCCCTGGAGTTCTCCGACAGCCTGATCCAGGCTCATGCCGAAGTACCAGAGCTGGTGAAACACCTGCACCTGCCGGTGCAATCGGGCTCGGACCGCATTCTGGCGGCGATGAAACGCAATCACACAGCTTTGGAATACAAGTCCAAGCTGCGCAAGCTACGGGCGGCAGTCCCGGGAATCTGCATCAGCTCGGACTTTATCGTCGGCTTCCCCGGCGAGACGGAGAAAGACTTCCAGCAAACCATGAAGCTGATCGAGGACGTAGGCTTTGACTTCTCCTACTCCTTTATCTACAGCCAGCGCCCAGGTACCCCGGCTGCAGACCTCGCCGACGACACACCCGAAGCGCTGAAGAAGGAGCGTCTGAACGCACTGCAGCATCGCCTGAACCAGCAAGGATTCGAGATCAGCCGACAAATGGTCGGCTCGACCCAACGCATTCTGGTCACCGATTACTCCAAGAAAGACCCTGGCGAATTGCAGGGCCGTACCGAGAACAACCGGATCGTCAACTTCCGTTGCGACAATCCCACACTGATCGGCCAGTTCGCCGACGTGCACATCGATTCGGCGCAGCCCCATTCGCTGCGCGGCTCGCTGTTATCGTAAGCACTGACTCGTGTAGGAGCGGGCTTGTGCAGGAGCGGGCTTACCGGCGAAGAAACCTTCAAGAGCACCTTCGCCGGCAAGCCGACTCCTACAAAGAAAGCATCACCGGCCATTGCACCGCATAAGAGCTTTCGCACCCAGGCCGCTGGCGTTATCCTTGAATTCATCTTAATTGCCGTTGGGCGGCTAAAAAACGACCTTGAACGCACCCATAGAACCTCATCGTTTCATCCTCGAGCCCTTCGAGGCTCGCCGCTTCGCCAATCTGTGCGGGCAATTCGACGAGCATTTGCGCTTGATCGAACAGCGCCTGATGATCGAGATCCGCAACCGCGGCAATCAGTTCGAGCTGATTGGCGAACCCAAGCACACCACCTCCGCGGAAAATCTTCTGCGCCGTCTCTACCGGGAAACCAAGGGCACCGAGCTATCGCCGGACCTGGTACACCTGTTCCTCCAGGAATCCGCCGTGGAAGAGTTGGACAACCCATCGGTGGCCGATGCCGCCATAGCCCTGCGCACCAAGAAAGGCATGATTCGCCCTCGCGGCCTGAATCAGCAGCGCTATGTCAAAGAAATCCTCGGCAATGACATCAACTTCGGCATTGGCCCGGCCGGTACCGGCAAGACCTAC
Source organism: Pseudomonas sp. LPH60 (assembly GCF_030718165.1). Taxonomy (NCBI): domain Bacteria; kingdom Pseudomonadati; phylum Pseudomonadota; class Gammaproteobacteria; order Pseudomonadales; family Pseudomonadaceae; genus Pseudomonas; species Pseudomonas sp. LPH60. Next base: position 196,348 of record NZ_JAVAJH010000008.1, read on the forward strand.
CTCGCGGTGGCTTGCGCCGTAGATGCCCTGGAGCGCGAGCAAGTGCGGCGCATCCTGTTGGTGCGGCCAGCCGTGGAAGCGGGCGAGAAGCTCGGTTTCCTGCCCGGCGATCTGGCACAAAAAATCGACCCGTACCTGCGCCCGCTGTATGACGCGCTGTATGAAATGCTCGGTTTCGAACAGGTGGCCAAGCTGATCGAGCGCCAGGTCATCGAGATCGCGCCTCTGGCCTATATGCGCGGCCGGACCTTGAACAACAGCTTCATCATCCTCGACGAAAGCCAGAACACCACCGTGGAACAGATGAAAATGTTCCTCACCCGAATCGGTTTCGGCTCCACCGCAGTGATCACCGGCGACATCACCCAGGTCGACCTGCCCAAAGGCACCAAGTCGGGCCTGGCCCAAGTGATCAACGTGCTCAAGGATGTACCCGGCATCAGCTTCACTCACTTCATGCCCAAGGACGTGGTGCGCCATCCACTGGTGCAACGCATTGTCGAAGCCTATGAACGCTTCGAGCTGCGAGCCGAGGACGAGGCCGCCAAGGCTTCAGCCGACAGAGGCAACCGCCGCGATGCTTGAGCTTGACCTGCAACGCGCCAGCCAGCAGCCGGCCCCCAGCGATGAAGAGTTCCGCCAGTGGTGCGAACTGGCTCTGCGCCAGCGCACCGCCGATTCGGAACTGACCATCCGCCTGGTGGACGAAGACGAAGGCCGTGAGCTGAATCACACCTGGCGTCACAAAGATTACGCAACCAATGTGCTGTCATTTCCTGCCGACGTGCCGGATGAACTGCTGGATATCCCCTTGCTGGGGGACCTGGTGATCTGCATTGCGGTGGTCGAACGCGAGGCCGCCGAACAAGGCAAGGAACTTAAGGCCCACTGGGCCCATCTGGTCATTCACGGCTGCTTGCATCTGTTGGGTTACGACCATATAGATGATGACGAAGCCGAAGAAATGGAAGCACTGGAACGAACGTTGCTTGCTGAGCTGGGTCACCCCGACCCGTATGCAGACGACGAAAGCTGATCAACAACCACCTGTAACAACCAAGGATTCAGAGCAATCGCTATGAGCGAAGATCGATCGAGCAACGGGCAAAAGTCATGGCTGGGCAAACTGACCCAGGCTTTTGCCCATGAGCCGAAAAACCGCCAGGAGCTGCTGGAGCTGCTGCGCGAAGCCCATCAGAACAAATTGCTGGACAGCGAAGCGCTGGCCATCGTCGAAGGCGCCATCCAGGTAGCTGATCTGCAAGTCCGGGACATCATGGTTCCGCGCTCGCAGATGATCAGCATCAAGGCGACCCAGACACCCCGGGAGTTCCTGCCTGCAGTCATCGATTCGGCGCACTCGCGCTACCCGGTGATCGGCGAAAGCCATGACGACGTGATGGGCGTCCTGCTGGCCAAGGACCTGCTGCCGCTGATCCTCAAGGAGAACGGCGACAGCTTCAACATCAAGGACCTGCTGCGCCCGGCGACCTTCGTCCCCGAGTCCAAGCGCCTGAATGTGCTGCTGCGCGAGTTCCGCGCCAACCACAACCACATGGCCATCGTCATCGACGAATACGGCGGCGTGGCGGGCCTGGTGACCATCGAAGACGTGCTGGAACAGATCGTCGGCGACATCGAGGACGAGCATGACGTCGAGGAAGACAGCTACATCAAACCGCTTCCCAGCGGCGACTTCCTGATCAAGGCGCTGACGCCGATCGAGAACTTCAACGAGTTTTTCGACAGCGACTTCTCCGATGACGAGTTCGATACCGTGGGCGGCCTGGTGATGAGTGCTTTCGGCCACTTGCCAAAACGCAACGAAATCACTGAAATCGGCGCCTATCGCTTCCGCGTGCTCAACGCCGACAGCCGGCGGATTCATCTGCTGCGCCTGACCCCCATCTCCCGCTAAGGACAAGGGGCATCAGCCCTCCCCCGCACAGAATCATCGTCCCCAGGCCAAACCTGGCCTGGGGACGACAGATCTCGGGGGCGGACTGTCAAACAGCGCTGCAGGATTCGCTGCTCATCTGAATCCACCCACCCCATCTCCTCGTGCCCCGCCCGGCGCGAAACAGGAAAGAGCTGATGAAACGCCTCTTGCAGCGCTCAACCCGACCCGGCTGGCCCGGCAACCTGCTAGCCGTTGCAGCCGGCGCCATTACCACCCTGGCCTTGGCGCCCTATGACATCTGGCCGCTGGCGCTGCTGGCGGTAGGACTGTTCTATGCCGGTCTGCGGGAGCTCACGCCCCGCCAGGCCCTCGGCCGGGGCTGGTGCTTCGGCTTCGGCCTGTTCGGCGCCGGTACCAGCTGGATCTACGTCAGCATCCACACCTACGGCGGCGCATCGGCTTTGCTCGCCAGCGTGCTGATGCTGGCCTTCATCGCCGCCATTGCCTGGTTCTTTGCCCTGCCCGCCTGGCTCTGGGCCCGCTGGCTGCGGCGCAACGAAGCACCGCTGGCGGATGCTCTGGCTTTCGCTGCCCTGTGGCTGGGGCAGGAAGCGTTTCGCGGCTGGTTCCTTACCGGTTTCCCCTGGCTCTACTCTGGCTACAGCCAGCTCGACGGTCCCCTGGCCGGACTCGCGCCTGTAGGCGGCATCTGGCTGATTTCCTTCTCCCTGGCGTTGACCGCTGCATTGCTCTACAACCTGCCGCGCCTGATCAAGGCCGGACGCAAGGGGTTTATCGCCGCTGGCCTGTTGCTGCTGGCTGCGCCCTGGGCAGTTGGCCTGGCACTCAAAGGTCACGCCTGGACCAGCCCTTCGGGTGATCCGCTTTCGGTCGCCGCCATTCAGGGCAATATCGAACAAAGCATGAAATGGGACCCGGCCGAGCTCAATGCCCAACTGGCTCTGTACCGCGACATGAGTTTCAGCAGCAAGCGGGTTGACCTGCTGGTCTGGCCGGAAACCGCGGTTCCGGTGCTCAAGGAGTCCGCCGAGGGCTACCTGACGATGATGGGCAACTTTGCCGCCGAGCGTCATTCCGCATTGATTACCGGCGTTCCGGTGCGCCAACTGGTGCACCATGAAAAACGCTACTTCAACGGCATCACCGTGACCGGCGAAGGCGATGGCACCTACCTGAAACAAAAACTGGTGCCCTTTGGCGAGTATGTGCCCCTGCAGGAGCTGCTGCGTGGCCTGATCGACTTCTTCAACCTGCCAATGTCGGATTTTGCCCGCGGCCCGGCCGACCAGCCGTTACTGCAAGCCAAGGGGTATCAGATTGCGCCGTTCATCTGTTACGAAGTGGTCTACCCTGAGTTCGCCGCCGGTCTTTCGGCCCGCAGCGACCTGCTGCTGACCATCAGCAACGACACCTGGTTCGGCACCTCCATCGGCCCTCTTCAGCATTTGCAGATGGCGCAGATGCGCGCCCTGGAAGCCGGACGCTGGATGATCCGCGCCACCAACAACGGAGTCACCGGGCTGATTGATCCGTTCGGCAAGATCACCGTGCAGATTCCACAGTTCGAACGAGGCATTCTCTATGGCGAAGTAGTGCCCATGCATAACCTGACACCGTACTTGCAGTGGCGCTCATGGCCACTGGCAGTGCTCTGCGCCCTGCTGTTTGGCTGGGCCTTGTTGGCCAGCCGCATCGCCAAGACCGTTTAGAAAGCTTCGCCCGCAAGCCGGCTCCGACTGGAGTCGGCCCTGTGATCAGCGATAAAAGAGGCGATAACCTAACTGGCCCACCGCCTCGTTCAGCAACTGGCCGCTCTGCCAGATCGACTTGAACTCCGGCATCCAACCTCCCAACGGCCGAGCGTTGTCCACGCCCAGAAATCCTACCGGTGCTGGCACCACAACAAACCCTGCGCGCTCAAAACTCCAGACCGAACGGGGCATGTGCCAGGCCTGGGTCACGACCACCACGCGCTTGATACCCAGTGGCTGCAAGACTTCGGCGCTGAACTGGGCGTTTTCCCAGGTGGTGCGGCTACGACCTTCCTGCCAGCGCACGCTCACGCCAAAGTCATTGAGCAGCGATTCGGCCATCAGCGCAGCTTCGGTGGGCGGCGTACCGTAATGCAGGCCGCCGCTGGTCAACAGGGGCAGCCCGGAAGCCTTGGCCAGCCGCGCGGCATAACGCTCGCGCTCCAACCCCACACCCGTGGGCTGATCAGAACCCCAAGCCGGATCACCCCGCTCACGGCCGGAACCCAGGACCACGATCGCGTCCGCCTGCTCTGCCAGGCTGGCCCATTGGCTCTGTGGCAAGGGCGGCAACCGTTCAAGCCCACGGGCACCCCACTCCACCATTACCGGCAGGCTCATCAACCAGAAGCCGCCCAAGCCCAGGACAAAGCACCATCGCGCCAGCCGAGGCCTGGACCGACGCAGACTCCAGGCCAGTAGAAGCAACAGCAAGAGAATGCCGGGCGGCAGCAGTAACTGTTTGATGAAATAACGAAAAGGCATCGAGCATCTCCAAAAGATGCTCGAAGCCTAAAGGGGATACCCATGCGGCAACAACCGTTGCCAGGCACTTTCGCTTTCGAGGTCCTCGGCAACGACCTCTCAACCCAATGAAGGGCTCGGGACCTACTTGAACTGCTGGGACCGGACGCTTACCGAATCCCTGAAGGGCGCCTGATCCTTCAACCAAATGACCTTGGCCGAACGGGGCCTTTCCTGGTGTTGCGGACTGCCCGATACATTGACCTGCATTTCATGCTGACTGCGGGCCAGGTAGGCCCTGATCAACTCGAACTCAGCAGGGCTCAACCCCCGCAGCTCCAACTCGACCGGCCGTTCATTGCGCAGTCGATCCGCAGTTCTTGCCGCATCCAGGGCCAGAGCCAGTCGATTCAGCAGCCTTTCATACACCTCCGGTTCTGTTACTTTTCGCTGCGACTCAAGCATCCGTTCACCTCATCGAAGATAAGAATCACTCCCCTTTTTGAGCTTAGTCGGACAGCTGGAAGCGACGCGCCGCCGCGACCAACGGCCCGCGCGAGCAATCAGGGTTTCCCTCGGCAGAGTGCGGTCATGTATGCTACGGCGCTTCCTGTAACTCCACTTCCAGCTCCACCGGGCCCTGAAAAACGCCGTATTTGGCGCCATCACTACCCGAGGTTGCGTTGAAGAGGATTAGGCCACCCCTATTCAGTACAAAAGTAGCCATGCACGAACACTATCAGCCCCGTGAAATCGAAGCCGCCGCCCAGTCGTTTTGGGATGAGCAAAAGTCCTTTGAAGTCAGAGAACAGCCAGGCAAGGAAACTTACTACTGCCTATCGATGTTCCCTTACCCCAGCGGCAAGCTACACATGGGGCACGTGCGCAACTACACCATCGGCGACGTGATTTCCCGCTACCAGCGCATGCAAGGCAAAAACGTCCTGCAACCCATGGGTTGGGACGCCTTCGGCATGCCGGCGGAAAACGCCGCGATGAAGAACAACGTCGCACCGGCCAAGTGGACCTACGAAAACATCGCCTACATGAAGACCCAACTGCGCAGCCTGGGCCTGGCGGTGGACTGGTCTCGTGAGGTCACTACCTGCAAGCCGGACTACTACCGCTGGGAACAGTGGCTGTTCACCCGCCTGTTCGAAAAAGGCGTGATCTACCGTAAGAACGGCACCGTGAACTGGGACCCGGTCGACCAGACCGTCCTGGCCAACGAACAGGTGATCGATGGCCGCGGCTGGCGCTCCGGCGCGCTGATCGAAAAGCGCGAAATCCCGATGTACTACTTCAAGATCACCGCCTACGCGGATGAGCTGCTGGAGAGTCTCGACGAGCTGCCGGGCTGGCCCGAGCAGGTCAAGACCATGCAACGCAACTGGATCGGCAAGTCCCGTGGCATGGAAGTGCAGTTCCCTTACGATCAGGCGTCGATCGGCGAAACCGGCACCCTGAAAGTCTTTACCACCCGTCCCGACACCCTGATGGGCGCGACTTACGTCGCCGTCGCGGCCGAACACCCGCTGGCCACCCTGGCCGCCCGCAACAACCCTGAGCTGCAGGCGTTCATTGCCGAATGCAAAGGCGGCAGCGTTGCCGAAGCCGACATGGCGACCCAGGAGAAAAAAGGCCTGCCGACCTCGCTGTTCGTCGAGCACCCACTGACTGGCGAGAAGCTTCCGGTCTGGGTCGCCAACTACGTGCTGATGCACTATGGCGATGGCGCAGTAATGGCAGTGCCTGCCCACGATGAGCGCGACTTCGAATTCGCCAGCAAGTACGGCCTGCCGATCAAGACCGTGGTGCGCACCAGCGCCGGCGATGAGACGCCTGCCCCTTGGCAGGACGCTTACGGCGAGCACGGCGAACTGATCAACTCCGGCGAATTCAACGGCCTGGACTTCCCCGGCGCGTTCGACGCCATCGAAGTGGCCCTGCTGAAGAAGAACCTCGGCCAATCGCGTACCCAGTTCCGCCTGCGCGACTGGGGCATCAGCCGCCAGCGTTACTGGGGCTGCCCGATCCCGATCATCCACTGCGACAGCTGCGGCGATGTGCCGGTGCCGGAAGACCAATTGCCGGTCGTGTTGCCGGAAGATGTGGTGCCGGACGGCGCCGGTTCGCCCCTGGCACGCATGCCTGAGTTCTACGAGTGCAGTTGCCCGAAATGCGGCGCACCGGCCAAGCGTGAAACCGACACCATGGACACCTTCGTCGAATCGTCGTGGTACTACGCCCGCTACGCCTCGCCGCACTATGAAGGCGGCCTGGTGGAAAAATCGGCAGCCGACCATTGGCTGCCGGTGGACCAGTACATCGGCGGTATCGAACACGCCATCCTGCACCTGCTCTACGCGCGCTTCTTCCACAAGCTGATGCGTGACGAAGGCCTGGTGAGCTCCAACGAGCCATTCAAGAACCTGCTGACCCAAGGCATGGTGATCGCCGAGACCTACTACCGTCGTGAAGCCAACGGTGCCTACACCTGGTTCAACCCGGCGGACGTCGAACTCGAACGCGACAGCAAGGCCAAGGTCATCAGCGCCAAGCTGATCGCGGACGGCCTGCCGGTGGAAATCGGCGGCACCGAGAAGATGGCCAAGTCGAAGAACAACGGCGTCGACCCACAGTCGATGATTGACCAGTTCGGCGCAGACACCTGCCGCCTGTTCATGATGTTCGCCTCGCCACCAGACATGAGTGCCGAATGGTCGGACTCCGGCGTTGAAGGCTCGCACCGTTTCCTCAAGCGCGTCTGGCGCCTGGCTCAAGCACATGTCACACAGGGCCTGCCGGGCACACTGGACATCGCCAGCCTGAACGACGAGCAGAAAGCCATTCGCCGCTCGATCCACCAAGCCATCAAGCAGGCCAGCCACGACGTGGGCCAGAACCACAAGTTCAACACCGCAATCGCCCAGGTGATGACGCTGATGAACGTGTTGGAAAAAGCCCCGCAAGGTACCGAGCAGGATCGCGCACTGGTTCAGGAAGGCCTGGAAACCGTAACCTTGCTGCTGGCGCCGATCACCCCGCACATCAGCCACGAACTGTGGAATCGCCTGGGTCACGCCGACCCGGTGATCGACGCCGGCTGGCCGGTATTGGACGAAAGCGCCCTGGTTCAGGACAGCCTGCAACTGGTCATCCAGGTCAACGGCAAGCTGCGCGGCCAGATCGAAATGCCGGCCAGCGCCAGCCGTGAAGAAGTCGAAGCCGCGGCGCGCAGCAACGAGAACGTGCTGCGCTTCACCGAAGGCCTGACCATCCGCAAGGTCATCGTGGTGCCTGGCAAACTGGTCAACATCGTCGCCAGCTAATTGGATCGGGCGCCCGGTCCGGGACCGGGCGCCGAACAAAACCTTCAGGGCCACAAGGTTGGCCCATATGGTTTCAAGGGGAGCAATACATGATCAAACGTAACCTGCTGGTGATGGGCCTGGCTGTTCTGCTGAGCGCCTGTGGCTTCCAGTTGCGCGGCACGGGAACCCAGGAGCTGACCATCAAGGAGCTCGACCTGAGTGCTCGGGACGCCTACGGCACCACCGTGAAAATGCTCCAGCAGCAACTGGAAAACAGTGGCGTACGGGTCCATGCCGGCGCGCCCTACAAGCTGGTGCTGCTGAATGAGGAAAACTCCCAGCGCACGCTCAGCTACACCGGCGGTGGCAGCTCGGCCGAATACGAGATCAGCACAACCCTCAGGTACGAGATCCTGACTCACGACAACCTGCACCTGCTCAACGACAAGCTGGAAGTGCAGAAAGTCTTCCTGCACGACGGCAACAACATCACCGGTTCGGATCAGGAATCGTCGGAAACCCGCAAAGAAATGCGTCGCGACCTGATCCAGCGCATGCTGATCCGCCTGCAACTGCTGACCCCGGAACAGCTTGCTCAGTTGCAGGCTACCGCCGAGGCCAAAGCCAAGGCAGAAGCCGAGGCCCTGGAAGCCGCACGCAAGGCTGAGGCGGAAACTCCGCAACAGTCTCCCTTGGAACTGCCGAACCAGTAAGCCTTGCGGGGCGCTCAGGCGCCCCTCTGGCCCCCGCCTATGAAACTCGCCCCCGCCCAACTCGGCAAACACCTGCAAGGCACACTAGCGCCGGTCTACGTGATCAGCGGCGACGATCCCCTGCTGTGCCAGGAAGCCGCCGACGCCATTCGCTCTGCCGTGCGCCAGCAGGGATTCGACGAGCGCCAGGTCTTCAGCGCCGATGCCAGCTTCGACTGGGGCACCCTGCTGCAAGCGGGGGCCAGCATGTCGCTGTTCGCAGAAAAGCGCCTGCTGGAGTTGCGCCTGCCTTCGGGCAAGCCTGGGGACAAGGGTGCAGCAGCACTGATCGAATACTGTTCGCGTCCGGCCGAAGACACGGTGCTGTTGATCAGCCTGCCCAAGCTCGACGGCAGCGCACAGAAGACCAAGTGGGGCAAGGCCCTGGTCGAAGGTGCCCAGACTCAGTTCGTGCAGATCTGGCCGGTGGACGCCAACCAGCTTCCACAGTGGATTCGCCAGCGCCTGTCACAGGCCGGCCTGTCCGCCAGCCAGGACGCCGTGGAGCTGATCGCCGCCCGGGTAGAAGGCAACCTGCTGGCGGCCGCACAGGAAATCGAAAAGCTCAAGCTGATGGCCGAAGGCGGGCAGATCACCGTCGAAACGGTACAGGCCGCCGTGGCCGATAGCGCTCGCTTCGACGTGTTTGGGCTGGTGGATGCGATTCTCAACGGCGAGGCCGCCCATGCCTTGCGCATGCTTGAGGGACTGAGGGGCGAAGGCGTCGAACCGCCGGTCATTCTCTGGGCCCTGTCCCGGGAACTGCGACTGCTGGCCAACCTGGCACTGCAATTCAGCCAGGGTGTACCACTGGACAAGGTGTTCAGTCAGGCTCGCCCTCCCGTCTGGGACAAGCGCAAACCCCTGATGAGCAAAGCCTTGCAGCGCTATTCGGCGCAACGTTGGGGCCAATTTCTACTGGATGCCCAGCGCATTGATGCCCAGATCAAGGGCCAAGCCAGTGGTTCGCCCTGGAGCAGCCTGAGCCGGCTGTCGCTGCTGATGGCCGGCCAACGCCTGGCCCTGCCTGCCGAATAATCGCGCTACTTATCTTTTGCTTGCACTAGGGTCTGTTCTCGTTTGGCCCAGCAACGCGGCTCGTCACCAAACAGGAACAGACCCTAGACAGCAACTCCACTCTGGCCGATGATTCGCGCCGCAACACTTCTATTCCTGAAACAGCGAGCACTCACCATGAGCAAGCCATCCAAGCATGGCCCCAACAAGGCCAAATCCATCATCGCCCAGCCACTGTTCCGCAGCCGTCAGGAACGCCCGGCCAAGGGCAAAGGCAGCTACCGCCGCGAAGCCTTCCAGTCTAAAAGCTGGGAGGCTTCTTACTTTCTGGCCGCCTAAAGCCCTGAACCCCGTTGGCATGATAAGGTCTGCACCTGATTGTTATTCTCTCTGGACCTGTGCATGCCCTTTTGTCTTTCTCGTCGTTGGCACATGCGCCAACTGATCGCTGCCTCCAGCCTTGTTCTACTCGTCGCCTGCGCGGAGAAACCCACTGCCGCCGACGCCCAGCCGCTACCCAACCTCCAGGCAGCCCCCCTTGCCGCACCTGCCACCGTCGCACCACTGGCCGTCGACAATCTGGACATCCAGCCCACTCAGACCTTCGATGAATGGATGAACGCATTCCGCGCCGAAGCCTTGGGCGCCGGGATTCGCGCCGATGTATTCGACCGTGCCTTCGCCGGGATCACCCCGGATATGAGCGTGATCAAGGCCGACCGCAGCCAACCGGAATTCACCCGCCCCGTCTGGGAATACCTGGATGGCGCGCTGTCCCCGGTACGGGTACGCAAGGGCAAGGCACTGCTGGTCCAGTACAGCGACATCCTGCAACGGATCGAACAGCGCTATGGGGTTGATCGCCAGACCTTGGTGGCCGTTTGGGGCATGGAGAGCAATTTCGGTGACTTCCAGGGCAACAAGTCGGTGATTCGCTCCCTGGCAACCCTGGCGTATGAAGGACGGCGCCCGGCCTTTGCCAACAGCCAGCTGATTGCCGCCTTGCAGATCATTCAACACGGCGATATCCAGCCAGAGAAGATGCTGGGTTCCTGGGCCGGGGCCATGGGCCAGACCCAATTCATTCCAACCACCTACAACACCCACGCTGTGGACTTCGACGGCGATGGTCGGCGCGATATCTGGAACAGCCCGGCCGACGCCCTGGCCTCCACCGCTCACTATCTGCAAAGCTCAGGATGGCAAAAGGGCCAGCCCTGGGGTGTTGAAGTCCAGCTCAACAGCGGCTTCGACTATGCCCTGGCCGATGCGTCCACCCGCAAGACCGTGGCCGAGTGGATGCGCCTGGGGATGACAACCGCCAATGGCAAGGCGTTGCCTTACGGATCAGAGCAATTGTCCGCTTCGTTGCTGCTGCCTGCGGGTTATCGGGGGCCGGCGTTCCTGATCCTGGATAACTTCCGAGCGGTGCTCAGGTACAACAACTCATCGTCCTACGCCCTGGCAGTCAACCTGCTGTCCGAACGCTTCGGCGGCGCCGGCCTGATCAGTGGCGACTGGCCCAAGGACGACCTGCCCCTGAGCCGCTCCGAGCGCATCGAATTGCAGAGCCTGCTCAACGCCAACCAGTATGACGCCGGCAACCCCGACGGCATCATCGGAGCCAACACCCGCAAAGCCATTCGTAGCGCCCAGCAAGCATTGGGTTGGCCCGCAGACGGCTACCCTACTCACAAGTTGCTGGACAGCCTGCGCAACCGCTAAGCCCGGAGCTGGCGAAGGGCTTCCCCCTTCGCCAGGGCCAGCCCTACTTGAACACCACGTCCTGTGCCAGGGTCAACTCCCTCACCCCTGCGTCCAGCCTGACCAGAGCGCCCATGGGCAAAGTCAGGTTCGGGTCACAATGGCCACTGCGCCATCCTGCCAGCACCGGAATCCGCAGCGGCTCGAAGGTCTGCTTGAGCAGGCGGCACAATGCGCTGAAGTCCACACCGGCCACATCCCCCACCAAGACGCCCCGCAGGTTGTCCAGTTTGCCGGCCAGCCGCAGGTGATTGAGCAAGCGGTCAATACGGTACAACGGCTCGTTGACGTCCTCGATAAACAGGATGACGCCGTCGGTATTGATTTCGTAAGGCGTGCCCAGCGTGCTGGCAATCATCGACAGATTTCCCCCCAACAGCGGACCCAACGCAATGCCCGGCTCCACAGTGGTCAATGGGAAAGCCACGGGATGAGACAGCAGACTGCCCGCCTTTACCTGGCCCCGGAGCAGGTTGAAAAAGGACGCCTCGGTTGGCGGTTGCTTGTCACCCAGCAGGTCGGCATTGAGCATGGGTCCGTGAAAACTCACAAACCCGGCATAGCGGTTGATCGCCAGGTGCAGGGCGGTGATATCGCTGTAGCCGACAAAGGGCTTGGGGTTGCGCCGCAGCAACTCAAAGTCGATCTTGTCCAGCAAACGCGGACTGCCATAGCCCCCGCGCAGGCACACAATGGCGTCGACTTGGCTATCGGCAAAGGCGCTGTGCAAGTCATCGAGGCGCACCTCGTCGCTGCCAGCCAGATATCCCTCCTGCTGGCCAACGCCGGGAAAGATCCGCAGCGTATAGCCACGGGAACGCATCCATTGAAAGGCTTTTTCGGTATCCAGCACTGCGGGACCGGCGGGGGCAATAAGGCCGATGACGCCTTCCGCAGCCAGTGCCGGCACCGGCAGGTGAGCATGAAGGGCAGCAGTCGGTTGGATGGGCATGCAGATTCTCCCTGTGTGAATTCACTCAAGCACAGTAGCCATGAATCTCGTTAAACAGAAGAGGATGACGCGACCGGGTGGGCGAAAAACAACCGAGACTGCAGAGGTGCTCGAAAGAGCCGGGAAACTGCCCGCAAGACCCAAGCCTTGCGGGCAGGCAAATCAGGAAACCAGGCCTTCTCTGGCCAGTTTCGCTTGTTCGTCGGCGTGATACGAGGAACGTACCAGCGGGCCCGAAGCGACATTCTTGAAGCCCATCTTGTAACCTTCCTCGGCGAACCAGGCGAAGGTATCCGGATGCACGAAACGCTGAACCGGCAAGTGGTTGCGGGACGGCTGCAGGTACTGGCCAAGGGTCAGCATATCGATGTCGTGCTCACGCATGCGCTTCATGACTTCGATGACTTCGTCGTCGGTTTCGCCCAGGCCCAGCATCAAGCCGGACTTGGTCGGTACATGGGGCACTAGTTGCTTGAACTTCTGCAGCAAGGTCAGCGACCACTGGTAATCCGAGCCCGGACGCGCAGCCTTGTACAGGCGCGGCACGGTTTCCAGGTTGTGGTTGAACACATCCGGTGGCGTGGCAGCGGTGATTTCCAGGGCTACATCCATGCGACCGCGGTAGTCGGGCACCAGGGTTTCCAACTGTACGTTCGGCGACAGCTTGCGGATCTCGCGAATGCAGTCGGCAAAGTGCTGGGCACCGCCGTCACGCAGGTCGTCGCGGTCCACCGAAGTGATCACCACATACTTCAGGCGCAGGTCGGCGATGGCCACTGCCAGGTTCATCGGCTCGTCGACATCCAGAGGTTTTGGACGACCGTGGCCAACGTCACAGAATGGGCAGCGACGGGTGCAGATGTCGCCCATGATCATGAAGGTTGCGGTACCGCCGGAGAAGCATTCGCCCAGGTTCGGGCAGGATGCTTCTTCGCAGACGCTGTGCAACTTGTGCTTGCGCAGCAGTTGCTTGATCCGGTCGACTTCCGGGGATACCGGAATACGTACCCGGATCCAGTCCGGTTTCTTCGGCAGTTCGGTGGTCGGAATGATCTTCACCGGAATGCGCGCAACCTTCTCCGCACCGCGCAATTTGACGCCGGCTTCAACTTTCGGACGTGGCGCCCGCTCGGAGACATCCACCGTCGGGATCAGGGTTTGAACAGCGTCTTGCGCAGTAGTCATATCAGTCGATTCCGCCCGTTAGGGTCGTCTGCTCAGCATAGTCGAGGTGTTTGACGAGCTGCGCACGCAGCCGGGCACTTACCTCGGCAAATTCAATCGGCCCTGCATGGTCGCTCAGCTGGGTCATCGCCAACCCGGCATAACCACAGGGGTTAATCCGTCGAAACGGCTGCAAATCCATGTCCACGTTCAAGGCCAGGCCATGAAAGGAACATCCATGGCGGATACGCAGGCCCAGGGAGGCGATTTTCGCCCCTTCGACGTAGACACCCGGTGCATCGGGCTTGGCCGCCGCCGGCACGCCGTAGCTGGCCAACAACTCCACCAGGCATTGCTCCATGCGACTGACCAGATCACGCACGCCGAATCCCAGCCTGCGCACATCCAGCAGCAAGTAGGCCACCAACTGGCCGGGACCGTGATAAGTCACCTGTCCGCCGCGATCGGCCTGCACCACCGGTATATCTCCCGGCAGCAGCAGATGCTCGGCCTTGCCCGCCTGGCCTTGGGTAAACACCGGCGGATGCTGCACCAGCCAGATTTCGTCTGGGGCGCTGGTGCCTCGTTCATTGGTAAAGCGCTGCATGGCCTGCCAGACCGGCTCGTAAGCCATCAGGCCAAGCTCACGAAAGCCCAGCGTCTGTGGCATCACAGCACCATGTGGACGACACCGGTAGCACGCAGGGCACTATTGATATCACGCAGTTGGTCTTCACCGGTGGCGGTGATGTGCAGTTGTACCGTGGTGTACTTGCCGTTGCTGCTCTGACGCTCGGCCAGGGACTTGATGTCCAGCTTGGCGTACTTGGCGAGTATCTCGATCACGGTGTCCTTGAAGCCGACAACCGTGTCACCGATCACCTTGATCGGGTAGTCATCGACGGGAAATTCAATCTTGTGCGACTTAACGTCAGTGTCTGTCATGGCAGTAACGGCCTCGTAAGCCGGACGACGGACATGGCCCCCGCTCCACTTCGGAGCGGGGGCCATGCAGGTCGACAATATCAGTTGAACAAGCCGTAGAAGAATAGACGGATGCTATCCCACATGCGGCGGAAGATACCACCTTCGTCGACCGCTTCCAGGGCGATCAGGTCAGCGCTGTGCACTACCTTGTCGTCCAGTTTCACTTCGACTTTACCAATCACGTCGCCCTTGGCGATCGGCGCAACCAGTTGCGGGTTCATGGTCATGCTGGCGGCGAGCTTTTTCAACTGGCCTTTAGGCATGGTCATGGTCAGATCTTCAGCCAGACCGGCCTTGACCTGATGAGAGATGCCCTTCCACACCTGCGCCTGAGCCAGCTCGGTGCCTTTCTGGTAGAAGGTCTGGGTTTCGAAGAAGCGGAAACCGTAGGTCAGCAGCTTCTGGGTTTCGGCGGCGCGGGCCTGCTCGCTGTTGGTGCCGAACACCACGGCGATCAGACGCATGCCATCACGTACTGCCGAAGACACCATGCAGTAGCCGGCTTCATCGGTGTGGCCGGTTTTCAGACCATCGACGGTCTTGTCGCGCCACAGCAGCAGGTTACGGTTAGGTTGCTTGATGCCGTTCCAGAAGAACTCCTTCTGCGAGTAGATCGCATAGTGGGCAGGGTCTTCATGGATGATCGCGCGAGCCAGCACCGCCATATCATGGGCCGACGAGTAGTGCTCAGGGTTCGGCAGGCCGGTCGGGTTCATGAAGTGGCTGTTGCTCATGCCCAGATCGGCAGCCGTCTTGTTCATCATGTCGGCAAAAGCGTCTTCGCTGCCGGCAATGTGCTCGGAAACCGCAACACTGGCGTCGTTGCCCGACTGAATGATGATGCCGTGCAGCAAGTCGCTGACGGTGACTTGCGAACCCACCTTGATGAACATCCGCGACCCGCCGGTACGCCAGGCGTTCTCGCTGACGGTTACCGGATCGTTCTCGCCGATCTGGCCGCGACGGATTTCCAGGGTCGCGATGTAGGCGGTCATCAGCTTGGTCAGACTGGCCGGTGGCAGGCGCTGGTCACCATTGTTCTCCACCAGCACGTTACCGCTGCTGGCGTCCATGAGCACATAGGATTTGGCGGCCAGTTGCGGTGGCGACGGCATCGCTTCGACCGCCCAGGCGGCGGGCGTGATGATCAGCGGGACAAGCAGGCACAGGCGTTTGGCAAAGGTGGTGATGTTCATCCGTCTCTCGAAGTTGCTAATGGAAACTTGCCCGAGGGCAAAACTATTTCAGACAGCCTTCTAAAGGGCTGTCGCGTGTTCAGTTGCTCACTCACTGACCCTTGCCGGGCTTTTGTTGTTCGACGAGCCAACAACCAGGGTCCGCCCCCCAATACCGCAAGCGGACCCTCAATCTTCTTACTCGGCAGTCACCACACTGGGCTGGCCAAGGTTAGCCAAGCGCACACTGTTCTGCGCTTGCTGAGCCTCACCCGGCGTGCCGAATGGCCCCAAGCGTACCCGATGCAGCGTCTGCTGATTACGTACGATCGAGCTGATGAACACCGGGGCGCTCACCATGCTGCTCAATTTAGACCTCAACAGCTCCGCAGCGTCCGGGTTGGCGAAGGCCCCCACCTGCAGATACTGGCCTGAGGCGGCTGCAGGAGTGTTTTTAACTTGTACGGGAACTACCGCTGCGGCGTGTTGCTGGGGCGGCGGTGTCCATTGCTCGACAGTACCGGCCGAAGCCGTGATCACCGGCGCGTTATTTTGCGCCACTTGCGGCTCATTGAGCATCAACGGCGCAGGACGGCCACGCTGGGCCCACCACTGCTGCGGATCAATGCCTTCGACCTTGACCCGAGCGGTGCCGGTCTCGGCATAACCGAGCTTCTTTGCAGCCGCGTAGGACAGGTCGATGATGCGGTCGGAGTAGAACGGACCACGATCGTTGACCCGCAGGATCACGCTGCGATTGTTGTCCAGGTTGGTGACCTTCACGTAACTGGGCAACGGCAGGGTCTTGTGTGCGGCACTCATACCGTACAGGTCATAGACCTCGCCATTGGCGGTGTTCTGACCATGGAACTTGGTGCCGTACCAGGACGCCGTACCGGAGGCCACGTAGTTCTTGGACTCCTGGATGGGGAAATAGGTTTTGCCCAGCACCGTATAGGGGTTGGCCTTGTACGGGCCGGTGTGCAGGGTCGGGGTCGCATCGGGAATGCGCGAGACGTCGACGTCCCACCAGGGCGCGCCATCCTTGTGTGCACGGTTGACGTCCAGGCCCGGCATGGCGCGCACGCCACTCGTGGACTTGTGCTGCGGCGAGCGGCTCGTCGAGCAACTGACCAACAACAAGGACAACGCGGCAAAAGCCACCAGCTTCAGGGGTTTGCGGATTGGCATTGCCAGCATTACTTGACGCCCCGTGCTTGGACCAGTTGTTCAGACAACTGATGTACGGCCATGGCATACATCACGCTGCGGTTATAGCGAGTGATCGCGTAAAAGTTCTTCAGGCCCATCCAGTATTCCGGGCCACTGTCACCTTCCAGACGGAAAGCGGTGACCGGCAGATCATCGCGCAGCGCATCATGACTCGACCAGCCCAAGGCCCGCAACTCCCCGACCGTCTTGGTCGGCTCTATCCCTGTGGTCAAGCCTTCGTCCACGCGATCGCCACGCACGTCGGCGCGACTCACCACCGGCTCGCCGGCCACCCAGCCATGACGCTTGAAGTAGCTGGCAACGCTGCCGATGGCATCGTCCGGGTTGGTCCAGATATTGATGTGGCCATCACCGTCGAAGTCCACCGCATAGGCGCGAAAACTGCTCGGCATGAACTGCGGCAGCCCCATGGCTCCCGCGTAGGAGCCCTTGAGGCTCAAGGGATCAAGTTGCTCTTCACGGACCAGCAGCAGGAACTCGCGCAGTTCCTTGCGGAAGAATTCGGCGCGGGGCGGATAATCGAAGCCCAGGGTAGATAACGCATCGATCACCCGGTAATTGCCGGTATTACGCCCAAAAAAGGTCTCAACGCCGATAATCGACACTATGACCTGGGCCGGTACGCCATATTCCTGCTCGGCGCGAGCCAGAACCGCCTCATGCTGACGCCAGAAATCCACACCGCGGGCAATGCGCGCGTCGGTGATGAACATCGGCCGGTATTCTTTCCACTGCTTGACCCGCTCGGCCGGCCGCGAAATGGCGTCAAGAATCGATTGCTTGCGCTCGGCCTCGCGGAACACCCCCATCAGCTGTTCCCCGGCAAAACCATAGTCCCGGGTCATTTCGCCAACGAATTCGGCCACTTGCGGCGAACCTTCGTAATCACCGGCGAACGCGGGTTGCGCTGCACCAAGGATGCTTACCAGGCCGACCCACGGCGCATGCCGAGCAGCCCAGCCACGCATTACTTGCATTGAATTCTTCACCTTAATCAAACCTGCGCGATCCACTTGCGATGGGTATGGATCGACATCAAAACCCCAAACGCTGACAGTAGCGTCACCAGCGAAGTTCCTCCGTAGCTAATGAACGGCAACGGAACCCCCACTACCGGCAACAAGCCACTGACCATACCGATGTTGACGAAAACGTAAACAAAAAACGTCATGGTCAGGCTGCCTGCGAGCAACTTGCCGAACAGCGTCTGCGCCTGAGCGGTGATCACCAACCCGCGCCCGATCAACAGCAGGTAGATCAGCAGCAGCGCACAAATGCCCACCAGGCCGAACTCCTCGCCCATGACCGCAATAATGAAGTCGGTGTGGCTCTCCGGCAAAAAGTCCAGGTGCGACTGCGTACCCAGCAGCCAACCCTTGCCGAAAACCCCGCCGGAACCGATGGCCGCCTTGGACTGGATAATGTTCCAGCCCGTGCCCAGGGGGTCGCTCTCGGGGTCGAGAAAAGTCAGGATTCGCTGTTTCTGGTAGTCATGCATGATGAAGAACCACATGGCTATGGCCACCGGCACCGCGGCCGCCAGCACACTCAGAATCCAGCGCCAGCGCAGCCCACCCATGAACAGCACGAAGGCGCCACCGGCCAGGATCAGCAGGGCGGTGCCCAGGTCCGGCTGACGCACGATCAGGATGAACGGAATGCCGATCAGTATCAGGCTGATCCCCACATGCTTGAGATGGGGCGGCAAGGTGCGCTTGGACAGGTACCAGGCGATGGTCGCCGGCATGATGATCTTCATGAACTCCGACGGCTGGAAGCGGATCACCCCGGGAATGTTGATCCAGCGGGTCGCGCCCATGGCGTTGTGGCCCATGACGTCCACCACCACCAGCAACACCACGCCGAACACATAGCCCAGAGGCACCCAGCGCGCCATGAAACGTGGCTCGAACTGGGCGATGACAATCATCGACACCAAGCCGATGCCGAAGGACGTGGCCTGCTTGGCCAGCAGATCCCAGCTCTTGCCACTGGCGGAATACAGCACGAACAGGCTGCCGGCGGCCAGCGTCAACAGCAACACCAGCAAGGGGCCATCGATATGCAGGCGCTGCAACAGCGTCGCACGACGGCGCATCACATCCTCACTGGAGAGGATGCGGTCAAAATTACTCTTCACGGGCCGTAGCCTCCGCGCTGATAGGGCTGGCGAACTCAGGCTTGAGCTGGCCGTCCTGGCCGAGAAGCCAGGCATCCATCACCTGGCGCACCACGGGAGCCGCAACGCCGGAGCCCGACTCGCCGTTCTCGACCATGACCGAAACTACGATCTTGGGGTTTTCCGCCGGGGCGAAGCCGACAAACAGGGCGTGGTCGCGATGGCGCTCCTGAACCTTGGAGCGGTCGTATTTCTCGCCCTGCTTGATCGCCACCACCTGGGCGGTACCACTCTTGCCGGCAATCCGGTACTGCGAACCAACCGCAGCCTTGCGCGCAGTGCCGCGGGCGCCGTGCATCACCTGCTGCATGCCGTGATTGACCCTCATCCAGTCCGACGGGTCGCGCAGGACGATGTCCGGCATCGGGTTGTGATCCACCGGCTTCTCGCCTTCGATGCTCTTGGCCAGGTGCGGTCGGTTCCACTTGCCCTTGCTGGCAACCAGAGCGGTCGCCTGGGCCAGTTGCAACGGCGTCGACTGCATGTAGCCCTGGCCGATCCCGAGAATCAGGGTTTCTCCCGGGAACCAGGCCTGACGCCGGGTGGCGCGCTTCCACTCGCGGGTCGGCATCAGCCCCGGGGATTCCTCGAACATGTCCAGGGAGACCTTCTGGCCGATGCCGAACTTGGTCATGTAGGCCGAGAGCCGATCGATCCCCAGCTTGTGGGCCAGGTCATAGAAATAGGTGTCGTTGGACCGCATGATCGCGGTGTCCAGGTCGACATAACCGTCACCGCTTCGGTTCCAGTTGCGGTACTTGTGATCGTAGTTGGGCAGTTGGTAGTAGCCCGGGTCGTAGACGCGGGACGAGGCCGTCACCACCCCGGCATCCAGCCCGGCAATCGCCACCGCCGGCTTGATGGTCGAACCCGGTGGATACAGACCGCGCAGCACCCGGTTGAACAGCGGCCGATCAATGGAATCACGCAATTCGGCATAAGCCTTGAAGCTGATACCGGTGACGAACAGGTTCGGATCGAAACTTGGCTGGCTGACCATCGCCAGAACTTCCCCGGTGCTCGGGTCCAGCGCCACCACCGCACCGCGGCGGCCGCCCAGAGCCAGCTCCGCGGCCTCCTGCAACTTGATATCCAGGCTCAGGACAATGTCCTTGCCGGGAATCGGGTCGGTGCGCTTGAGCACCCGCAGCACTCGGCCACGGGCGTTGGTTTCAACTTCCTCGTAACCCACCTGGCCATGCAATTCCGGCTCGTAGAAACGTTCGATGCCAGTCTTGCCGATATGGTGGGTGCCGCTGTAGTTCACCGGGTCCAGGGACTTCAGCTCTTTCTCGTTGATCCGCCCCATATAGCCCACGGAGTGCGCAAAGTGTGCGCCCTGCGGGTAGTGCCGGACCAGTTGCGCAACCACTTCCACCCCGGGCAGACGGAACTGGTTCACCGCAATGCGGGCTATCTGCTCTTCCGTCAACTCGAACAGGATCGGCACCGGTTCGAAAGGGCGCCGCCCCTGTTTCATGCGCTTTTCGAACAGCACCCGGTCTTCCGGGGTCAGTTCCAGCACCTCGACAATCACATCGAGGACCTGCTGCCAGTTGCCGGAACGTTCGCGGGTCATGCTCAGGCTGAAACTGGGCCGGTTATCAGCAACTACCACGCCATTGCGGTCGAAAATCAGTCCGCGAGTCGGGGGAATCGGCTGCACATGCACCCGATTGTTCTCCGACAGCGTGGAGTGATAGTCGTACTGAATCACCTGCAGGTAATACAGCCGGGCAATCAGCACGCCAATCAGGCAGACCACCATAATGGCGCCGAACACGACCCGGCTACGCACCAGACGGGCGTCTTTTTCGTGGTCCTTGATGCGGATCGGCTGGGACATTAGGGGCGCGGGCTACTTGTGGTAAGGGTGCCCGGACAACACGGTCCAGGCGCGATACAGCTGTTCACCGATGAGAATCCGCACCAGCGGGTGCGGCAAGGTCAGCGGCGACAGCGACCAACGCTGATCCGCTCGCGCACAGACTTCCGGCGCCAGCCCTTCCGGGCCGCCGACCATGAAATTCACGGTGCGCGAATCGAGACGCCAACGATCCAGTTCCACCGCCAACTGCTCGGTGCTCCAGGGTTTGCCGTGCACCTCGAGGGTGACGATGCGCTCGTTATGCCCGACCTTGGCCAGCATGGCTTCGCCTTCCTGACGGATAAAGCGAGCCACGTCGGCGTTCTTGCCCCGGGTATTGAGCGGAATTTCCACCAGTTCCAGCGCCAGCTCGGAGGGCAGACGCTTGGCATACTCGTGCCAACCCTCTTCCACCCACTTGGGCATGCGTGAACCAACAGCGATCAGACGCAGGCGCACAGCTGTCCCTTATTGCTGGTCTTTGTTGAGCTTGGTGAAGTGCTCGTGGCCATGCTCCGGGCTGTGGTGCTTGCCATCGGCCGCGCGGCTCTGCTCGGCGCCCTGCCACAGACGCTCCAGGTCATAGAACTGACGAGCCGAGGCAGTCATCATGTGCACGATCACATCGTCCAGGTCCAGCAGCACCCAGTCGCTGTCGCCCTTGCCTTCTTCACCCAGCGGACGCACGCCCTGGGCCTTGACCATCTCGCGGACCTTTTCCAGCATCGCGCCGATCTGGCGATTGGAGGTACCGGTGGCGATGATCATGTAGTCAGTGATGCTTTGCTTGTCGCGAACATCGATCACCAGGACATCCTGGGCCTTGACGTCTTCCAGCGCGGCAACAGCCACCTTGACCAGATCTTCGCCTTTCATTACTTGGTTAGTCATATAAAACTCGTTCAGCTCGTATGTTTGGAGCGCCGCTCAGCACAGGCCGGCAGCGTTCCTTCAGTTCGGCGCACGGTAAAGTCCGTGAGCATCGATATAGGCCAGGACCGCGTCAGGCACCAGGAAACGTACCGACTTACCGCTGGCCAGCAGTTGACGGATCTGGGTGGCGGACACCGCAAGCGGCGTCTGCCAGACGAATGCAATGTGTCCCCCCGGCCCTTGCAGGGCCAGTGGGTCGCTCACCGAGCGCGCCGCCAACAGGTTGCGCAAGGCATCCGGTGGCTCGCTGTCGGCATCCGGGCGTTGCAGCACCAGGATGTGGCAATGCTGGAGTAATTCTTCCCAACGATGCCAGGTGGGCAGGCCGCAAAACGCGTCCCAGCCCAGTAACAGAAACAACTGGTCATCCGCGGCCAACTCGGCCCGCATCTGCTCCAGGGTGTCGATGGTGTAGGACGGCTTGTCCCGTTTCAGCTCACGGTCGTCCACCACCAGGGGTGAAACGCCCGCCACCGCATATTCGACCATCGCCAGACGATCGAGCGCCGACACCTGCGGTGTATCCCGATGCGGCGGCCTGGCACTGGGTGTCAGGCGCAGCTCATCGAGTTGCATGGATTCAGCCACCTCCAGCGCACCACGCAAGTGGCCGATATGCACTGGATCGAAGGTGCCGCCCAGCAGACCGATACGTTTGCCCATCAAGTGCGCACGTGACCGTCGCCGAAAACCACATACTTCTCGCTGGTCAAGCCTTCCAGGCCCACCGGGCCACGGGCGTGCAGCTTGTCGGTAGAAATGCCGATCTCAGCGCCCAGGCCATATTCGAAACCGTCGGCAAAGCGCGTAGAGGCATTGACCATGACCGAACTGGAGTCCACTTCATTGAGGAAGCGCCGAGCGTCACTGAAGTTCTCGGTGACGATGGAGTCAGTATGGTGCGAGCCGTAAGTGTTGATGTGTTCGATGGCCTGCTCCAGGTTGTCCAGCACCCGGATCGAGAGGATCGGCGCGGTGTACTCGGTGCGCCAGTCTTCTTCGGTCGCTTGCAGCACATCGGCGCCAAGAATTCCTCGGGTTTGCTCGCAGCCACGCAACTCGACGCCCTTGTCGCGATAGATCGCAGCCAATGGCGGCAATACGCGCTCGGCAATGGCGGCGTGAACCAGCAGGGTTTCCATGGTGTTGCACGGCGCGTAGCGCTGGGTCTTGGCGTTATCGGCAATACGAATCGCCTTGTCCAGGTCCGCCGCCACATCGATATACACGTGGCAGACGCCGTCCAGGTGCTTGATCACCGGCACTTTGGCATCGCGGCTGACCCGCTCGATCAGGCTCTTGCCGCCACGAGGCACAATTACGTCGACAAACTCGGGCATGGTGATCAACGCACCCACCGCGGCGCGATCAGTGGTTTCCACCACTTGCACCACGTGAGGCGGCAGATCGGCAGCCGCCAATCCCTGCTGAATGCAGGTGGCAATGGCACGGTTGGAATGAATGGCCTCGGAACCACCCCGCAGGATGGTGGCGTTGCCGGACTTCAGGCACAGGCTGGCAGCATCGATGGTCACGTTCGGACGGGACTCGTAGATGATGCCGATCACTCCCAGGGGCACACGCATCTTGCCCACCTGGATGCCCGAAGGCAGGTAGCGCATGTCGCGGATTTCACCGATGGGGTCAGGCAGCTTGGCCACCTGACGCAGGCCTTCGATCATTTCATCGATACGCGCCGGAGTCAGCGCCAGACGATCCAGCAGAGCCGGTTCCAGACCATTGGCCCGGCCGTTGGCCAGGTCCTGCTCGTTGGCTGCGGTCAGCTCCGGTCGCGCAGCGTCCAAGGCATCGGCAGCCGCCAACAGCGCACGGTTCTTCTGCGCAGTGGTGGCACGGGCGATCACCCGGGAAGCTTGGCGGGCAGCGCGACCCAAACGGGTCATGTAGTCAAGAACGGACTCAGTCATGGTCTGGTGTGGTCTTGGCAAAGAGGAAAGCGGCTGATTATAGCTGTCGCGCCCGTTCACGGACAGCGGTCACGGGCGGATGGTCGAAATGGAGTGTAAATACCCGCAGTTCAGCCTGAATTAAGCCTGGAGTTGTTACCATTACGTCACTTTTTCCGCCATAACCCTCGCCACCATGTCCATCCTGACCTCTGCGAACCCGCCCAAAGCCTTGCCTGACGGCTTTTTCGACCGTGACGCCGAGCTTTTGGCCCGTGAACTGCTGGGCAAAGTCATTCGCCATAAAGTCGGCGAGCTGTGGTTATCCGCGCGCATTATCGAAACCGAAGCCTATTACTGCGAGGAAAAAGGCAGCCACGCCTCCCTCGGCTACACAGAAAAGCGTAAGGCTTTGTTTCTCGATGGCGGCCACATCTATATGTATTACGCACGCGGTGGCGACTCGTTGAACTTCAGCGCCCAGGGGCCCGGCAATGCGGTACTGATCAAGTCCGCCTATCCCTGGGTTGACACCGTCTCCGGCCCGGCCAGCCTGGCGCAGATGCTACTGAACAACCCGGACGCCAGTGGCCGCCCGCGCCCCTCGCAAAAGCTCTGCGCCGGCCAGACCCTGCTGTGCAAGGCCATGGGTTTGAAAGTCCCAATCTGGGATGCAAAGCGCTTCGATCACGAAACCCTTTTCGTCGAGGACGTCGGCAGCGCAGTGCCGCACATCATCCAGACCACCCGCCTGGGTATCCCCCGCGGTCGTGACGAACACCTGATGTACCGCTTCGTCGATGCCGCCTATGCGCCCTACTGCACACGGAACCCGCTGCGCCGTGGCCAAGTCGAAGGTCGCGACTACCTGATCCTCGACTGATTAGCGCAACCCCGTACCCGCCAGACACTGACAATGGAGTTGAAATTATGGGCCCATGGCTCGACAGCGTGACCGCCTGGCTGACCACCAACCCGCAATGGCTGGCCGCCGCTGTATTTATTGTGGCCTGCGTGGAGTGCCTGGCCATTGCCGGCCTGATCGTTCCGGGAACGGTGCTACTGTTCGCGATTGCCGTGCTGGCGGGCAACGGCGCGCTGTCACTGGGAGAAACCCTGCTTCTGGGGTTGTTCGGCGGTTTGCTCGGGGACGTGGTGTCCTACCTGCTGGGGCGTCACTTTCACCAAAGCATCCGGCGCCTGCCGGGACTGCGCCATCATCCGGAATGGATCAACGGCGCCGAAGCCTATTTTCAGCGTTACGGCATCGCCAGTCTGCTGGTAGGACGCTTCATCGGCCCGCTGCGGCCAATGTTGCCAATGGTTGCCGGCATGTTCGACATGCCATTTGTACGATTTTTCGCCGTCAGCCTGCTGGCAGCCGCGGGCTGGTCGGTGGCTTACCTGCTGCCAGGCTGGGCCACGGGTGCGGCGATTCGCCTGCCGCTGCCCGAAGGCTTCTGGCCACAAGCCGGTGTCGTGGCCGGCAGCCTCGCAATACTGATCGGCTTGAGCGTCGCCAGCAGCCTGCGTCGCCATCGTCGGGCTACCCTGCTGATGTCCGGCCTGAGCCTGTTGATCCTGGCAGGGCTGTTCATCGGTTACCCCTATCTCACGCAGTTCGACCAGGGGCTGATCGCCCTGGTGCAGGAACACCGGAACCCGACCCTGGACAAGATCATGGTGATGGTCACCCAGATCGGCGAGTTTCGCGCCATGTTCATCATCAGCGCGGTACTGACCCTGCTACTTCTGGCCCTGCGCCAATGGCGTCACGCCGTATTCGCCGGCGCCACCCTGATGTGCACCGCACTGGCCAACACTGCCAGCAAATGGTTCTTTGCGCGGGTACGTCCCGAGGTCCTGACCGAGCCCCTCACCAGTTTCAGCATGCCCAGCGGGCACTCTTCTGGCTCCTTCGCCCTGTTCCTGACCCTGGCGGTATTGGCAGGCCGTGGCCAGCCACCACGAATGCGCCTGACCTGGCTGCTGCTGGGCTGCCTGCCGGCGGCATCCATTGCCTTGTCCCGGGTCTACTTGGGGGCTCATTGGCCAACCGACATTCTCGCCGGTGCCATGCTCGCGACCTGTGTCTGCGCCGCCAGCCTGACCCTGATTCAATGGCAAGAATCGCTCAAGCCGATGTCGGCCAAGGTCTGGTGGCTGCTACTGCCAGTCATGCTGCTGTTGTGCGGATTCATGGCGACACGGCATCTGCCTCACGCCCTGCTGCGATACGCCTATTAAGCGTGCAGGCGGCAACCTGTAGCCGCCGCTAGAGGTTCAGGTCTCAGGCGAAGAGCTCGCCCTGCAGTTCATCCAGCAGTTGCTGGATGGCATCGAGACGCTGCTGCGGATCATCCAGTTGCAGCAGGTCGATCTTGTCCTGTTCGGAAAAGGGCAACAGGTAGGCCAGCTGATTGGCCAGGGACAATTGCCCCTGGGCCTCGCTGCCCATGTCCAGGGCCTCCACCATCGGATGCTCGGCCAGAGCCTTGAGCAGCGCGATCAGGTCTGCGTCCTCATCCTGCAATGGTTGCTCCGCAGCCTCCGCCAGCCACTGGACCTGGGCCACCGTCAGTTGGTCTTTCTGCACTTCGCTCTCCAGCACGCGGAAGCGTCGACCACCCTTGACCCTGATTCCCAACAGTCCATTGTCCTGCTGGTGAAAGTCGGTAATCAGTGCTTCGCACCCCACCAGGGCATAGCCTGGCGCGGCCGTACCGACCTCCTCGCCCTCCAGGATGCACACCACCCCGAAGCCGCAACCCTGCTTCATGCAGCGGCCGATCATGTCCAGGTAGCGCGCCTCGAAAATCTGCAGATCGAGGATGCAGTCAGGGAACAGCACGGTATTCAAAGGAAACAGCGCCAGGCTCATACACCCATCCTTAAACCAGCAAAGACACCGCCAACGGCAGCAGTACCGCCGTGGCCACGCCCATCAGACTCATGGCCAGCGCCGCAAAGGCGCCGCACTCCTCACTCTCCTGCAAGGCCACCGAAGTGCCCACCGCATGGGCGGTCATGCCCAGGGCCATGCCCCGCGCCTCAGGCCCATGAACGCCCAGGCGGTCGAGGATACTCGGGCCGAAGATCGCCCCGATCACCCCGGTAATCAGCACGAACACCGCCGCCAGAGCCGCGACGCCACCAATCTGCTCGGCCACCAGCATAGCGATCGGCGAAGTCACCGACTTGGGTGCCATGGTCATGAGGATCATGTGCTCAGCACCGAACCACCACCCCAGCAGTACCCCCAGGCTGGTGGCCAGCACCCCGCCCACCACCAGCGTAGTCAATATCGGCCAGAACAATTGGCGGATGCGCCGCAAGTTGAGGTACAGGGGCACCGCCAGGGCCACCGTGGCAGGGCCCAGCAGAATGCTCAGAATCTCGGTGCTCTTGCGGTACTCCGCATAACTCAAACCACAGCCGAGCAGCACACCGATCACCAGCAGCATGGACACCAGTACCGGCTGCAGGAACATCCAGCGAGTTTTCTCAAAGGCCGCCAGCACCAACTGGTAGGCACCCAGGGTGATGCCGATGCCGAACAGCGGATGGTGAATCACCGCCGCCCAGGCGCCTTGCCAATCAACACTCATTGACTGTCCTCCTGGCGGGACTGGCGCTTGACCAGGCGCTGCATCAGCACACCGACAAAGGCCATGGAGATCACCAGAGACAGCACCAGCGCGCCACTGATCGCCCAGAAGTCCGCGGCAATATCCCGGGCATAGACCATCACTCCGACCGCAGGCGGCACCAGTAACAGCGGCAGGTATCGCAGCAAACTGCTGGCCGCCAGGTTCAACGGCTCGCCCACTTCGCCGCGCACCACCAGAAAAACCAGCAGCAACAACAGGCCGATGATCGGCCCGGGAAGTACGGGCAACAGCAGATGATTGAGCGCCGTGCCGAGCAATTGGAACAGCACCAGCCATGTCAAACCGCGTAACAACATACCGCCTCTCCAGCCAGATCCCGTGGCGCATTATAAGCACGCAGGCGCTATGAACCGGCATTCGCCAAAAGCATGGATGTTTACCGGGAAGGATCGCCATGATGATCTAAAGTGGATACTTCAGACCACAAAGCACTGGGTCGAATACTAAAAAATCGTTGAACCAAGGAGAGTCTCAATGCCCTATGTTCCTGTTGCAGAGCTCAAAGATTATGTCGGGAAGGAACTCGGACGTTCCGCATGGCTCACCATTGACCAGGAGCGTATCAACCTGTTCGCCGAAGCCACTGGCGACTTCCAGTTCATTCACGTGGACCCGGTCAAGGCAGCGAAAACGCCGTTCGGCACCACCATCGCCCACGGGTTCCTGACCCTGTCGCTGATCCCCAAACTGATGGAAGACATCCTCGTGCTGCCCGAGGGCCTGAAGATGGTGGTCAACTATGGCCTGGACAGCGTGCGCTTCATCCAGCCGGTGAAAGTCGACTCCAAGGTGCGTCTCAAGGTCGAACTGACCGACGTCACCGAGAAGAAACCCGGCCAATGGCTGCTCAAGGCCACGGCCACCCTGGAAATCGACGGCGAGGAAAAACCTGCCTATATCGCTGAGCCTCTTTCGCTCTGCTTCGTCTGAAATGTCCCTGATGCGAAACAGCTCATGCTGTTTCGCTCAACCTCTCTATATATAAGTCACACCGCTGCGGCATACTCGGTCCCCTAATTATCCGGAACCCGTTATGCGCCCACTTGTACCCCTGGTCTTGACTCTCTTGCTCAGCGCTTGCGGAGACGGCGAATCGCTGTTGCCGCCCGATGCCCGACTGCCCGACGGCGGGCGCTATCGCGGCGACCTGGTCAATGGCCTGCTCCAGGGACAGGGACGCATCGACTACCCCAACGGCAGCTGGTACGCCGGCCAGTTCGACAAGGGCCAATGGCATGGCCAGGGCGAATGGCACGGCAGCAATGGCGAGGTCTATCGCGGCCAGTTCCAGCAAGGGCTGTTCCACGGGCAAGGCACCCTGACCACCAAGGACAGCAGCTACAGCGGCGGCTTCAAACTAGGCCGCCGGGACGGCGAAGGCACCCTCAAAGAAGACGGCATGACCTATCGCGGCGAGTTCAAGGCCGACCTGTACTCGGGCCTGGGCCGCCTGGAACTGGAGGACGGCAGCCAGTACCAGGGTCAATTCGCCAAGGGCAAGCCCAATGGCGAAGGCCAGCGCAGCGATGCCAGCGGCAACCAGTTCAGCGGCAACTTCGTCAACGGCCAACTGGAAGGCAACGGCACCTTCAACAGCGCCGAAGGCGACATTTATGTCGGTGGTTTCAAACACAACCAGCTCAATGGCAAGGGCCGCTACGAAAACTCCGACGGCGACGTCTGGATCGGCCAGTTCAAGGAAGGCGCCCTGGGTGGCAAGGGCGAGCTGATCGGCGCCGATGGCAGCCATTATGTCGGCACCTTCAGCGACTGGCGCTTCAGCGGCGAAGGACGACTGAACCTCAGTGACGGCAGCTTCTACATCGGCGGCTTCGACAGCGACAACTACCAGGGCCACGGTGTGCTGGTGCTGCGCGATGGCAGTGTGCAAAGCGGTGTCTGGAGCAATGGCATGCGGGTTCGCGACGCCGACGGCAAACTACTGCCGGACCCCTTGGAAACTGCTCTGCTGGTCCAGGGTCGCCTGCTCAAGGAGGCCCTCGATGCGGTGCCTGCCTCCAGCCCGACCATCGAACTCTATAGCCTGACCCTGGCCGGTGACGGCAAGCAGAGTGTCTTCCTGCGCGAAGCCGACTACGTCAGCAACATGCTCGCGAGCCGCTTCGGCGCCTACGGTCAGATCCGCCTGGTCAACCACCGGGACCACCTGATGAACCGGCCCATGGCCACCCGGGAGAACCTGCGCCGCGCCGCACAGACCCTGGCCGAACGCAGCGGCCCCGAGGACCTGGTGTTCATCTACCTCACCAGCCATGGCACCAGCGAGCACGAACTGGTACTGGATCAGCCGCGCATGGAGTTGACCGACCTACCAGCCGATGAACTGGCCATCGCCTTGGCCCCCCTGAAAAACCGCGACAAGATCATCGTCATCTCGTCCTGCTACTCGGGCGGTTTCATCCCTGCGCTCAAGGACGAACGAACCCTGATCATGACCGCCTCCCAGGCCGACCGGGTATCTTTCGGCTGTTCCGAAGAAGCCGACTTCACCTACTTCGGCGATGCTATGTTCGCCCAGGCACTGAACCAGACCGATGACCTGGAGCACGCCTTCAAGCTGGCCCGGGCCACTGTGGCCGAACGTGAACAGGCCGATGGTTTCGAAGCGTCAGAACCACAGATCTGGGCCCCCAAAGGCGTGATCGCGCATTGGCAACAATTGCGCAAACAGCAGGCACGAAAAGCGCTGCAAAGTGTCTCTATAGGCAGCAAGGAAGCACAGAGCAACTAAGCTGAAACAGTATCAAGGGGGAATGACTATGTACTTGACGCCTCAGCATATCCTGCTCGCCGGCGCCTCCGGACTGACCGGAGAGCATCTGCTCGATCGCCTGCTCAACGAGCCCACCATCATTCGTGTTCTGGCACCCAGCAGACGCCCGCTAAGCAAGCACCCACGCCTGGAGAACCCCGTCGGCGATCCGGCGGTATTCCTGCCGCAACTGAGCGGCAAGGTGGAGATCGCCTTCTGCTGCCTGGGCACCACCATCAAGCAGGCGGGTTCCGAAGCGGCCTTTCGCGCGGTGGACCTGGACATGGTGGTGGCCTTCGGCAAACGCGCCCTGGAAATGGGCGCGCGGCACCTGATAGTGGTCAGCGCCCTGGGCGCCGACCCCAAGTCATCGATTTTCTACAACCGGGTCAAAGGTGAAATGGAAGAGGCCCTTAAGCAGCAGGGCTGGCCACAGCTGACCATTTGCCGGCCGTCACTGCTGCTGGGAGACCGGATCGAACCGCGCCTGACCGAACAACTGGCCGGCCCGTTGTCGCGACTGATCCCGGGCAAGTACCACGGCATCGAAGCCTGCCAGTTGGCACGCGCCATGTGGCGGTTGGCCCTGGAAGAGCAAAGCGGCACTCGGGTCGTCGAATCCGATGAGTTGCGCAAGCTAGGTAAATAAAGCACTCGCCGGCAATCCGGTTCCTGCACATAGCTGCAGGAGCCGGATTGCCGGCGAAACACTACAACCCACCCGTTGCCTGAAACCCCACCCCCAACACTGTCAGCACCGACAACGGCAGCAACAGCGTATCGAGCAAGGCGCTGGCCGGCAGGTCTACTCCCGGATAGCTCGGTGCCTCGGCGCCAAAGCGGTCCATGGCACAGCAACCACCCTGCATGGCATAAAGATCCAGGCGCGTCCCCGAATACACCACCGGCGCCCCAGGTTGTGCGGCGTTCAAGGTGCGGACCGTGGCACAGCCCCCCAACTGCAGGGCAGCCAGTAGCATCAGCAGGGATTTATTCATCGCTGCTCAAATGATGCTCGCCCCAGCGCGGCAACATGTCCTGGGGGATGTTCAGCAGATTGAGAATCCGCGCCACGACGAAGTCCACCAGGTCATCGATGGTCTGCGGCTGATGATAGAAACCCGGCGAGGCCGGCAGGATAGTCACGCCCATGTTCGACAACTTGAGCATGTGCTCCAGATGAATGCTGGAATAGGGAGCCTCGCGAGGCACCAGAATCAACTGCCGGCGCTCCTTGAGGGTCACGTCCGCAGCCCGTTCGATCAGGTTGTTGCAAGCCCCGGTAGCAATCGCCGACAAGGTGCCGGTGGAACAAGGCACCACCACCATCGCCGCCGGCGAGCCGGAACCCGAGGCTACCGGCGACATCCAGTCTTCCTTGCCGTACACCCGGATCTGCCCCGCCGCCGCACCGGTGTACTCGGTGAGAAAGGCCTGCATCATCTGCGGCTTGGGCGGCAGGGTCACATCGGTTTCCGTGGCCATGACCAACTGCGCAGCCTTTGAGATCAGAAAGTGCACTTCCCGATCCTCACGCACCAGGCAATCCAGCAGGCGCAAACCGTACTGGGCGCCCGAGGCACCGGTCATGGCCAGGGTGATGCGTTCCGGGCCGTTGCTCATTGCAGTGCCTCGGCCAGTTTGCCGTGCAGGCCGCCGAAGCCGCCGTTACTCATGATCACCACCTGGGTGCCCGGCTTGGCCTGGCTTTTCACCCGTTCGATGATGCCTTCCAGAGAGTCGCTGACAATCGATGGCACCGAACACAAGGCCGCCGTTGCCGCCAGGTCCCAGCCCAGGTTGGCCGGTGCGTACCAGATCACCTGATCGGCCTGGTTGACGCTTTCCGGCAGCCCATCACGGTGGGCGCCAAGCTTCATGGAGTTGGAGCGCGGCTCGATGATGGCGATCACCGGTGCGTCGCCGACCCGCTTGCGCAGGCCGTCCAGGGTGGTGGCGATGGCCGTCGGGTGGTGGGCGAAGTCATCGTAGATGGTCACGCCATGCACTTCGGCGACCTTCTCCATGCGGCGCTTCACGCTCTTGAACGCACTCAGGCCAGCAATGCCCATCGACGGCACCACGCCAACATGACGAGCAGCGGCCAGCGTCGCCAGGGCATTGGCCACGTTGTGCTGCCCGGTCAGTTCCCACTCCACCACGCCCTGGCTCACGCCCTCGAACATCACTTCAAAGGCCGAACCGTCGGCACTGAGCAACTTGACCTGCCACTGACCACCGGCACCGGTGGTCTGCACCGGCGTCCAGCAGCCCATCTCGATGACCCGCTGCAAGGCAGGTTCGGTGGTGGGATGAATCACCAGGCCTTCGCTGGGAATGGTCCGCACCAGATGGTGGAACTGCCGCTCGATGGCTGCCAGGTCAGGGAAGATGTCCGCATGGTCGAACTCAAGGTTATTGAGGATCGCAGTGCGCGGGCGGTAGTGGACAAACTTCGAGCGCTTGTCGAAGAACGCGCTGTCGTACTCATCGGCCTCGATCACGAAGAACGGTGTGCCGCCCAGGCGGGCCGAAACGGCGAAATTCTGCGGCACCCCACCAATCAGGAAGCCCGGGCTCATGCCGGCATGCTCCAGTACCCAGGCCAGCATGCTGCTGGTGGTGGTCTTGCCGTGGGTGCCGGCTACCGCCAAGACCCAGCGCCCTTGCAGGACATGGTCCGCCAACCACTGCGGGCCGGAAACATAGGGCAGGCCTTTGTTCAGCACATACTCCACGGCCGGGTTGCCCCGGGACATGGCATTGCCGATCACCACCAGATCCGGAGCCGGGTCCAGCTGGGCCGGGTCATAGCCTTGAGTCAGCTCGATGCCCTGGGCTTGCAGCTGGGTGCTCATGGGGGGATAGACGTTAGCGTCGGAGCCGGTGACATGATGGCCCAGTTCTTTAGCCAGAACCGCCATCGAGCCCATGAAAGTGCCGCAGATACCGAGAATATGGATGTGCATAGTCGACCTCATAAAACATCGGCGCAGGTTAGCCTAGAGGGCTGCAAATCGCACCCATTAGCTGACCGGGAGGCTGCTGAGCTTGCCGCTGCTGGCACAAGGCAAGCGGCCCTATACCGGCGGTCACAGGTGCGGTTTAACGCGCAATACCGTGTTTGCGCAGCTTTCTATAGAGGGTGTTGCGGCTGACCCCCAGCTGTTCGGCGGTATGGGTCATGTGCCAGCGCTGTTGCTCCAGGGCTGCCAGTAACGCAACCCGCTCGGCGTCCTCCAGGGGGCGCTCCTGCGCTTCGGCAACCGGCTCGCCAACTGGCGCCGGGCGGCTGTTGCGGATCAGCGGCGGCAGGTCTTCCAGACCAATGCGGCCGTTTTCACACAAGGCCGCCAGGGTTCGCAGGACGTTGCGCAATTGCCGCACGTTTCCCGGCCAGGAATAACTCAACAGGCTCTGACGCGCTGCTTCGTCCAGCACCACCGGTTGCCCACCCGCTTCTTCGGCCAGGAGAAAGTCCAGCAACTGGGATTTGTCGCTGCGATCACGCAGGGCCGGCAGCGCGATCTCCAGGCCATTGAGCCGGTAATACAGATCCTCACGGAAACTGCCGTCGCGGACCCGCTCCAGCAGATCCCGGTGGGTGGCGCTGATGATCCGCACGTTGACCGATTGCGGCTCACCGCCAATCGGCACCACCAGGCGATCTTCCAACACCCGCAGCAAACGCGTCTGCAGGGCCAGGGGCATATCGCCGATTTCATCGAGGAACAAGGTGCCGCCATCGGCCTGCTGCAACTTGCCGCGCATGCCCTCCTTGCGTGCCCCGGTAAAGCTGCCGCCGCGATAACCGAAGAGTTCGCTCTCGATCAGGCTCTCCGGAATCGCCGCGCAATTGAGGGCGACAAAGGTTTTATCCGAACGGGCACTGCCCTGGTGCACGGCCTTGGCGAAAGCCTCCTTGCCGGAGCCGGTTTCACCATTGATCAACAGCGGCACATCACGCTCGAACACCCGCGAGGCGCGGCGAAAATCATTCTGCAGCCCTTCATCCCCAAGGCAGATGCTTGAAGTGCGTGGCGACGTAACACCAGCCGGCACCCGCGGTGCTGGTTGCGATACCGGGTGCGGCTGACCGCGCAACAAGGCAAACAGGCGCCGCCCATCCCGGGTGCGCAAGGGCCAACTGGCGCTGGCATTGATGCTGGCGCGACTGAGCAATTCATCCAGGGAACAGTCGAAAAAGCTGTCCACCGGCTTGCCCAGCAAACCACCGCGAATATGCCCCAGCAGATTCAGGGCGCTCTGGTTCACCGCACAGATTCGCCCTTCGCCGTCAAATGCCAGCAAACCCTCGCTGAACAGCCCCACAGACTCCGCCTGCAGATGAAAGCGCAGCAGCCACTGGTTCTCAAAATAACGCAGGAAATAGCAGCTCTCGATCATTTTCGCCGAGAGATTGACCAAAGCCATGGTGTGGAACTGACTCTGCCGGGAAACATCCTGACGCGCCGAGGACACATCCAGCACCGCCAGCAATTCGCCATGGGGATCGAACACCGGGCTCGCCGAGCAGGTCAGGCCAGTGTGCCGGCCACGGAAGTGCTCGCCCTGGTGAATGGTCAGCGACTGGCGCTCCACCAGGCAGGTGCCAATACCATTGGTGCCTTCCCGGGCCTCGCTCCAGTCGGCGCCCAGCCAGAGACCGGCATGCTCGAAAATCTTGCGCTCGCTAGGGGCGGTGATGCAGTTGAGGATTACCCCTCGGGCATCGGTCAGCAGCACGGCATGGCCCGCGCCGGACAATTGCTGGTGCAGGTTGGCCATCTCGGTGCCGGCTATTTGCAGCACATCCTGCAGGCGTTCGCGACTTTCCAGCAGGCGACCATGCTCCAGCACTGTGGGGGCCATGGCCTGGGCCGGATCCAGGTGATAGTCCTCAAGGCAGCGCAGCCAGGAGCGAGCAATGGATGGATCGCTGCCGGGGCCCTGCAAATGGGCTTTACCCTGGGCCACCGTCAGCACCTGCTGGGCATGTCGACTCAGATGATTACTACTGTGCATTTCTTATTATTCTCCTGATGCGCTGTCACGCTCAGACGGAACACTGGCGCCGCTGCAGGCCGCAATCGGCCCTGTAAAGAAGGACAGACCATCAGATCTATCCGACAAGATTCGACACGCGAACCAGCATCCTCCAGCCGCTGTTTCATTGCAATGCCGGCTAGACCCATGAGTCACAGCTTGTGCCATCCAGGTTACAAACTGTCACTCAGTGCCGTACCAGATTCGTCACACGCTGCCGTTGGCACCGCTTCGAAACATCCGCAAACCCTTGATTCGTATGGCCTGCACCCCACTGGCCCGACCTTTGCTCTACGCTTGGTATGCGCTATAGCGCGTCCTCCCCCATAAGCATAAAAGCCAGGAGATACCCACCATGCGTTACGCACACCCCGGTACTGAAGGCGCTATTGTTTCGTTCAAGAGCAAGTACGGTAACTACATCGGCGGCGAATTCGTTGCGCCAGTCAAAGGCCAGTACTTCACCAACACCTCGCCAGTCAATGGCCAGCCGATTGCCGAATTCCCCCGCTCCACCGCCGAAGACATCGACAAAGCGCTGGACGCCGCCCATGCCGCCGCCGACGCCTGGGGCGCCACCTCGGTACAGGCCCGCTCGCTGATCCTGCTGAAGATCGCCGACCGCATCGAACAGAACCTGGAACTGCTGGCCATCACCGAAACCTGGGACAACGGCAAGGCGGTACGCGAGACCCTGAACGCCGACATTCCCCTGGCCGCCGACCACTTCCGCTACTTCGCCGGTTGCCTGCGGGCCCAGGAAGGCAGCGCCGCGGAAATCGACGGCAACACCGTGGCCTACCACATCCATGAACCCCTGGGCGTGGTCGGGCAGATCATCCCGTGGAACTTCCCGATCCTGATGGCCGCCTGGAAACTCGCCCCAGCCCTGGCTGCCGGCAACTGCGTGGTACTCAAACCCGCCGAGCAGACCCCACTGGGCATCACCGTACTGATGGAAGTGATCGGCGACCTGCTGCCACCGGGCGTGCTCAACGTGGTGCAAGGTTTCGGCCGTGAAGCCGGCGAGGCCCTGGCCACCAGCAAGCGCATCGCCAAGATCGCCTTCACCGGCTCGACTCCGGTGGGCTCGCACATCATGAAGTGCGCCGCCGAGAACATCATTCCGTCCACCGTGGAACTGGGCGGCAAGTCGCCGAACATCTTCTTCGAAGACATCATGCAGGCCGAACCGAAGTTCATCGAAAAGGCCGCCGAAGGCCTGGTGCTGGCGTTCTTCAACCAGGGTGAAGTCTGCACCTGCCCCTCCCGCGCCCTGGTGCAGGAGTCGATCTACGACGAATTCATGCAAGTGGTGATGAAGAAGATCGAGCAGATCAAGCGCGGCGACCCGCTGGACACCGACACCATGGTCGGCGCCCAGGCCTCCGAGCAGCAGTTCGACAAGATCCTCTCCTACCTCGACATCGCCAAGAACGAAGGCGCGCAGCTGCTCACCGGCGGCAAGGTGGAGAAACTCGAAGGCGACCTGTCCAGCGGCTACTACATCCAGCCGACCCTGCTCAAGGGCACCAACAAGATGCGCGTGTTCCAGGAAGAAATCTTTGGCCCGGTGGTCAGCGTCACCACCTTCAAGGACGAAGCCGAAGCCCTGGCGATTGCCAACGACACCGAGTTCGGCCTGGGTGCCGGGGTCTGGACCCGCGACATCAACCGCGCCTATCGCATGGGCCGCGGGATCAAGGCCGGCCGCGTGTGGACCAACTGCTACCACCTGTACCCGGCCCACGCCGCGTTCGGTGGCTACAAGAAGTCCGGCGTTGGCCGTGAAACCCACAAGATGATGCTCGACCACTACCAGCAGACCAAGAACCTGCTGGTGAGCTACGACATCAACCCGCTGGGCTTCTTCTGATCGACCCTCCCGGCGACCCAGGTCGCCGGGAGGCCTTTTCGCGGCCTTGCCGCACTTGTTCACCTGCTCTGATCCGGTGCCAAAGGCTGGCCGGACGGAACACTGCTGTCGGAAGTTCTGCGCCAAACCAGTCGTGCACAGACCCTGCTTGAAAAACAATAACAAGGGACAAACGCAATGGATCAGATCGGCAACTACGTGCTCTACCTCATCATGCTCTGCGCCGTAATCGGTGCCTTCGCCGCCATCTATGACAGCGAGCGAGGCTTGGGCAAAGAATTCATGGAAGGCATCCATGCCACCGGCTACATCTTTGTGCCGGCCGCAGGGATCATGGCTTCCATTCCCTACCTGACCGTGGTCATCGAGACCGTCTTCGGTCCGTTCTTCAACTCCCTGGGCGCCGACCCGGCCCTGGCGGCGACCATGATCATCGCCTCGGACATGGGTGGCTATCAGCTGGCCTCGGCCCTGGCCGCCAGCAAGGAAGCCCTGGTGATGGCCCTGATCACCGGCTTCATGGGCGGCGCCACCATCGTCTTCTCGATCCCCATGGGCCTGGCGATGCTCGACAAGCGCGACCACAAGTACATGGCCCTGGGGATCATGTCCGGCATCCTCACCATCCCCGTCGGGGTGATGATCGCCAGCCTGATCCTGGCCTTCAGCAACCCGGTGGTACGCGAACTGGTGAGCACCAACGGTGAAGCCAGCTACCAACTGGCCCTGGGCCTGGGCAGCATCTTCGCCAACCTGCTGCCGATCCTGATCTTCGTCGTGGCCCTGGCCCTGGGCCTGCGCTTTTTGCCGGACATGATGATCAAGGGTTTCATCATCTTCGGCCGCGCCATGGACGCGGCCATCAAGCTGGTGCTGGTGTTCTCCATCGTCGAATACTTCACCGGGGTCTTCTCCGTGGTATTTGGCGGCTGGGGCTTCCACCCGATCATCGCCGACGCCCAGGACCAGACCCGCGCCCTGGAAACCGCCGGCTACATCGGCATCATGCTGGCCGGCGCCTTCCCCATGGTCTACCTGCTGCGCAAATACCTGGGCAAGCCTCTGGAAAACCTCGGCGGCAAGATCGGCTTGAGCGCGGTAGGCAGCGCCGGCATGCTGGCGACCATCGCCAACATCCTCGCCATGTTCCGCCTGGTGCGCCTCATGCCCCCCAAGGACAAAGTGGTGAACATCGCCTTCGGCGTCTGCGCCGCCTTCCTGCTGGGGGACCACCTGTCCTTCACCGCCAACTTCCAGCCCACCATCATCCTGCCGGTACTGATCGGCAAGATCAGCGCCGGCTTCGTCGCCGTCGGCCTGGCCTACTGGCTGTCGGTGCCCAAGGCGCTGCAACTGGAGGCTCAGGATCGGGCAGCGGGCATCATCGCCCCGGGCGAGTACCTGGGCGGCACTGCGCTGGACACGCCGGAACCTGCAGGCCAGAAGGCCACCGCCTGACTGCGGCGCGGCGAGGAACGCCTGCATGCAAGCCATCACGGGCGGCGCATCGGTACTGCTGCTGGGGCTGGACTTCGGGTCCACCACCAGCAGCGCGCTGATCGCCCAGGCCAGCCTGAGCAGCCACTGCATCACCGGACGCATGGCCCTCAACGAGCCACGGGTACTGTTTCGTGGCGAGCCGGTGTTCACCCCGTTCAAGGGCCAGGTCATCGATGAAGCCGCGATCCGGTCCCTGATCGAAACCTGGCTCGAACAGGCCGGCGTAAGCCCGCAACAGCTGTTTTCCGGTGGCGTGATCATCACCGGTCTGGCGGCGCGGCGGCACAACGCCCAGGCCCTGGCGCAACTGGTCGGCCAATTGATCGGCAACGCCCTGATCACGCGCGCCGACGACGGCGGGCTGGAGTCCTGGCTGGCCTTCATGGGCAGCTGTTCGGCGCTGAGCCGCTTCCACGCTCGGCAACCGATACTCAACCTGGATATCGGCGGGGGCACCACCAACGCGGCCTGGGGCCTGGATGGCAACGTCCTGGCCAGCGGCTGCCATTTCATCGGTGCCCGGCACTTGCAGTTCGAGCCGGGCAGTTATCGTCTCAGCGGCGTTTCGGAGTTCGGTCAGGCACTGCTCGATCACCTGGCAATCCGCAAGCATCCCGGACAGGTCCTGGAGCGTTCCGAGCTGGAGGCGGTGGTCAATTGGTACATCGATGCCCTGGTCGCCATTGCCGAAGGTGATCGCCACTTCTTTGCCGGCCCGCTGGGCCAACTGACCGAGCAACTGCCGCTGATCCTCCCTGCACGCAATGCCGACCCGGCCCTGACTTTTTCCGGTGGTGTGGGCGAGCTGCTCTATCGCCACCTGCAAGGCGAACCCATGCCCGGCACCACCTATTACGGCGATCTGGGCATCGATCTGGCCCTGGCCATTGCCCGCCAACCGCGACTGGTGCAGGCGGCCACCCGGCTGGTGCCGGAAAACCGCGGCCGGGCCACGGTCTACGGCCTGACCCTGCACAACACCGAGATTTCCGGCAGCACCCTGTTTCTGCCCCAGCCCGAGGTGCTGCCCCTCAAGGACCTGCCCATCGTCGCCCGGCTGCCCATGGATGCCACCGAGCAGCAACTGGACGACGCCCTGGCCCTGGCACTGAGCAGTTGCGACGGCGCTTGCCTGCAATTGCTCGACAACGGCCAGGCGCCACGACTGGAGGACATCCGACAGCTGGGCGCACGCCTGGCCCGCGCCCTGGAGCAGGCACGACCCGCCCCGGACTGGCCGCTGGTGCTGCTGTTGGAAAGCAACGTCGGCAAGGTCCTGGGCAACTACGCCACGGATTGGGGGCGCAGATCTTGCAACCTGATCGTCATCGATGAAGTACGCGAGCGTTCGGCACACTTCATCAACCTGGGAAAACCCCACCAGCACATCGTGCCCGTCGCCTTCTACGGCGTGCACTGAGCCGATGCCGGCCAAGGAGCGTCTTGCCATGTCACTCACCGCACTGCAGCACATCCGCCTTCCCGAAGCGCTTGCCGAACGGGCCTACAGCACCCGGGTGCTGGACCGCGAGATAGGCTTCGCCAGCCTCAAGGCGGTGCTCGGCGCCGCCGACATCAGCAAGGCCGGGGACCGGGTGGCAGGGCTCGCGGCGGCTGATGAAATCACCCGCGAGGCGGCGCGCAAGGTGCTCTCAGAACTGACCCTGGATCACTACTTCCAGCATCCACTGACCGATCGCCACGGCCGCATCGACAGCGTCATGCAGGTCAACTACGACATCGACCACAGCGTCTTTGGCGAAATCGCCGACCTGACCCTGGGCGCCCTGAAAGATCGCCTGCTGCGCAGCCATGGCACTGAAATACGCCGTATCGGCACGGCCCTGACCGGGGTCATGGTGGCGGCCCTGGCCAAGCTGCTGGACGTGCATGAACTGATCCTGCTGTCGAAAAAGCTCAAGAGCGGCGCGGCGGCCAAGGCCCGGACCCTGGTGGGCCTGCCCGGTACTCTGTCGTCGCGGCTACAGCCCAACCATCCCACCGACAACCTCAGCGGCATCACGCTGCTGGTCTACACCGGCCTGAGCATGGGCTCGGGGGACGCGCTGATCGGCCTTAACCCGGCCATCGACACCGTGGACAACATCAGCGCCACCCTGCGCCACCTGGATAAATTGCGTAGGGAAACCGGAGCGCCGACGCAGATCTGCGTGCTCTCCCACATCAAGACCCAACTGGCCTGCCTCGACCAGGGCGCGCCAGTGGAAATCATGTTCCAGAGCCTGGCCGGCACCGAACGCACCCTGACCGACGAGTTCGACGTCACCGTGCAGTTGCTGGATCAGGCCTGGCAGACCATGACCGAGCGCGGCCCGCTGCGCGATGTTGCAGAAAACTTCATGTACTTCGAGACCGGCCAGGGCAGCGAGCTGACCTACGGCAAGCACGAAGGCATCGACATGACCACCTGCGAAGCCCTGTGCTACGGACTGGCCCGGCGCTATCGGCCGTACATGGTGAACAACGTCACCGGTTTCATCGGCCCGGAAACCCACCTCGACAACTTCGAGATGACCTATTCCTGCCTGCAGGACCAGTTCATGGGCAAGCTGCTGGGGCTGCCCATGGGCATGGCGCCCTGCTACACCCTGCACTCCCAGGTGACCGTGGAAGGCCAGCAAATGGCCACCGAATTGCTGACCGCCGCCGGTGCCAACTTCTTCATGGACGTGTACCTGAGCACCGACCGCATGCTCGCCTACTTCGACACCAGCGCCCACGACAACCAGACCCTGCGCGAAGTCCATGACCTGGCGCCGGCCCCGGAATACCTGCGCTGGGCCCTGGGCAAGGGGATTTTCCAGGAGGACGCCCACGGCAACGTGGAACGCGGACCGAACTGGGGCAACCCGCGGATTTTCTGTGAGTCGGACATCGATTTCCAGCGCCTGCTGGAGTCCACCCCGGCCACCTACGGCTTCGACAACGCCGGCCCACGCCCGGCCAACGCGGTATCGCGGACCGTGCGCGCCAACCTCGCGGTGGCCCGAGAGGCGATCTACGTCGACCTGCGCCCTGCCGAAATCGCCGCCATTCCCCTGCGGGAACTGCGCACTGCCGCCCCGGACAAGCTGGCCCACCTGCAGGACCCGGAGTTGGGCGCGCGGCTGACCGAGGAGGTGCTACGGCGCCTGCAACCGGAATACAACGACGTGCAGATCGTGATTTCCGACGGCCTCAGCGCCGAGGCCATCCACCACAACATTCCCGAGCTGCTGCCGGTGCTGCTGGACGGTCTGCAGAGTCGCGAGCTGCGCATCGGCCAGCCGATCCTCGCGCCCTATGGCCGGGTCAAGCTGGCGGAGTCGGTGGGTGAAGCCCTGCAACCGCAACTGATCATCGTGCTGATTGGCGAGCGTCCCGGCGGCGATGCCCTGGCCTCGCGCAGCATGTCCGCCTACCTGGGCTACCGCCTGCCGGACGACCAGGCACGCCGCGCCGCCGCCCAGTTCAGCGGCAATCCGGACATTCGCTACGAATACACCGTGATTTCGAACATCTACAGCGGTGGCCTGCCACCGCTGGAAGGCGGCAGCCTAGTGGCGGAAAAGGCCTTTGCCATCCTCCACCACCGGGCTGCCGGAAACCGTCTGGAAAACCTGCTGAAGAAGGTGGCATCCTGATGATCCGCCAGCACTCGGCAACGCCCCTACATCGTTGAAACGGAGACTGAGATGGCCCAATTTTCCCACAGCGTAGGTTCTCAGACCTATCGCTTCGACAGCCTCAAGGAAGTCATGGCCAAGGCCAGCCCGGCCCGTTCCGGAGATTTTCTAGCCGGTGTCGCCGCCCTCAACGACGGCGAACGGGTCGCTGCCCAGATGACCCTGGCGGATATCCCCCTCAAGCACTTTCTCGAAGAAGTGCTGATTCCCTATGAGTCCGACGAAGTCACCCGGCTGATTATCGACAGCCATGACAAGCAGGCCTTCGCCACCGTCAGCCACCTCACCGTTGGCGGTTTTCGCGATTGGCTGCTCAGTGACGCCGCCGACGAGCAGAGCCTGCGTGCCCTGGCGCCGGGCCTGACCCCGGAAATGGCTGCCGCGGTGTCGAAGATCATGCGCGTGCAGGACCTGATCCTGGTGGCGCAGAAGATTCGCGTGGTGACACAGTTTCGCGGCACCCTGGGCCTGCGCGGGCGCCTGTCCACCCGCCTGCAACCCAACCACCCCACCGACGAGCCAGCGGGCATTGCCGCGAGCATTCTCGACGGCCTGCTGTACGGCAACGGCGATGCGATGATCGGCATCAACCCGGCCACTGACAGCATCGCCTCGATCTGCGCCATGCTGGAAATGCTCGACGCCATCATCCAGCGCTACGAGATCCCGACCCAGGCTTGCGTGCTGACCCACGTCACCACCTCCATCGAGGCCATCAATCGCGGCGTGCCCCTGGATCTGGTGTTCCAATCGATTGCCGGCACCGAAGCCGCCAACGCCAGCTTCGGCATCAACCTCAACGTGCTCCAGGAAGGCTACGAAGCAGGCCTGAGCCTGAACCGCGGCACCCTCGGGCAGAACCTGATGTACTTCGAGACCGGCCAGGGCAGCGCCCTCTCGGCCAACGCCCACTTCGGCATCGACCAGCAAACCTGTGAAACCCGCGCCTACGCCGTGGCCCGGCACTTCAAGCCGTTCCTGGTCAACACCGTGGTCGGTTTCATCGGCCCGGAATACCTGTACAACGGCAAGCAGATCATCCGCGCCGGCCTTGAGGACCACTTCTGCGGCAAGTTGCTGGGCGTGCCCATGGGTTGCGACATCTGCTACACCAACCACGCCGAAGCCGATCAGGATGACATGGACAACCTGCTGACCCTGCTGGGCGTGGCCGGGATCAACTTCATCATGGGCATCCCCGGCTCCGACGACATCATGCTCAACTACCAGACCACGTCCTTCCACGACGCACTCTATGCTCGCCAGACCCTGGGCCTGAAACCTGCCCCTGAGTTCGAACAATGGCTAGCCAGGACCGGTATCTTCACCCAGGCCGACGGCAAGGTGCATTTCGGCAACAACCTGCCACCGGCTTTC
The DNA here is from genome assembly GCF_030718165.1 of Pseudomonas sp. LPH60. Classification (NCBI taxonomy): domain Bacteria; kingdom Pseudomonadati; phylum Pseudomonadota; class Gammaproteobacteria; order Pseudomonadales; family Pseudomonadaceae; genus Pseudomonas; species Pseudomonas sp. LPH60. The sequence goes on from NZ_JAVAJH010000008.1 coordinate 239,937, forward strand.
CGCCAGGCACTGGCCCAGCTGGGATAAGGAACAGGCACATGCAAAAACATCCGACCGACTCGCAAAATCCCTGGCTGGAACTGCGCCGCCTGACCCCCGCGCGCATTGCCCTGGGCCGCACCGGCACCAGCCTGCCGACCGGTGCCCAACTGGATTTCCAATTCGCCCACGCCCAGGCCCGGGATGCCGTGCACCTGCCCTTCGACCACGCCGGCCTGAGCGCCCAACTGGCCGAGCGCGGCCGTGACAGCCTGCTGCTCCATAGCGCCGCTACCGATCGCCACAGCTACCTGCAACGCCCCGACCTGGGGCGCCGGCTCAGTGATGAATCGGCCCAGAGCCTGCGCGACTACGCCAGCGCCCATCCCGGTGGGGTCGACCTGGCGGTGGTGGTGGCCGATGGTCTGTCGGCCCTGGCGGTGCATCGCCACACCCTGCCCTTTCTGGCGCGCATGGAGGAACAGACCGCCGCCGAAGGCTGGTCGCTGTCGCCGGTGATCCTGGTGGAACAGGGTCGGGTAGCGGTGGCCGACGAGATTGGCGAACTGCTGGGGGCGAAGATGACTGTGATCCTGATCGGTGAGCGTCCCGGGCTCAGTTCTCCCGATAGCCTGGGGTTGTACTTCACCTACCAGCCGAAAGTCGGGCTCACCGATGCCTATCGCAACTGCATCTCCAATGTGCGCCTGGAAGGCCTGAGCTATGGCATGGCCGCCCATCGCCTGCTGTACTTGATGCGTGAAGCCTGCCGCCGGCAATTGTCGGGAGTAAACCTCAAAGACGAAGCGCAAGTGCAGACTCTGGACAGCGACTCAACGGCAGACATGAAGGGCAACTTCCTTCTGGGGCCGCCCCAAGCGTGATTTTGCAAGACGATTGCGCTTTTTTTCCGCTTTGGGCAGCATCGGAACACGGCTGCCCGAGTCATCCAACCTGTGCCGTCACATCCACTTGAAGTTGAGAGCCACCATGCGGATTACTCAAGCAACCCTCGAGCACCTGGATCTGTTGACCCCGTTATTCGTCAAATACCGCGAGTTCTATGGCGCCCTGCCCTATCCGGATTCGTCCCGGGCCTTTCTGGAAAAGCGCCTGCGCCGCAAGGAATCGGTGATCTACCTGGCCCTGGCCGATGATGACAGCAACAAATTGCTGGGTTTTTGCCAGCTGTACCCAAGCTTCTCCTCCCTGTCGCTCAAGCGCGTATGGATTCTCAACGACATCTACGTCGCTGAAGATGCCCGGCGCCAGTTGGTGGCCGACAACCTGATGCGCACCGCAAAGAAGATGGCCAAGGAAACCAACGCCGTCCGCCTGCGTGTGTCCACCAGCAGCAACAACGCCGTGGCGCAGAAAACCTACGAGTCCATGGGCTTTCGCGAAGACAGCGAGTTCAAGAACTACGTCCTGCCTCTCAGCGATAGCTGATCTCACCAACAGCGGCCTGCGGGCCGCTTTAGTCCCTCAGGCCGGGGATGATCCCAGGGGGCCTGCCGCGCTTTGCACGCCGAAACGCCCCGCTACAATCTGAACACGCATTTCACCTCTCTGCCTTTATAATGGCCGCCCTTTTCGGCGCGTAAGAAAAGCTACACGTCCTTGTAGTCCCTTTCTCCGAGTCATCGCACAGGCCTGCCGAGCCAGGCTGTCACCACAGGTGCCCCCATGGATTTCAACCCGATCGACCTAATCCTTCATCTCGACGTTTACCTCGACATGCTGGTGAAAAACTACGGGACCTGGATCTACGCCATCCTGTTTCTGGTGATTTTCTGTGAAACCGGCCTGGTGGTGACGCCGTTCCTGCCCGGGGACTCCTTGCTGTTCATCGCCGGCGCAGTCGCTGCGGGCGGCGGCATGGACCCGGTGCTGCTGGGGGGCCTGCTGATGCTGGCGGCGATCCTCGGTGACAGCACCAATTACGTGATCGGGCGAACCGCGGGCGAACGGTTGTTCAGCAATCCCAATTCGAAGATCTTCCGTCGCGACTACCTGCAGAAAACCCATGATTTTTATGAAAAACACGGTGGCAAGACCGTAACCCTGGCGCGCTTCCTGCCGATCATCCGCACCTTCGCACCGTTCGTCGCTGGCGTGGCCCGCATGCCCTACCCACGATTCTTCGCTTTCAGCGTGATCGGTACCATCCTCTGGGTCGGCGGCCTGGTGACCCTGGGCTACTTCTTCGGCAACGTACCGTTCATCAAGAAAAACCTGTCGTTGCTGGTGGTGGCCATCATCCTGCTGTCCCTGGTGCCGATGATCATTGGCGTGCTGCGCAGCCGCTTCGGCCGCAGCGCTGAAAAAGCCGAAACCCGCTAAACACCATGTGGTCCCTCAGTGCCTGGCGCCGCAAGCGCCGGCTGGCCAAGCACCCGGTCAGCGATGAAACCTGGCAGCGGGTGCGCCAGCACCTGCCCTTCCTCGACGGCCTCAGCGTTGCCGAGGACCAGTGGCTCAGGGAAGCCAGCGTGCTGTTTCTCGATGACAAGCACCTCACCGCCCTGCCCGGCGTGCAGCTGCATCAGGAACAACGCCTGTTGCTGGCAGCCCAGGCGCAACTGCCATTGCTGCACCTGGGCGACCTGAACTGGTACCAGGGCTTCCATGAAATCATTCTTTATCCCGACGACTTCCTCAGCCCCCAGCGCCACCGCGATGCCAGCGGTATCGAGCATGAATGGGACGGCGAGCACAGCGGCGAAGCCTGGCAACAGGGGCCGATCATCCTTGCCTGGCCCGGGGTGCAAGCCAGCGGCGGCTGGGAAGCCTACAACCTGGTGATCCACGAACTGGCCCACAAGCTGGACATGCTCAACGGCGACGCCAATGGCCTGCCGCCGCTGCACAGCGACATGCGAGTCAGCGACTGGGCGCAGGTGATGCAAAGTGCCTACGACGATCTCAACCGCCAGCTCGACCATGATCCGGACGCCGAAACCGCCATCGATCCCTACGCGGCGGAAAACCCGGCGGAGTTCTTCGCCGTCACCAGCGAATACTTCTTCAGTGCCCCGGACTTGCTCGTGGCGGCCTATCCGAAAGTCTATGAACAGTTGCAGCTGTTTTATCGGCAGAATCCATTGGCCCGACTGCAGCAACTTCAAGCTGAAGATCCGGTCTATCAAACGCATCACTAATGTCCTGTCGCGCCGATACGTTGTTCATCTGAAGGCCAGTTGAAAGACCACTGCACCGCCTGCCGACCGATGGCAAAACCGCCGGTCGCAAGGCTCGCCCGAACATGTCTGCGAGACAGTACAACCAAGGTTCTACGACCCTTGGCACGTAGCAACGGTTGCGGAGTGTGTCTATAATCGCCGCCACTTTTTGGTCAATCCGGCCAAGTCATTTGGTCAACTAACGGGGGCAACGCCCAATGAGCTACAGCAAGATTCCGGCGGGCAAAGACCTGCCGAACGACATCTACGTCGCTATCGAAATCCCGGCCAACCACGCGCCGATCAAGTACGAAATCGACAAAGACAGCGACTGCCTGTTCGTTGACCGTTTCATGGCCACCCCCATGTTCTACCCGGCCAACTACGGCTTTATCCCCAACACCCTGGCTGACGACGGCGACCCCCTCGACGTGCTGGTCGTGACCCCGTACCCAGTAGCGCCAGGCTCGGTGATCCGTGCTCGCCCAGTGGGCATCCTGAACATGACCGACGACGGCGGCGGCGACGCCAAAGTGATCGCGGTTCCTCACGACAAGCTGTCCCAGCTGTATGTCGACGTGAAGGAATACACCGACCTGCCAGCCCTGCTGCTGGAACAGATCAAGCACTTCTTCGAGAACTACAAAGACCTCGAAAAAGGCAAGTGGGTGAAGATCGACGGTTGGGGCAATGCCGATGCAGCCCGCGCCGAGATCCTGAAGTCGGTTGCCGCCTATAAAGGCTGAGAAGCAGCGTTAAGCTTCGAGCGACAAGCTTCAAGAGAAAGCCCCGAGTGATCGGGGCTTTTTCGTACCTGTTCCCCCATCACAATCGTCCTGCCAGCCAACAAGGCCGCACCAAACACGCACCCGGCAACAAATTCCCACGCACTATTTTCGTCCCCAGGGCCTCTGGATAGCGCTTCGCACTGGGAATTGCCGGCGAATATGCGTATGCTGCGCCCCACATTTGCGCATCGACCCTCCCTGCGGTCAGATCGCCCGACGAAGCGGATGACTTTCCTGCCCAGTCCCACAGCCAGCCGCAAGAGCTGGGTGTACGTTTTGAAGGCTGGTGCGGTTTACCAAAAATGAACCAAGCCAGTCCCCGAGAAGCCGGCCACAAGCCGGCTTTTTAATTACACCGAAATAATCCTACCCAATTCTAAAATCTCCCTGATAGCCTATGCACAAAAAGGTCTGGAACCAACAAGGTACGGGGCAAAAAACACCGAGCACTACCTAGCACCCCCTGCTACAGGTCATATCTGCAGTTTTTCTAAGAAAGGATTATTTATGAATGTCACCGTTTTCGGCACGGGCTATGTTGGGCTTGTCCAAGGAGCTGTGTTGGCTGAAGTGGGACATCATGTGGTGTGCGTTGATGTTGATCAAAATAGAATCGAAAACCTGAAAAAAGGAAAGATTCCGATCTATGAACCGGGTCTAGAGGCCCTAGTAACAAATAACTACGCGGCTGGTCGCCTACAGTTCACGACTGATGCAGCCGAAGGTGTGATGCATGGTGATATCCAGTTCATCGCGGTAGGTACACCTCCCGACGAGGATGGCTCAGCCGACCTCAAATACGTCCTGACGGTAGCTGAAACCATCGCGACAAACATGCAAAACTCGAAAATTATCATCAACAAGTCGACCGTACCTGTAGGTACAGCTGACAAAGTGGGGGCGTGTGTTGCCACAGCCCTCTCCAAACGCAACAGAGCTGATCTTGGTTTCGATGTTGTTTCAAACCCAGAGTTTCTGAAAGAAGGTTCTGCGGTAGCAGACTGCATGCGTCCTGATCGTATTGTGATTGGAACGGCGAGCAAACGCGCTGAAGATGCCATGCGCGAACTCTATGCGCCCTTCAACCGCAACCATGAAAAAATCATTATCATGGACGTTCGCAGCGCGGAGCTGACGAAATACGCAGCCAACTGCATGCTTGCGACAAAAATCAGCTTCATGAACGAAATGGCCAACTTGGCGGAAAGACTGGGCGCTGATATTGAAATGGTTCGCCAAGGCATCGGTTCCGACCCGCGCATCGGCTATCAGTTTATATATCCAGGTGCAGGTTATGGCGGCTCCTGCTTCCCCAAAGATGTCCAAGCCCTGGTTCGAACCGCTGAATCCATAGATTTCGACGCAAGGGTTCTCAAAGCTGTCGAGCATCGTAATAACGAACAAAAGCGCGTCTTATACCAAAAAATACTCAACCATTTTAAGGGTGAGCTAAAAGGTAAGGTCTTTGCGCTTTGGGGTCTGAGCTTCAAGCCCAATACCGACGACATGCGCGAAGCTCCCAGCAGAGTATTGATGGAAGCGCTATGGGCAGCCGGAGCTATTGTTCAAGCGTTCGACCCAGAAGCAATGAGTGAGGCGCAGCGGATTTATCAAGACAGGGCCGACCTTCGCCTATGCCTAAGCAAAGAGGCGGCACTGGAGGGAGCGGATGCCTTGGTAATCATTACTGAGTGGCAGGCGTTTAAAGCTCCCGATTTCGGGCTGATTTCAGCGAAACTTAGTCAGCCGGTTATTTTTGATGGTCGGAACTTATACGAACCGACAAGAATAGGGGGCTTGGGCTTTGAATATTATGCAATTGGTCGTTAGTACAGACTATAAATTCCGTGAATAAGTTAACTTTATTATTGCATAAGCTCACACCTAAATCTGTTCTAAAAAAACTACAGCTTAGGGCCGACTTACAAGTTATAGCTTACAATAGCGGCTGGCTTCTACTTGACAAAGGCCTTCGCCTCCTACTTGGATTGTTTGTTAGTGCATGGGTTGCGCGCTACTTAGGACCAACTGAACTTGGAGAGCTTTCTTATACCATTACTTTGATTGCATTCTTTCAAGCCATAGCAAGCTTAGGTGCGGAATCCATCGTAGTTAGGGATATATCTCATAAAAGCTCCGATGCAGGCGAGATACTTGGCACAATTTTTGTTCTGAGACTGGTAGTTGGGCTTCTATGTTGGCTAACTATAATTGCGTTCTTAATTGTAACGAACGGACTCCACGAGCGTATAGTCCTACTAGCAACTCTAGCAGGCTCGGTTTTAGTCTTTCAAGCTGCCGACACAATAGATCTATGGTTTCAAAGTCAAAATCAAAATCGAAAAACCGTAGTTGCAAAAATGATTGCCTACTTACTATCAAGTAGCACGAAGATTGCACTAATATTATACGAAGCACCCTTGGAAGCTTTTGCAGCAGCTATCGCGCTAGATATGGCGTTTACCGCTATTGGCCTTTATATAATTTACAAAAAATCTGCAAAAAAGAATAGATGGCTGGCAACAAAAAAGTGTGCTCGTAGAATCCTTCGAGAATCATGGCCTTTTATCATTAGCGGGCTATCCATCATGACCTACATGAGAATAGACCAGTTAATGATTAAAAACTCCCTCGGAGCCGAGGCTCTTGGACTTTACTCCGCCATGCTCCCACTATCTACTTTGTGGCATGTCATACCAACGACGCTGAGTATCGTTCTACTTCCATTTATATCGAAGAAAAAAATAGAAAGCGCTGAAGCATACAACAATACACTTCTAAGTATATTCAGATATTTTTTGGCCTGCAGTGTAACAATTGCAATAGCAGTATCAGCACTATCACCCTTCATAATTACTGCACTCTACGGCCCGACATATAAAGACGCCGCTGCGATACTTAGCATTCATATATTTACAATCATACCCGTTTTTCTCGGAGTCGCACGCAGCCTATGGATTGTAAATGAAAGAAGATCAATGCTGTCGCTTTACTCTACACTTATTGGTGGCGCCATTTCTGTAACCTCTAACTGGATTCTGATACCGATACTGGGTATGACAGGAGCCGCGATTGCAGCAGTAGCTTCTTATTCCATCTCAGCAGTTCTCCTAACCGCCATATTTGATCCTAAAATATTCCTTATGCAACTAGGGATTCGACATTCGGAAAAATCATGAAAAAAAAACTAAAGAGCATCATAAAAGGCATCTTTAATCGCCACTACTACTCAAATAACTCATACGCACAAGAGGGGGAAGATTTAATTATCGACAGACTTTTAGAGAAAAAAAATAAAGGATTTTATCTTGAAGTAGGTTGCCATCACCCATTCCGCTTTTCAAATACATACTTCTTCTACAAGAAAGGCTGGAGTGGACTCTGCATTGACCCATTGCCTGGAGTAGGTGAAGAATTCAGTCGTTGGAGAAAACGAGATACCATTATCGAGAAAGGTGTCTCAAGCACAGAAGGCCACTTAATGTATTATATGTTTAATGACCCTGCGCTGAACACTTTCGACGAAGCTCTCGCTAAGAAAAGAGACGGCTTCCACGGATACAGACTTATTGAAAAAAGGAAAATTCAAGTTAGCCCACTTTCCTCCATTATCGAAGATAGCGGCTACAATGGAAAAATTGACTTTTTATCAGTAGATGTTGAAGGTCTTGATCTTGAAGTTCTGCAATCCAACAACTGGGAAAAATATCGCCCCAAAATTGTAGTTGCCGAGTCTCTTTCCCAAGAAGTAGTATTTTTCAAAGACCGCATATATCAATACCTCCAGGATCTGGACTATAAATTTTATGCAAAAACAGGTAACAGCTTAATCTTTATCGACGCTCGAGGTTAATGTGTACGCACCTGTTATTTTGTTCGTATATAACCGCATCCATCATCTCCAAGTCACGATAGATTCATTAAAGCTTAACAAGCTAGCTCCCAAAACAGACTTGATAATTTACTCGGACGCAGCAAAAAACAAACAAAGTGCAGAGGACGTATTAAAGGTTCGACTTTACCTCACAAAAATAGATGGTTTTCAGTCAATCACCATCATTCATCGAAAGTCAAATTTCGGCCTCGCCAACTCCATTATTGACGGTGTTAGCGAGACACTAAAAACATACAAACGAGCTATCATCTTAGAAGATGATTTAGTTACAAGCCCATACTTTCTTAACTACATGAATGACGCTCTTGAAATGTACCAAGAGCACTCTGAGGTCGCGAGTATTCATGGCTACATTTATCCGATAAACAATAAAAACCTGCCTAATTATTTTTTCATAAAGGGAGCAGACTGCTGGGGCTGGGCAACCTGGGACCGTGCCTGGCAACACTTTGAAGCCGATGGAAACTTGTTACTAGAACAAATTAATAACGCCCCTGACAAAGCGGATTTTGACTTCTCAGGAGGCTACAAATATACAAAAATGCTTCAAGATCAAGTGGAGGGTAAAAATAACTCCTGGGCTATACGCTGGTATGCATCTGCATTCCTAAGAGGAATGGTTACACTTTATCCATCACAATCATTCGTCCATAATATTGGCAATGATGGCTCAGGCACTCATTCTGAAACAACTAATCATTTTGATGCCGACATTTTGAAACATTACCCCCCGTTGTCATTGAATAGTACAAAAGAGAATACAGTCGCCCGGACTCGAATAACGGAATACTTCTACTCCACCAGACCGAGTTTTTTTCGCCGAGCCATTCGTGCAATTATGCGGAGAATACGATGAAGAAAATTATAAAGCAGTTTCTACCGCCAATAATTCTTAGCGCATACAGAGCGATTAAAAGCTCACGTTTCGGCTTTATGGGAGACTACCCATCCTGGCAAGAAGCTGAAGACGAATGCAAGGACGGCTACGCCGCAGGTCCCATCTTTGAGAGTGTTAAACAGGCCGCACTTAAAGTGAAGAGTGGAGAGTATTTTTGTGAACGTGACTCTGTACTTTTCGAGTCCCCCCAATACTCTTGGGAGTCGCTGGCCTGTCTAATGCATGTTGCCGCTCGCTCCTCCGGCGAACTGAATGTGCTGGACTTCGGGGGCAGCCTGGGCAGTAGCTATTTCAACAATCGACTGTTTATCTCTGGACTGAAGACACATTGGTCAATTGTTGAGCAGGAACATTTTACAAGCTTCGGTTCAGAACACCTTGAAGACCAGAGTCTTTGCTTTCATAAAACCATTGAAGAAAGTATCAGCGCGCATCAACCAAATGTAATTTTACTCTCGAGTGTCCTGCACTATCTACCTGAGCCGTACGAGTGGCTTGAACGGTTACTCTCGGTTGCCCCCCCCTTCGTTTTGATTGATCGAACCCCCATGGGAAAAAATGGTCGAGACATAATCAAAGTACAGCGGGTACATCCATCTATATACTCAGCGAGCTACCCCTGTCGCATACTCGACCTTGACAAGATAATCAGCTATTTGAAAAGCCACAATTATAAAATCCTAGAATGTTTCCCTACACATATTGACGGTGACATCAAAGGCGGTGAGTACATGGGGATCTTTGCTGAAAAAATCGCTTAACTTTCAGCCATCAACTTGCACCCAAACGTAAACACCCAAGAAAAACCAAAGCCTCAGGGATAGCAACATGTATAATTTTTGCACATTATTTGACTCTCGATACATGTCTCGAGGACTTGCCATGTATGAATCCTTGAGCGTCAACTGCCAGACTTTTCATTTATTCATATTCGCATTTGACAAACTATCCTACGAATACCTTTCAAACGAAAATCTTCCTAACGTAACGATAGTATCCCTAGAGGAGTTTGAAACCGAGGCGCTGCTCTCAGTCAAGAAAGAGCGTAGCCCAGGTGAATACTGTTGGACATGCACTCCCTTTACTATCCTGCATGCACTAGAGCATTATAATTTAGAAAACTGCACCTATCTGGATGCAGATCTATATTTCTTTTCAAATCCAGTCGTTCTCATTGATGAGATGCAGAACAACTCCGTCCTAATCACGGAACACCGCTACACAGAGATATACAATCAAGAGACTACCAGTGGAAAATACTGCGTTCAATTCATGACCTTCAAATCCACAAAAGCAGGGATGAAAGCCCTTCGCTGGTGGGCAGAAGCATGCCTAGAGTGGTGTTTCGATAGGTTCGAAGATGGGCGCTTCGGCGATCAGAAGTATCTGGACGACTGGACGGAACGCTTCGAGGAGGTTCATGTGCTCTACCATTTAGGTGGTGGTGTGGCCCCTTGGAATGTACAACAATATGCCTTTACTCTTACTGATCAACAGGTAACAGGCACTGAGTTGACTACACAGCAAGCATTCGACTTGGTCTTTTTCCACTTTCATGGATTTAAAATCCTACCAGATCAGAAGGTTGATCTTGGGGGGTATAGACTCTCCGAAAAAACCAAAAAAATGGTATACCAGCCATACGTAAAGCATCTCATGCAAATTGAGCAGTCAATTCAAACCAAGACGTCAGCCACTGGCAGCCTATCCATCACCAGGCCCGCTCCCAATGACTGGAGGAGCCTCGCACGAAAGTTGCGACAAAAAATAACCGGGTGTTATAATATTCATTTAATCAACTGGTTTTATAGATAATGGCCAAACTGATAGTTATCCCAACATTTACTGATGCACGAGGATCTCTATCAGTAATAGAAAAACAGATACCATTCTCAGTAAAGCGAATTTATTACATTTACAATGTTGTAGGTCAGCGTGGCGGACACCGTCATAAAACTACTAAACAAGCGCTGATCTGCCTGGGTGGTAGTTGTAAAATTTTTGTAGATGATGGAACTGATAAAAGGACCTACACTTTAGATAGTCCTGACCAATGTTTGCTTTTGGATGCAAAAGACTGGCATACAATGCAAGATTTCACCACATCAGCGACTTTACTGGTCCTAGCTTCTGAGCTTTATGATTCATCTGACTATATTGATGAGAAATATCCATGATCGAATATGAAAATCTAGGTCGTCTGAACGCTTCTTTCTTCACGGAGTATGAAAGCGCCTTCAAACAAGTGCTCGAAAGTGGATGGTACGTACTAGGAAAGAATGTCGCTCAATTCGAGTCAGCTTTTGCTGAATATTTGAGTGCGGATTACTGTACTGGTGTCGCCAACGGCCTTGATGCATTAGTTCTTGCACTGCAAGCACTAGACCTCCAAGCCGGAGATGAAGTCATCGTTCCAGCAAATACCTATATTGCAACCATTATCGCGATTGTGCGCCTTGGATTGAAGCCTATATTGGTTGAACCCTGCCTTTACTCTTACAATATAGATCCTGGTAAAATCGAAGCCCATATTACACAACGAACTCGAGCCATTTTGGTTGTACACTTATATGGCAAATCCTGCGATATGGATCCAATTCTAGATATCTGCAAAAAGCATGAACTACGCCTTATTGAAGATTGCGCTCAGTCTCACGGCTCGACCTATAAGGGCAAGATAACAGGCACCTTTGGAGACTTCGGTTGTTTCAGCTTCTACCCTACTAAAAACCTGGGAGCGCTGGGTGACGCTGGAGCTGTTATAAGTGCCAATGAGGCTCTAGATAGCGTCATAAAAAAACTAAGAAACTATGGATCTGTAAAAAAATACCATAATGAATTAGTGGGCTACAACTCCAGACTTGATGAATTACAAGCTGCGTTCCTGAATATAAAACTCAAGTCACTAGAGAAAATAAACAAACATAAACAGGCTCTGGCTGAAACATACTTCACCCATCTTGACAAGGAATTCATCAAGCCTCTTCGCAATGAAGACTTTGGAGATGTATTCCATATCTTCAATATAAGACACCCCCATCGCGACAAGCTGAAAAACTATCTCTTAGAGCATGGCGTAGGGACCGAAATTCACTATCCGATCCCCCCTATCGACCAGGTTGCCATGAAGGGAATTATTAGCGGTAGCTTCCCCATATCCGAGCAAATACACAAAACCACATTAAGCTTGCCCATCTCTTTCTTCCATACTAAGGAAGATATTCTTTTCGTATGTAAAACTGCGAATAGTTTTATTGCCGAGCACGGGTAAGCTCAGAAAACAACAGAGCACCTATGCGCCAAACACAGACCAGCTCTTGTTTGGCCAGCTCACCTTTTAAACACTTTCCTGTTCAACACCCAAAAACACACTCATACAAAACCCAATAAGATTTAAAGTGACACACCAAAATACCATCATTTTTTGAACAATTACTTTTCAATCAACACCATCCCCCAAAAAAACACCTGAACCACCAAATTTTAAAACCCACTGACAACCCCGACACCATTTACATAACATCAACTCATCCCCTACAACTTACGTTCAGAACGAAACAAAAAAAGATTAATAAGAGCTCCAACTGTAAGTTTCCAGCACCATTTACAATTGCACCAATACTCGCAACTCAGCCCTGATAGGATGCTTGGCCATATTCCTGAGTACGGAACTTCACATCCCCACACTGCTCGTGGTGTCAGTCTTCATTTTCTTCTTAATGGGACTGCTAACCTTCCATGCCTGGCTGCGGGAAACCCGTGAGCGTGCATTGGCCTACCTAGGCGGCACGATGTTGCTGGCGGCTGCCGGAATGTTGCTTGTCAGCTTGCGCGACCTTGAGGCCGAGCTAGTGCCCAAGGTCCTAGGCAACGTGACCCTTTTACTCAGCGCAGCCTTAAACTGGACGGCCATGCGGGTATTCGCCGGACGTCCGCCCCATGCACCGGGCATGCTCGCCGGGGCCGGCATCTGGCTGGCCCTGTGCATGGTTCCAGCGTTCTACCAGTCGATGACGGTTCGGGTCTCGGTGTATTCGCTGCTGGTGGCCGGCTATGGCCTGCTGATCATGCTGGAGTTCTGGCGCAGCCGTCGGCAGTTGGAAGTTGCCTATATGCCTGCCCTGGCCCTGACTCTGCTGCACACCGTGTTCTACAGCGTGCGCGCGGTGATTGACCAGGGCCTGGCCATGGATCAGGTGCTCAAAGGCTACGGCGCCGGAGTGCCGCTGTTCTCGCTCATGTTGTTCGAATCGATGCTGTATGTGATCGGCATCGCCTACGTGACCCTGTGCATGGTCAAGGAACGGGTCGAACTGCGCCTCAAGGCCGCAGCCTTCTGTGACGCCCTGACCGGCATCGGCAACCGCCGGGCGTTCATGGTCCATGGCGAGCGGATGCTGCTCGAATGCCAGCGTCGAGGCGCGCCAATAGCCTTGCTGTTGTGCGACCTGGACCATTTCAAGCGTTTGAACGACGCCTTTGGCCATCAGACCGGTGACCAGGCGCTGATCGCCTTCAGCCGGGTACTCTCAGACACCCTGCGCGGCAAAGACGTGTTTGCCCGCATCGGCGGTGAAGAGTTCGCTTGCCTGCTGGAATCGACCGACGAGCAGTCCGCCGTGCGGGTCGCCGAACGGATTCGCCAGGCATTTGCCCGGTTGCCTCTTTTGGAGCCAGGGCTGCTCAGTGTCAGCATTGGCGTAGTAACCAGTGAAACCCAAGGCTACGATCTGCCGCGCCTGCTTTCCCTGGCCGATGAAGCCCTGTATGGGGCCAAGGACCGGGGGCGCAACCGGGTGCAAACGGCGGCGCGCAACGTCCCTGAGCTACAGCCGGGTTGAATGGTCAGGGCAACCTTTGCCGAAGTGGACTCAACGCGGTTTTAGCGGCCTTAACGATAACTGTGATACGCCCCCCAAAGCCCGAAGAAAAGGCACTTAGCCAGTATTTCCGCCCCCGTTGCGCAAGCATAGAATCGCCGCTCTTCAGGACTCTCGGATAACAAGGAATGTGGAATAAACAAGCCGCTATCAGTCACTTGAACGCGCACGCTCACGCCGGCAGTACCGGGCGCTGCGCGGCCTATACCCGCAAAGCAATCGAAGCCGGTGGCGGTGGGGTGATTTTGCACAGGAAGCACTCGGCCAAGGATTTCGGCTCATCATTGACCTCCGCCGGTTTTATCGAGCAACCGGCCGGCCAGGCGCCCGCAGCAGGCGACGTGGTCATCATCCAGCCCATTCCCGGGCACCCCCACGGCCACATGGCGATGTTCAACGGCACCATCTGGGTGTCAGACTTCAAGCAACTGCACGGTTTTTACCCGGGGCATTCCTATCGGGTGCAGAAGCCTGCCTACAAAATCTATCGCCATCCGTAAGGGGTTCCCCATGAGAATGCTGTTCTGCTCGCTGCTGGCAGCGGTCGCCATGCATCAGTCGGTCGCCCTGGCCGACTGCGCCAGCTCGCCAAAACCCGCCACCCAGGCGTTCTACAGCTGGTACCTGCAAACCTTCAGCGAAGACAAGGACCCGATCACCGACAGCGTCCCCGAGATGAAGAAATACGTCACGGACTCGCTGATCGCCAAGATCAAGAAACAGATGGCCAGCCCCGACGGCCTGGAAGAGGACTACTTCCTCAAAGCCCAGGACTACATGGATGAGTGGCTGACCCAGATCAAGGTCAGCGAACCGCAGGTCCAGGGCTCCAGCGCCAAGGAACAGGTGACGCTGGGCAGCACCCCGGACACCACCCAGATCGTCGATGTGCGGATGATCAAGGACAAGGGCTGCTGGAAGATCGACGAGGTACTTTCCACCGCCGATCAGAGCGACTGATCTGGCATTTCGGCGTTGAATCCAGCCAGTGCACGGGTCGTCCGCCAGGGCGATCCACCATGCTAAGCTGCGCGCCGTTTCGGGCAACGGCCCGGGACTTCCTTCACTGAAAAAGGACGCTCAGTCATGTCGTTGCCGGCCGCAGTACGCCTGCCCCTGTCATTCCTCTCGTTGTTCGGGGCTCTGAGCCTCAGCGGTTCCTGGGCCCATGCCGATGCGCAACAGGACGTCGCCAAGGGCCGTTGGCAAGGCCTGGCCAGTATGGCCAACCTGTACCTGGACGAGGCCACGCCGGCGGATTTCATTGAGGCCGGGGACAACGAAAAGAGCCAGCATGACAACTACGCTGGCGCCCTCGCCTACTACCTGACCGCCGCCCGCCTCGACCCGAAGAATGCCTACGCCTCTTACCAGGCGGCAGGCAGCCTGGCCGCCATGGACAAGAACAAGCGCGCCGCCGAATTCCTCGATCAGGCCCGCGAGCGAGGCTTCTGGCAGTTGGTGATTCTCAAGGAGGACGACGAACTGCAATCCCTGCAGCAGACCCCGGCCTACCAGAAGCTGCTGCGAGCCGCGGAACAGAACTACCCGGCCAAGGCCAAGGATGCCGGCCTTGCGGCCTTCAGTATTCCCCAGGGCAAGGCCCCGGCCGCAGGCTGGCCGGTGGTGGTCTGGCTATCGGGATTCGGCACCGAGGGCAGCGACGGCGTCGATATGCGCACCGACCTTGTGGGCGAGCAGGCCGTGCTGGTGGGCATCAACGGCACCCTCAAGCGCGATGAGCACCAGTTCATGTGGCAGCAGCACTCTGTAGCGCCCACTCAGGAAGCGGTCAGCGCGGCGTTGAAGAAACTGGAAAAACAGACTCGCATCGACCGCTCGCGCATTGCCCTGATGGGCTTCTCCCAAGGCGCCGAGCACGCCTCGCACTTGATCGCCGAATACCCGCAGCAGTACAGCGGCGCGTTGCTGCTGTCCCCCGGCGGCTACCGGATTCCGTTCGGCGAAACCCGGGCCCGGGACAAGCGCATCGTCATTGTCCATGGCGCCCAAGAGCACGAGAGCAACCAGAAGCTCACCGCCACCACGCAACAGGCCCTGGAACCCGGCAACCAGGTCCAGAGCCATGAACATGCCGAAGGCCACACCTTCCAGGACGATTGGCGCCAGGCGTACCCGGGCTACCTGAAGTTCGCCCTGAACCTCTGATGCCAGGTTTCGGAGCCGCGGCTTGAACCCCGCGGCCACGGCGCGGCTTCAGGTCAAGGCTTGGCCGGAACAATGGGCCCCGGGGCCTTTACCTGGGTCATCAGGTCATCGTCCCAGGTGCCTTCGACCTTGACCTGAGCCAGGGCCCCCAGCTCCATGGCCTCGATCAGGTTGTGGTTGAGGTACACGTAGGTGCCGGGCTGCTTGAAGGTGTAGAGCGCGGCCAGCGCCGAACCGCCGGGGATGAACCAGGTTTCCAGATTGCGCAAAGGGGCATTGGCGAACTTGCCGGTGGTCCAGACCCAGTCGCCATGGCCGCCAATCAGGTGCGGGCGGCTGTCGCGGTTGGCCTGGGAGTGGATGAACAGCACGCTTTCCCCGACCTTGGCGGTCAGCGCATTGGCCCCGGTCAGAGCCCCAACCCGGCCGTTGAACACCACATGGCTCGGGGTCAGCTTGCGCATCACTTCACGGGTGTCCTGGTAGCTGGAGGCCAGGTCCGGGTAGTCCTTGTAATGCCCGTCCTTGTCCTTGGGGATATACAGATCGAACTCACCGATGGTGTAGGCGCGGTCATAGTGCAAGGGCTTGCCGGCAGGGTCTTTCAAACCATCGCGAGGCAGCACCATCAAGGTTCCGCTCATGCCCGAGACCACGTGCCAGGGCACCATGCCCGACGGCGCGCAGTGATAGACAAAGGTGCCGCTACGATCAGCCTTGAACCGCAGCACCACCTCCTGGCCCGGCACGACCTGGGTCAGCGCGGCCCCGCCCAGGGCGCCGGTGGCGGCGTGAAAATCGATGTTGTGGGGCATGCTGTTGCTGGCCGGGTTGCTCAAGGTCAGCTCGACGTAGTCGCCCTCGTGCACCACCAGCGTCGGGCCGGGCATGGAGCCGTTGAAGGTCATGGCCTGCAAGGTGGTGCCCTGGTCATCCACCTGCATCTTTTTCTCTTCCACAGTCATGCGAAACTGCACGACCTTCGGCGGCCCGCTGACCACTTGTTCATGGGCGTGCACCTGGGGCGGTGCCACCAGGTCAACCTTGACCCTCTGCAAGCCGTCGGCACCGGCAGCCAACACCAGGCCGGAGGCACAACTGCCGACCACCACACAACACTTCAACCACGATTGAAACCTACCCATGTTGCGCATTTCCCTGCCAATGAATGGTGATTCATTGCAAGGCAAGCGCCGGGCAACCGTATTGTCTCAGGGCAATGAACCAATGCTCGGGCAGGCGGATAGATTGAGCCCGATCATGGATAGCTGAAACTGCGTACCAGGGTCAGCTCCCCAGGCGCCCGCATCGGCACGATGAAGGATTCGCTCTTCTCATCCGGCGTGCCCTCCTCGGTAATCACCGTGACCTGGGCCGTGGTCAGGGGCTGCACGGCGTTTTCCTGGCCGCCGTCTTCATCGTCACTGCGATAGCCGCCACCGTAGTAGTTCACATACACCAGGTACTGGCCCTTGAGCGGCGCCGGCATGGAGAAGATTTCCGGGCCGTAGCCGGTGGTCACGTCCACGTCCAGGGCCGCGCCGTTGGGGGCCACGCGCTCGCCGTACCAGATGTGCGCGCCGTCTGGGGTCACCAGGTGCAGGTCGAGGTCGGTGTTGTCGCTGTCCCAGGACAGCAGCACCCGCAACTTGGGCGGAGTCACGCCACCGCCGGTATTGAGGAACTGCACGCGCTTGCGCTGCTGGCCGTCCGGGCTGCGCACCTCAACGCTGTTGCTGCCATTGGGGAAGGAATATGGCCGGTCGAAACCACCTTGTTCATTGAACTTGAGCGGCATGCTGACGCCATTGACGATCAGTTGGCCCGGCTCCTTGCTCGCTTTGGGCGCGCCTTTGATCTGCCCGCTGATACGCGCGCTATCGGCCTGGCCCTGGGGCGTGTTCACCGAGGAGGCTGGGTAGTTGACCTCCTGAATGTATTGCTCGCCATCGACGGCGCGGGTCCGCCAGCCGCCTTTGGGGGTGTCGAGCCGAATGCCGCTGTCGGCCAGGGCCATGGGCAGGCTGAACATTCCACAAAGGAACAGGAGGACCGGGGGAGCAGGAAGTTTCATGGCCTATTCCAATAAAAGATGACGGGCGAGCCCTTCGATGTAGGTTTCATCCTGGCCGTTGGGATGAGCTTCAAAGGCCAGGTGCAGGTATTCGTGAGTCAGGTCGAGGCGGTCTTGCAGCGAGAGCACGCCACGCACGTAGATGCGTTGTCGTTCGCGGTCGACGTAGGGCCGACCGAAGCTCAGGCGGCACACGGCGAACTGGCTGATTTCGTTGTAGCCGATCTCTTGCTCCAGCGGCTGGCGCCAGCGCCGACGCTGGTTCAACAGCCATTCCTGAGCTGCGGGCAAGGGTTCGCAAGACGCCACCGGGTTGTCCCAGCGGCTGAGGCTGGCCCGAGGGTAGGCATGCAGCAGGATGGCGTCGTAACGCTGGCCAGCGCGCGCCTGCTCAACGGCCTGCTGCCAGGACAGTTTGTCCGGCGCACTCAGGTCCGAGTGGTAGGTGACTTGCGTGCCAGCCAACACCAGATCACTGGTCCAGGCGGCAACGGCGCGGGCCTGGGCGGTCGCCGGGCGCGGCGCGACCCGCTGGCGATTGCTGCTGTCGTCGATGCTCAGGCATTCGCCGCTGCGTCCGGCGTTCTGCAGCAGGTAGGTGCGGATCGCCACGGCCAGGGCCTTGGCGGCCTCCGCCGGTTCACTGCTGGCCTCGCGTTGCAGCACACGGGCCACATATTCTTCACGGTCCAGGCGCGCCACCAGTCGCTGGGCCGCAGGGTCTTGCTGCAGGAACAACTCGCCGGCGCTGTGGATATCCAGCCGGTTGCCGTTGGCAAATTCCACCCGATAATCCCCTTGCAGAGCGCCCGGCCTGGCTGGCTGCCCCTTCTGGCTGACGCTTTTGAGCGGGTAGCGGGAAAACAGGCTGACTTCCACACAGCGGCCTTTATCCACAGGCGGATTGTCCGGCAGCACTTGGTTCAGGGCCTGGGCGTAGTCCTTCAGCACCCGCTGGCTAGTACCGCGCCCGCCCACCCACAGCGGCGTACCATCCACCAGCCAACCGGCAAAGCCGCCCTGGCGCGACTGCGGGTCCTGATCCGCCAGCCAGCTCCAGGTCTTGACCCGCAGGCGCCCACCCAACTCGCCCGCTACGGCACCGTCACCGGCATTGAGCACCACATCCAGCAGCACGCGCCGCGCCGTATCCCGTGCTGGCAGCAGCGCCAGCACCTGCAACAGTTGCGTCACCGGAACCCGGGTCTGGGGTTGCAACTGGTCCAGGTCCTGCAGCCAGTTCGGAGCATTGCGCGCTTGCCAGTAGGCGCGCCAGTCAGCACTGGACAGCTGCAAGCGCTGAGGCTCGAAGTACAGACCACAGGAGCGAACCAGGGCCTGATCCCGGGCAATGCTGCCGCCTGCCGTGCAGCAATAGACCTCGTCCTTGGACTTGCCCTGGCAGGCATAGGCCGGTTCTTGTGCGCCGGTATCCACCAGCCAGGCGTAGACGAAGAGTTTCCAGATGCTGCCCAGGGGCGCTTGCAGATCCTGCGGCAACGGCTCGCGAGCCAGCACCTGGGTCTTGCTCAGGCTCACCAGCTCACTGTCCGGGGCGGTTTTCCAGGCCAGGCGCAGAGGCTCGTCCTGGGCTGTCACCAGCCCAGGGAGTAGACACAGGCACAACCAGGCCCAACACCGCGTCATGTTATTTGACCGTGACCTGACCCAGTGCCGGCGTGCGTTCCTGGGCCTGATGCTCTGGCGCATACACCTGGTAGTAACGTGCCGCAGGCAGGTTGAACTGGCCCTTCTGGGAGAAGCGGATCAGATGCCGCAGACGCACTTCGCTGTTGTCGTTCAACGCATCCAGCGGCACCGCGTAACTCATCTGCCCGGGTTCGAAACGCGCTTTTTCCAGGGACGCCGCTTCAGTGCCCGCAGGACCGGCCAGCTTGATGCCCCAGGTGGTGCGTTCGACATCGGCGCCCGGCGGCAACGGCACTTCCAGCATGCCGTACAGCAGCGGCCGGTTGCCCTCGTTGGCGATGATCACTTCGTCCAGATACAGGCCGTCACTGGCGATCGGCTTGTTGCCCACCGGCTCCAGCTTGAAGGTGAAGGCTTCATCCCCGGGCACCAGGCGCAACAGGCGACGGGTAATGTTCACCGGCGACGGCGTGCCCATGTCCAGCTTGCTCAGGTAGCTGACCGAGGCCTGCAGCGGACGCTCCGGCACCTTGTCCAGGGTCAGCACGGCCGGCACCTGCGGCCCTTGCCACTGCCAGTAGCGTTCGCCGCTGGCGCCCTGCTGCTGTTGCCAGCCCTGCCCCGGATTCAGGGCCTCGGCCGGTGCCGACTGGGCCACGCTACGCTGCAGCCAGGTCAGGGCCAGAGCACGGTCCAGGGTCGGTTGCGATGGCAGCAGACGTTGCAGCAATGCGCGCGCCGTCGCTTGATCGAAAGGCTTCAAGGACAGATTCATTGCCTGAGCGAACGGCTGCGAGCTGATGTCGACCTGCTGCTGTGCCGCCTCCAACTGCGCCACGAAGGCAGGTGGCGGCGTGACCTTGGCGTCCCGCGCCAGGGCGGCTGTCAGCACCCGGGCGCTGGCCAGGCCGAGGGCCGAATCCGGGTCCACCATCACCAGGCTGTCGCTGCTGTCGTCATCCATGCTGGCAGCCGGACCGGCCCCCACCTTGGCCAGGTCGTCCATCAGTCCCCTGACCAGGGTATTGATCGGCAGGTTCATCTCACGGGCGAAGGACAGGATCAGCGCCCGTTGCAGCAATGGCGTGCTGCCGGCCTGCTTGGCATAGACCTCCAGCACCCGCTGCCAGTGTTCCGGCGGCAGGTTCAGGTCCATGACCTTGCTGGCATTCCAGTCAGCGTAATAGGCATAGGCGGTGAGGAACGCATCCGGTTCGGCGTCTTCACCCCACCAGGTGAACGCCGCTTCCGGCCCGGCCAAATGCACCAGGCGCAGGCGACTGTTCTGCATGATCAGGCGCAAGCGATCGCGAATCTGCGGGTTGCTGGCCAGCGCCGGGTAGGCAACGCTCAACGGCAGCAACTGGCTGGCGGTCTGCTCGACGCCGCCATAGGGGTATTCCAGCAACCCATCCAGGGCCGAACGGAACAGCGCTTGCGGGCTGTCGTCCAGACGCAGGCGAATCTCTGCGGCATCGGCCGGCAGGCCCAACGGCGTCGTGGTGCTGACCACGTCCAGGCTCTGGGTTTGCACCGTCTGCCAGCCGGCCGCGCTGCTCACCAGACGCACAGCCAGGGCGTCCACTGTCTTGCCGCCCTGCACCAGCTCGGCGCTCCACTCGCCATTGCCAGGGGCAATGGCCGGCAGCGCCACATAGTTGATCCCGCTGTTCAAGGTCAGCGGCAGGCGCTGGGATTCCCCGGCGTAATGAATCACCAGCTCGGCCTTGACCGGTTGTTCGGACTGGCTGAAGGCAAACACCCCCAGGTCCGGCTTGTCGCCACTGCGGAAGCGGCTCGGGCCGCTCCACTTCAGGTACAGAGCCTTGTCGGAACGAACGAACTGTTTCTTCTGCCCCACTTGGCCGTCATCGGCGATGGCCCGAGCGGTAATGCGCCAGCGGGTCAGGGAATCCGGCATGCGGAAGGTGAAACGCGCCTTGCCGCTGCCATCGGTCACCAGCTCCGGCTGCCAGGCGGCGGTGTCGACGTCTTCACGACGTGGCCGCTCCAGCACCTTGACCCCACGCTCGCTGCGGTTGGCCTTGCCCGGTGCGGTGGGGCTGCCCGGCAGGGCCACGTCGTAGCTGATGAACGACAGGCTGGCGCTGGTGCGCACGTTGTTGCGCCGAGGGTGGTAGAAGAACTGGTCGATGGTCGGCGCCACTTCCGGCTGCAACGCGTAGACCATTTCGTCCACCACGCTGACCGTCAGGTGCGCCGGCACCGGCTTGCCGGCGAACTGGGTGGACAGGTCCACGGTGACCAGGTCACCCGGCTGGTACTTGTCTTTGTCGGTGTGGATGGCCACATCGATCTGCGGTGTCAGCACCTTGATCCCGGCATTCTGGAAGCTGTATTCGCCGCCCTTGGTGTAGAGCACAGAGAACGTCAGGTTCGGTGCGAAGTTGTCCTTCACCGGCACCCGGGCGCGGTACTGGGTAGGGCTGAGTTTTTCCACCTTCAGCCAGTCGCCGCCCTTGGACAGCAGCGCCGTGGCTTCGACCTTGTCGCGCTCCAGCGACAGCAGCGCATCGTTGATCGGCTCGGGGAAGGTAATCAGCGCCAGAGCTTCGTCACCGGTCTTGTATTCGGCCTTGTCGAGAACGATTTCCACGGTGCCCGGCACCGCTTTAACGCCTTCGCCGGTGACCGAGTGGCTGGTGCCGCCCAGCACTCGGTCGTGCTCGTCCTTCAGGGTCAGGTTGTAGGTGCCGGGACGTTCGAAGGCCAGGGCAAAGCCCTTGTCGGCCTCGCCCAGCTTGCCCTCGCCGGTGGACTGGTCTTCCAGGCGCACCCAACTGTAGCGGCTGGGGGAAACCTTCTGGCTCTGCTCGCCGGTGTTCTGGTTGACGTAGCTGAACTGCACCTTGTCGCCGGCGGCGCTGAAGCGCTGTGGCGCACTCAGGCTGAAGCTTGCAGCGCCGCGCTCGATGAGGATTTCCTTGGTGGTCTTGACCCGGTACGCCGCACCGTCACTGGCGAACACGGTGAGCATGTAGCGGCTCGGCTTGCTGGCCGCTGGCAGGTCGAGGGTGGCACTGCCCTTGGCGTCGGTGGTCAGCTCGGCACTGGTCAGTTCCACCGGGAACTGGCCCATGTACTGCAGTTCGTTGTCCACCATGGACAGCTGCTGGGCCCGCAGGCTCAGTTGCAGGCGCGCATTGGCCACCGGCTTGCCGTCCGGATAGAGCAGTACCAGGTTGCCCTTCACCGGCTCGCCGGTCTTGAAGTCCGGCTTGGCCAGGCTCAGGGCAATCTCGAAGTGCGGCTTGATGTATTCGGCCACGCGGAAGGCGCTGCTGTAGACCTGGTCCTTGTAGGCAAAACGCAACTCATAACCACCGGCCACGGCATTTTCCGGCAGTTGGAAACGGCCTTGGGTGCCGGACTTGGAATCCAGATTCAGGGTCAGGTTCTGCAGCGCGGTGCCGGCGGCATCCAGCACGCTGACATTCACCGTGCCGGCACCCGGCTGCACCGAATCCCGGGCGTTCTTGAACTCGCGGCCGACGATTTTCAGCGATACCCAGTCCCCCGGGCGATACAGCGGCCGGTCGGTGAACGCATAGAGCTTGGTGTCGTAGATTTCGCTGTCGTAATAGAAGTTCTCGGAGACGAACACCCCGCCTTCCTGGTCCTCGCCGATCACGTAGGAGCGCTCGGGGCTGACGTGTTTCAGGCGCACCAGGCCCTGCTCGTCAGTGGCGCCGCTGTTCATCACGCCCAGGCCGTCGGTCCACAGCACGTTGACCTTGGGCACAGAGTTGCCTTCATGCTTGCCTGCGGCCCAGACCAGCAGCTCGTCACCGGCAATCTTGCTCACCGCCACGGTGTTGGAGACGAAGACCATGGTGGTCGCGCGGTACTTGCCCACCAGGGCTTCCACTAGGTACAGGCCCGGCTTGAGTTGCCCCAGCGGGATGTAGACGTTGCCCGGCGCGACGTTGATGAACTGGCTGGAGGAGCCGGACAGGTCAACCCCAGCCGGCGGCTGGATCGGCTTGGCCTGCCACAGCGGATAACGGAACTGGGTCACCAGCGGCAGCCCCGGAATCAGGGCGAACTGCGGCTGGGCGTCATAGGGCGTCGGCGCCAGCATCGAATTGCCGACCTTCAGTTCCGGCACCTCCTCGGTCACCTGCTTGCGTGACTCGTAGGAGAAGGCGCGCTGCATCACCCGGCGGGATTTGCGATACCAGTTGTCCCACAGGTAGGCCAGGGTGTTGGACAGGCCCTCGCCCTTGAACTGGCCGTCACTGACCACCCGGTGCAGGTTCTTCTGGCGCTTGAGGAAGTCCAGCGGCTGGTTGATCCGGTACACCCGGATGTCCGCGCCGCCGTAGGGCTCCATGCGAAAGCGCCGGTAATCCCGGCCCGGAGCCTCAAGGCGCACCATGGCCTGCTCGTCGCTGGCAAAGCTGCTGTCGGCCAGGAGGAAGAAACTCTCGCCGGAGACCGCCGCGTAATCGCTGGACGGCACCGAGTCTTCGGCATTGACCAGGCTCGCGGGGGCCGCGAGGGTCAGAACAACAGTCAGTCGAAACAGAAAACGCCACATACGCGATTCGCTCATTGGGTGAGGAAGTTCAGTCGATAGATGCCGATGAAGTTGGGGTTGGCGGGGTCGGGTATCCATCGAGTGTCCTTCCATGTCATCAGTTGCTGCACGCTGGCCGAGCGCATGCCGTTGTCGGTGGGGGTGGTGGTGCCGGTGTGATAGGCGATGTTGCGGCCCATCCAGATCATCAGGTGCTGGTCGTCGCCCTGATCGAAGAACAGCAGGTCACCGGGGCGCGCCTGGCCCAGGTCACGGCTGACCAGATGGCTGTTGAACTGGATCAGCTTGATGGCGTTGACGTAGGGCCCGGTCTGGCCGCCGCCCTGCTGCCACTGCTGGGCCAGGCCACGCTGGCCTTCGCTCAGTTGCAGCTCCGGCGGCAGGTAGCGATTGGACATGCCGTTGGCCCGCAGCCATTTGCTGTCGTGGGCCTTGAGCGCTTCGTTGGCGGCAAAGCGCACCAGGCCGGCGCAGTCCTGCTGGTACCAGCGCGGGCTCGGCCCCTGGCTCAGTTGCTCCTGGGCAATGCGCACGAACCAGGCGCGAAACACCTGGGACTGCTGCACATCCAGTGGCGGAACCTGGGTCGCGCCCACGGCATTGCTCAGCAACAGGGCCAGCAGGCCGAGGCTGGAAAGACTCTTGCGCCATGCACTCACAGCGCGCGCCATTGCAGGGGCAGCCATTGCCAGTGACCGTTGGGCTCGCTGCCTTCGGGCAGAGTCAGGGCGTACTTGCCGTAACCGCCAAGGGTGCGCAGCTTGGGCACCAGGTAGGTTTGCGCAGCGTTGTTGAACACCGGCTCCATGTCCTGGGGCAAGCTGTCGAAGGTTTCCTGCTGGATCAACTGCGCCAGGGATTGCGGGCCCAGGTACACCGGCATCAGTGCATCCTTGGGTACCACATCGGCCAGGGGCGGGAAGCGTTTATCCAAAGTATCCAGGGCCTTGCTCACCAGCTTGTCGTCCAGGGAGAACACCAGGGTCGAACCATGGCGAGCCAGGCTGACCTGCATGAAGGCGCGGCCGGTGATGGCCTGCGGGTCCTTGGCCTCCTTGGCCGGATACTGACCGAAGTTGGAACTGACCTGGCGCTGCCACTGGTGTACCTCGCCGTTCTGCTGCTCGACCACAGGGAAGATGCGCTCCGGCACCTTGCTTTCCCGGGCCCCGACCATGGAACCGAACAGCTTGCCCAGTTCCCCATCGAGCTGGGTGTTGTCCTTGTCCTTGAGGCTGGCCACCAGCAGCGGCGTGTACAGCCGCGAATCGGCGTACCAGCACAGGCCGGCGGTGCCGGCCATGTGTTCAGTCAGGCTGCTGGCCACCGCTTCTTCGGCACCGAGCTTGACCAGCAGCGGTTTCTGCTGCTCCGCTGCCAGGGGCAGCGCCACGCAGGCACTGGCGCCCATGGGCATGGCCTGCCAGATCGGCTTGAAGTCGAAGGCCGGCTGGTTGTCCTGCTCTTGCATGGCCAGGTAGCTGTGCCAGCCCTTGGCGTCCATGTCGAAGCGCAGGCCGGCGAAGTTGGGGATGAAACGCTGGTAACCCATGGCCAGGACACTGGAGTTGACCGCCAACCGCTGCTGCACTTCAGGCTTGCGCGCCTCCAGGCCAAAGGCTTCGGGGAACAGTTTGTCACCGTTGAGCAGGGCTTCCAGGGCAGCGGTGGAGACGGCGCCATGCTCATCGTCGGCACCGCTGCTCAGGTCATACAGCTTGGCCGGGTTGGACAGCACCACCAGTTTGTCGCCGTGGGAAGCGAACGCCAGGGATTTACCGGCGTTGTAGTTCAACTGGTAGAGGGTCACCGCATCGCCGCCGACCTTCAGCTCAGCCAGCTTGCTCAGTTGCGTGTCGTCCAGGGCAACCTTGGCCAGGGGC
Source organism: Pseudomonas sp. LPH60 (assembly GCF_030718165.1). Lineage (NCBI taxonomy): Bacteria > Pseudomonadati > Pseudomonadota > Gammaproteobacteria > Pseudomonadales > Pseudomonadaceae > Pseudomonas > Pseudomonas sp. LPH60. Next base: position 265,896 of record NZ_JAVAJH010000008.1, read on the forward strand.
TCCAGCAGCTTGGCCAGCCCGCCACGATCCATCACCAGCAGGAAATCCTTGAGACGCCCATCGACACCGCGCCACAGCGCCACATCCGCCGGCTGGTCGAACAGTTGCTCGATCAGGTTGTCCTGCAATTTCAGGTCATGCTCGTAGATGATCCGCCGCAGGCTGCCGATCAGGCCCAGGCGGTCGGCGTGGGCCTGGTAATAGAAGACGAAGTCTTCGGTCAGGGTGTCCTTGAGGAAAGGCACCGCCAGCAGGTCCTTGGGCAGTTGCGTCAGGGAGTGGGTTTCCAGTAGCCCGTCGGGGCGACTCAGGCCCAGCTTGTCGCCGGCCAGTTCGACCACCGGGGTCTTGGGCTTGCAGCCCACACCCGCGACTGCGGCGGCGACCAGACACAGGCCCGCGACCAGTGCTGGCCAGCGCCGTTTGCTACCGGGTTGTACAGGGCCGGGAACGCCGGCCGCCGGGGATGCTGTGTTTTCGCTCATGATTCACAAAGCCCAATTCATCCGTGGTGCGGGATGTTCAGTAGTTGAAAGACTTGACCAGCAACAGGTCGCCGATGGCCCGCATGGGCACGATAAAGGTCTCGCGTTTCTCATCGACGGTGTTTTCGTTAAGGATCAGGTTGATCTGCGAGGTGATCACCTCGTTCTGATTGCTGCCTTCGTCGAAGTTGTACCCGCCACCGCCGAAGTTGCCCCAGTAGTTGACGTAGATCAGATAGGTGCCCCGCAGCGGCGCGGTCATGGTGAACATTTCCGGGCCCGGCCCGTCGACGCCGTCCGGGTCCAGGCCGCCACCGTTGGTCAAACCGGGGTGACCGAAGAACGCGTGCTGACCGTCGGGGGTGATGATGTGCATGTCCAGCTCGGCCTTGGGATCATCCCAGCCCAGCACCACGCGAATGCGTGGGGGCGTCTTGTTCTGATTGGCTTCGTAGAATTGCACGCGTTTGAGGGACTTGCCCTCGGAGCTGCGCACTTCGACGCTGTTGGAGCCGGCGCCAAATGCATAAGGGCGAGCGAAGCGGCCCTGTTCGTCGGTGTAGAGGTTCAGCGGATTGCCGTTGACCGACAGGCTATGGGGCTGGCGCATGTGACCGATCGCCTTGAGCTGGCCCTCGATCAGAGTGCGGTTGCGCTGAATGCCACGGTCGATGGGTGGCGTCGGATAGGCCACCCGGTCCTGCTCGGTACGGTCCAGCAGTCCGGAATAGCGCCAGCCGGCCAGGGGTTCCTGAAGTTCGGCGGAAGGTTCGGCGAACGCCGCCCCGGCCACCAGCAAGGTCAGCAGGAGGGAGGATAAAACGCGCATGTAATGCGTCCTGCCATGCATGGGAAAACCCTGGCGCCAGATCCTCGGCGCGGCTGCGAATATTCAGAAAGAGTGCCCGGCGACAAAGGGCGCTGGAAAGGCCGCAGATTAGCGACTTGGCGCCTGTTGCACAATTGGCGAAAAGGGATTTTGCAAGGCAATCGACACCCTGCTGAAGTCCGGCCCGCAGGTGCCACTACGGCGACATTATCCGCGCCGAAAAAGGTGGCCATACGCCATTAATTGCACACCTCATCAGCCGACAAGAAAAACCCTTAGTTCAAGTACGAATCTGCCCCAGAGGCCCCCTCTCCCAAGCACTCGCAAGCGTCCGGCCGCCAACCACCGACGGCTGCCGATCGACCCTGCGGCAAGCGCTCTGCAATGCCTGCTACACCAATCGGCCCGGCCATCGCCCATGGCAGCCAGGGGCCATCGCGCATTCCCTCAGGGAATGACCCCATACCCATTAGTCGATTGCTACAGCGCACCACTCAACGCTTATCTAAGAACGCCGCAGCGTTGCACCGCGGCGCCCTGTGATTGCGGCCTCGCCTGGCCATAAAAAAGATAAGCAACGGGAGTGCCTCACTGATGAAGTATCCGTTAAGAGCCTGGGTCTTCTGGCCCACCTTTCTGATTCTGCTGGCAGCCGTGATCGCCAGCTACCTTGATCTGCAGGGTTTCCTGGCGGTGAGCAGGCAGCTCAACCGGATCATCCTCGACAACTTTTCCTGGCTGTTCAGTGCCGGCAGCTTCTTCCTCCTGGTACTGACCGCCATCGTCTACTTTTCGCCCCTGGGGCGGGTGCGCATCGGTGGCGAAGACGCCAAGCCCCTGCTGAGCAAGCCGCGCTGGTTCATGGTGGCCCTGTGCACCACCCTGGCGGTCGGCGTGCTGTTCTGGACCACCGCCGAGCCGCTCTATCACCTGTATGGCCCGCCCACGAGCCTGAACATCGAAGCCGGCAGCAGCGAGGCCAAGCACTTCGCCATGTCCAGCATGTTCCTGCACTGGACCCTGACGCCCTACGCCATCTATCTGGTGCCCTCACTGGTGTTCGCCCTGGTGTTCTACAACCTGCGCGGCCACTTCTCCATCGGCGCCATGCTGCAACCCCTGCTCGGCCAGGCATGGGTCAAGCGCCATGCCGGACTGATCGACACCCTGGCGATGTTCGCCCTGGTGGCGGGCATGGCCTCTTCCCTGGGCACCGGCGCCCTGACCCTGTCCGGCGGCCTGAGCCAGTACATCGGCGGAGAAACCACACCGCTGCGCCTGGGACTGATCATCGCGGTGATCGTCGCCACCTTCGTGTTCTCCGCCGCCAGCGGCTTGCAGAAGGGCATCGTCAAGTTCTCCACCTTCAACACCTGGATCATGCTGGCGCTGGGGCTTTTCGTTCTGGTCTGCGGGCCGACCCTGTACATCTTCAGCCTCGGCATCGAGTCCTTCGGCACCTACCTGCAGACCTTCTTCGGCCGCAGCCTGTTCACCGGCGCGGCCAGTGGCGATAACTGGCCCCAGAGCTGGACGGTGTTCTACTGGTCGGTGTGGTTCGCCTGGGCCCCGGTGAGTGCGATGTTCCTGGGCAAGATCGGCCGTGGCTATACCGTGCGCGAGTTCATCCACATCTCCATGCTCTACCCGGCGCTGTTCACCGCCCTGTGGATCTGCATCTTCTCCGGCAGCAGCCTGTACTTCGACGCCCAGGGTGATGGGGTGCTCAACCGCGTGCTCAGCGAGCAAGGGGTGGAGCATGTGCTGTACCAGGTGTTCCAGCAGCTGCCGGCGAGCGGCCTGATCATTGCCTTCCTGCTGTTCATTGCCTTCATTTCCTTCGTCACCGCTGCCGACTCCAGCACCGACGTCATCGGCAATCTGTGCAGTCGCGGGGTCACTGCCGACTCCGATCTGGACGGCAGCCCGCTGCTCAAGGTGATCTGGGGCGCGATCATCGGCTGCGTGTCCTGGGTGATGGTGGCCTACGTCGGCATCGACGGGGTCAAGATGCTCTCCAACCTGGGTGGGCTGCCGGGCATGCTGATTGTCCTGCTCTCCAGCAGCGCACTGATCATCTGGATGAAAAACCCATCCTTGCTGACGCCGCCGCGGCCAGCGCAAGAGCCCGGGGAAAGCCACTCGCCACGAGGGCCTATCCCATGAACGTCCGTCTCCTGATCCTGGGCGGCCTGGGCCTGACGCTGCTCTGCCCCGCGCTGGCCCACGCCAGTCAGGCGCAATCCCGGGGCTTTGTCGAAGACAGCCGAATCAACGGCCTGGTGCGCAACAACTACCGCAACAACGACCATCGTCAGTTGGACCTGGATGCCCGCGAGTGGGGCCAGGGCCTGCAGCTGGACTACGCCTCCGGCTACACCCAGGGCACCCTGGGCTGGGGCCTGGATGCCCATGCCTATTTCGCCACCCGACTCGACAGCGGTGGTGGCCGGGCGCGCACCATGATGCTGGTCAGCGACAGCGACGGCAGCAGCCGCCGGGAATCGGCTACCGCCGGGGCCGCGCTGAAAATGCGCCTGTCCAATACCGAGCTCAAGTACGGCGACCTGCGGCCACAGACCCCGGTGCTGGCCCTGGCCGACAACCGGCTGATGCCGGCGACCGCCACCGGCCTGGCCTTCAGCAGCCGCGAGGTGGAAGGCCTGTTGCTGGAGGGCGGGCACTTCACCGCCTCCCGGGACTTCAACCAGACCGGCCATCGGGGCGGCTTCCACGCCGGTTACGCCAGGGTCGAGGGCGGCGACGCCAGCTATCTGGGCGGCACCTACCAGTTGCATCCGCAGGTCGAACTGGGGCTCTACAGCTCGCGCTACCAGGACCTGTGGCGCCAGCATTACCTCAACCTCAACCTCGACCAGCCCCTGGACGCCGAGGAGCGGCGCAGCCTGAACCTGGACCTGCGACTCTACCGCTCCCTGGACGACGGCAAGGCCCTGGCCGGGGATATCGCGGTAACGGCCTGGTCGGCGGCGCTGGCCCTGAACCAGGGCCCGCACACCGTGACCCTGGCCCACCAACGCATCCATGGCCAGCAGCCCTTCGACTACCTGGCCCTGAGCGGCGGCGGCTTCCACGGCTCGATCTACCTGGCCAACGCCTCGCTGATCGCCGATTTCAACGGCCCCGGCGAGCGTTCCTGGAGCCTGGGCTACCGACTCGACCTGGAACACCTGGGCCTGCCCGGCCTGACCTTCGGCACCCGCTACATCCGTGGCAGCCATGTCGACGGCCGGCGGATCCCCCAGGACAGCCCCTACCGCTACTACGCCGACAAGGAGCGCCAATGGGAGCGGGACATCGACCTGAGCTACCGGGTGCAGAGCGGCGTCGCCAAGGACCTGTCCCTGAGCCTGCGCCAGGGCACCTACCGCATCCACGGAACCTCGAACGGCGATATCGACCACATCCGCCTGGTCACCGAATACCCCTTCAGCCTGCTGTGATCCACCGCGCTCGGCCCGGTGCCGGCCCCTTTTTCGACTGGAGTAGCCCATGGACGTCATCCGCGACTTTCCCCATCCGATCCGCGAGATCGAGCACTGCCTGATCCCTCTGCGTGACGGCACCCAACTGGCCGCGCGTATCTGGCTGCCGGCCGATGCCGGCACCCGGCGTTACCCGGCAATTCTCGAATACCTGCCCTATCGCAAGCGCGACGGCACCGCCGTGCGCGATGCCCTGACCCACCCCTGGATGGCGGGCCAGGGTTACGCCTGCGTGCGCGTGGACATGCGCGGTAACGGCGAATCCCAGGGCTTGATGGCCGACGAGTACCTGCCGCAGGAACAACAGGACGCCCTGGAGGTGCTCGACTGGCTCTGCGCCCAACCCTGGTGCGACGGCAACCTGGGGATGATGGGCATCTCCTGGGGCGGCTTCAACGGCCTGCAAGTGGCAGCCCATCAACCCGCAGCGTTGAAAGCCATCATTACCCTGTGTTCCACCGACGACCGCTATGCCGACGACATTCATTACAAGGGCGGCAACCTGTTGATGGAAAACCAGGGCTGGGCCGCCACCATGCTCAACTTCAGCGCCGCAGTACCGGACCCGCTGCTGGTACCGGACTGGCAGGCGCAATGGCAGCAACGCCTGGACGCCATGCCGATGCTGGCCGAAACCTGGCTGCAGCATCAGACCCGTGACGACTACTGGCGCCAGGGCTCGGTGTGCGAGGACTACGCGGCGATCAAGGCCGCGGTGTACTGCATCGGCGGCTGGGGCGATGCCTACAAGAACAGCGTGCCGCGCCTGATGCAGCACCTGAATGGCCCGAAGAAAGCCCTGCTCGGCCCCTGGATTCACAAGTACCCGCACTTTGCCGTGCCCAACCCGGCCATTGGTTTTCTCCAGGAGGCCAAGCGCTGGTGGGACCACTGGCTCAAGGGCACCGACAACGGGGTGATGGACGAGCCCGCCTGCACCTTCTACCTGCAGGACGCCGTGCCGCCCAGGGCCAGCTACGCCGAACGCCCGGGTGTATGGGTGCAGACCGCCGGCTGGCCCGATCCACAGATCCAGTGGCAGACCTTCAGCCTCAGCGACAACGGGCTCAGCGCGGGAGCGCAAGCGCTGAGCGCAAGTCGCAGCATTTGCTCGCCCCTGACCACCGGCCTGCATCAGGGCGAGTACTGCGCCATCTGGTTCGGCCCGGACGGCCCCACCGACCAGCGCCGGGACGACGCCCACTCGCTGTGCTTCGACAGCCAGCCCTTGAGCGAGCCCCTGGCCTTGCTGGGCGATGTGCGCCTGGACCTGCGCCTGACCTCGGACCAGCCTTGCGGGCAGATCGTCGCCCGGCTCAATGCCGTGGCCCCGGACGGTCAGGTGGCGCAGATCACCTACGGCACCCTGAACCTGTCGCTGCGCGACGACTTCGCCGTGGCCAGCCCACCCGAGCCCGGCGCGCCCCTGCAGGTGCGCTTCAACCTCGACCATGTCGGTTATCGCCTGCCGGCCGGTTATCGCCTGCGCCTGGCGTTGAGCACCGCCAGCTTCCCGTTGCTGTGGCCGGCCCGGGAGCTGACCACCCTGACCCTGCTGCCCGAGGTGCAGAGCGTGCAGTTGCCGGTGTTCATCGGCGAAGCCGTGGCGTGTCCGTTCGAAGCCCCGCAAAGCGCCCCGCCGGCCAACCTGGAAATCATCCGCGCCGCCGCCCCCAAGCGCACCCTCAGCGAAGACGTGGCCAGCGGCGAAGTCTGCGTGCGTATCGACGACGACCTGGGCGCCATGCGCTTGCTCGATCACGGCCTGTGGGTCGACCAGCGCTGCACCGAGCAGTACCGCACCCTGCCCTGGGACCCGCTGTCGACCCGGGCCGACATCCAATGGCACTACCGGGCCGGCCGCGGCACCTGGTCGGTGGAAGTGGACAGCACCCTGGGCCTGCACGCCGACGCGCAATGGTTCTACCTGCGCGCCACCCAGGTTGCGCGACTCGATGGCCGGCAGATTCATCAACGCCAGTGGCACAAACGGATCGCCCGATCCACGCTGTAAAGCGTGGCAGGATGCCCAATCTCCGAGACTCGGCGGGACGCAGGACACAGCGCCCGCCCCTGTAGACTGGTACCCGCATGTCGCATCGAAACGTCGATCTGCCCCCTCTCAACTGCCTGCAGCCTTTCGAGGCCGTGGCCCGTCATTTGAGCTTTACCCGGGCCGCCCAGGAACTGAACCTGACCCAGAGCGCGGTCAGCCGCCAGATCAAGCGGCTGGAGGAAAACCTCGCCCGGCCGCTGTTCCACCGCCACAACCTGGGCATCAGCCTGACCCCGGCGGGCGAGCGTTACTTTCGCACCATCCAGCGCCTGCTGCGCGAGCTGGACCGCGAGTCGGCGGAACTGCGCCGGCGCGGCGCCGAGCGCCAACTGACCCTGGCCAGCACCCCGACCATCAGCTCGATCTGGCTGGCGCGCCTGCTGCCAGCGTTCCAGAGCCTGTATCCGGAGCTGGACATCCGCATCCTCTGCAGTGAAAGCCCCCAGCACCTGGATGTCAGCGAGTACGACCTGGGACTGTTCTATCACCTGGACGAGTTGCCGGCGCCCCTGGGCCTGGAGCTGACCCCGGTCTTTGCCGGGGAGCAGGTGATCTGCGTCTGCAGCCCGGACTACCTGAGCCGCAAGGGGCCGATTCGCGATGCGCAACACCTGCTGCAGGAACACCGGCTGCTGATCGTCGAAGACCACTATCACGACTGGCTGACCTGGTCCGACTGGTTCAGCGCCGTGGGCGCGACCTATCACTCCCCGCAACATGCCCTGCGCACCAACAGCTACCAGTTGCTGATGCAGTCGGCGGTGATGGGCCAGGGCGTGGCCCTGGGCTGGGAAAGCCTGCTGCAGGACGAACTCGCCGCCGGACGCCTGCAACGCGCACTGCCGCAGCGCATGCCCAGCCGCGGGCGCCTGAACCTGATGCAACCGCACCACCGCAATCCGCCATCCGCCGTACGCCGCTTTCGCCAATGGCTGCTGGAACACACCCACCTTGCCCACGACACCGGCCCTTGACCGCCCCGACCTGACGACTCATGAACCTGAACCTGCTGACATTCCCCGCGCTCTACTGCGCCACCCTCCTGATGCTTGCCGGCAACGGGCTGTTCTTCAGCTTTATCGGCCTGCGCCTGACCAGCGACGGGGTCGGCGAACTGTGGATCGGTGGCCTGACCGCCGCCTATTACGCCGGCATGGTCTGCGGCGCCAAGTTCGGCCATCGGATGATTGCCGCCGTGGGCCATATCCGCTCTTACGTCGCCTGCGCGGGTGCCGCGACCATGATCGTGCTCCTGCACCTGCTGTTCGAAGATCTGTGGTTGTGGCTGGTGCTGCGCTTCATCACCGGCCTGGTGATGATGAACCAGTACATGGTGATCGAAAGCTGGCTCAACGAGCAGGCGGGCAACCAGCAGCGCGGCGCGGTGTTCGCCGGCTACATGGTGGCGGTCTCCCTGGGCTTGATGCTGGGTCAGAGCGTGCTGATCTGGCGTCCCGAGCTGGACTTCAAGCCTCTGCTGATCGTCGCCCTGTGTTTCGCCGCGTGCCTGATACCCGTCGCCCTGACCCGACGCCTGCACCCGGCCAAGCTAGTGACAGCACCCCTGCAGATCGGCTTTTTCTGGCGCCGGGTGCCGCAAGCCCTGAGCACGGTGTTCATCACCGGACTGCTGGTCGGTTCGTTCTATGCCCTGGCACCGGTGTTCATCACCTTGAGCGGCCTGGACACGGCCCAGGCCGGCACTTTCGTCGCCGTGGCGATCCTGGCCGGGCTGTGCGCCCAGTGGCCGCTCGGCTGGCTTTCGGATCGCCTCGACCGCGCGCGACTGATCCGCGCCTGCGCGCTGCTCCTGTGCCTGGTGACTGTGCCTTTGTGGGGGCTGTTCGGCCTGTCGTTTACCTTCTTGCTGCTGTTCGCCTGCCTCAGCGGCCTGCTGTTGTTCAGCCTCTACCCGCTGGCGGTCGCCCTGGCCAACGACCACATTGAGCAACCCCAACGCGTGGCCCTGAGCGCCATGCTCCTGGCCACCCACGGCGTCGGCGCCTGCCTGGGGCCGCTGCTCAGCGGCGCACTGATGAACCTCTATGGCCACAACGCCTTATACATGGTGTTTTCGCTGTTCGCCCTGCTGCTGGCCTGGCGGGTACAACCGAGCAAGGTCAGCGGGGAGTTCCGGGTCGACGACGCGCCGTTGCAGCACGTGGCCATGCCCGAGCATCCGCCAAGCGTGCAGGCCTCGACCCTTGATCCACGCATCGAGGCTGTGCCCGGGGAGTGGCTGATCCAGGCACCACCGCCCGGTGAACCAGGGCGCAGCACGCTCAAGACCGACGCTGCATCCGCCTGATTCAGGCAGGGTGCAACTGGACGCTGAGCCGAATAGCGCATTTATTCGGCTCATCCCCGAAGAGCCCGCCCATGGACCACCCACGCTGGATCTGGCAACAGCACGGCGCCTGGCCTGGAACTCTCTCTGGAAAGCCGCACCAGTCCACGCAGCGAAGACCTGCCGGAGCGTCTCGGCACCCTGGAAAAACCCCGTGAAACGCTCAAGCCAGGGCCAGTGAAACGCGTGCCAGCGAGCGCTTCTCATTTGCCCGAAACCCCGGTGTCTGCTAGTGTCGCGCCGGTTTAACGTCAACCGGGATAGCCGCCATGGCCCGCAAAAAAGCTGCCTTAGATTTCGAACAATCCCTCGCCGACCTGCAAACCCTGGTCGAGCGTCTGGAGAACGGCGAGCTGTCGCTGGAAGACTCGTTGACCGCCTTTGAACAAGGCATCGGCCTGACCCGTGATTGCCAGGCCGCACTGGCCCAGGCCGAGCAGAAGGTGCAGATCCTGCTGGAGCGCGACGGCGAACTGGCCGAACAACCTTTCGACGCGGAACAGCCAGAATGATTGCCGCTTATCAGGCCACCAGCCAGGCCCGCGTCGACGCTGCAATGCACACCCTGTTCACCGCGCCAAGCCCCGAACTTGCCCGTCTTTATGAAGCCATGCGCTACAGCGTGATGAATGGCGGCAAGCGTGTACGCCCGCTGCTGGCCTACGCCGCCTGCGAGGCCCTGGGCGGCCGGCCCGAGCAAGCCAACGGCGCGGCCTGCGCGGTAGAACTGATTCATGCTTACTCCCTGGTCCACGACGACCTGCCGGCCATGGACGATGACGACTTGCGTCGCGGCCAGCCCACCACCCACAAGGCGTTCGACGAAGCCTGCGCGATCCTCGCCGGCGACGGCCTGCAGAGCCTGGCCTTCAGCGCCCTGCTGGACCCGGGCCTGAGCGACGCCAGCGCGGAGATCCGCCTGCGCATGGTCACCACCCTGGCCCAGGCCGCAGGCCCGGCGGGCATGGTGGGCGGCCAGGCCATCGACCTGGGTTCGGTGGGGCTCAAGCTCGATCAGAAAGCCCTGGAGTACATGCACCGGCACAAGACCGGCGCGCTGATTGAAGCCAGCGTGATTCTCGGGGCCCTGGCCAGCGGCCGGGCCGAGAAAGACGAACTCAAGGCCCTGCAGACCTACGCTCAGGCAGTCGGCCTGGCATTCCAGGTGCAGGACGACATCCTCGACGTCGAAAGCGATACCGCCACCCTGGGCAAGCGCCAGGGTGCCGACATCGCTCGGGACAAACCGACCTACCCGGCGCTGCTGGGCCTGGCCGCAGCCAAGGAATACGCCCTGGAATTGCGGGACCAGGCGCTGCATGCGCTGCGTCCGTTTGACGCAGCGGCCGAGCCCTTGCGCGAGCTGGCGCGGTATATCGTCGAGCGCCGCAGCTGATCGACTCCCGATAGCCGGACCGCATATCGGCCAAGTTCGGCGCTCCGCGTGGGCAGCTTGCGATGCATAAGGTAAACTGCCGCCTCTTTCTATACCTATAACGATTCGCCTGATGCCCACGACGTTTCATGAGATTCCCCGCAAACGCCCTACCACGCCGCTGCTCGACCGTGCCCAGACGCCGGACGGCCTGCGTCGGTTAGGTGAAGCCGAGCTGGAAACCCTGGCCGATGAGTTGCGCCTGGAATTGCTCTACACGGTCGGCCAGACCGGCGGGCATTTCGGTGCCGGCCTCGGGGTCATCGAGCTGACCATTGCGTTGCATTACGTGTTCGACACCCCGGACGACCGGCTGGTGTGGGACGTGGGTCACCAGGCGTATCCGCACAAGATCCTCACCGGTCGTCGCGAACAGATGGCCAGCCTGCGCCAGAAAGACGGCCTGGCGGCCTTCCCGCGGCGCTCCGAGAGCGAGTACGACACCTTTGGCGTCGGCCACTCCAGCACCTCCATCAGCGCCGCCCTGGGCATGGCCATCGCCGCCCGCCTGCAGCACAGCGAGCGCAAGGCCATCGCGGTGATCGGCGACGGCGCCCTGACCGCGGGCATGGCCTTCGAGGCGCTGAACCACGCGCCGGAAGTGGACGCCAACATGCTGGTGATCCTCAACGACAACGACATGTCGATCTCGCGCAATGTCGGCGGGCTGTCCAACTACCTGGCCAAGATCCTCTCCAGCCGCACCTACGCCAGCATGCGCGAAGGCAGCAAGAAAGTGCTGTCGCGCCTGCCCGGTGCCTGGGAAATCGCTCGCCGCACCGAAGAATACGCCAAGGGCATGCTGGTCCCCGGCACCCTGTTCGAAGAACTGGGCTGGAACTACATCGGCCCCATCGACGGCCACGACCTGCCGACCCTGATCGCCACCCTGCGCAACATGCGTGACCTCAAGGGCCCGCAGTTCCTGCATGTGGTGACCAAGAAGGGCAAGGGCTTCGCCCCGGCGGAAGTCGACCCGATCGGCTACCACGCCATCACCAAGCTGGAACCCCTGGATGCTCCGGCGGCCGCACCGAAAAAGGCTGGCGGTCCGAAGTATTCCGGCGTCTTCGGCGAGTGGCTGTGCGACATGGCCGCCGCCGATCCGCGCCTGGTGGGCATCACCCCGGCGATGAAGGAAGGCTCGGACCTGGTGGCCTTCAGCGAGCGTTTCCCGCTGCGCTATTTCGACGTGGCAATTGCCGAGCAACACGCAGTGACCCTGGCAGCCGGCATGGCCTGCGAAGGTGCCAAACCGGTGGTGGCGATCTACTCCACCTTCCTGCAGCGCGGCTATGACCAACTGATCCACGACGTGGCGGTACAGAACCTCGATGTGCTGTTCGCCATCGACCGCGCCGGCCTGGTGGGCGAAGACGGCCCGACCCACGCCGGCAGCTTCGACCTGTCCTACCTGCGTTGCATCCCCGGCATGCTGGTGATGACCCCGAGCGACGAGAACGAGTTGCGCAAGATGCTCAGCACCGGGCACCTGTACAACGGCCCCGCCGCCGTGCGCTACCCGCGCGGCACCGGCCCCAACGCGCCGATCGACAAGGACCTGGAACCGATCGAGATCGGCAAGGGCGTGATCCGCCGTCAAGGCAAGCAAGTGGCCCTGCTGGTATTCGGCGTGCAACTGGCGGAAGCCCTGCAAGTGGCCGAAAAGCTCGACGCCACCGTGGTCGACATGCGCTTCGTCAAACCCCTGGATGAGGCCCTGGTCCGCGAGATCGCCGGTAGCCACGAACTGCTGGTGACCATCGAGGAAAACGCCATCATGGGCGGCGCCGGTGGCGCGGTCAGCGAGTTTTTGGCCCGCGAAAGCATCCTCAAGCCGATCCTGCACCTGGGCTTGCCCGACGCCTACGTCGAGCACGCCAAACCGGCGCAGATGCTTGCCGAATGCGGCCTCGACGAAGCCGGCATCGAAGCTTCGGTGCGCCAGCGCCTGGAACTGCTGGGCCTGTAACCGCCACACTCGAATGCACACGCCCGCCACGCGGGCGTGTGCTGCAAGACCCGACCTTTCGCTGTACGCGGTCAAGGCCGCAGTGCGCTAATGGAATAGCCATGCAACTTGCTCGCTTTGCCCTGCCCCTTTGCCTCCTGCCTTGCACTGAACTCCTGGCCGAGACTCTCGGGCGCGATCAGGCATTGAAACTGTCCGAGACACTGATCAGCACCAACCGCCAGGTACAGGCGCGCAACGACAGTAGCGCGGCGAACACGGTATTCACCCGGGAAGATATCGACCACCTGCAACCCACCAGCCTGACCGACCTGCTGCAACGGGTGCCCGGGGTCCAGGTTGCCCAGAGCGGCGGCCGCGGCAGCCTGCCAGGCATCTTCATTCGCGGCACCAACTCGGCCCAGAGCCTGGTGCTGGTGGATGGCCAGCGCATCAGCAGTTCATCCTCCGGCGACAGCAATCTGCAATTCATCAGCGTCGAGCAGATCGAGCGAGTGGAAGTGCTGCGCGGCTCGCGCTCGGTGATCTACGGCAGCGACGCCATTGGCGGGGTGATCCAGATCTTCACCCGGCGCGGCGCCGAGTCGGGACTGCATGGGCGCATGCGCGTCGCCGCTGGCAGCAACCAGACCTGGGAGCGCAGCCTGGGCCTTTCCGGCGGCGACGCCCAGACCCGCTTCAGCCTCGGCGCCAACCTGGATGAAAGTGCCGGAATCGACTGGACCCACGCCTCCTACCCCAGCGATGCGGATCACGATGGCTACCGCAACCAATCCCTGAGCTTCACCCTCAGCCATGCCCTCAGCGACGACCTGGAAGTGGGCTTCAACCTGCTGGATAACCGAGGCCGCAGTCGTTATGACAACCCGTTCGGCCCGGAGCAGGATCTTTACACCGACTTCACCGTCAGCAGCGTCAGCGGCTTTATCGATGCAATGGTTAATGATCACTGGCAGTCTCGACTGGAACTGGGCCACAGCGAGAACCGCGACCTCAAGCGCGATAAGCTCAGCGACCAAAACAGCGTGTTTAACACCTACCGCGACTCGCTCGCCTGGCAAAACGATCTGCGCCTGAATGCGCAGCACAGCCTGATCCTTGGCGCCGACTGGTATGAGGACCGACTCAATACCGGGCCGGCCTTTTTCATCGGTAGCACCCCGCTGTACTTCGCCGAAGACAGCCGCTGGAATCGTGGAGCCTTTATCCAGCATCGGTTTCAAGGCGAGAGCTTTTCCACCGAACTGGGCCTGCGCCGTGACCAGAACCAGCAGTACAGCAGCCAGAACACCTGGAGCGGCACCCTGACCCTGCCACTGAATCCGGACAACGACCTGCTGCTGTCCTACAGCGAAGGCTTTCGTGCGCCGAACTTCAGCGACCTGTATTACCCAGGCTTCAGCAACCCGGACCTCAAGCCGGAGCACTCCAGGAGCTACGAACTGCAATGGCGCAGCCAACTGACGCCAAGCAGCCGCCTGGAAACATCGGTGTACCGTACCGACATCAGGGACGCGATCATCTTCGACTTCGGCGCGCAGCGCCCGGAGAACATCGGCTCGGCGAGGATCAATGGCCTGGAAACGGCCCTGAAGCAGGAGTGGTTCGGCTGGCAGAGCAGCCTTGGCGCCGCCATCATCGACCCACGCAACCGTCAGAGCGGAGAGCAACTGCCACGCCGAGCCAGGCGCACCCTGAACCTGGATCTGGACCGGCAGTTCGAGCAGTTGGGCCTGGGCGCCAGTTGGCAGTTGGTAAGCGATAGCCGTGAAGATCAAGCTCCGCAGAAGCAGGCGCGACTCGGCGGCTATGGGCTGGTTGGATTGCGCAGCAGCTGGACCGTCAATCGCGAGATCAAACTGGACCTGAAGCTCGACAATTTTTTCGACAAGTCCTACTCCCGAGCGCTCTACAGCTACCAAGGCGGCGACTATGACTACCGCACTGAAGGCCGCACCTGGATGCTCGGCGTGACCTGGACGCCCGAGCTGTAAGATCCGCCGAAGGGGCTCAGCGCTCAGGCGCGATCAAGGCACAGAGCTTGGCCGTCGCCGCGATCATCTGCCCGCTGGGTCGCTCCAGCCCCTTGTCCCTCACCAGCAACAGCCGCCCCTGCTGCACCGCCGTGATCTGCGGCCAGGCCTTCCAGGCATCCAGCTGCCCCTGGGCGGTGGCCAGGATCGCCTGCGGATTACGCTGCAACACCGATTCGATGCTGACCTGGGGCGCCGGCAACGACTGGTCGGCAAACACATTGCGGGCGCCACAGACGCTCAGGGCTTCGCTGATGATCTGGCCACCGCCCACGGTATACAGCGGCCGGTCCCAGACCTGGTAGAACACCGGCAATGCCGGTTCGCGGTGATAGCGGGCACGCAAACCGGCCAGTTGCCCGTCCAACTCGGCGGCCAGTTTACGAGCGGCCGCCGAGCGCCCCAGACGCTCGCCGATTTCGGCGATCTGCGCCGTCAGTTGCTTGAAGTCATGAGGCTCGGCGACATAAGTGGGGATCCCCAGGCGCGCCAGCTGATCGCGCTGGACCGGGCCGATGCTGCCCGGCCAGAGCAAAAGCAAATCCGGTCGAAGGCTCAGCAGACGCTCGATATCCAACTGGCCGTAACGCCCTACCGAAGGCAGGTCCTTGAGCGGTGCCGGCCGCTCACCGGCATCCAGCACGCCCACCAGCAAGTCGGAAGCCCCCAGCTCGACGACGATTTCCGAGAGTGACGGCGCCAGGCTGACCACCCGCTGCGCCGCCAGTGCCGGTGTGCCGACCAGCAGGCACAGGACCGCCAGCCAGCGCCACATCAGCCGAGCTGACGAGGAATACGGTAGAGGTAGAACAGCACTGCGGTGGACAGGGCCAGGAGCATCAGCGGCACCGCTTCCAGGCCGACGAACACCGCCAGGGCACCGATCCAGGCTGGCAAGGATGCCGCCAGGAAGGCGGCACGACGACGGGCCGCCAGGGTGATCCAGGCGGCAGGTTCCTCAGGGGTATCCAGGGCCTTGCCAGCGGCGATCAAGGCATGTTTGTAGCCGTTGAAAAAACGCAGGCTGACGAACATCGAGGCCGTACCGGCGATAAAGAATGGCATCGTCAGCACTGGCATCAAGGCCTCGCCCTGACCAAACACCAGGTTGATCACAAACAGCGGCAGCAAGGCCAGGGCCAGGTATTGCCACCAGCTTACGGTCAGACGCCGTTTGACTTGACCCCGAGTCACGCGCGGTCGACCTCGCCCTGGTGCTCGTTGCCCATCATGTGGTCGAGCTTGCTGGCCTTGGTCGCCAGGTACAGCTTGTTGTGGGGGTTGTGCCCGGTGTGCAGCGGCACCCGCTCGGCAACCTGGATGCCCATCTCGGTCAACGCTTTGACCTTGCGCGGGTTGTTGGTCATCAGGCGTAGGGACTTGACCCCCAGATGCTCGAGCATCGGCAGGCACATGCCGTAGTCACGCTGATCCGCGGCAAAGCCCAGGCGCTCGTTGGCTTCCACGGTATCGGCGCCACCATCTTGCAGCTCATAGGCACGGATCTTGTTCAGCAGGCCAATACCGCGACCTTCCTGACGCAGGTACAGCAATACGCCGCGACCTTCCCGGGCGATGGCCCGCAGGGCGGCTTCCAGCTGCGAGCCGCAATCGCAACGCTGGCTGAACAGGGCGTCGCCGGTCAGGCATTCGGAGTGCAGGCGACCGAGAACCGGCGCGCCATCGGCGATGTCCCCCAGGCTGAGCACGACGTGCTCGCGACCGGTGGCTTCATCGAGAAAACCATGCATGGTGAATTGCGCAAAAGGCGTAGGCAGCTTGGAAGCGGCAACAAAAACGACGGGCACTGTTGTGCTCCTGATCTGTATGAGGACTGGAGATTCGCAGAGGCGGCATTGTAACAGCAGCCTCCACTGCACGCTTAGGCTGAATTATCGGAGATAAAGATCGATAAGTTTGATCAACGGACCGCCGGACGCGGACTCCCATCAAAGGGATAAGGCTGCTTCCAACGCTCGAAGATTGGCCGTAATCGCCCTGTACTCACCAACTGCGCCATGCGCTGGTCATACAGCTCGCGCATTTCCCGGCCCCGGGGATTACTGGCAAACCCCAGGTACAGCGGCAGCTCGGCCAAATGGGTGCGCTTGAACTGGCTCGGGTCCTGAGCCTGGCTCAACACATAATCGATCTCGGTCTGGGCATCGATATAGTAGTCGGCGCGACTGTAGAGCAGCATCGGCAGGATACCGACACGGCGCCGGATCTCGTTGTAGCGGCGAACATTGGGCAGGTAGTCCTGGTACTTGTAGCCACGCACCCAGACCAGCCGGTAACTGCCGAGCGTCGCCAGGCTCAGTTCCGGACTGCTCGCCAGGCCCAGGGCGTAGATGTGGTCCGTGTCGTAGTTCCAGTGCGGGTACAACACGCCCGGCGATTCGTCGCGATAAGCCCCAACCTGTGCATCCACCTCGCCGCGCTGCACCAACCCGACCGAACGGGTATAAGGCACGCTGCAACGCTCGATGGTGATTCCCACGGGCTCGAAGACTTCGCGCAGGATGGCCCAGGCCAACCCATCGCCGTCGGCCTCGGTGTATTCGCTCCAGACCTCACTGGCGATGCGAATCTGCCCGGATGGCGCCTGCAGCTCGCCGGCCCGGACGCTGCAACAGCTCCAGGCAACCAGCAACACCAGCAGCACGCGGCAGACATCCATGCCTAATTCCTCAGTTGAAGCACCACACCAGCCCTTGCATCGCCAACCAGGCAAACACGCCAGCCAGCACATCATCGAGCATGATGCCGACACCGCCATGCACATGCCGGTCGACCCAGCGAATCGGCCACGGCTTGAGAATGTCGAAGAAACGGAACATTAAAAACCCCGCCAACAGCCAGTACCAGCCCTCGGGCACCAGCCACAGGGTGATCCACATACCGACCATTTCGTCCCAGACGATACCTTCGTGGTCATGCACCCGCAGATCGTCGGCGACCTTGCCGCACAGCCAGAAGCCGAACAGCATGGTGACGCCGAGCATCAGCCAGTAGCCCCAGTCCGGCAACATCTGCCACAGCGGGATAAAGGGTAGTGCAACCAGCGAGCCCCAGGTGCCTGGCGCCTTGGGCAAGGTGCCGGAACCAAAACCGAACGCCAGGAAATGCCAGGGATTACGCCAGACCGACGGCGGTACGAACTCCGCCGGGACCTGTTTGGGATGATCTGTCACGGTGTCTCCGCAAAGTGTTGATAACCCCGGGTGCCGGGGGTGATGTCCTGGCCGCCGGCGTCCAGCAGGGTCACACCCTGCCCGGCCACCACTTGCCCCACCACCTGCACCGGCCAACCAGCCGCCAACAGCGGCGCCAGCTCGGCAGGCGGCAAGGTAAAGGCCAAGACATAGTCATCGCCGCCACTCAAGGCCGCAGCGCGGGCACCCTGTTCTCCAAGAAAGCTCAACAATGCTGGCGACAGTGGCAGTTTCTCCACCTCCACCTGCAAGGCGACCTTCGAAGCGGCCGCGATATGCCCGCAATCGGCCAGCAGGCCATCGGAGATATCCAGGGCCGAGGTGGCCTTGCCCCGCAGTGCCTGGCCCAGGGCCAATTGCGGTTGCGGTGACCAGTAGTGAGCCAGCAAGGGGGCGGCGATGCTTGCATCAGCGCTGCGCTGGCCCAGGACCAGCGGCAGGGCTCCGGCGGCATTGCCCAGCTCACCGCCGACGCACAGCAAATCACCCACACGGGCACCACTGCGGGTCAGGGCAAGGCCTGCGGGCACTCGCCCGAAGACGGTCAGGGTCAAGGTCAGCGAGCCACGAGTGGTGTCGCCACCGATCAGGCGCACGTCGCAACTCTGGGCCATGGCGTTCAGGCCACGGGCATAGGCCTGCAGCCAATCGGCGCTTACCGTCGGCAGGGTCAGGGCAAGGGTAAAGGCCAGCGGGGTGGCGCCCATGGCAGCCAGATCGCTGACAGCCACCGCCAGGGAGCGTTGGCCTAAAAGATAGGGGTCGCAGGGATCGGCGAAATGCACACCGGCCACCAGGGTGTCGGTGGAAATCGCCAACTGCTCGCCCGAAGCAACCGCCAGCAAGGCGCAGTCGTCACCAATCCCCAGGGCAACACCCTCGCCGCCTTGCGCACAAGGCGCGGCAGCGAAGAAGTTACGGATCAGCTCAAACTCGCCCATGGCAGCTGCAAGCGCGGTTCAGCGCTTGAACGCCTTCACTTCAGCTTCACGCAGGCGTGGGGCCAGCTTGTCGAGAACACCGTTGACGAACTTGTGGCCGTCGGTGGAACCGAAAACCTTGGCCAGTTCGATACCTTCGTTGATCACAACGCGGTACGGCACGTCGACGCGCTTGAGCAGTTCCCAGGTGGACAGCCGCAGGACCGCCAGTTCAACCGGGTCCAGCTCATCGATGGCCAGGTCCAGGCAAGGCACGAGCGCGTTGTCGATCTCGTTCTTGTTGGCCGGAACTCCATGCAGGATCTCCCGGAAGTAGGCGCCGTCGATGTCAGTGAAATCGTTGTCGACCCGAAACTGCGCTTCGATCTCGTTCAGCGAATGCTTGGCCATGTGCCATTGGTACAGCGCCTGGGTCGCGAGCTGACGGGCTTCGCGACGCTTGGCGCTCTTGGATGGCTTGCCGGCGTTGGCAGGCTTGGGATCGCGCGGGTTGAAACGATCGCTATCGTCGCTAATCACTTGGCCTCCAACTGCGCCAGCAGGCTGACCATTTCCAGGGCGGACAAGGCAGCTTCGGCCCCTTTGTTGCCGGCCTTGGTGCCGGAACGTTCGATGGCTTGTTCGATCGAATCAACGGTCAGCACGCCGAAGGCCACTGGCACGCCGAACTCCATGGACACCTGGGCCAGGCCCTTGGTGCATTCGCCGGCTACGTATTCGAAGTGCGGAGTACCGCCACGAATGACCGCGCCCAGGGCGATGATCGCCGCGTATTCACCCTTCTGTGCGACTTTCTGCGCGACCAACGGAATTTCGAAGGCGCCAGGGGCACGGATGATGGTGATGTCGCTTTCGCTCACGCCATGGCGAACCAGGGCGTCAACCGCGCCGCTGACCAGGCTTTCGACGACGAAGCTGTTGAAACGGCCGACCACCAGGGCATAGCGGCCTTTAGGGGCGATGAAGGTACCTTCGATGGTCTTCAGGGTCATTCGACAAATCTCTTAAAGAGCCAGAGCGTGTCTAGCACACGCTCTTCAGTGATATTTGAACCGCGAATTTCAAGCCGGAAACGACCGGCTTTTATTCGGAGGGCACGTATTCTACAACTTCCAGGTCGAAACCGGATATCGCATTAAACTTCATCGGCGCACTCATCAGGCGCATTTTGCGGACGCCCAGATCGCGAAGGATCTGCGAACCGGCACCGACGATGCTGTAGGTGGTGGGTTTCTTCACCGGCTGGTGTTCCGCGGTTTCACGGATGTGCGCCAGCAGTACATCGCCATCCAGCGGGTGACCCAACAACAGCACCACGCCACTGCCGGCCTCGGCCACTTTGACCATGGCCGCGCGCAGGCTCCAGCGGCCCGGCTGCTTGACCATCAGCAAGTCGCGCAGCGGGTCCATGTTATGCACGCGCACCAGGGTCGGCTCTTCAGCACAGATATCGCCCAGGGTCAGGGCCATGTGCACGTCGCCTTCCACCGAATCACGATAGGTCACCAGGTTGAACTGGCCCAGTTCGCTGTCCAGGGGCTGCTCGGCAATCCGCTGAACGGTACGTTCGTGGATCATCCGGTAGTGAATCAGGTCGGCGATGGTACCGATCTTGATGTTGTGTTCAGCGGCGAAGGCTTCCAGTTCGGTACGACGGGACATGGTGCCGTCGTCGTTCATCACTTCGCAGATCACCCCGCTTGGCTCGAAACCGGCCATGCGCGCCAGGTCGCAGGCGGCTTCGGTGTGGCCGGCACGGGCCAGGGTACCGCCGGGTTGGGCCATCAGCGGGAAGATGTGACCCGGGCTGACGATGTCCTCGGGCTTGGCGTCCTTGGCCGCTGCCGCTTGTACGGTACGCGCACGGTCAGCGGCAGAGATGCCGGTGGTCACGCCTTCGGTGGCCTCGATGGAGACGGTGAACTTGGTGCCGAAGCCGGAACCGTTGCGCGGCGCCATCAGCGGCAGCTTGAGCAGCTCGCAGCGCTCGCGGCTCATGGGCATGCAGATCAGGCCACGGGCGTGCTTGGCCATGAAGTTGATGTGCTCGGCCTTGCAGCACTCGGCGGCCATGATCAGGTCGCCTTCGTTCTCGCGGTCTTCGTCATCCATGAGGATGACCATCTTGCCTTGGCGGATGTCTTCAACCAGTTCTTCGATGCTGTTGAGCGCCACGCGGCACCCCCTTGAGTCAGGATTTGAGATAGCCGTTAGCGGCCAGAAAACTTTCGGTAATGCTGCTGCCGGTGGTGGCTTCGGCCGCCTTGTCACCCAACAGCAGGCGTTCCAGGTAGCGCGCCAGAAGGTCGACCTCGAGGTTGACCTGCCGACCCGGCCGGTAGTCGGCCATGATGGTTTCCGCCAGGGTGTGGGGCACGATGGTCAGCTCGAACTCGGCGCCATTCACCGCGTTGACCGTCAGGCTGGTGCCGTCGACGGTGATCGAGCCTTTATGGGCGATGTACTTGGCCAGCTCCTTCGGCGCACGGATACGGAACTGAATGGCCCGGGCATTTTCTTCCCGCGCCACCACTTCGCCGACACCGTCGACGTGACCGCTGACCAGGTGACCGCCCAGGCGGGTGGTCGGGGTCAGGGCTTTCTCCAGGTTGACCCGGCTGCCGGCCTTCAACTGATGGAAGGCCGTGCAATCGAGGGTCTCACGGCTGACATCGGCCCAGAAACCGTCACCCGGCAACTCGACTGCGGTCAGGCAGACGCCGTTCACCGCGATGCTGTCGCCCAGTTTGACGTCGGCCAGATCAAGCTTGCCGGTTTCTACATAGACCCGCACATCTCCGCCTTTTGGGGTCAATGCGCGAATGCTGCCGATGGATTCGATGATGCCGGTGAACATGGAGTCCTCCTCGAGAACAGGGCCGCCGGGTAGGCGAAAGTCGGGAATTATACGCTCGCTGGCGGGGTCGGGATGGCAGTGACTCGCCAGTCATCGCCCACTGCACGCATTTCAATGATCTTGAGCAACGGTGCCTCGCTCATCTGCGCCAGCGGCCAGTCCAGCAACGGCCGCGCCGAGGAACCGAGGAACTTGCCGGCGACGAAGATCTGGTACTCGTCCACCAGCCCCTGCTGGGCAAAGGCTCCCGCCAGCCGCGGGCCGGCTTCCACCAGCACTTCGTTGACGCCACGGGCGGCCAGCTCCAACAGCAAGCGATGCAGGTCGACCTGGCCATCGGGGCCGGGAACGATCAGGCACTCCGGGCCGTTGGCATATTGCTCTTCCACGGCCGCACAGGTGGCCACCAACACCGGTCCGGCCTTGAAGAACGGCGCGTCGAGAGGCACCCGCAAACGGCCATCGATCAACACCCGCAGCGGTGGGCGACTCATGGCCAGGGCAGTCTGCTCAGGGTCCAGGCCCAGCTCAGCGGCGCGCACGGTCAGCCGGGCGTCATCCGCCAGCACTGTGTCGGCACCAGTCAGCACCACCGAAGATTCGGCCCGCAGACGCTGCACCGCGGAGCGGGCAGCAGGCCCGGTAATCCATTGGCTCTCGCCACTGGCCATGGCAGTGCGACCGTCGAGACTCATCGCCAGCTTGACCCGCACATAAGGCAGGCCGTGCTCCATGCGTTTCAGGAAACCCTTGTTGATCCCCCGGGCCTCGGCTTCCAGCACTCCGCTGTGGGTGTCGATGCCGGCCTGGGCCAGACGCTGCAAGCCGCGCCCGGCCACTTCCGGGTTCGGGTCCTGCATCGCCGCAACCACCCGCGCCACCCCGGCATTGACCAGGGCATCGGCGCAAGGCGGTGTGCGGCCGTGATGGCTGCAAGGCTCGAGAGTCACATAGGCCGTGGCGCCACGGGCCAGTTCCCCGGCGGCACGCAGGGCATGGACTTCAGCGTGGGGTTCACCAGCCCGCACATGCCAGCCTTCGCCTACCACCTGGCCGTCGCGAACGATGACACAGCCGACGCGGGGGTTGGGATGGGTGGAGTACCGGCCCTTGCGCGCCAGTTCCAGGGCACGGGCCATGTAGTGCGCGTCGAGTACCGCTTGCTCCGGGGACAGGCTCATTGCTTGGCCGGCTCGCGGGCGAGACGGTCGATCTCTTCGCGGAATTCGTTGAGGTCCTGGAAACGTCGATAGACCGAAGCGAAACGGATATAGGCGACTTCATCGAGCTTCTGCAGCTCGGTCATCACCAGTTCACCCACGACCAGGGATTTGACTTCGCGCTCGCCAGTGGCCCGCAGCTTATGCTTGATGTGCACCAGCGCCGCCTCCAGACGCTCGACACTGACCGGGCGTTTTTCCAGGGCGCGCTGCATGCCGGCGCGCAGTTTTTCTTCGTCGAAGGGCTGACGGCTGCCGTCAGTCTTGATCAGGCGCGGCATCACCAGTTCGGCAGTTTCGAAGGTGGTGAAACGTTCACCACAGGCCAGGCATTCACGCCGGCGGCGCACCTGTTCGCCCTCGGCGACCAGACGCGAGTCGATGACCTTGGTGTCGTTGGCACCGCAGAAGGGACAGTGCATGGTGGCAGGCAACAAAAAAAGGGAGGGCCATGGTAGCGCATCCCACTGGCAAGACAAGCCATAGCCTTTACGGTATACAGACCGACTATTATGTTTCGCACATGGACATTCGCCTTGTTGGAGCTTCAGATGCCGCTCAGACCGCTCGTTTTGCTCAGTCTCGTCAGCCTGCTGGTCGCTTGCAGCAGCGATGCCCCAAAACCTGCGGCCCCCTCTTCTTCACAGCAACAGACCACGCAAAAAAATCAGGAACCTGCCGATCTTGGGCCCTTGCCGGCCTACCAGCGCGAACTGAGCGGTACCCTCGACGGGGTGCCGGCCGGCGCCAACGTCGAACTGGCGCTGTTAGTAATCGATGAGCGCGGCCGTCCGCAACGCTTGCTGGCCAGCAACAACTTGACCGGTACCAACCAGGCCCTGCCCTTTCGCCTGCGTTTCGCTCCCGACGCCTTCCCCGCCGGCGCCCGGGTCGAACTGCGCGGCCGCGCCAGCCAATCCGGCCAGTTGATCCTGCACCTGCCGGCAGTACGCATCGACCAACCCACCACCCAGGCCCTGGGACCACTGCAATTCGTCAAAGCCCCATGAAGGTACCGCTCGACCTGCAAGACGCCCTCAGCGAGCTGCTGGGTGATGCGCAACTGGTGGCCTGCGAGCTGCCCGACACGCGCCTGAAACTCTGGCTGATCGACGCCCAGAACATGGACCGCGCCTTCACCCCGGAAGAAACCCGACGCATTCTCCATGAACCGCCTTACTGGAGTTTCTGCTGGGCCAGCGGCCTGGCCCTGGCCCGTTACCTGGCCGAACACCCGCACTGGGTGCAAGGCAAGCGGGTGCTGGACTTCGGTGCCGGCTCCGGGGTGGCGGCGATTGCCGCGGCCAAGGCCGGTGCCCTGGAAGTGGTGGCTTGCGACCTCGACCCACTGGCCATCGCCGCCTGCCGGGCCAACGCCGCACTCAACGACGTCGATCTGAGCTATTCAACGGACTTTTTCGCCGAGGCTGATCGCTTCGACCTGATCCTGGTGGCGGACGTGCTCTATGACCGAGCCAACCTGCCGCTGCTGGATGAATTCCTCAGCCGCGGCCGCGAAGCCCTGGTGGCGGATTCCCGGGTCAGGGACTTCCAGCACCCGCTGTATCAGCGCCTGGAAATGCTCAACGCCCTGACGCTGCCTGACCTGGCCGAGCCTTGGGAGTTTCGCAATGTGAGCCTGTATCACGCGCAGCGGCCATTCACCGGCGACCCGGCTGCCACGGGCAATAGCGATCTACTTCGCGCAACTTTATAGTGGTTCCATTCCCGCTTATTCGAGATACCCCATGAGTCAGGACACGCCGTATATCTTCGACGCCCGCACCGCTGATTTCGACCAGTCGGTGATCGAGAATTCCTTCCACAAACCGGTCCTGGTGGACTTCTGGGCAGAATGGTGCGCGCCCTGCAAGGCGCTGATGCCGATGCTGCAACAGATCGCCGAGAGCTATCAGGGCGAGTTGCTGCTGGCCAAGGTCAACTGCGATATCGAGCAGGACATCGTCGCCCGCTTCGGCATCCGCAGCCTGCCCACCGTGGTGCTGTTCAAGGACGGTCAACCGGTGGACGGCTTTGCCGGCGCACAACCGGAATCCGCAGTACGGGCGATGCTCGAACCCCATGTGCAGATGCCGCCACCCCCTGCCGCCGACCCGCTGGAGCAGGCCGAAGCCTTGTTCAGCGACGGCCGGATCGGCGACGCCGAGGCCCTTCTCAAAGTGCTGCTGGGGGAAGACAACAGCAACGCCAGGGCCCTGATTCTCTACGCCCGCTGCCTGGCCGAGCGCGGCGAACTGGGCGAAGCCCAGACCGTGCTCGACGCGGTCAAGAGCGATGAACACAAGGCCGCCCTGGCCGGTGCCAAGGCGCAGATCACCTTCCTCAAGCAGGCCGCGGACCTGCCGGATGCCGCCGACCTCAAGACGCGCCTGGCCAAGGACCCGCTGGACGACGAGGCAACCTACCAGCTGTCGATCCAGCAACTGGCCCGCCAGCAATACGAAGCGGCGCTGGAAGCCTTGATCAAACTCTTCATGCGCAACCGCAGCTACAACGAAGGCATTGCCCACAAGACCCTGCTGCAAGTTTTCGACCTGTTGGGCAACGATCACCCATTGGTGACCGCGTATCGCCGCAAACTGTTCGCCGCGCTGTACTGAGACTGATCTGCCGGCTGATGGAGGAGCTGGCTTGCCAGCGAAAGGGTTCTGACAGACAGAACCCATTGGCCAGCAAGCTGGCTCCTACAGGATCATTGCACCCAGCTGTAGAGCGGCGTATCGGCGCCGCTGATCACCTTGACCTCGGCGCAGTGGCGCAAGCGCACCAGCAAACGCTTGCCCGCCGCCGCGCTGCCGGTCAGCCCCTGCAACTGCTCCAGCAACTCGGGCCCGCTGATCTGGCCCGCCTTGCGCAACAGATCCTTGGCGGTCTGCCACAACGCATCGTCCTGACTGGCCGGCCGGGTAGCTACCGCGACACTTTCAGGCTTGGCCGCCTGCAACTGCGCGCCCAGTTGCGCCCAATCGCCTTCGTCCAGTTCCAGGGTCAAATCCACCGGCCAATCGCCGATGCTTCCACGAATCCGCAACATCGCTGTGCTCCCACATTTTTCTGACGAGCATGCTCCCACGCGTCTTGCGCAACGCCAAGCAGGCGGTCAAACTCTGCGGCCTATTGTTATAAGATCACATAACATTTATTTCATCTTCGCCCTGGAGACTTGCTATGCGCCGTCTGCTACTCGCCCTGCCCTTCGCCCTGTTGCCGCTGGCCGTTGCCCAGGCCGCGCAAGCCCATGATCACGAGCATGAACACGGCAGCCTCGGCGCCCATGAACACGGCGTGGCCCGTTTGAACGCGGTGCTCGACGGCCAGGCCCTGGAGCTGGAACTGGAAAGCCCGGCGATGAACCTGGTGGGGTTCGAACACGCCCCCAGCACCGACGCCGACAAGGCCAAGGTCGCTGCCGCCCGCACTCAACTGGAACAGCCCCTGGTGCTGTTCAGCCTGCCCAAGGCCGCCGCC
This sequence comes from Pseudomonas sp. LPH60, assembly GCF_030718165.1. Taxonomy (NCBI): domain Bacteria; kingdom Pseudomonadati; phylum Pseudomonadota; class Gammaproteobacteria; order Pseudomonadales; family Pseudomonadaceae; genus Pseudomonas; species Pseudomonas sp. LPH60. The sequence goes on from NZ_JAVAJH010000008.1 coordinate 292,281, forward strand.
TGCACAGTGGCCAAACAGGAACTGGAGAGCCCGCTGTTCGGCGACAAGCCCGAAGCCGATGACCACGATGACGATGACAAGGACGCGGCAGGTCATGAACATCACCACGAACACAGCGAGATCCACGCTCACTACCAGTTCACCTGCGCCAAGCCGGACGCCCTGAAGCACCTCGACCTGGAACAAGTCTTCAAGACCTTCCCCGCCACCCAGAAAATTCAGGTACAACTGATTTCGCCAAACGGCCAGCAAGGTGTCGAAGCCACCGCCAAGGCTGCCACCCTGAAGTTCTAAGCGCTGCGCCTGTAGCCGCGGCTTCCAGCGGCGGCTACACCACTCACTGCATGATCGGCCCAACATGACCCAAGCACTCATCGAACTGTCCGACCTGGGCTTCAGCTGGCCCGGCCACCCTCAGTTGCTGGACATCCCGAGTTTCCGCCTGGAAGCCGGCGAAACACTGTTCCTCAAGGGCCCCAGCGGCAGCGGCAAGACCACGCTGCTGGGCTTGCTGGGCGGGGTACAGAAACCCAATCAGGGCAGCATCCGCCTGCTGGGCCAGGAGCTGACCGAGCTGGCCGCCGGAGCACGTGACCGCTTTCGCGTCGATCACACCGGCTACATCTTCCAGCAGTTCAACCTGCTGCCGTTTCTCTCGGTACGCGAGAACGTCGAACTGCCCTGCCACTTCTCCAGACTGCGGGCCAGCCGCGCCATTCAGCGCCACGGCAGCGTCGATCAGGCGGCTGCCACTTTGCTGGCCCATCTGGGTCTGAAGGACCCCGACCTGCTCGGCCGTCGTGCCGACTCGCTGTCCATCGGCCAACAGCAACGGGTCGCCGCCGCCAGGGCCCTGATCGGCCAGCCAGAGCTGGTGATCGCCGACGAACCCACCTCGGCGCTGGACTACGACGCCCGGGAAGCTTTCATCCAACTGCTCTTCGCCGAGTGCCGTGAGGCTGGAGCCAGCCTGCTGTTCGTCAGCCATGACCAGAGCCTGGCGCCGCTGTTTGATCGCAACCTGTCGCTGGCCGAACTCAATCGCGCCGCCACGCCCGCAGAGGTCTGAGATGTATCTGTTCCGTCTAGCCATGGCCAGCCTGGCTAACCGCCGCTTCACCGCGATCCTCACCGCCTTCGCCATTGCTCTCTCGGTCTGCCTGCTGCTGGCGGTGGAACGGGTCCGCACCGAAGCCCGGGCCAGTTTCGCCAGCACCATCAGCGGCACCGACCTGATCGTCGGCGCCCGCTCCGGCTCGGTGAACCTGCTGTTGTACTCGGTGTTTCGCATCGGCAACGCCACCAACAACATCCGCTGGGACAGCTTCGAGCACTTCGCCAACAACCCTAAGGTGAAGTGGGCGATCCCGATTTCGCTCGGTGACTCCCATCGTGGCTACCGGGTCATGGGCACCACCGAGGCCTACTTCCAGCACTACCAGTACGGTCATCAGCAGAGCCTGCAACTGGCCGTGGGCCGGGCTTTCGCCAGTGATCCTTTCGAGGTGGTACTGGGGGCCGAAGTCGCCGATGCCCTGCACTACAAACTTGGCGACAAGCTGGTGCTGGCCCACGGCGTGGCGGCCATCAGCCTGGTCAAGCATGACGACAAGCCCTTCACCGTGGTGGGTATCCTCAAGCGCACCGGTACTCCGGTGGACCGCACGCTGCACATCAGCCTGGGCGGTATGGAGGCGATCCACATCGACTGGCACAACGGCGTGCCGGCCCGTGGCGACGGTCGTATTACTGCCGATCAGGCGCGCAACTTGGACCTGACGCCCCAGGCGATCACCGCCTTCATGCTTGGCCTCAACAGCAAGATTTCGACCTTCGCCCTGCAACGGGAGATCAACGAATTTCGTGGCGAGCCGATGCTGGCGATCCTGCCCGGCGTGGCCCTGCAGGAACTCTGGAGTCTGATGGGCACCGCCGAGAAAGCCTTGTTTGTGGTGTCGCTGTTCGTGGTTCTTACCGGCCTGATCGGCATGCTCACGGCAATCCTCACCAGCCTCAACGAGCGTCGCCGGGAGATGGCCATCCTGCGTTCGGTAGGCGCCCGTCCCTGGCATATTGCAACATTGCTGGTACTAGAAGCCTTTGCCCTGGCACTGTTCGGGGTCCTGGCCGGTCTGGGCCTGCTGTACCTGGGCATCGCCCTGGCCCAGGGCTACGTGCAATCGAACTACGGCCTGTACCTGCCGCTGTCCTGGCCCAGCCAGTATGAGTGGACGTTGCTGGGCGGTATCCTGATCGCCGCGCTGCTGATGGGCAGCGTGCCGGCCTGGCGCGCCTACCGGCAATCCCTGGCCGATGGCCTGTCGATTCGTTTATGAGCACCGCTTTATGAAAGCCCAACGCCTGCTGCGCCCCCTGCTTGCCCTGTCGCTGCTGATCGCCACGCCGCTGTGGGCGGCCGGAGCGCCGAAGGATCTGACCTGGTCGGAAATGATCCCGCCGGACGCGCCGCCGGAAGTGCCGAACATGCAGCCGCTGCACGACCTGTCGCAGATGAGCGATGCACTGGCCGCCGAATCGGCCCCCGCCGCCAAGCAGGACCTGCCCAATGCGCCGGTGGTGAAGAGCCTGGACGGCCAGACGGTGCGCCTGCCCGGCTATATAGTGCCCCTGGAAGTAAACGAGGAAGGCCGCACCACGGAATTTCTCCTGGTGCCCTACTTCGGCGCCTGCATCCACGTGCCACCCCCGCCGTCGAACCAGATCGTCCACGTCACCAGCGAGCTCGGAGTAAAACTCGACGAGCTGTATCAGCCTTACTGGATCGAGGGCGCCATGCAGGTCAAACCCTCTACCAGCGAGCTGGCGGACGCCGGCTACCAGATGGCGGCGCAGAAGATCTATGTCTATGAGTTGCAGGAGTGAGTGCAGCAGCGGTGCCGGCTCGGACAGGGTTCGGGCACCAGGCCAAAAGAGTGCAGAACAAAAGAATAGTTCAGCCCTGCCACCGGGGTTCGCCATTTCATTGAGCTGAGTCAAGGCAGTCAACTTGACGATCCTTACCATTGGACATAGCCAATTTGAATCGTCCTTTGGAGCTCCCATGCACAAGTCTCTGCTTAGCGCTTCCCTGATCGCGCTCGCACTCGCCGCCCCGATTGCCAACGCCCATGAAGCTGGCGATATCCTGATCCGCGCCGGTGCCATTACCGTCAATCCAAAAGCCAACAGCTCCGACGTCAAGGTCGACAGCGGCCCGTTGGCCGGCGCCAACCTGGGCGGCAAGGCGACCATGAGCAGCGACACTCAGCTGGGTCTGAACTTCGCCTACATGGTGACCAATAACGTCGGTATCGAACTGCTGGCCGCCACTCCGTTCGAACACGATGTGAAGATCAAGGACACCTCCCTGGCCGCCGCCAACGGCAAGCTCGGTACCCTCAAACACCTGCCGCCGACCCTGAGCGTTGTGTACTACCCGCTGGATAGCAAATCGGCGTTCCAACCCTACGTCGGTGCCGGTATCAACTACACCTGGATCTACGACGAGCACGTCGGCAGCCGCGCCCAGGCCGCAGGTTTCGACAATTTCCGCGCCAAGAACTCCTGGGGCCTGGCCTGGCAGGTCGGTGCCGACTACATGCTGACCGACAAGATCATGGTCAACGCCCAGGTGCGCTACATCGATATCGATACCCGTGCGTATGTGGATAACAACGCCCTGGCCGCCGGCACCCGTGCCAAGGTCAATGTCGACGTTGATCCTTGGGTCTACATGGTGGGTCTGGGCTACAAGTTCTAAGCCCGCCGACAATAAAAAAGGCGCCTCGAAAGGCGCCTTTTTCATGCCTGCACTTTCCCTCAGCGCCCCATCAGGCGGGCGAGGCCGACACTCATCGGAGTCGGCTCGGGAAACGTGAAGCGCTGCAGCAGACGCTGGTTGCTGGCGCGGGAATGACGGATGTCACCGGCCCGGGCCGGACCGTAGCTGATGGCAGGCAATTCGCCGACCACCTCGGCCAGGGCCGCAAGCATCTGCTTGAGGGTGGTGGCCTGATTCAGGCCGACGTTGACCGCCCCCACTTCCAGCTGCGGTGCCTCGACGGCCTGCACCAGCACCTGCACCAGATCACCGACGTAAACAAAGTCCCGCGTCTGCTCGCCATCGCCGAACACGGTAATGGGCAGCCCCTGTTGGGCCCGCTCGCTAAAGATGCTGATGACCCCGGAATAGGGCGAGGAAGGGTCCTGACGCGGGCCGAAGATATTGAAGAAGCGGAAGATCGCCGGCTCCAGGCCATGCTGGCGCCGATAGAAATCAAAATAATGCTCGCTGGCCAGCTTGTCCGCCGCATAAGGGGTCAGCGGCGCCTTGGCCGTGTCCTCATCAATGGACTGGCCTTCGCCGTTGTTGCCGTACACGGCCGCGCTGGAGGCGAACAACACCCGCTTGACGCCGCACTGGCGCATGGCCTCGCAGACATTCAGGGTGCCGATGAAATTGCTCTGGTGAGTCTGCACCGGATCGTCCACCGAGGCCTGTACCGAGGCCACCGCCGCCAGATGCGCTACGGCGCAACAGCCTTGCATGGCACGGCTCACCAGCCCCGCGTCGGCGACGTCGCCCTCGATCAGTTCTACCCGCGGGTCGTCCAGCGGCAGGTTGCTCGGTTTGCCAGTGGACAAGTCGTCCAGCACCCGCACCGAGTAGCCCTTGGCGAGTAGGGCGTCGGTCAGGTGCGAACCAATGAAACCGGCGCCGCCGGTGATCAATACAGGGCCATCAGCCATGACGATAAAACCTATCCAGTAAGGCCGGGAGCGCGGCACGCCAGGCGCGCGGCTTGATCCCGAAGGTATGAAGAATCTTCTTGCAGGCCAGCACCGCGTGCTGCGGTTCTTCGGCAGCATCGCCACAAGCGGCATGGGCCTGGGCAGTCGGGGCCTCGATGGCCAGCGGGTGCAGTTGCCGTGCTTCCGTCAGCACCGCCTGGCCCAGAGCCAGGGGCGTGGTCGCTTCCTGGCCGGCATAGTGATAGGTGCCCCACAGCGGCGCGGCACAATCGAGCTGCTTGAGCACCGAGATGATCACCCGCGCGGCGTCGTCCACCGGGGTCGGATTGCCCCGACGGTCGTCCGCCATCAACAGTTCTTCCGGGGATTCGGCCCGGGCCAGGAAACGCCCGAGAATGCCGTCGGAGCTGTCGTCCAGCAACCAGCCGAAACGCAGCAAGACGTGCTGCGGACAGGTGGCGCGAACGCTCTGCTCGATCCGCCACAGTGCCTGACCGCGCAGCCCCAGGGGCACCGGCTCGTCTTTCTCGCTGTAGGCGGTGGCCCGGGAACCGTCGAACACTCGATAGCTCGAAGGCTGCGCAAGAATGATGTTGTGATGCTGGCAAAGCTCCGCCAGCCGTTCGACCGCGCGCTCCTGAGCACTCAGGCGTGCCTCGCTCACCGTCTCCGCCTGAAACCAGTCGAAGTAGTAAGCCAGGTTGATCAAGGCATCCGGGCGGGTGTCGTCGAGCAGTTGCGTGAGGCTCGCGGCATCCCAACCGTCTTGCGGCGGACGGGGGGCGAGGAAACCGATGTCCTCCTCCGCACCCAGGCGAATCAGCGCCTGCCCAAGGGCATTTCCGCCGCCCAGTAACATAAGGCGCATTCGCATAGAGTCAGCAGGCCCAGTCTGTTCAGAACGATGGTTTGGATCGGCCAGTCCCGTGGGTTTGACCGTCGAGAATTGCCGGAATCGTTGCATTTTGCGGGTTTGTGGCGCAAGCGTCACTGAGAAAGTGTCGGTGCGACCTTGTGCCCTCAGCGCCGACTGCGACGCCAGCTGCACAGCACGCTACTTGCAAGTTGCCCCGAGCGGCCGCATAAACCCATCCATGACCCTCGCCGAATCCATGAACCCGGTCCTGGACGGTTTTCATCCCGCCGTCAGCGCCTGGTTCGAGCGCACCTTTGCCGCCGTGACCACGGCCCAGGCCCGCGCCTGGCCGTTGATCGCCCAGCGCCGCTCGACCCTGATCGCCGCCCCCACCGGCTCGGGCAAGACCCTCACCGCCTTTCTCGCCGTGATCGATGACCTGGTGCGCCAGGGCCTGGCTGCTGGCGGCCAGTTGCCGGACGCCACCCTGGTGGTCTACGTCTCGCCGCTCAAGGCCCTGAGCAACGATATCCAGATCAACCTGCAGGAGCCGCTGGCCGGCATCACCGAACAACTGCGTCTGATGGGCCTGCCGGAACTGTGCATCCGCACCGCGGTGCGCACGGGCGACACCCCGCAGAAAGAACGCAACGCCATGCGCAAGAGCGCGCCACAGATTCTCGTCACCACCCCGGAATCGCTCTACGTGCTGCTGGGTTCGGACTCCGGACGCAAGATGCTGGCCAGCACCCGCAGCGTGATCGTCGACGAGATCCACGCCCTGGCCGGGAGCAAGCGCGGCAGCCACCTGGCCCTGAGCCTGGAGCGCTTGCAGGCGCTGTGCGCCGAGCCCCTGTTGCGCATCGGTCTGTCGGCCACGCAGAAACCCATCGAGGCCGTGTCACGTTTTCTGGTGGGGCATGCGCGGCCTTGCGACATCGTCGACATCGGCCATGCCCGCCCCCGGGACCTGGATATCGAAGTGCCCCCGGTGCCGCTGTCGGCGGTCATGGCCAATGACGTCTGGGAGCTGGTGTACGAACGCCTCGCCACCCTGAGCCGGGAACACCGCACCACGCTGATTTTCGTCAACACCCGACGCCTGGCCGAGCGGCTGGCCCGGCACCTGAGCGAACGCCTGGGCAAACAGGCGGTGGCCGCGCACCACGGCAGCCTGGCCAAGGAGCAGCGCCTGGAGGCCGAGCAGCGGCTCAAGGCCGGGGACCTGCAAGTGTTGATTGCCACCGCCTCCCTGGAGCTGGGCATCGATATCGGTGATGTCGACTTGGTGTGCCAGATCGGCTCGCCGCGCTCGATCTCGGCCTTTTTACAGCGCGTCGGGCGCTCCGGCCACCAGGTCGGCGGCACCCCGAAGGGCCGGTTGTTTGCCCTGACCCGGGACGACCTGATCGAATGTGCCGCTCTGCTGGACTGCGTGCACCGCGGCGAGCTGGACAGTCTGCTGATTCCCCATGCGCCGCTGGATGTGCTGGCCCAGCAGATCGTCGCCGAAGTCAGCTGCCAGGAATGGCCGGAAGGAGCGCTGCTGGACCTGCTGCGCCGGGCCACGCCGTACGCCGACCTGGATCAGGCCCACTACCAGGCCCTGCTGCAGATGCTTGCCGAAGGCTTCAACGGTCGCCAGGGCCTGCGCAGCGCCTATCTGCATCGCGATGCCCTGACCCGCACCCTGCGCGGCCGTCGTGGGGCCAAGCTGACGGCGGTCACCAGCGGCGGCACCATTCCCGACAACGCCGACTACAGCGTGCTGCTGGAACCTCAGGGCCTGAACATCGGCAGCGTCAACGAAGACTTCGCCGTGGAAAGCATTGCCGGCGACGTGTTCCAGCTGGGCAACACCTCGTATCGCATCCTGCGGGTGGAAGCCGGCAAGGTGCGGGTCGAGGACGCCCAGGGCCAGCCGCCGAACATCCCCTTCTGGCTCGGTGAGGCCCCGGGGCGCAGTGCCGAGCTGTCCAGCGCCGTGGCCCGCCTGCTGGCGCAACTCGACGCCCTGCTCGGCGCGACGCCGGGCCAGTTGCAACCGGCCATCGACTGGCTGCAGCAGGCGCTGGGGCTGAACCGCGCCAGCGCCGAGCAACTGGTGGATTACCTGGCGCCCGCGCGCCTGGCCCTGGGCGCCCTGCCGTCCCAGGACACGCTGATCATGGAGCGTTTCTTCGACGAATCCGGCGGCACCCAACTGGTGATCCACAGCCCCTTCGGCAGCCGCATCAACCGCGCCTGGGGCCTGGCCCTGCGCAAGCGTTTCTGTCGCACCTTCAACTTCGAACTGCAGGCTGCCGCCAGCGAGGACGCCATCGTTCTGTCGCTGTCTACCAGCCACAGCTTCGCCCTGGATGAAGTCTGGCGGTATCTGCATAGCAACAGCGCCGAGCACATCCTCATCCAGGCGCTGCTGGACGCCCCACTGTTCGGCGTGCGCTGGCGCTGGAACGCCGGGATCGCCCTGGCACTGCCGCGCTACAGCGGCGGGCGCAAAGTGGCGCCGCAGATCCAGCGGATGAAAAGCGAAGACTTGATCGCCAGTGTGTTTCCCGACCAGATCGCCTGCCTGGAAAACCTCGCCGGCGAACGGGAAATCCCCGATCACCCGCTGGTGGAACAGACCCTCGACGACTGCCTGCACGACGCCATGGACAGCGAAGGCTGGCTGCAGCTGTTGCGGCGCATGGAACAGGGTCAGGTGCGCCTGCTGAGCCGCGAGTTGCCGGCGCCCTCGCCCCTGGCGGCGGAAATTCTCAGCGCCAAGCCCTACACCTTTCTCGATGACGCGCCTCTTGAAGAGCGCCGCACTCAGGCGGTATTGGCGCGGCGCTGGAGCGACCCGCAAGCCACCGACGACCTTGGCGCACTGGATGCCGACGCCATAACCGCCGTGGCTGAAGAGGCGTGGCCAAACCCGGCCACGGTCGATGAAATGCACGAAGCCCTGATGAGCCTCGCCGCCATCAGCGAGGCTGAAGCCCAAGCCAGCCCCCAGTGGCCGCAATGGCTGGCAACCCTGGCAGCCCAAGGCCGTGCCTGCCGCTTGCCGGTGGGCCCCAGTGAACAGGTATGGCTGGCCCTGGAACGCATTACCTGCCTGCAAGCCCTGTATCCCCAAGCGCCTGTGCAGCCGGCCCTGAAACCCGTACCCGGCTTCGATCAGGCCTGGGACCCGGAACCTGCGCGAGTGGAACTGATTCGCGCGCGCCTCAGCGGCTTTGCCCCCCAGACCCTGAGCCAGATCGCCGCCCCCCTGGGGCTGCCTCCCGGGCAAATCACCCAGGCCCTGGTCCAGCTTGAAACCGAAGGCTATGTACTGCGGGGGCGCTTCAGCCCCGATTGCCAAGAAGAACAGTGGTGCGAACGCCACCTGCTGGCACGAATTCACCGCTACACGGTCAAGCGCTTGCGCCGGGAGATCGAACCGGTGGCCCTGCAGGACTTCATGCGCTTCCTGTTCGACTGGCAGCACCTGTCCCCAGGCACCCAGGGCCAGGGCAGCGCCATGCTCGCCGAAGTGGTCAGCCAGCTCGCAGGCTACCCGGCGGCGGCCTCAGCCTGGGACAGCGACCTGCTGCCGGCGCGGATCAAGGATTACTCCGCCAATTGGCTGGATGAGCTGTGCCGCAGCGGCAAGGTGGTCTGGAGCCGGATCAACAGCACGGGCAAGACCGCCAGCAGCGCCCTACGCAGCACGCCGATCGTGCTGCTGCCACGCTCCCAGGCCGCTCTCTGGAGCGCATTGACCTGTCCGGCCGACAGCCACGAGCTCTCGCCCAGGGCGCAGAAAGTCCACAGCGTACTGAGCCAGCAAGGCGCTCTGTTTTTCGATGAGCTGCTGCACGAAGCCCACCTGCTGCGCAGCGAACTGGAAAGCGTGCTCCAGGAACTGGTGGGCGCCGGCCTGGTGAACGCCGACAGTTTCGCCGGGCTGCGCGCCCTGATTACACCGGCGAGCAAACGCCAGAACCGCAGCAGCCGACGAGGTCGCGGGGCCTTTGTCGGTGGCATGGACGATGCCGGACGCTGGGCCTTGCTGCGTCGTTCAGCGACTCAAGACTCGACAGCCACCCTGGAACAGGTGGCCATGACCTTGCTGCGCCGTTACGGCGTGGTGTTCTGGCGACTGCTGGAACGCGAGGCGGACTGGCTGCCCAGCTGGCGCGAACTGCTGCGCACCTTCCATCGGCTGGAAGCCCGGGGAGAGATCCGTGGCGGGCGCTTTGTCAGCGGTCTGGCCGGCGAGCAGTTCGCCCTGCCGGAAGCCATCCCGCTGCTACGGGAGGTACGCCGCCGGCCCCATGACGGCAGCCTGATCGCGGTGTGTGGCGTGGACCCGCTGAACCTTGCCGGCACCCTGCTGCCCGGGCCCAAGGTGGCGGCACTCAGTGGCAACCGCCTGGTGTATCGCGACGGCCTGCCCGCCGCGGCCGAGATCGGCGGCACCCAACACTGGTGGCTGGAACTGGAACCCGAGGCCGCCCAGGCCCTGCGCAACAAACTCATCCAGCACTGACCCTCCCCTGCGGGAGCCGGCATGCTGGCAGAGGCGGCAGCGTCAATCCCCGGCCATTGCCCGGTCTTCCCAACAGCTACAGGGCCGGGCTTTACCGCTGCCGGGTCTATTGCCCTCGATTGGCGGCACTGGGAGACACACCGAAACGGTTGCGGTATTCGCTGGGGGCCAGGCCGGTGATTTTCTTGAACAGGCTGCGAAAGGTCGCCGGGTCCTGGTAACCCACGGTCCAGGCGATGTGATCGATGGTGCCGTTGGTGAACTCCAGCATCTCCCGCGCCTTGCCCACCCGCAGGTGCTGGCAGTACTGGGTCGGTTTGAGGCCGGTGGCGGCGCGGAAACGTCGCAGCAGGGTGCGCTCTTCAAGACCCGCCTGTTGCGCCATCGTCGGCAGCGACACATCCACCGCGCCATTGGCCTGCAGCCAGTGCTGCAACTTGAGGATCGCCCCATCACCATGGTTGAGGATCGGCGCGAAATTGCTACCGCACTGGCTGGCGCTGTCGCTGTGCTCCATCACCAGAAAACGCGCCGTGGCACTGGCGATGCTCGGCCCCAGCAGGCGGTCCACCAGGCGCAGTCCCAGTTCGGCCCAGGCCATCAGCCCGGCCGTGGTGATCAGGTCGCCATCGTCGACTATGGGCTGGTCAGCCTCCAGGCGCACCTGTGGATAACGGGCGGCGAACGCCTTGGCCGAAGTCCAGTGGGTGGTGGCGCTGCGGCCATCGAGCAGGCCACTCTCGGCCAACAGGATCGAGCCCACACAGACCCCGCCAAGCGTGGCGCCGGCCGCATGCTGCTGGCGCAACCAGCTCACCAGGGCAGAGGACGACTGGTTTGCGGAAAAACCTGCCAACGAAGGCGGTATCACCACGGCCAGTAGCTTGCCGCTCTCTCCCTCCTGGCTGTCATAGATCCGCCGTGGGCCTTGTGCCTCAGAGGCTTGCCAATGGCTGACCCGCAACCGCGGCAGTTGCGCCAGGGGCTGCTCACCGGCAATCCGATTGGCCACTTCGAACAGATCGGTCAGACCATGCACTGCCGCCATCTGCACCCCGGGATAAAGCAGTACGCCCAGTTCGGCGACCGAGCCTTGAATGCCCACTGTCAGTTTTCCCCCTGTTAATGTCGATGCGGCCAATCCTCCTGGGAGCAAGGGCCACCGATACTGGGCCCCAGGTTATCCACTCACTTGGAGGCAACACCCATGGCCAAACAGGCGCTCATCGTAATCGATATCCAGAACGACTACTTCGCCCACGGCAAATGGCCCCTGGTCGGGGTCGACGCAGCGGCGGACAACGCGGCAAGGCTGATCCAGGCCTTTCGCCAGAAGGCGCAGGCGGTGGTGCACATCCGCCACGAATTCACCTCCGACAGCGCGCCCTTTTTCACCCCAGGCTCCGAGGGTGCGCACTTGCACCCCAAGGTGCTGAACCGCGCCGACGAACCCGTGGTGCTCAAGCACTTCGTCAACTCGTTCCGGGAAACCGAGCTGCAGGCGATCCTCCAGCAACAGGGCATCGATGAACTGGTGATCGTGGGCAACATGAGCCACATGTGCGTAGAGGGCACCGCACGGGCCGCTGCCGACCTGGGCTACCCGGTCAAGGTGATACACGACGCCTGTGCCACCCTCGACCTGGAGTTCAACGGCCAGCGAGTAGCGGCGGCGCAAGTACAAAGCGCGGTGATGTCGGCCCTGGCATTCGCCTACGCCGATGTCCTGTCCACCGAAGAGTTCCTCGCGGCCTGATCGCTTGCATTCTGCGCCGACGATGGCGGTGAGCTCAGCCTCACCGCCGTTTGTGTCTGGGCAGACAGGCATGCCCCAGACAGATATCAACGGGCAAGGACGCCACACCGCCTGTTGTCGCCAGCAAGACAACTTTCCGAACTACTTACGAATGATTCTTGTTATTCAGGCTAATTGTTAGTTGCGACCAAACTCTCGTCGCCACAACTCAAAGCGGTCAAATAAATGGCGCCATTAACAATGATCGACATTCAATAGCTAACTAATGGAAATGTTTTAACCCCCGATTATTTCAAATCCTGCCTTGAGCTTTACCAAGAGTCGCTTCGCGCCTAATAACATCAACACTTATAAATCTCAGTGCTTACTTCTTACGGTTACCTCTAATTCAATATAGCCAAAGCGAATAATACATATAACAAAAAACAAGCTCACCTATCACAGGACTCCCCACCCCCGGATTCATTGCCCTTAAAGCCAAGCAACAAGGTTGCACCACGTCCCTGGGGAGGGTGTTTGCAACAGTATCAACAGCAGAACTCGATACTTTCCCAGCGCGCCAGAAAAGAGCCTTGCGAGCCACTTCAATCACCTTACTTGCAAATCCAGCGGCCTTGGCTAAGTTGATAGCTACTCGCCACTGAAGTGCTCTTCAGCCGCCAGAAAACCAATAAAAAACTGTCGAGGAACTCAATAACCGGACGCCCCCGCCTGCCCCAGCTGAGACTGACACGGAATTAGTCATATTAATCAAGAGGGATGCTTGATGAAGCGCAGTTCATTGCCTCGAGTTTTTTCATTCAAGGGTGCGGCCGAAAATTACTGGCTCTCGTTAGTGCTGTTTTCGATCCTGGTGGTCGCAAGCTTCCTGCTGTTTGAACAACAGATCCAACAGTTGCTGAATCACCTTGGCAACTTCCTCCCTTCCGATCCCGTGCAACGCACCAGCCTCGCTCTGCTGCTGGTCACCCTGCTGGCCCTGGACGTGCTCTTGCCGGTGCCTTCCAGCCTGGTGGCGCTGCTGGCCGTTGCGGTTCTGGGCGCCGTTGGCGGCTATCTGGTGATTTTCATCGGCCTGTGCCTGGGAGCCTGTCTGGGCTACTGGCTGGGGGCCGGCTACTTTCGCCTGCTGTCCAACTGGCTGGGGCTCAGGAGCTGGCAGCCGGGGCAACTGGCCTATCGCCTCAGCACCCTGTCGCTGATCTGCCTGCGCGGAGTTCCAGTGCTGGCAGAGACCTCGGTGCTGGCCGCGGGCATGCAGCGTTATCCACTGCGCCAGTTCCTGCTGGTCACCACCCTGGCCAATGCCGGGCTGGCCCTGGCCTACGCCGCCATCGGCAGTTTGCTGGTGGAGCAGAACGCACTGCTGGCGACCATTCTCGCCAGCATGGTGCTGCCGGGGCTGGTCCTGGGCGCCCGCAGCCTGCTCAAGCCTCGCGCTGCGCAGCCGCCGATGGAGCAAAACCATCCTCTGGAAGGACGCTTCGAGGTGAGCTACCACTACCCGGTGCTGTTCACCGATCACATTTTCCAGGCCGACAATCCCTGCCTGCACCGGCAACTGGTCCACGCGCAACAGGGACGCACCACCGTGCTGGTGTTCATCGATGAACAATTGCTGCAGTGCTGCCCACAACTGCCGCAACAGATCGACGCCTATTTCAGCGCCCACGCCGCCGACCTGCATCTGCAGGCCGCACCGATCCCGGTGCCGGCGGGCGAACTGAGCAAGACCCCGGACGTGCTCCAGCAGTTGTATGCCCACATGCTTGAACACGGCCTGGACCGCCATTGCTATGTGCTGGCCCTGGGCGGCGGCGCGGTACTGGACGCCGTCGGCTATGCCTGCGCCACCTTTCATCGGGGGATGCGGCTGATCCGCATCCCGACCACGGTGCTGGCCCAGAACGACGCCGGCATCGGGGTCAAGAACGGCATCAACGCGTTCGCCCAGAAGAACCTGCTGGGCGCCTTCTACCCGGCCACGGCAGTGATCAACGACTTCCAGCTGCTGCTCAGCCTGTCGCCCCGGGACCAGATCGCCGGGCTGGCCGAAGCGGTGAAAGTGGCCGTGATCAAGGACGCTGCATTCTTCCAGTGGATGGAGCAGCAGGCCGAGGCCCTGGCGAGCTTTGAACACAGCGCCAGCCGCTACGCCATCTTCCGCTGTGCGCAATTGCATCTGGGCCATATCACCGGGGCCGGCGACCCCTTCGAACGGGGCAATGGCCGCCCCCTGGATTATGGGCACTGGGCTGCGCACAAGCTGGAGAACCTCAGCCAGCACCGCTTGCGCCATGGTGAGGCGGTGGCGGTGGGCATGGCCCTGGACGCGCTCTATGCCAATGCCACCGGCTTGCTGAGCCATGCTGAAACCCAGCGCCTGTTGCAGCTGCTGGACAAGCTCGGCTTCAACCTGTGCCCGCCGGAGTTGCGGTTGCAGGATGCCCAGGGCCGCTCCCTGGTGCTGCTGGGGCTGGAGGAGTTTCGCCAGCACCTGGGGGGCCAGTTGTCGATCCCGATGCTCAACCGCCTGGGCCAGTCCACCGATGTGCACCACATCGAACTGCCGGTCATGGAGCAGGCCCTGCTGCGTCTGAGCAGTTTCGGTGGGCCGGACTTCGCCTGGACCGAAGGCTGCGCCCAATGAGCCACTCCTCCCTGACCACCTGGCTGACCCTGGGCCGGGTATCCAACCTGCCGACGGTGTGGACCAACGCCCTGGCCGCCGCGTTGCTGGCCAGCAGCGCCACCACCCTGGCACCGCCCTCGCCACTGGTGTGGACCCTGCTGCTGGTGGCGCTCTCGGCGCTGTACCTGGCCGGGATGCTGCTCAACGACCTGCTGGATGCCGATTGGGACCAGCAACATCAGAACCCGCGGCCGATTGTCCTGGGCCTGGTCAGCCGGACTCAGGTCAGCCTAGCCACCGCTGCCCTGTTGCTGCTAGCGGCGCTGTCGGTACTGGGCCTGAGCCACCTGATCGCGCAGCCCCATTGGCTGCTGGCCAGCGCCGGCTTGCTGCTGCTGTTCATCCTGGCCTACAACCTGCTGCACAAAAAATACCCCCACAGCGTCTGGCTCATGGGCGGCTGCCGCTCGGCCCTGTACCTGACCGCCGCCGCCAGCCTGGCCATGCCACCGCAGCCGCTGTGGCTGTGTGCCGCGCTGCTGGGCACCTACATCGCCGGCCTGACCTACCTGGCCCGACTGGAGCATCGCAACCAACTGCTCAGCCGCCTGCCGCTGCTGCTGATGCTCAGCCCCCTGGCCCTCGCCGCTTACGCAGACAACGGGGTGTTCTGGCTGGTCCTGCTGCTGTGGCTGGGCTGGTTGGGCTGGCACTACCGGCGTCATTTGGCCAACCCGCAACAGCGGCAGATTCGTGCCTTTATCGGTGCCGGCCTCGCCGCCCTGCCGTTGTTCGATGCCCTGGTGCTGGCCCTGGCCAATCAACCCCTGGGCAGCCTGCTGTGCGTGCTGGTGTTCTTTCTGCTGCCCCACCTTCAACGCTGGATCAAGCCGACATGACCATGGACGTCACTTTCCCCGCCTCGCTCCCGCTCGTCATGCGCCATGAGGCCTTTGCCGAACGCCGCCGCCAACTCGACGACCAGCTCGACGACGAGAACCGCCGCTGGTGGCTCGCCGCCCTGGAGCAACTGGCCAGCCAAGCGTCGGCCAACACCCTGGTGCTGCTCAGCAGCCAGTGCAAGCGTCGCTTTGGCAACGCCGAGGTCAGCGCCAGCCCAGGCTGGAACCGGACTCAACTGGCCCGCGCCTTGCTCCTGGAGCAACTGCTGGAACAGCAGGCCGGCGGCGATCAACTGGCCCTGCTGCGCCAGCTGTTTCTGTGGGGCGACGACCAGGAAAAAAGCGTGCTGCTCAGGGTCCTCGACGACCTCGACACAGAGGGTCGCAGCCTCGAACTGGCGCTCCAGGCAGGACGTACCAACAACCGTGAAGTGTTCGCCGCCCTCGCCCTGGACAACCCCTTTCCCGCTCGCCACTACCACGACCGGGCCTTTCACCAGTTGCTGCTCAAGACCCTGGGCATGGGCCTGGACAGTGGGCGCATCGAAGGCCTGGCCCAGCGCCACAGCGTCGACCTCAACCAACTGGCCCTGGAGCATATGGAAGAACAGTTGGCGGCGTTCCGCAGTGTCAGCGACGGGCTGCCCCATGCCATCGCCTTCGAGCTGTTGAGCCAGGCCCAGCGCCAACGCTTGCGCCACCTGTGCCAGCAGCGACGACTGCCACCGCACTGGCTCCAGCACTTGCCACCCGACGCCTGATTCGACACCGGCGCACCCACTCCATTTTCTCTACCACTGCATCAGGGACTCACCATGCCGAAGTACTTCGACCCGCACATTCATATGGTCAGCCGCACCACCGACGACTATCAGAACATGGCCGCCGCCGGTATCACCGGGGTGATCGAGCCGGCCTTCTGGCAAGGCCAGGCGCGCACCAGCGTCGGCAGCTTCATTGACTACTTCGACACCCTTCTGGGCTGGGAGCGCTTTCGCGCCAGCATGTTCGGCATTCACCACTTCTGCACCATCGGCCTCAATCCCAAGGAAGCCAATGACCTGTCGGTGGCCAACGAGGTGCTGGAGATCCTGCCGCGCTACCTGGTCAAGGACGGTGTGGTAGCGGTCGGCGAGATCGGCTACGACGACATCACTCCCGAGGAAGAACGCTTTCTCGCCGCGCAACTGGAGCTGGCCAAGCAGTTCAACCTGCCGGTGCTGGTGCACACCCCACATCGGGACAAGATCGGCGGCACCAAGCGCACCCTGGCGGTGATCCGTGAAGTGGGCATCGCCGAGCATCTGGTGATCATCGATCACCTCAACGAACTGACCCTGCCCCTGGTGCTGGACAGCGACTGCTGGCGCGGGCACTCCATCTACCCCAACACCAAGATGTCGGAGCAGCGCATGGTGGCCCTGCTCAAGGAGTACGGCACCGAGAAGATGGTGGTCAACAGCGCCGCCGACTGGGGCATCAGCGATCCGCTCAAGGTGCCCAAGACCGGCCAGGCCATGCTCGCCTCCGGATTCAGCGAGGCTCAGGTGGAACAGGTGCTGTTCCATAACCCGGTGGATTTCTTCGCCCAGAGCGGACAACTCGACAAGCAACAGGTGAGCACCCCGCTGCCCATCGATCAGCGTCGCCAATGGCAGGACAACTCCGCCCTGCGCGGCCAGGAACCGGTGGTCAAATGAGCGCCCGGGCCGGTTGGAGCGCCGCGCAGATCGGTTACTGCAGCAACGTGCACCCGGCGCGGGACGTGGCCGGCCTGGAAAGTTCGATCCTCCAGCACTTCCAGGGGGTGCGCCGCCAGCGTGGCCTGGCGGTGCAGGACAGCGGCCTGTGGATCAGCGCCCAGGCGGCCGCCGAGCTGCAGCAGCCCGCAGTGCGCGAATCCTTCCTCGGGCTGTTGCACGACAGCGGGATGCGCCTGACGTCCCTCAACGGCTTTCCCTACGGCCAGTTCCATCAGGGTGCGGTGAAGGCCGAGGTCTACCGACCGACCTGGGCCGAACCACAACGCCTGGAGTACAGCCTGCAACTGGCGGAGTTGCTCGCCGCCGCGCTGCCCCTGGACTGCCAACAGGGCGTGATTTCCAGCGTGCCCCTGGGTTATGCCGCCCTTTGGGACGACGCCCAGCAACAACAGGCCGAGGCCCAGCTGTTGCAGTTGACTGCCGGGCTGGCCAGCCTGCATCGACGCAGCGGCAAGAAGATCCTGCTGTGCCTGGAGATGGAGCCGGACTGCGTACTGGAAAACACCGATCAGGCCATCGCCTTCTTTCAGCGCTGGAAAGCCACCGACCCCCACCATCAATACCTGGCGCTGTGCTTCGACGTCTGCCACCAGGCGGTGGTCTTCGAGGACTGTTACCAATCGCTGCAACGGCTGCTGCAGGCGCGTATTCCGGTGAGCAAGATCCAACTGTCCAATGCACTGATCTGTCACTTGCCGGTGACGGACCTGGCACGCCGCGAGCAGGTACTGCAGGCCCTGGGCAACTTCGCCGAAGCCACCTACCTGCATCAGGTGAAGGCCCGTGACCGCAAAGGCCAACTGCTGGCCTGGGCCGACCTGCCCAAGGCACTGCAGGCGGTGGAAGCGGTGCAGGGCCAGTGCCGCGAGTTGCGCATTCACTTTCACGTGCCCTTGTTCAGTGAACAGTTCCTGTTGCCAGAGCTCAACGGCAGCCAGCAGGCCCTGATGCGCACCTTCGACTTTCTCGCCGCCCATCCGCAGTGCCAGCCGGTGCTGGAAGTCGAGACCTACAGCTGGAACGTACTGCCCGGCACCCTGCGTCCGGACACCGAACAAGCCCTGCTCAAAGGCATTGCCGCAGAGCTGCAGTGGGTTGAACAACAGTTGCGCCAGCGGCAATTGCTGCATGGGCAATCGTCCCCCATGGAGGCGCCAGCCCATGCCCTCTGAAGCACTGCGCCAGCCCCTGCTGCTGATCAACGTGGTCGGCCTGACCCCCAGCTTGCTGGGCCCGGCCACGCCGCGGATCAACGCCCTGCTGCAACGGGCCAAAATGGCCCGGCTGCGCCCGGTGTTCCCGGCCGTGACCTCGACGGTACAGGCTTCGATCCTCACCGGCTTGCCACCTTCGCAACACGGCATTGTCGGCAACGGCTGGTATTTGCGCGATCAGGCCGAAGTGCGCTTCTGGCTGCAGCCCAATGCGCTGATCCAGGGTGAAAAGGTCTGGCAGACCTTGCAACGTGAGATCCCCGGCCTGCGCTGCAGCCAGCTGTTCTGGTGGTTCAACATGTACGCCGAGGTGGATGCCGCCATTACGCCACGCCCCCACTACCCGGCCGACGGGCGCAAGATGTTCGGCCTCTACTCGTCACCGCCCGGGCTGCACGAACGCATCGAACGGCAGATTGGCGAGTTTCCCTTTCCGGGCTTCTGGGGCCCGGCGGCGGGCATTGCCTCCAGTCGCTGGATCGTCGACTGCGCCATCGCCGAGTTCCAGATCAGTCGCCCCGACCTGCAACTGATCTACCTGCCGCACCTGGACTACAGCCTGCAACGCCTGGGGCCCGAGCATCCGTCAATCAGCGACGAAGTGCGGGCCATCGACCATGAAGTCGGGCGCCTGCTGGACTTTGCCCAGCAACAAGGCGCGGCGGTGATGCTGGTTTCCGAATACGGCATCGAAGCGGTGCAGCAATCAATCTCCATCAACCGCGTGCTGCGGGAACAGGGCCTGCTGCAAGTACGCCGTTCCCTGAGTTGGGAGCTGCTCGACCCCGGCGCCAGTGCCGCCTTTGCCGTGGCCGACCATCAGATCGCCCACGTCTACGTGCGCCAGCCCAGGGACATTGCTCGGGTCAAGGCCCTGCTGCAGCGCCAGCCGGGCATCGAGCAGGTACTGGATAAAACCGAACAGCGGGCCTGGCAGCTCGATCACCCGCGCAGCGGCGAGCTGGTGGCGGTGGCCGCCCCGGGCTTCTGGTTCGATTACTACTACTGGTTCGACGACCGCCTGGCCCCGGACTTCGCCCGCACCGTGGATATCCACCGCAAGCCGGGCTATGACCCGCTGGAGCTGTTCATCGATCCGGCGATCCGCTTTCCCAAGCTGCGGGTCGCCCGCCGCCTGCTGCAGAAGAAGCTCGGCTTTCGCTACTACATGGACCTGATTCCCCTGGACACCCGACTGATTCGCGGCAGCCACGGACGCTTGCCGAGCAACGATGAGGTGGGACCGCTATTGATCACCGATTGCGATTTACCACTGCCGGAGCATCTGCCGGCCACTGCGGTAAAGCACCTGCTCCTAGAGCATTTCCTAGGGCGCCCCTATGACGACACGGCTCAAGCCAAGGAGATTCCATGCGGCGAACCATCCCTATAGCGGTACTCAGTGTGTTGAGCGGTCTCGCTCAGGCACAGAGCCCGAACACCTTCGATTGCAACAAGTTCCTGACCTTCGCAGACGACCCCACGACCACTCTGGCGACGTTCAAGCAGAGCCCGGAAACCATGGCCTGGAACTGGTTTGTCTGCCTCAACCAGCCGGATGCCAGCCATAACAACAATCGGGTCTGGGAAACGTTCAAGCCTTCCGATCAGGTTTACCTGTTGAAGGGGGCCGAGCCCCTGCCCTACTCCGACCATGAAAACCTGCCGAGCGAAGTCCCGGAACTGGCACAAAAGCAGGGCATGGACCCCAAAGGGCTGTTTCAGTTTCTCGGCAACGACATGCCAGGCAGCCCGCAGAACGGTATCCAGCAGGTGGATGGCCTGGCTTTGAAAATGCGCAGCGGCCCACCGGTGCCACCGTCGAAAAACGAACAGTTGGTGCGCTTTCACCTGTTGATGGGCGAGGACACCTTCAACTACATCGTCGCCAACAAGATCTACAACCGCGATGGCCTGGCCAAGCTCACCAGCAACCTGGACTTCCCGGACACGGCCTGGGAGCTGAAAACCTCCTGGTTCTGGATCGGCACCGACCAGGACTTCAAGGCCCTGTTGACCCAGGACGGGTACTACATCTCCCAGGCCTATTACGTGGACAGCACGGGCCAGTATCAGGTGGGCTACGCCGCCCTGAGCGGCATGCATGTGATCAACAAGCTGACCCCGGACTGGGTCTGGACCACCTTCGAAAACCGCAACAATCCCAAGTACACCGTCACCAATGACACCCCACCCAAGCCGATGACCAACATCACCGGCCCCACCGAGGCGGCCAAACCGGTGAACACCAGCTTCCAGCAGCAGTATTCGAACCTGGCCCAGTACGAACTGATCGGGGTGCAGTACGACCAGAACCTTGCCGAACCCAAGCTGCTGGCCAACTCCCAGCTGGAGTCGGCGTTCCAGGGCAGTTCTTCATGCCTGGCCTGCCACAGCACGGCGGCCTATTCGACGAAGAAGAACACCTTCTTCTCGTTCAACATCGACCACACAGGCGGAATCCTCTACCCCACCAGCGTACTGCCGGACAAAGACTTCATCGGTTATCAAAAACTGGATTACGTCTGGTCGCTCAAACGCGCCCAGTGGAAACGCTAAGGAGAGCAGCCCATGAGCGTCTTGAACTTTCCACGGATCTACCTCAACGGTTTCATGTTCTGGAACCCGCCAACCTTCAACAACAACGATGTGCTGCCGCTATACGACGCGGTGAAGATGCAGATGAACTGGCCTTTCCTGAACCGGTACGGGATCAACGACAAGAATGCCCCGCAAACGCTGATGCCCTGGGGCATCACGCCGCTGGCCTACAAGAACGTCCCGGACTACGTGCTGCAGGTGCCCACCAACGGCGATCCCAACAACTACCCGATGATTCCCGCCGAGTGGGATCTGTTCGGCGACAACGCCTGCGGCACCGTGGACTACCAGCAGTTGCGCTCGGTGATCATCGGCGGGGAATCCAAGGTCGACAGCTACATCGACAGCGATCCGCTGATCAACAAGTCCTACCAACTGCTGGGCAACTCCTTCGGCAACCCGACCCCGACCGCCGCACGCTTCGTCGACGTCAGCCCCTGGCAGAACACCTTCACCGCCCTGTACTTCGACAAGTTGGTGCTCGGTGACGCCACCTGTGGCCTGACCCTGAAACACACGTACCGCATGCTCAACCGCTTTCTCGACTTCAACTGGGGCGCCTTTGGCGGCCTGGTCTACGTCACGGCCACCTGGCAGACCTGCTTTCCCAAGGACCAACTGGAATGGGTCATCGGCGACTCAAAACTGTTGAAAAACCTGCAGGATGAAATGCTCAGTCAGAACGCCCAGGGCCTGATGATCAGGTTCACCACCTACCTGACCGTCTATGACAAGAACGGCCTGTTCAACGACTTCAAGATCGTCAACAGCCATTCCCAGGCGCCCTGGGACATGTCCAGGCTGCAGATGCTCTATCAAATGGGCCTGGACAACCCGACCGAAACCTTCTTCAACCCGGCCTACAGCCGCACCGCTGGCACCCTTGGCCTGTGGTTCGCCAATGAGTTCCCCACCGCACCGGCCGGCCAGCGCCTGGTGCCTAAGACTTCGGTGCCGTTCTACAAAAAGGTCCCGGACGATACGCAGATCCATGCGGATGAACAGTTGGTCAATCTGGGCGTGATCAGCGCCGAGCTCCACGGCGACACGCTGTCTCTGGATCTGGGCAATACCTTTCCGATCTACCCGGACGTCCATGATGGCCCGGCCGCCCCCGATCTGGATGGCCGCAACAACGCTGTTCCGGTCGCCGCCAAGTTCCACGTCGGCGACTTTGAGTTGGGGGTCCAGCAGGGCGGCAACTTCGAGCCCCTGACCAGCGTCAGCTACGAGCAATATCAGCAGAGCGCCTTTGACAAGCGTTCCGGCCTGCTGGACCTGCCCCTCGATACCAGCGCCCAGGCCCTGTTGAAAAACGGCAACCTGGCACTGCGCCTGAAGGGCACGGATACCATCGCCGCCGAACAGCAGATGTGGACCGCGGAAGTCATCGAGAGCGGCAGCTTCATCGACGTCGGTGACAGCCGGACGCTGAACATCATGGTGCAAAACAACGGCAAGCCCGCAACGGCCGGCACCACCTTGTGGGTCGCCGAGTACAACAACGCCTACATGCTGACCACCAGCAACTACTACCTGGCGTTCAGCAACCCGGCAGATTTCGTGCTGATCACTGACTATCCCAAAGCGCGTGCCAAGAACAAGCCGGGAATGCCCCAGTTCATCGGCGGTTCGCAGCATCCGAGCCTGTTAAGGGAGGGCAGTGGCAGGAGCCTGAGTGCCATGATCGTCAGGGGTTCCGCGTGCGATGAGCCGGTCAGCAACGCCATCACCTATCAGGAGTTCCTGAAAACCCCGGCCGCGGTCGATCTGAGGCCCTGCCTGAGGTTCGAGAACCCGCAAGCGATGAGCGGGCAACTGGATAATGACGCCGGCATGGGCGCCACCGTGAACTACAGCCTGACCCGCATCCAGACCAATGCCGACGGCATTGCCCAGTTGACGGTGCATGCCGTGGCGCCGGGCTTCCCCACTGTGCGGTTTTTCATCCAGGACGATCCGACGGGCATTCCGTTCAGCTTCTCCTACACCGGTGCCTTCACCGACTTCCTTTCGCCGCTGCGGGTGCTGCCGCAAGAACCGCAGATGCTCAAGGACTTCATCGACTTCTGGAACGGCGTGTGCAAGTTCGACGACGCCAACGTGCGGATCTGGAACGGCTTCATCTTTCCGCAAATCCTCCAGCCCTTCTATTACCTCTACCCGATCATGAACAAGTACATGCCGCTCAACTCCCTGCAACGCATCGAGGGCGCGATCGAGCAGTTCATCAAACTGATCAGCAAGGAGTATCAGGAGGCCAGCACCCTGGCCATGCCTATCACCCGGGACTTGCCGCAGAGCCGTCGCCAGGTGCTGGAAATCTGGGCCAAGGACCTGGTGAGCACCGGCTACCCGCCGACCCAGCTGAACCTCGACGACTATCAGCAAGGCTGAGCCGCAACGGCCATGCACTGGAACACCGGGCGACCTGGGTCGCCCGGCTTTGCAAAGGAGAGTCAGATGAACGCCAGTTTCTTCAAGCGCCTGCTGTTGGCCGCCACCCTGCTGTGCGCCAGCCAGACACTGTGGGCCCAGAAATACCCCGACAACGTCTACTTCAACATGGGCGTGCACAACACCAAGGGCTGCGACGCCCTGAACAACAACTGCGTGATCAAGCGCAAGGCCGGCGAGCCGACCGATCCGCTCTATCCGGCAACCTGGGTCAGTGACTGGACCATGTACCGGGTCACCGCCAACTACGATAAGAACCCGCCGCCCTACAGCAGCCCGCCCAGCACCCTGCAACCTGCCGACTACACCGTGTCCCAGGGCAGCAGCTACTACGACAATGACTATGTCCCGGCCGACGGCGACGGCTCCGGGGCGATGATGGAGCACTACGAGAAATACTGCCTGCCGATCTTCCCGATCAAGGACAACAACTACACCTGCTCCTTCGTCTCCCTGGGTAACAAGGCCTACTTCCTCACCTACCCCGAGGACCGGCCTAAGGACATGCCGGCCTGCTGCCTGTTCTCGCCCATGAACCACCCGCCGCGCCGGGACTTCATCAAGCACCTGCCCTACAGCGCCGCCCGCAGCCAGCATCTGGACGGCAGCGTGCAGGCCTACGCCTTGGAGCTCAAACCCGGCAAAGGCAGCCCACCCATCCTCTTCGGCTATGCCTTCTACAAGCAGGCCACCAGCGACGGGCCGGGCCAACCGGCCTATCAACATCCGCAGTCGTTCTATTTCTCCGGTGATGCCAGCGTCGCCAACGCGCCCATCGTCAGCCAGAACTACCGCAACTGGAGCAATGCAAAGCCGGACCCGGCCAAGACCTGGGACCAGGTGGCGAAGATGTGCCCGGTCAACCCGCCTGACTGCCAGCTCTTCACGCCACCGCCATCGCTGAAGAACGGTGCACGGCCACAGTGGAACCAACTTTCACCCACCCCGCAGTGACAGGAGCCGCCTCATGAACCATTGGAGCCGTTTCACCGCCCTGTTGTTGCTTGGCCTGGGCAGTCAGCAAGCCAGCGCCCTGCAACCCAGTGCAGCGGGGGCGCAAACCAGCTGCCCACCCACAGCAACGGTGCCTGCCGCCGGCGCCTCGCAGCAGGCTTTCGATCAATACAGCTGGCAGATGTTCATCAACCTGAACTGGCCGGCCCAGGCGGGGCAGCGCGGAGTGGCCGATTGCAGCAAGCCCCTGGGCAGCCCAGGCGATACCGTGTGGCAGACCTACAAGAGCGTCAGCGAGACCTTCCTCCCCGGGGCCAAGAATCCGGGCCCCTGGAACTCGCAACTGCCCCGCAGAAACCTCAGCCTGATCAACATTGCCGCGGTCAAGAACACTCAGGTGGTGCAAGCGGACAACCAGGCGGTGGGCGGCTGGCTGATTGATCAGCGCGGCAACCCGACCTACTACGACATCGCCGCCAACGAGGTCTCCTACAACTACATCGTCGCTAACGACTTCTACAACGCGGTGGTCGTCGATGCCGCGAAGAACATCGGCTTTCCCAACAACGCCGGCGAGATCAAGAGCAGCTGGCGCATCCTCACCAGCGCCGACGACAGCAGCCGCTATCTGACGATGAAGGCACTGGTCACCCAGTTCGACAGTCAGGGACAGCCCAATGGCACCACCGAGGCCAACTTGGGATTGGTGGGGCTGCACATCATCAGCAAGGTGGAGGGGTTCCCGCAGTGGATCTGGTCGACCTTCGAGCAGGTCGACAACGTGCCGCCCAAGACCCAGCTGGGGGGCCGTTGGGTGGACCAACCGGCCTCGGGGATTTTCTACTCCTACTTCAACGCCAAGGCACCCGCCGAAAGCCTCAACCAGTCCCCGTGCCTATGGCAGCAACAGGCGGGAAAGATGGTCTGTACGCCCAAACCCGGTAGCAGCTTCAGCACCCCTGACCCGCTGAACCGGGTCACCCCGATCACGGACGTCACCCAGCAGATCAATACCCAGTACCAGAGCGATCCGCAGGTACAGCAGAGCGTGTTCAAGTACTACCAGTTGATCACCACCCAACGCCCACAGTCGCCGGACAACCCCGGCAATCCGTTGGGGCAGCCAACGCCGTCGCTTTCGGCCAACGTCACCATGGAAAGCTACATCCAGACCAACAGCAGCTGCATGAACTGCCACTCCATGGCGGCACCGCTCAACAGCCAGTACAAGAGCGACTTCTCCTTCCTGTTCAGATTCGCCCAAGCCCCGGTCAGCAGCGTCACCAAGGATAAGGAATAGAACATGAGCATATTGAATGGACCCCGACTGAACTTCTGGGGCGGTATCTCCACCGACGTCAGCGTGCCGAACAACTCGCCGACCTTGCCCAACGGCATCACCACGTCCCTTGAGCTGTTCGACCTGACCACCTCGACCGTGGCGGACCAGGCCAAGACCTACAGCGATGAGCACCTGTACCAACTGATCAACGCCCCGGACCCGAGAATCGGCCCCAACAGCCGGTACACGGCCGGCGGCTGGAACCACTATGGCGAACACGTGGTGACACTGCACAAAGCGTTGATCAGTTCCCAAGGCACCCCGGGCAACATTGCGTTGGAAGGGGATATGGTCGGCCAACCGGTCTACCTGCTCGGCTCCGTTACACCCGGCACCGGACAAGGGCCCTACTCCGGCCCGATGATGGTCGACCTGGACCCCACAGCCAGCACCACGACCCAGATCTTTGTCGGAGGCCTGCAGATCGGCAACGGCAACACGCCTGAGCTACTGATTCGCTGGGATACCGTGTGCAGCAGTTTCGACCTCAACACTCGGGTGCTGGAGCCGGCAACCATGGACTCACCAGGTTCCTTCCATGCCAGCGGCACCTTTCAACTGACCTTTCCGCTGAGCAGCATCGTCAGCTACAACAAGGAAAGTGCCGGACTCAGGGCCCTGATCGAAGCGCCTAACGCGACTGGGATCGTGCTGCGTTTCGTGATGTTCGAAATGTGTCCGACCCTGACTACCGAGCAATTGAACGCCGACTACGCCGCCAACCAGTTCAGCCCGAACCCGAGCATCGGCCGAATCATCGGCACCCTGGCCACGGCGTTTACCGATGAGCCGCAAATCTGTCCGCCGGGCCGGCAAATCATCAATGCCGACAAAGACCTGAACATCAACAGCGTTGCCTATGCCGAGGTTGCCAACGGGCAACTGAGCATCGACATGGTCAACCTGATCCCCAAGCAGACGTTCAGGGCTGTACGCGACGACATCACCAGCCCCATCGGTCCCAACGCCGACTACGGGACCGTCACCATTGCGGCCGGAACGACGCCCCTGGCGAGCTTTGAGCCCAGCGACCCGCTGCTGCAGGACTACTACCGGTACGGCGGCATCATCGACGTGCCGCTCAACTCGACCCAGACACAGTTGGTGCAGAGCACGCCCTTGTGCATCAGTGCCCCCGGGACCACCCGCAACCCGGCGCTGTCGGCTCCCGAATGCCCGTATCGGGTCTACAGCGATCAGCGCAACACCTACCTGGACCCCGACAGCAGCGGCGTGCAGATCACCTTGCAAGTCCGTTACCTGGGAGCACCGGTACAGGAAGATACGCCAATCAGCATCGACGCCTCGGCGACCGCCGTCTATCAAGCCAATCGCTACTGGAACTTCCTGGAGCTTCCGAACTCGGTAACGGTACCGGCTGGTCAACCTTCGGTGAGCTTCAACGTCGTCCCCGTCGCCGGTTCCAATACCCAGGCCGGTTTCACCACACTGACCTACACCATCGACAACAACCCTCTGACCCAGAGCTTCAGCAACTTCCGCAAGTACGCCTGGAGCGACTTCGGCATTCCAACCGGCAGCATCGTCACCTGGGAGCAGGCGTTTCAAAACGTGCTGCGCTTTCATTACCTGGCCTTCCCTGCCATGTCGCGCTACATCCAGCTCAATCAACCCGACGCGGTGATGGGTTACAAACAGGCGATCCTGGCCCGGATATCCCCCGAGTACCAGAACACCACCTTGTACATGTCCGTGGTGCGTTCGATGTCGCCGAGCCAGCGCTCCCTGCTGACCGCCTATCTCAACGGCACGCCCTGGCAACCTTGAACAAGGAGAAGACCATGCCCGTTGCTTTACACATTCCCGCCCAGCCGGAACAGTTGCTGCGCTCAAGCAACATCATCGCCCAGGGGCTGCTCAACCCTCGCGGTATCTGCGTGGAAAACGATGGCAGCCTGCTGCTGGTAGAAGCTGGCTCAGGCCTGCCGGACCAAGCGTTCAGCGGTCGCATCAGTCGCCTGCGACCAGATCCTCACGCCCCCGGCACCTACCTGCCACCCGAGGTTCTGGCCAAGGGTTTTCGCTCGATGAACATGCAGTCGCGGATGCTGCGCGATGAAATCATGGGGCTGTCGGACATTGCCTTCGGTACCGGGCGCTACCTGGCCAGCCAGACCGATTACGTCGCCGGTTCCAAGCTTCTGGACCTGCAATACAGCCCGCCCGAGCCGCTGTTCCACAGCCACGGCAACCTCAACTCATTGTGCTATCACCCCGCGCGCCAGAGCTGGCTGGCGGTCAAGCCCGATACCAACCAGTTGGTGGAGTTCACTCAGGGTGAGGAGCAGATCCTGGCCCAACTGCCCGACCTGGATCAGGGCCAGGAAGCCGTACCCGTGACCCTGGTGCATGAGCCACAGACCGACGCGGTGCTGATCAGCCTGTTCTCTGGCGAGCTGCACAGTGACCCGGCGCGAAAGGGCATCGACTTCGCCGACAAGGCGGGCCAGGTAATCCGGGTCTGGCCCGAGAGTGGCAGGATCGAGGTACTGATTCGCGGGCTGCAATTGCCCACCGGGCTGGCGCTTGACCCGCAGGAGCGGATTCTGGTGCTGGAACTGTGCGACCGGCTGTTGCAGCCCCTGCAGCCCGACTGGTCCGGCGAGACCTTGCACGGCGGCTTTGCCCGCTTCAGTGGACGGCTGCTGCGCTGCGACCTGCAGCAACGCAGTGTGCAAGTGCTCGCCAACGAACTGGATACACCGTCCAATCTGTGCTGCGTCGAGGGGGCGGTGCTGGTGAGCGAAGGCATGGGCCTCAGTGGACGGCCGATTCCCACACCGGATCATCAGGTGGTTGCCCTGAGCGGTCGATTGCGCCGAGTGCAACTTTGAGCCCAATCCCAGCGCCTGAAAGGAAACAGTCCGGCATAAAAAAGGGGCCCTGTACGGGGCCCCTTTCTCATCGATACTGAATGCTCGAGGGAGCAATCAGAACGGAATATCGTCATCGAAGCTGTCGAAATCCGGTGCCGGCTGCGGAGCGGCCTGCTGTGGCGCCGGACGCGACTCACGCTGTGGCTGCGGAGCAGGACGGGACTGCTGAGGACGCGGTGCCGAGTTGGACATGCCGCCCTGGCCTTGCTGGTCGCCCTGTGGACGGCCACCCAGCAGCTGCATGGTGCCTTGCATGTCGACAATGATCTCGGTGGTGTAGCGCTTGATGCCGTCTTTTTCCCACTCGCGAGTCTGCAGTTTGCCCTCGATGTAGACCTGGGAACCCTTGCGCAGGTACTCACCGGCAATCTCAGCGACCTTGCCGAACATCGAAACACGGTGCCACTCGGTGCGCTCGACCTTCTGACCGGTCTGCTTGTCGGTCCACTGTTCGCTGGTGGCCAGACTCAGGTTGGTCACGGCGTTACCGTTAGGCAGATAGCGAACTTCGGGATCCTGGCCGCAAGTACCGACCAATATGACTTTGTTAACCCCACGGGCCATAACGTTCTCCTAGGCTTCGCGCGGCGACGGCGCTGAGTTGACCAACTGCTCGAGCGTCGCGCGATCCAATAATTCGGTGTCCAATTTGATGTAAATGGCAGCCTCTTCGGCCACCACCACGGCATCTGTTACTCCAGCGACGGCTTTCAGGCGCTCAACCAGACCAGCTTCGCGGATCGCTTCAGGCGATAACGGCAAGCGCAGGCTCGTCACATATGGAGGCTCGCGCATGGTAACAGCAAAGCCCAACCAGAGTGCAGCCAGACCTGCGCATCCAAGGAACACAACCGACAAACCGCCATGCTGGAACAACCAGCCGCCGAGGATGCCGCCCAGTGCCGAACCGAGGAACTGGCTAGTGGAATACACCCCCATCGCCGTGCCCTTGCCGCCTGCCGGCGAGACCTTGCTGATCAGCGACGGCAACGACGCCTCCAGCAGGTTGAATGCGGTGAAGAACACCACGGTGCCGATCACCAGCGCCCGCAAACTGTCGCCGAACTCCCAGAAGAATAGCTCGGTGAGCAGCAGCGTACTGACCGCGCCGAGCAGAACTCGTTTCATCTTGCGTTTTTTCTCGCCATAGATGATGAACGGGATCATGGCGAAGAAGGAAATCAGCAACGCGGTGAGGTAGACCCACCAGTGCTGTTCCTTGGGCAAACCGGCCTTTTCCACCAGTGCCAGGGGCAAGGCGACGAAGCTCGACATCAGCATGGCGTGCAACACGAAGATACCAAGATCCAGGCGCAGCAGATCGGGATGCTTGAGGGTCGGGATCAGCGCTTGGCGCGCCACGCCGGACTCGCGGTGCTGCAACGGGCCGGTGGAGCGCGGGACCATGAAAGCAACGATCAGGATGCCCACCAGGGCCATGGCCCCCGTGGCCAGGAACAGCCCCGACAGACCAAAGCTGCGGGTCAGCAGCGGACCGACCACCATGGCCACGGCAAAGGACAGGCCGATGGTCATGCCGATCATGGCCATGGCCTTGGTCCGGTGCTGCTCGCGGGTCAGGTCCGAAAGCAGCGCCATCACTGCGGCGGAAATCGCCCCGGCACCTTGCAGGATTCGTCCGGCGATCACGCCCCAGATCGAATCGGCATTGGCCGCCAGCACGCTGCCCAGGGCGAACACGATCAACCCCAGGTAAATCACTGGGCGACGACCGATACGGTCGGAAATGATGCCGAAGGGAATCTGGAAAACCGCCTGGGTCAGACCATAGGCGCCAATCGCCAAGCCGATCAGAGCCGGGGTCGCTCCTGCGAGATCCATTCCATAGGTCGCCAGGACCGGCAGTACCATAAACATGCCAAGCATACGGAAGGCGAACACCAGGGCCAGACCGCTCGCTGCGCGGGTCTCGCTGCCACTCATGCGTTCGCTGTGGGGATCGTGCATGGATAAACCTCATGTGAACCGGCGGCGATTCTACCAGTCCGATCGATTGAGGGGGTATATGGCGACGCTTTGCCGCGCAGCCCCAACAGCGAGCAAAAAAGCACCGCATGATAGTGTGCATCCATCCAGTGTTTGGTTTTATACTCCTGCCTTTACGCCCGCCGATCGAGGCCACTTTTGGACAAGATTCTGATTCGTGGGGCCCGCACCCACAACCTGAAGAACATCGACCTGACCCTGCCGCGGGACAAGTTGATCGTCATCACCGGGCTGTCTGGGTCCGGCAAGTCGTCCCTGGCTTTCGACACGCTTTATGCCGAAGGCCAGCGCCGCTATGTCGAATCGCTGTCGGCTTACGCCCGACAGTTCCTGTCGATGATGGAAAAGCCCGATGTCGACACCATTGAAGGGCTGTCGCCGGCGATATCCATCGAACAGAAATCCACCTCTCATAACCCGCGCTCCACCGTCGGCACCATTACCGAAATCTACGATTACCTGCGCCTGCTCTATGCCCGCGTGGGCACCCCGCGCTGCCCGGACCACGACATTCCGCTGGAAGCCCAGACCGTCAGCCAGATGGTCGACCTGGTGCTGGCGCAGCCCGAAGGCAGCAAGCTGATGCTGCTGGCCCCGGTCATTCGTGAGCGCAAGGGCGAACACCTCTCGGTCTTTGAAGAGCTGCGGGCCCAGGGCTTCGTGCGGGCCCGGGTCAACGGCAAGCTGTTTGAACTGGACGAGTTGCCGAAGCTGGATAAACAGAAGAAGCATTCCATCGATGTAGTGGTCGACCGCTTCAAGGTGCGTGGCGATCTGCAGCAGCGTCTAGCAGAGTCCTTTGAAACCGCGCTGAAACTGGCGGACGGGATTGCCCTGGTAGCGCCGATGGACGACGAGCCGGGGGAAGAGATGATCTTCTCCGCCCGTTTCGCCTGCCCGATTTGCGGTCATGCCATCAGCGAACTGGAACCCAAGCTGTTCTCCTTCAACAACCCCGCCGGCGCTTGTCCTACCTGCGACGGTCTGGGGGTCAAGCAGTTCTTCGACATCAAGCGCCTGGTCAATGGCGAACTGACCTTGGCCGAAGGGGCGATTCGCGGCTGGGACCGCCGCAACGTCTATTACTTCCAGATGCTCGGTTCACTGGCCTCTCATTACGGCTTCAGCCTGGAAGTACCGTTCAACCAACTGCCGGCGGATCAGCAGAAGGTCATCCTGCACGGCAGTGGCACCCAGAACGTCGACTTCAAGTACCTCAACGACCGGGGCGACATCGTCAAGCGCTCCCACCCCTTCGAAGGCATAGTGCCGAACCTGGAACGGCGCTATCGGGAGACCGAATCGGCCACCGTCCGTGAAGAGCTGGCCAAGTTCCTCAGCACCCAGCCCTGTCCGGATTGCCGTGGCACGCGCCTGCGTCGCGAGGCTCGCCATGTCTGGGTCGGCGAGAAGACCCTGCCGGCGGTCACCAGCCTGCCCATCGGCGATGCCACGAACTACTTCGGTACGCTGAAACTCACCGGACGCCGTGGTGAGATTGCCGACAAGATCCTCAAGGAGATCCGCGAGCGCCTGCAGTTCTTGGTGAACGTCGGGCTCGACTACCTCACCCTGGATCGCAGCGCCGATACCCTGTCCGGCGGCGAAGCCCAGCGTATTCGCCTGGCCAGCCAGATCGGTGCCGGCCTGGTGGGGGTCATGTACATCCTCGACGAACCATCCATTGGCCTGCACCAGCGGGACAATGATCGGCTGCTGGGGACCCTGAAACACCTGCGGGATATTGGCAACACCGTAATCGTGGTTGAACACGACGAAGACGCTATCCGCCTGGCCGACTATGTGGTGGATATCGGCCCGGGCGCCGGTGTGCACGGTGGCCATATCGTCGCCGAAGGCACGGCTGCTGAAGTCATGGCGCACCCGGACTCGTTGACCGGCAAGTACTTGTCGGGCCGGGTGAAGATCGTGGTGCCGGCCAAACGTACGCCGCGCAACAAGAAGCTGTCCCTGACACTCAAGGGCGCTCGCGGCAACAACCTGCGCAATGTCGACCTGGAAATTCCCATCGGCCTGCTGACCTGCGTGACCGGGGTTTCCGGCTCGGGCAAGTCGACGCTGATCAACAACACCCTGTTTCCATTGAGCGCCACAGCATTGAACGGTGCCACGACCCTGGAAGCAGCGCCTCACGACAGCATCAATGGTCTGCAGCACCTGGATAAGGTCGTGGATATCGATCAGAGCCCGATCGGTCGTACTCCGCGCTCCAACCCAGCCACTTACACCGGGCTGTTTACGCCGATCCGCGAGTTGTTCGCTGGGGTTCCTGAGTCCCGTTCCCGAGGCTACGGGCCTGGACGCTTCTCCTTCAACGTCAAGGGTGGACGCTGCGAAGCCTGCCAGGGCGATGGCTTGATCAAGGTCGAGATGCACTTCCTGCCGGACATCTACGTGCCCTGCGATGTGTGCAAGAGCAAGCGCTACAACCGCGAGACGCTGGAGATCAAGTACAAGGGCAAGAGCATCCACGAGGTGCTGGAAATGACCATCGAGGAGGCCCGCGAATTCTTCGCTCCCGTCCCGGCCCTGGCGCGTAAGCTGCAGACCCTGATGGATGTGGGCCTGTCCTACATCAAGCTCGGTCAGTCGGCTACCACGCTGTCTGGCGGCGAGGCTCAACGGGTCAAGCTGTCACGCGAGCTGTCCAAGCGTGACACTGGCAAGACCCTGTATATCCTCGATGAACCGACCACTGGGTTGCACTTCGCGGATATCCAGCAATTGCTGGACGTCCTGCACCGCCTGCGTGATCACGGCAACACAGTGGTAGTGATCGAGCACAACCTGGATGTGATCAAAACGGCCGACTGGCTGGTGGACCTGGGGCCGGAAGGCGGCTCCAAAGGCGGCCAGATCATCGCCGTCGGCACCCCGGAACAGGTAGCGGAAATGCCGCAGTCCCACACCGGGCACTACCTCAAGCCGCTGCTAACCCGCGATCGAGCCTGAGCCCCATGAAAAAGCCCCTGTCATCTCACGGTGACAGGGGCTTTTTTACATCTCAGGCTTGACGCATCTACCGTAGGAGCGAGCTTGCTCACGAACCGGTATCCACGCCTTATGCAGTCAGAACTGCGACTGCAGGTAGTTCTCCAGCCCGATGGATTTGATCAGGCCCAACTGCTTCTCCAGCCAGTAGGTGTGATCCTCCTCGGTATCTGCCAACTGGATACGCAGAATGTCGCGGCTGACGTAGTCCTTGTGCAGTTCACACAGCTCGATGCCTTTGCACAGCGCAGCGCGAACCTTGTATTCAAGGCGCAAGTCGCTGGCCAGCATGTCCGGCACCGTGGTCCCGGTGTCGAGATCGTCAGGACGCATGCGCGGCGTGCCTTCGAGCATCAGAATGCGGCGCATCAGGGCATCGGCGTGTTGCGCCTCTTCTTCCATTTCGTGGTTGATACGCTCGTAGAGCTTGGTAAAGCCCCAGTCTTCGTACATCCGCGAGTGGATGAAATATTGGTCGCGTGCTGCCAGTTCGCCCGTCAGCAACGTGTTGAGGTAATCGATTACGTCCGGGTGACCTTGCATCGCCCTACATCTCCCTGCTTGAAAGTCGATAGTGTGAACCAAGCTGACTTGCAGGTCACTTAGAAATAACCGAAAAAGTGAAGATTATCTGAGAAAAGCAGTATAAATAACGCAAAAACCGCCCAAATGAGGGCGGTTCTGCTTCTTATTTAGACTTACTTGAGCGATACACCCAAAGCCTTGGCAATACCCTCGCCGTAAGCCGGGTCAGCCTTATAGAAATGTTGCAGCTGACGATCAACCACATCAGCAGTCACTCCAGTCATGGCACCGGCAATGTTGTTGATCAACAGAGCCTTCTGCTCATCATTCATCAAGCGGAACAGAGCTCCTGCATGACTGTAATAGTCGGTGTCTTCGCGATGATCGTAGCGGTCTGCGCCACCGCTAAGGGCAAGGGGCGGTTCTGCGTAGCGTGGAGCCTGCTTAGGCGCATCGCTGTAGCTGTTGGGCTCGTAGTTCGGCGCAGCACCGCCATTGCTTCCGAAAGCCATGGAGCCGTCGCGCTGATAGCTGTTCACCGGGCTCAGCGGCGCATTCACTGGCAGTTGCTGGTGATTGGTACCAACGCGATAACGGTGAGCATCGGCGTAAGCAAACACCCGGCCCTGCAGCATGCGATCTGGAGAAAGCCCGACCCCTGGCACCATGTTGCTTGGTCCGAAAGCGGCCTGTTCGACCTCAGCGAAGTAGTTCAGCGGATTGCGGTTCAACTCCAACTCGCCAACCTCGATCAACGGGAACTCCTTCTGCGACCAGGTCTTGGTCACATCGAACGGGTTCTCATAGTGCGCCGCGGCTTGCGCCTCAGTCATGATCTGGATGCACACGCTCCACTTCGGAAAGTCGCCGCGCTCGATCGCGTTGAACAGGTCGCGCTGAGCGTAATCCGGATCGGTACCCGCCAGACGTGCAGCCTCTGCCGGCGCCAGATTCTTGATGCCCTGCTTGGTCTTGTAGTGCCACTTGACCCAGTGCCGCTCGCCCTTGGCGTTGATCAGGCTGTAGGTGTGACTGCCAAAGCCGTGCATATGACGGTAACCGTCTGGAATGCCCCGATCGGAAAACAGAATGGTTACCTGGTGCAGCGCCTCAGGCGAATGCGACCAGAAGTCCCACATCATCTGAGCACTTTTCAGGTTGCTCTGAGGAAGGCGCTTCTGGGTGTGGATGAAATCGGGAAACTTCAGCGGGTCACGAATGAAGAAGACCGGGGTGTTGTTACCCACGATGTCCCAGTTGCCTTCTTCGGTGTAGAACTTAAGGGCAAAGCCGCGGGGATCGCGCTCGGTGTCAGCCGAACCACGCTCGCCGCCTACTGTAGAGAAACGCAGGAAGGTCGGAGTTTTCTTGCCAACCGCTTCAAACAACTTGGCACTGGTGTATTGGGTGATGTCGCGAGAGACCGTGAAAGTGCCGTAGGCACCCGAGCCCTTGGCGTGCACGCGACGCTCAGGGATATTCTCGCGATTGAAATGGGCGAGTTTTTCGATCAGGTGAAAATCGTCGAGAAGCAGCGGGCCACGAGGGCCGGCGGAACGGGAATTCTGGTTATCAGCGACAGGAGCGCCACTAGCGGTAGTAAGAGTTTTGGTCTGGCTCATGCACAATCTTCCTCTGTCAGTCTGTGAAACTGCCGGCTAATCGGCTGACGAAGAGTATTGACCAGCAGTGTTACAAGATCCAATGCATTACACATTAGCTAACGATAGAAATATCTAATACATACAGATACAAAAAACCGGGCACTAGGCCCGGTTCCTTGTTTCAGACTGACGTCTTACTCAGCGGATACAGCTTCACCGCCGACAGCACGATCAACCAGTTCAACGTACGCCATAGGAG
The DNA here is from genome assembly GCF_030718165.1 of Pseudomonas sp. LPH60. NCBI lineage: Bacteria > Pseudomonadati > Pseudomonadota > Gammaproteobacteria > Pseudomonadales > Pseudomonadaceae > Pseudomonas > Pseudomonas sp. LPH60. The sequence goes on from NZ_JAVAJH010000008.1 coordinate 328,339, forward strand.
CGTTGTCGCCAGCGCGGAAACCGCACTTGAGGATGCGCAGGTAGCCACCCTCACGGGTAGCGTAACGCTTGCCCAGGTCGTTGAAGAGCTTACCAACGATAGCTTTCGAACGAGTACGGTCGAAAGCCAGACGGCGGTTAGCCAGGCTGTCTGTCTTGGCCAAAGTGATCAGCGGCTCGGCAACGCGGCGCAGTTCTTTAGCTTTCGGCAGTGTAGTTTTGATCAGCTCGTGCTCGAACAGCGACACCGCCATGTTCTGGAACATGGCCTTGCGGTGCGAGCTGGTGCGGCTCAGGTGACGCCCACTTTTACGATGACGCATGGTTCATTCCTTACCAAACACAACGTTCGGTGATTACGACGATCAGGCAGTCGCCTTGTCGTCCTTCTTAAGACTTGCAGGCGGCCAGTTGTCGAGGCGCATGCCGAGGGACAGACCGCGGGAGGCCAGAACGTCCTTGATTTCGGTCAAGGATTTCTTGCCCAGGTTCGGAGTCTTCAACAGTTCTACTTCGGTACGCTGAATCAGGTCGCCGATGTAGTAAATGTTTTCCGCCTTAAGGCAGTTAGCCGAACGTACAGTCAGTTCCAGATCGTCAACCGGGCGAAGCAGGATCGGATCGATCTCGTCTTCCTGCTCGACTACCACTGGCTCACTGTCACCTTTGAGGTCGACGAACGCAGCCAACTGCTGTTGCAGAATGGTTGCAGCACGACGGATAGCCTCTTCAGGATCCAGAGTACCGTTGGTTTCCAGATCAATAACCAGCTTGTCCAGGTTAGTACGCTGCTCGACACGGGCGTTTTCCACCACGTATGCGATACGGCGAACCGGGCTGAACGAAGAATCAAGCTGCAAGCGACCAATGCTGCGGCTTTCGTCTTCATCGCTCTGACGCGAGTCGGCCGGTTCATAACCACGACCACGAGCTACTACGAGCTTCATGTTCAGGGCGCCGTTAGACGCCAGGTTAGCGATTACGTGATCGGGGTTAACGATCTCGACATCATGATCCAGCTGAATATCGGCAGCGGTAACCACCCCCGAACCCTTCTTCGACAAGGTCAGCGTAACTTCGTCACGGCCGTGCAGCTTGATAGCCAGACCTTTAAGGTTCAACAGGATTTCAATTACGTCTTCCTGTACACCTTCGATGGCGCTGTACTCGTGGAGCACACCGTCAATCTCGGCCTCGACTACTGCACAGCCGGGCATTGAGGACAACAGGATGCGGCGCAGCGCGTTGCCCAGGGTGTGGCCAAAACCACGCTCGAGAGGCTCGAGGGTGATCTTGGCGCGGGTTGGACTGACAACCTGCACATCAATGTGGCGGGGTGTCAGGAACTCATTTACCGAAATCTGCATGGATGCACCTATTTTCTAGCCCTTACTTGGAGTAGAGCTCGACAATCAGGCTTTCGTTGATGTCGGCGGACAGATCACTGCGAGCTGGAACGTTCTTGAAAACGCCCGACTTCTTCTCAGTGTCTACTTCTACCCATTCTACGCGGCCACGTTGAGCACACAGATCGAGAGCTTGGACAATGCGAAGTTGATTTTTTGCTTTCTCGCGAACAGCAACCACGTCACCAGCACGAACCTGGTAGGACGGAACGTTAACGGTCTGACCGTTTACGCTGATCGACTTGTGCGATACCAGCTGACGGGATTCGGCACGAGTAGAACCGAAGCCCATGCGGTATACAACGTTGTCCAGACGGCATTCGAGCAGTTGCAACAGGTTTTCGCCGGTTGCGCCCTTCTTGCCAGCTGCTTGTTTGTAGTAGCCGCTGAATTGACGCTCGAGCACGCCGTAGATACGACGAACTTTTTGCTTTTCACGCAGCTGAGTACCGTAGTCGGATTGACGACCACGACGCTGGCCGTGGATGCCAGGAGCTGCTTCGATGTTGCACTTGGATTCGATAGCGCGCACGCCGCTCTTCAGGAAGAGATCGGTGCCTTCGCGACGAGCCAGTTTGCATTTTGGACCAATGTAACGAGCCATTCTTTACAATCTCCTGGATTACACGCGGCGCTTCTTCGGCGGACGGCACCCGTTGTGCGGGATTGGCGTCACGTCGGTGATGCTGGCGATCTTGTAGCCACAGCCGTTCAAAGCGCGGACTGCGGATTCACGACCTGGACCTGGGCCCTTGACGTTAACGTCGAGGTTCTTCAGGCCATATTCCAGCGCAGCTTGACCAGCACGCTCGGCAGCTACTTGAGCAGCGAACGGGGTGGACTTGCGAGAACCGCGGAAACCCGAACCACCGGAGGTTGCCCAGGAAAGAGCGTTACCTTGACGGTCGGTAATGGTCACGATGGTGTTGTTGAAAGACGCGTGGATGTGGGCGATGCCATCAACCACTGTCTTTTTAATCTTTTTACGAGGACGAGCAGCAGGTTTTGCCATGACTAAATTCCTGTCGATTCGCTGGTGCGATTACTTGCGGATCGGCTTACGCGGACCTTTGCGAGTACGCGCGTTGGTCTTGGTACGCTGACCGCGCACTGGAAGACCACGACGATGGCGCAGACCGCGGTAGCAGCCCAGATCCATCAAGCGTTTGATTTTCATGTTGATTTCGCGACGCAGGTCACCTTCAGTGGTGAACTTCGCCACTTCGCCACGCAGCTGTTCAATTTGCTCGTCGCTCAGATCCTTGATCTTCGCAGCTGGGTTGACCCCAGTCACCGCACAGATTTTCTGCGCAGTAGTGCGACCAACACCATAGATGTAGGTCAGCGAGATAACAGTATGCTTGTTATCTGGAATGTTAACGCCTGCAATACGGGCCATTCAGTGGGACTCCAATTGACAGCTACCTACGCCCCGGAAGCCAAGAAATAGGGCGCGAGATAATATCGCTGTAATAACAAATAATCAACCCGGCAGCGCACTAGCTGCCGGGCTTGAAGCACAATCACACTCAGCCTTGGCGCTGTTTGTGACGCGGTTCCGCGCTGCAAATTACTCGAACAACACCTTCGCGGCGAATAATCTTGCAGTTACGGCACAGCTTTTTCACCGATGCACGAACTTTCATCACCAACTCCTCGAACCTTATGGATTAGCGCAGCATGCCGCTGCCGTAACCCTTCAGGTTGGCTTTCTTCATCAGGGATTCGTACTGGTGGGAAACGAGGTGCGATTGTACTTGCGACATAAAGTCCATAACAACCACGACCACGATCAGCAACGAGGTCCCGCCAAGGTAGAACGGAACGTTTGCAGCAACCACCAGGAACTGGGGCAACAGACACACGGCCGTCATATATAGAGCACCGAACATGGTCAAGCGGGTCAGAACGCCATCAATGTAGCGCGCCGACTGCTCACCTGGACGGATGCCCGGAATAAAGGCACCGGACTTCTTCAGGTTTTCCGCTACGTCTTTCGGATTGAACATCAACGCCGTATAGAAGAAGCAGAAGAAAATAATCCCTGCACTAAACAGCAGAATATTCAACGGCTGACCAGGAGCGATCGACTGCGAGATGTCCTGCAACCAGCCCATACCTTCAGACTGACCGAACCAGGCACCCAACGAAGCCGGAAACAGCAAAATGCTGCTCGCGAAGATAGCAGGAATTACACCGGCCATATTCACTTTCAGCGGCAAGTGGCTGGTCTGCGCAGCAAAAACCTTGCGGCCCTGCTGACGCTTGGCGTAGTGAACAGCAATACGACGCTGGCCACGCTCAATGAACACCACAAAACCGATAATCGCTACTGCCAGCAAACCGATCGCAACCAAGGCAAAAATGTTGATATCACCCTGACGCGCAGACTCGAAAGACTGCCCGATCGCTCTCGGAAGACCGGCGACGATACCTGCGAAAATCAACATCGAGATACCGTTGCCAACACCACGCTCAGTAATCTGCTCACCCAGCCACATCATGAACATCGCACCAGCCACAAACGTGGATACCGCGACGAAATGGAAGCCAAAGTCACCAGTGAACGCAACGCCCTGCCCTGCCAGACCAACGGACATGCCGATGGCCTGAACCAGAGCTAGGACGACAGTGCCGTAGCGGGTGTACTGGCTGATCTTGCGACGGCCAGCTTCACCTTCCTTCTTCAACTGCTCCAACTGCGGACTGACGGCTGTCATAAGTTGCATGATGATCGAAGCCGAGATGTACGGCATGATCCCCAGTGCAAAAATGCTCATCCGCTCCAGCGCGCCGCCGGAAAACATGTTGAACAAGCTAAGAATGGTCCCCTCATTCTGTCGAAACAGGTCTGCGAGTCGGTCCGGGTTGATACCTGGAACCGGGATGTGTGCGCCTATTCGGTAGACGATAATCGCCAGGAACAGAAAACGCAGACGAGCCCAGAGTTCAGACATACCGCCTTTGCCGAGCGCAGAGAGAGCACCTTGCTTAGCCATTTATTCCTCGAACTTGCCGCCAGCTGCTTCGATAGCCGCACGCGCACCTTTGGTGGCTGCGATACCCTTGATGGTCACAGCGCGAGTAACTTCGCCGGACAGCATGATTTTCACACGCTGAACGTTCTGGTTAATCACGTTGGCATCTTTCAGGGACTGCACGGTAACGATGTCGCCTTCCACTTTGGCCAGTTCGGACAGACGCACTTCTGCGCGGTCCATGGCTTTCAGGGAAACGAAACCGAACTTCGGCAGGCGACGATGCAGCGGCTGTTGACCGCCTTCAAAGCCTGGAGCGATGGTGCCACCGGAGCGGGAAGTCTGACCTTTGTGACCACGGCCACCAGTCTTACCCAAACCACTACCGATACCACGGCCCGGACGATGCTTTTCGCGACGGGAACCCGGCGCTGGACTCAGATCATTGAGTTTCATCGATTAACCCTCGACACGCAGCATGTAGTAAGCCTTGTTGATCATCCCGCGGTTCTCGGGAGTATCTTGGACTTCTACAGTGTGACCGATGCGACGCAGGCCCAGACCCTTAACGCACAGTTTGTGGTTAGGGATACGGCCGGTCATGCTTTTGATCAGCGTTACTTTAACGGTAGCCATGATCAGATGATCTCCTGGACGCTTTTGCCACGCTTGGCGGCAATGGATTCAGGGGACTGCATAGCCTTCAAACCTTTGAAAGTGGCATGAACCACGTTTACTGGGTTAGTCGAGCCGTAGCACTTGGCCAGAACGTTCTGAACACCAGCAACTTCGAGGACAGCACGCATAGCGCCGCCAGCGATGATACCGGTACCTTCAGAAGCAGGCTGCATGTACACCTTGGAAGCGCCATGAGCGGACTTCATAGCGTACTGCAGAGTGGTGCCGTTCAGATCAACTTGGATCATGTTGCGGCGAGCAGCTTCCATTGCCTTCTGGATCGCAGCAGGCACTTCACGCGACTTGCCACGGCCGAAGCCAACACGGCCCTTACCATCACCAACCACGGTCAACGCGGTGAAAGTGAAGATACGGCCGCCTTTAACGGTTTTGGCTACGCGGTTAACTTGAACCAGCTTCTCGATGTAGCCTTCGTCGCGCTTTTGGTCGTTATTTGACATAACTTAGAACTCCAGCCCAGCTTCACGAGCAGCATCAGCCAGCGCCTTGACGCGGCCGTGGTACTTGAAGCCAGAGCGGTCGAAAGCCACCTGCGAGACGCCAGCGGCTTTTGCACGCGTAGCGACCAGCTGGCCAACCTTAGTGGCCGCGTCGATGTTGCCAGTGGCGCCATCACGCAGTTCTTTATCCAAAGTCGAGGCACTCGCCAAGACTTTGTTGCCGTCGGCCGAAATGACCTGGGCGTAGATGTGCTGCGAAGAGCGGAACACGCAGAGACGCACGACTTCGAGTTCGTGCATTTTCAGGCGTGCTTTGCGAGCGCGACGCAGTCGAGTAACTTTTTTGTCGGTCATTTGCTATGCCCTACTTCTTCTTGGCTTCTTTACGACGGACGACTTCGTCCGCGTAGCGCACACCTTTACCTTTGTAAGGCTCTGGTGGACGGAAGTCGCGGATCTCAGCGGCCACTTGACCTACCAGCTGCTTATCGATGCCCTTGATCAGGATATCGGTCTGGCTAGGAGTCTCAGCGGTGATGCCTTCCGGCAGTTCGTAATCCACTGGATGCGAGAAGCCGAGGGCCAGGTTCAGCACTGTGCCTTTTGCTTGTGCCTTGTAACCAACACCGACCAGCTGGAGCTTACGCTCGAAGCCTTGGCTAACGCCTTGGACCATGTTGTTTACCAGAGCACGAGTGGTACCGGCCATTGCACGAGTTTGTTGGTCGCCATTGCGAGCAGCGAAACGCAGCTCACCAGCTTCCTCAACAATTTCAACGGACGAGTGAACGTTCAGTTCGAGAGTGCCCTTGGCACCCTTCACCGAAAGCTGTTGGCCGGCGAATTTAACTTCGACACCAGCTGGCAGCTTAACGGGGTTCTTAGCGACGCGAGACATGCTTATCCCCCCTTAGAACACAGTGCAAAGAACTTCGCCGCCGACACCGGCAGCGCGCGCAGCACGATCAGTCATCACACCTTTGTTGGTGGAGACGATAGACACGCCAAGGCCGCCACGTACTTTCGGCAGTTCTTCAACGGACTTGTACTGACGCAGGCCTGGACGGCTAACGCGCTTCACTTCCTCGATGACCGGACGGCCTTCGAAGTATTTCAGCTCGATGGACAGCAGAGGTTTGATTTCGCTGCTGATCTGATAACCCGCGATGTAACCTTCGTCCTTCAGGACTTTTGCTACAGCCACCTTCAGCGTGGAAGACGGCATGCTTACGACGGACTTTTCAGCCATCTGGGCATTACGGATTCGAGTTAGCATGTCCGCTAACGGGTCCTGCATACTCATGGGCTAGATGCTCCTGATACAAAAAGAATTAGCCTTGCGGCTACAACTGTCGCCGAGAAATTCCGGGCAAAAAACACGGGCTCAGGCGAGCCGGTCATTCTAGACACACCCCAGAAATGAATCAAGCCCCAAAAGGGGCTTGATTCAGATTCAAGGCCACCGGTGATCGGGATCTTACGACCCCAACCACCGCGACTTTGATAGCTATTACCAGCTGGCTTTAACCAGACCTGGTACGTCACCACGCATTGCAGCTTCACGCAGCTTGTTACGGCCAAGGCCGAACTTGCGGTAAACGCCGTGCGGACGACCAGTCAGGCGGCAGCGGTTACGCATGCGCGAGGCGCTTGCGTCACGTGGCTGCTTCTGCAGCGCTACGGTAGCTTCCCAACGTGCTTCTGGACTTGCGTTCAGATCCACGATGATAGCTTTCAGCGCTGCACGCTTGGTGGCGTACTTGGCAACAGTGAGCTGACGCTTCAGCTCACGGTTCTTCATGCTCTTCTTGGCCATTTTCCTACTCCAATCAGTTGCGGAACGGGAATTTGAAAGCACGCAGCAGAGCGCGGCCTTCATCATCGTTCTTAGCAGTGGTGGTCAGGGTAATGTCCAGACCGCGGAGAGCATCGATCTTGTCGTAATCGATTTCCGGGAAAATGATCTGCTCTTTCACGCCCATGCTGTAATTACCACGACCATCGAAGGACTTGGCATTCAGGCCGCGGAAGTCGCGAACCCGAGGCAGGGAGATCGACAGCAGACGATCCAGGAACTCGTACATACGCTCACGGCGCAGGGTCACTTTGACGCCGATCGGCCATCCTTCGCGGACTTTGAAGCCAGCGATGGATTTACGAGCGTAGGTCACAACGACTTTCTGGCCGGTGATCTTTTCCAGGTCAGCAACAGCATGCTCGATGACTTTTTTGTCGCCGATTGCTTCGCCCAGACCCATGTTCAGGGTGATTTTGGTAACGCGCGGAACTTCCATCACGTTCGAAAGCTTAAGTTCTTCCTTAAGTTTCGGAGCGATTTCCTTCCGGTAAATCTCTTTTAGTCGTGCCATGGTCTTCTACCTAGCAGTGTTCAAGCATCAACCGCTTTTTGGGTCGACTTGAAGACACGAATTTTTTTGCCGTCTTCTACTTTGAAACCAACGCGGTCAGCCTTGTTGGTTTCGCCGTTGAAAATGGCGACGTTGGAAGCGTGCAGTGGCGCTTCTTTCTCGACGATACCGCCCTGTACGCCCGACATCGGGTTAGGCTTGGTATGACGCTTGACCAGGTTCAGGCCACCGACAACCAGACGGTCATCAGCCAGAACTTTAAGCACCTTACCGCGCTTACCTTTGTCTTTGCCGGCGATCACGATGATCTCGTCGTCACGACGAATCTTTTGCATGTCGGATCTCCTTACAGCACTTCTGGGGCGAGCGAGACGATCTTCATGAACTTCTCAGTACGAAGTTCACGGGTCACTGGCCCAAAGATACGGGTGCCGATCGGCTCTTGCTTGTTGTTCAACAGAACAGCAGCGTTGCCATCAAAGCGGATGATGGAGCCGTCAGCACGACGAACACCATGGCGAGTGCGGACTACAACTGCAGTCATCACTTGGCCTTTTTTCACCTTACCGCGAGGAATTGCTTCCTTGACGGTAACTTTGATGATGTCACCGATACCAGCGTAACGACGATGGGAGCCACCCAGCACCTTGATGCACATAACGCGGCGAGCGCCGCTGTTATCGGCCACATCGAGCATGGATTGAGTCTGAATCATATAATTTCTCCGACCCCTAGCCCTTAGACTTCCACAGCGCGTTCGAGAACATCAACCAGAGCCCAAGACTTGGTCTTGGCCATCGGACGAGTTTCACGAATAGTGACTTTGTCGCCGATGTGGCACTGATTGGTTTCGTCGTGCGCGTGCAGCTTAGTCGAACGCTTAACGTATTTACCGTAGATAGGGTGCTTAACGCGACGCTCGATCAGAACGGTGATGGTCTTGTCCATCTTGTCGCTGACAACACGGCCAGTCAGCGTACGGACAGTTTTTTCGGCTTCAGCCATGATTACTTACCTGCCTGCTGGTTGAGCACAGTCTTCACGCGAGCGATGTCACGCTTAACTTGCGAGAGCAGATGAGACTGCCCCAACTGGCCAGTTGCTTTCTGCATACGCAGATTGAACTGGTCGCGCAGCAGGCCGAGCAGTTGCTCGTTCAACTGCTGTGCGGATTTTTCACGAAGTTCATTCGCTTTCATCACATCACCGTCCGCTTAACAAAGGAGGTGGCGAGCGGCAGCTTTGCAGCAGCCAGGGCGAAAGCCTCACGCGCCAGCTCTTCAGAAACACCCTCGATTTCATACAGGACTTTGCCTGGCTGAATCTGGGCAACCCAGTATTCGACGTTACCCTTACCTTTACCCATCCGAACTTCGAGTGGCTTCTTGGAAATAGGCTTGTCCGGGAATACACGGATCCAGATCTTGCCACCACGTTTTACGTGACGGGTCAGAGCACGACGCGCTGACTCGATCTGACGAGCGGTGAGACGACCACGAGCAACAGACTTCAGCGCGAACTCGCCGAAGCTGACTTTGCTACCGCGCAATGCCAGACCACGGTTGTGGCCGGTCATTTGCTTGCGGAACTTCGTACGCTTTGGTTGCAACATTTGGCGTACCCCTTACTTAGCAGCTTTTTTACGAGGCGCAGGTGCTTGCGGCTTCAGCTCTTCTTGGCGACCACCAATTACTTCGCCTTTGAAGATCCAAACCTTCACACCGATCACACCATAAGTGGTGTGAGCTTCGTAGGTGGCATAGTCGATATCGGCACGCAGGGTGTGCAGTGGCACACGACCTTCGCGATACCATTCAGTACGTGCGATTTCAGCACCGCCGAGACGACCGCTCACTTGGATTTTGATGCCCTTGGCACCAATGCGCATGGCGTTCTGTACGGCGCGCTTCATAGCACGACGGAACATTACGCGACGCTCCAGCTGCTGAGCTACGCTCTGCGCAACCAGCATACCGTCGAGCTCCGGCTTGCGGATCTCTTCGATATTGATGTGCACAGGCACACCCATTTGCTTGGTCAGGTCCTGACGCAGCTTCTCAACATCTTCACCTTTCTTGCCGATCACGATGCCGGGACGAGCGGTGTGGATGGTGATGCGTGCAGTTTGAGCCGGACGATGGATATCGATACGGCTTACGGACGCGCTTTTTAGTTTGTCTTGGAGATACTCACGCACATTCAGATCTGCGAGCAAATAGTCCGCATAAGTCCGACCGTCTGCGTACCAGACGGAGGTGTGCTCCTTGACGATTCCCAGGCGAATGCCAATGGGATGTACTTTCTGACCCATCTCTTCGACTCCGTTACTTGTCAGCAACCTTGACAGTGATATGGCAAGACCGCTTGACGATGCGATCAGCACGGCCTTTGGCACGTGGCATGATGCGCTTCAGCGAACGCCCTTCGTTGACGAAAACGGTGGAGACCTTCAGGTCATCAACGTCTGCGCCTTCGTTATGCTCGGCGTTGGCTACGGCCGACTCCAGCACTTTCTTCATGATCTCGGCGGCTTTCTTACTGCTGAAAGCCAACAGGTTGAGCGCTTCGCCCACCTTCTTCCCGCGGATCTGGTCGGCGACCAAGCGGGCTTTCTGGGCGGAGATTCGAGCGCCCGACAACTTAGCGGCTACTTCCATCATTCCTTACCCCTTAACGCTTGGCTTTCTTGTCAGCCACGTGCCCGCGATATGTACGGGTACCGGCGAACTCGCCCAGTTTGTGGCCGACCATGTCTTCGTTCACGAGAACTGGAACATGTTGACGACCGTTATGCACAGCGATGGTCAGACCGACCATTTGTGGCAGGATCATGGAACGGCGCGACCAGGTCTTAACTGGTTTGCGATCGTTCTTTTCCGCCGCCACTTCGATCTTCTTCAGTAGGTGAAGATCAATAAAAGGACCTTTTTTCAGAGAACGTGGCACTGTCGTATCCCTCTATTTACTTGCGACGACGGACGATCATTTTGTCGGTACGCTTATTACCACGAGTCTTCGCGCCCTTAGTCGGGAAGCCCCATGGCGATACCGGATGACGACCACCAGAGGTACGACCTTCACCACCACCATGTGGGTGGTCAACCGGGTTCATGGCAACACCACGAACGGTTGGGCGAACGCCACGCCAGCGTTTGGCACCAGCTTTACCCAGCGAACGCAGGCTGTGCTCGGAGTTCGAGACTTCGCCCAGGGTCGCACGGCATTCAGCCAGCACTTTACGCATCTCACCAGAACGCAGACGCAGGGTCACGTAGACGCCTTCACGAGCGACCAGCTGAGCCGAAGCACCAGCCGAACGAGCGATTTGCGCGCCTTTACCTGGCTTCAGTTCGATGCCGTGTACGGTGCTACCAACTGGAATGTTGCGCAGTTGCAGAGCGTTGCCCGGCTTGATCGGTGCCAGAGCACCTGCGATCAGCTGGTCGCCAGCGCTCACGCCCTTAGGGGCGATGATGTAGCGACGCTCGCCATCTGCGTACAGCAGCAGAGCGATGTGAGCAGTACGGTTTGGATCGTATTCGATACGCTCGACAGTGGCAGCGATGCCATCTTTGTCGTTGCGACGGAAGTCGACCAGACGGTAATGCTGCTTATGACCACCACCAACGTGACGAGTGGTAATGCGGCCATTGTTGTTACGACCACCAGACTTCGATTTCTTCTCGAGCAGCGGTGCGTGAGGAGCGCCTTTATGCAGCTCCTGGTTGACCACCTTGACCACAAAACGGCGGCCAGGGGAAGTCGGTTTGCATTTAACGATTGCCATGATGCACCCCTTCCTTACTCAGCACTGCTGCTGAAATCGAGATCTTGGCCTGGCTGAAGGGAGATAACTGCCTTCTTCCAGTCATTACGCTTGCCCAGACCGCGAGCGGTACGCTTGCTCTTACCCAGAACGTTCAGGGTAGTAACGCGTTCCACTTTCACGCTGAACAGGCTTTCGACGGCCTTCTTGATTTCCAGCTTGGTTGCGTCAGTAGCAACCTTGAAAACGAACTGGCCTTTCTTGTCTGCCAGAACCGTAGCCTTCTCGGAAACGTGCGGGCCAAGCAGAACTTTAAATACGCGTTCCTGGTTCATCCCAGCAGCTCCTCGAATTTCTTCACGGCCGACACAGTGATCAACACTTTGTCGTATGCGATCAGACTAACTGGATCGGAACCTTGCACGTCACGAACATCAACGTGTGGCAGGTTACGAGCAGCCAGGTACAGGTTCTGATCAACAGCGTCCGACACGATCAGAACGTCGGTCAGGCTCATGTTGTTCAGTTTGCCCAGCAGATCTTTGGTTTTCGGAGTTTCAACAGCGAAATCCTGAACCACGACCAGACGATCAGTACGCACCAGCTCAGCAAGGATGGAACGCATTGCTGCGCGATACATCTTCTTGTTCAGCTTCTGGGAGTGATCCTGAGGACGAGCTGCGAAAGTGGTACCGCCGCCACGCCAGATTGGGCTACGGATAGTACCGGCACGAGCACGGCCAGTACCTTTCTGACGCCATGGGCGCTTGCCGCCACCGGAAACGTCGGAACGGGTCTTTTGCTGCTTGCTACCTTGACGGCCGCCAGCCATGTAGGCCACGACTGCTTGGTGAACCAGCGTCTCGTTGAATTCGCCGCCAAATGTCAGTTCGGAAACTTCGATCGCTTGAGCGTCATTTACATTTAATTGCATGTCAGCTTCCCCTTAACCGCGAGCCTTGGCCGCCGGACGTACAACCAGGTTGCCGCCAGTAGCGCCAGGAACAGCACCCTTGACCAACAACAGATTGCGTTCAGCGTCGACGCGCACTACTTCCAGGGACTGCACGGTCACGCGCTCAGCGCCCATATGACCGGACATTTTTTTGCCCTTGAATACACGACCAGGAGTCTGGCACTGGCCAATAGAGCCCGGGACGCGGTGGGAAACGGAGTTACCGTGGGTGTTATCTTGACCGCGGAAATTCCAACGCTTGATGGTACCGGCGAAGCCTTTACCTTTCGACTGACCGGTAACATCTACCAGTTGGCCAGCTGCGAAGATTTCTGCATTGATCAGATCGCCAGCTTGGTACTCGCCTTCTTCAAGACGGAATTCCCAAACGCCACGACCGGCAGCAACGTTCGCTTTAGCGAAGTGACCTGCTTGAGCAGCAGTCACGCGCGAAGCACGACGCTCACCTACAGTGACTTGCACTGCACGATAGCCATCGGTTTCTTCAGTTTTGAACTGGGTGACGCGATTCGGCTCGATCTCAATGACCGTGACCGGAATGGAGACACCTTCTTCGGTGAAAATACGGGTCATACCGCATTTACGACCGACTACACCAATAGTCATGTTGTAAACCTCATGAGTGTACGGGGCTTTCACCCGCTATGGCCGCCCATTTCAGAGCGTTACACGACTAAGACCGAGTCTTAGCCGAGGCTGATCTGCACTTCCACACCTGCCGCAAGATCAAGCTTCATAAGAGCATCAACGGTTTTATCCGTTGGCTGGACGATGTCCAGTACGCGCTTATGAGTACGGATCTCGTACTGGTCACGCGCGTCTTTGTTGACGTGCGGGGAGACCAGAACGGTGAACCGCTCTTTACGGGTAGGCAGTGGAATTGGACCACGCACTTGAGCACCAGTACGTTTCGCGGTTTCCACGATTTCCTGGGTGGATTGGTCGATCAGGCGATGGTCGAAAGCCTTCAACCTGATACGGATTTGCTGATTTTGCATTGGATTTCAGACTCCAGGCTGCTATTCCCACCGGGCGCAATACGCCCGTTAAAAGGAGGCGCAATTCTATAGACGGCCCCACAGAGTGTCAACCCAATAAAAAAGCCCCCGCAAGCGGGGGCTTCTTCATGAGTCGTCGATTACTCGATAACTTTGGCTACGACGCCGGCGCCGACGGTACGACCGCCTTCACGGATAGCGAAACGCAGACCATCTTCCATCGCGATGGTTTTGATCAGAGTGACAGTCATCTGGATGTTGTCACCTGGCATTACCATTTCAACGCCTTCTGGCAGCTCGCAGTTACCAGTCACGTCAGTAGTACGGAAGTAGAACTGTGGACGGTAGCCTTTGAAGAACGGAGTATGACGGCCGCCTTCTTCCTTGCTCAGAACATAAACTTCAGCGGTGAACTTGGTGTGCGGCTTAACGGTGCCTGGCTTAACCAGAACCTGACCACGCTCAACGTCGTCACGCTTGGTACCACGCAGCAGAACGCCGCAGTTCTCGCCAGCACGACCTTCGTCGAGCAGCTTGCGGAACATTTCAACGCCGGTGCAGGTAGTCTTCTGAGTATCGCGCAGACCAACGATCTCAACTTCTTCCTGGATGCGAACGATGCCACGCTCAACACGACCAGTTACCACGGTGCCACGACCGGAGATCGAGAATACGTCTTCGATTGGCATCAGGAACGGCTTGTCGATTGCACGCTCTGGCTCTGGGATGTAAGTGTCCAGAGTTTCTACCAGACGCTTAACAGCGGTGGTACCCATTTCGTTGTCGTCTTGGCCGTTCAGGGCCATCAGAGCCGAACCGATGATGATCGGAGTGTCATCACCTGGGAAGTCGTAAGTGCTCAGCAGATCGCGCACTTCCATCTCAACCAGCTCCAGCAGCTCAGCGTCGTCAACCATGTCAGCCTTGTTCAGGAAGACAACGATGTACGGAACGCCTACCTGACGGGACAGCAGGATGTGCTCACGAGTTTGTGGCATCGGACCATCGGCAGCCGAGCAAACCAGGATCGCGCCGTCCATCTGGGCAGCACCGGTGATCATGTTTTTGACGTAGTCGGCGTGACCTGGGCAGTCAACGTGCGCGTAGTGACGAATGTGCGAATCGTACTCTACGTGTGCAGTGTTGATGGTGATACCACGAGCTTTTTCTTCTGGAGCGCTGTCGATCTTGTCGAAGTCAACACGAGCCGAACCGAAAACTTCGGAGCAAACGCGAGTCAGAGCAGCAGTCAGAGTGGTTTTACCGTGGTCAACGTGACCGATAGTGCCAACGTTGACGTGCGGTTTGTTACGTTCAAATTTTTCTTTAGCCACGACAATTAACTCCTAGCCTAAAGGGGAGACTGAATCAGCCTTGTTTTTTAACGAGAGCTTCGACGATGTTCGACGGAGCTTCGGCGTATTTGGAGAATTCCATGGAGTAGCTCGCGCGACCCTGAGACATGGAACGAACGTCAGTTGCATAACCGAACATTTCACCCAGTGGAACTTCAGCACGGATAACCTTGCCGGACACCGAGTCATCCATACCCTGAATCAGACCACGACGACGGTTCAGGTCACCCATCACGTCACCCATGTAGTCCTCTGGGGTTACTACTTCAACCTTCATGATCGGCTCGAGCACAACGCCGCCACCCTTTTGGGCCAGCTGCTTGGTCGCCATGGAGGCCGCCACCTTGAACGCCATCTCGTTGGAGTCGACGTCGTGGTAGGAACCATCGAACACGGTAGCCTTCAGGCCGATCAGCGGATAACCGGCAACGACGCCGTTCTTCATCTGCTCTTCGATACCCTTCTGGATAGCCGGGATGTATTCCTTAGGAACCACACCACCAACAACTTCGTTGGTGAAGACCAGACCTTCGGTGATGTTGCCGTTCGCATCGACGTCCGGCTCCGAGAAACGGATCCAGCAGTGACCGAACTGACCGCGACCGCCGGATTGACGAACGAACTTGCCTTCGATCTCGACGTTGCTCTTGCTGATCTTCTCGCGGTACGAAACCTGCGGCTTGCCGATGTTGGCTTCGACGTTGAACTCGCGCTTCATGCGATCAACGAGGATGTCCAGGTGCAGCTCACCCATACCGGAAATGATGGTCTGACCGGTCTCTTCGTCGGTCTTGACGCGGAACGACGGGTCTTCCTGAGCCAGCTTGCCCAGTGCAATACCCATCTTTTCCTGGTCCTGCTTGGTTTTCGGCTCTACCGCTACCGAAATCACAGGCTCAGGGAAGTCCATACGCTCAAGAATGATCTGCTTGTCGAGATCGCACAGAGTGTCACCAGTGGTGACGTCCTTCATGCCGATCAGGGCAGCGATATCGCCTGCACGTACTTCCTTGATCTCTTCACGCTGGTTGGCGTGCATCTGCACCATACGACCAACGCGCTCTTTCTTGCCCTTGACCGAGTTGATCACGGAGTCGCCCGAGCTCAGGAAGCCCGAGTAAACGCGCACGAAAGTCAGAGTACCAACGAACGGGTCGGTAGCGATCTTGAATGCCAGAGCCGAGAACGGTTCAGCATCATCAGCGTGACGCTCGTCGTAATCCGCCTCTACCAGCTCATCCTTCGGCTTCTCGATGAGATCCGGATGGATACCTTTGATCGCCGGGATCTCGGTAGGAGCAGGCAGGAAGTCGATAACGGCGTCGAGAACCAGGGGAACACCCTTGTTCTTGAACGAAGAGCCGCAGACAGCCGGAACGATTTCGCTAGCCAGGGTGCGCGCACGCAGACCAGCCTTGATCTCTTCTGGAGTCAGGTCACCTTCTTCAAGGTACTTGTTCATCAACTCTTCGTTGGCTTCAGCAGCGGCTTCAACCATGTTGGAGCGCCACTCGTTAGCCAGGTCCAGCATATCGGCAGGAATTTCTTCCTCGCGATAGGTAGTACCCTTGTCGTCGTCGTTCCAGTAGATAGCCTTCATCTTGATCAGATCAACCTGACCTTCGAAGTTATCTTCAGCGCCGATAGCCAGCTGAACCGGAACCGGGGTGTGACCCAGGCGGTTTTTGATCTGACCAACAACACGCAGGAAGTTAGCGCCGGCACGGTCCATCTTGTTCACGTAAACAACACGTGGAACGCCGTACTTGTTGGCTTGACGCCATACGGTTTCAGACTGAGGCTCAACACCGGAAGTACCGCAGAACACAACGACCGCGCCGTCGAGTACGCGCAGCGAACGCTCTACTTCGATGGTGAAGTCTACGTGGCCAGGGGTATCGATAACGTTTACACGATAGTTATCGTATTGGCCGCGCGAACCTTTCCAGAAAGTAGTTACAGCAGCGGAGGTAATGGTAATACCCCGCTCCTGCTCCTGCACCATCCAGTCGGTGGTAGCAGCGCCGTCATGCACCTCACCCATCTTATGGCTGAGACCTGTGTAAAACAGGATCCGCTCGGTAGTGGTAGTCTTGCCCGCGTCAACGTGGGCACAGATACCGATGTTACGGTAGCGGTTGATTGCTGTAGTACGAGCCATAAAGCCCTCGCAAAATGAATGATGCTGAGATTAGAAGCGGTAGTGCGAGAAAGCCTTGTTGGCTTCAGCCATACGGTGAACGTCTTCACGCTTCTTA
Source organism: Pseudomonas sp. LPH60 (assembly GCF_030718165.1). Classification (NCBI taxonomy): domain Bacteria; kingdom Pseudomonadati; phylum Pseudomonadota; class Gammaproteobacteria; order Pseudomonadales; family Pseudomonadaceae; genus Pseudomonas; species Pseudomonas sp. LPH60. The sequence goes on from NZ_JAVAJH010000008.1 coordinate 345,583, forward strand.
ACTGCAGCACCTTTGCCTTCGGCAGCGTCCAGCAGTTCGCCAGCCAAACGCAGAGCCATAGACTTCTCGCCGCGCTTGCGGGCGAAGTCTACCAACCAGCGCATTGCCAGAGCGTTACGACGGGACGGACGAACTTCGACCGGAACCTGGTAAGTAGCACCGCCTACACGGCGCGACTTCACTTCGACCAGCGGAGCGATGGCGTCGAGAGCTTTCTCGAAGATTTCCAGGGGATCGCTGTTCTTGCGCTCTTTAACTTTTTCCAGCGCGCCATAAACGATACGCTCGGCAACGGCTTTCTTACCGCTTTCCATTACGTGGTTCATGAACTTGGCGAGGATCTGGCTTCCGTATTTCGGATCGTCCAGAATCTCACGTTTGGCTGCTACGCGACGTCTTGGCATTGATAAGCCCTCAAACGGTCTTCAGGTTAGCTCGGGACAGTTGATCCAATGGACGCGTGCCCGACCTTACTCTTATCGACTCAATATAATTAAAAACTGCAAAACGGCCGATTACTTCGGACGCTTGGTACCGTACTTCGAACGACCTTGGTTACGACCTTTAACGCCGGAGGTATCCAGGGAGCCGCGAACGGTGTGGTAACGAACACCTGGCAAGTCTTTTACACGGCCGCCACGAATCAGTACGACGCTGTGCTCTTGCAGGTTGTGGCCCTCACCACCGATATACGAGGAAACCTCGAAACCGTTGGTCAGACGCACACGGCATACTTTACGCAGTGCCGAGTTAGGTTTTTTCGGCGTAGTGGTATACACGCGAGTGCACACGCCACGACGTTGCGGGCAGTTCTGCAGCGCAGGCACGTCGGATTTCTCGACGATACGCTTACGCGGCTGACGTACCAGCTGGTTGATAGTTGCCATCTACTAGCTCCACTGTTGTCTTTCGACATAAACAAAATGGCAGAGCACAAGCTCCACCAAATTTAGGGGTACAAGAGTCTAAAGAGGATCTTGCCCCCAGTCAAGGCAAGGCCCCGGGCTCCCCGATCAGCGAACCTCGACAAAAAGTGTCTCGATTCTCAATCGGAAAAACCGGGGCCCCATCTCAATCTATTGCAGACCTCAGTTACCGCTGGAGTTCAGCGCTTCAGTCAGTGCTGCTTCGACTTCGCTCGCGCTTACGCGCAGAGGCTTGTCTGCATCACGACGACGCTTGCGCTCGCTGTGGTAAGCCAGGCCGGTACCAGCCGGGATCAGACGACCCACAACCACGTTTTCCTTCAGGCCGCGCAGGTAGTCACGCTTGCCGGTCACTGCCGCTTCGGTCAGTACACGAGTGGTCTCTTGGAAAGAGGCCGCCGAGATGAACGACTCAGTGGACAAGGACGCCTTAGTAATACCCAGCAACACGCGGGTGAACTTGGAGATGAACTTGTCTTCAGCGCTCAGACGCTCGTTTTCTACCAGTACGTGAGTCAGTTCCATCTGGTCGCCCTTGATGAAGCTGGAGTCGCCAGACTCGGCAATCTCAACCTTACGCAACATCTGACGCAGGATGGTCTCGATGTGCTTATCGTTGATCTTCACGCCTTGCAGACGGTAAACGTCCTGGATCTCGTTGACGATGTACTTGGCCAGCGCACTTACACCCAGCAGACGCAGGATGTCGTGTGGATCGCTCGGGCCGTCGGAGATAACTTCGCCGCGGTTCACTTGTTCGCCTTCGAAGACGTTCAGGTGACGCCACTTCGGAATCAGCTCCTCATACGGATCGCTACCGTCGTTCGGGGTAATGACCAGGCGGCGCTTGCCTTTGGTCTCTTTACCGAACGCGATGGTGCCGCTGACTTCAGCCAGAATCGAGGCCTCTTTCGGACGACGAGCTTCGAACAAGTCGGCAACACGCGGCAGACCACCGGTGATGTCACGGGTCTTCGAAGTCTCTTGCGGAATACGAGCGATAACATCACCGATCGCAATCTGCGCACCGTCAGCAACACCTACAAGTGCGTTAGCCGGCAGGAAGTACTGGGCCGGTACGTCAGTACCTGGCAGCAGCAGATCCTTGCCATCCATACCCACCATCTTCACCGCTGGACGAATGTCCTTACCGGCAGCTGGACGGTCTTTGACGTCAAGTACTTCAATGTTGGTCATACCGGTCAATTCGTCAGTCTGACGCTTGATCGTGATGCCTTCTTCCATGCCCACGTAGGTCACGGTACCTTTCATTTCGGTAACGATTGGGTGAGTGTGCGGATCCCACTTGGCCACGATGGCACCAGCGTCGACCTTATCGCCTTCCTTCACCGAAATCACAGCACCGTAAGGCAGCTTGTAGCGCTCGCGCTCACGACCGAAGTCGTCGGCAATTGCCAGCTCGCCAGAACGGGATACAGCTACCAGGTGACCGTCAACACGCTCAACATGCTTCAGGTTATGCAGACGGACGGTACCGCCATTCTTCACCTGTACGCTGTCCGCTGCCGAGGTCCGGCTTGCCGCACCACCGATGTGGAACGTACGCATGGTCAGCTGGGTACCCGGCTCACCGATGGACTGGGCAGCAATTACGCCTACCGCTTCACCAATGTTCACCAGGTGGCCGCGAGCCAAGTCACGACCGTAGCACTTGGCACAGATGCCGTAGCGGGTTTCGCAACTGATCGGCGAGCGCACGATCACTTCGTCGATGCTGTTCAGCTCGATGAACTCAACCCACTTCTCGTCTACCAGAGTGCCAGCAGGAACGATGACGTCCTCGGTACCCGGCTTGAATACGTCACGGGCGATAACACGACCCAATACGCGCTCACCCAGCGGCTCTACAACGTCACCGCCTTCAATGTGCGGAGTCATCAGCAGGCCGTGTTCGGTGCCGCAATCGATCTCGGTTACAACCAGATCCTGCGCCACGTCTACCAGACGACGAGTCAGGTAACCGGAGTTCGCAGTTTTCAACGCGGTATCCGCCAGACCTTTACGAGCACCGTGAGTCGAGATGAAGTACTGGAGTACGCTCAGACCTTCACGGAAGTTCGCAGTAATCGGCGTTTCGATGATGGAGCCGTCCGGCTTGGCCATCAGACCACGCATACCGGCCAGCTGGCGGATCTGTGCAGCGGAACCCCGCGCACCCGAGTCAGCCATCATGTACATCGAGTTGAACGATTCTTGCTCGACTTCGTCGCCATTGCGGTCGATGACTTTCTCTTTCGAGAGATTGGCCATCATCGCCTTGGATACTTCGTCGTTGGCTTTCGACCAAAGGTCGATCACCTTGTTGTACTTCTCGCCCTGGGTTACCAGGCCGGAGGCGTACTGGCTCTCGATTTCTTTCACTTCGTCGGTGGCAGCACCGATGATGCGGGCTTTTTCATCCGGGATAACGAAGTCGTTAACACCGATGGAAACGCCGGAAATGGTCGAGTACGCGAAACCGGTGTACATCAACTGGTCAGCGAAGATTACGGTCTCTTTCAGACCTACCACGCGGTAGCACTGGTTGATCAGCTTGGAGATCGCCTTCTTCTTCATCGGCAGGTTGACGACGTCGAACGACAGACCTTTCGGCACAACCTGGAACAGCAGCGCACGGCCGACAGTGGTGTCGACGATACGGGTAGCGCTGACGCTGCCGCCATCACGATCGTTAACGGTTTCGTTGATACGAACCTTGATCTTGGCGTGCAGGGCTGCTTCGCCGGCGCGGAATACGCGGTCGACTTCCTGCAGGTCGGCGAACACACGACCTTCGCCCTTGGCGTTGATCGCTTCACGGGTCATGTAGTACAGACCCAATACAACGTCCTGCGACGGAACGATGATTGGCTCACCGTTGGCTGGCGACAGAATGTTGTTGGTCGACATCATCAACGCACGCGCTTCCAGCTGGGCTTCCAGCGTCAGCGGTACGTGCACGGCCATTTGGTCGCCGTCGAAGTCGGCGTTGTACGCAGCACAGACCAGAGGGTGCAGCTGGATAGCCTTACCTTCGATCAGTACCGGTTCAAACGCCTGGATACCCAGACGGTGAAGGGTCGGTGCACGGTTGAGCAGCACTGGGTGTTCGCGAATCACTTCAGCGAGAACGTCCCAAACTTCCGGCAGCTCGCGCTCGACCATCTTCTTGGCGGCTTTGATGGTGGTAGCGAGACCACGCATTTCCAGCTTGCCGAAAATGAACGGCTTGAACAGCTCGAGAGCCATCTTCTTCGGCAGACCGCACTGGTGCAGACGCAGGGTCGGGCCTACGGTAATTACCGAACGACCGGAGTAGTCAACACGCTTACCGAGCAAGTTCTGACGGAAACGACCTTGCTTACCCTTGATCATGTCAGCCAGGGATTTCAGAGGACGCTTGTTGGAACCGGTGATAGCACGGCCACGACGGCCGTTGTCGAGCAGTGCATCGACAGCTTCCTGCAACATACGCTTTTCGTTGCGCACGATGATGTCCGGAGCGGACAGATCAAGCAGGCGCTTCAAGCGGTTGTTACGGTTGATCACTCGACGATACAGGTCGTTGAGGTCGGAAGTCGCAAAGCGACCGCCATCCAGCGGAACCAGTGGACGCAGATCTGGCGGCAGAACCGGCAGAACGGTCAACACCATCCACTCTGGCAGGTTGCCGGAACCCTGGAAGGCTTCCATCAACTTCAGACGCTTGGACAGCTTCTTGATCTTGGTTTCGGAGTTGGTTTGCGGAATCTCTTCACGCAGACGGCCAATCTCGTGCTCCAGGTCGATAGCGTGCAGCAGCTCGCGGACAGCCTCGGCACCCATGCGGGCGTCGAAGTCATCACCGAACTCTTCCAGCGCTTCGAAGTACTGCTCGTCGTTCAGCAACTGACCCTTTTCCAGGGTGGTCATGCCTGGATCGATAACAACGTAGCTCTCGAAGTAGAGAACGCGCTCGATATCACGCAGGGTCATGTCCATCAGCAGGCCGATGCGGGACGGCAGCGATTTCAGGAACCAGATGTGGGCAACCGGCGAAGCCAGTTCGATGTGCGCCATGCGCTCACGACGAACCTTGGCCAGTGCAACTTCAACGCCGCACTTCTCGCAGATCACGCCGCGATGCTTCAAGCGCTTGTACTTACCGCACAGGCACTCGTAATCCTTTACCGGGCCAAAGATCTTGGCGCAGAACAGGCCGTCACGCTCAGGCTTGAACGTACGGTAGTTGATGGTTTCCGGCTTTTTAACTTCGCCGAACGACCAAGAACGGATCATCTCAGGCGAGGCCAATCCAATACGGATGGCGTCGAACTCTTCGACTTGACCCTGGTTTTTCAGCAAATTCAGTAGGTCTTTCAAGGCCTTTCCTCCTGGCGGAGCAGAGAGCGGGCAATCCTGCCCCGCTCTCGATTCGCGTCACGTGTTATTCGGTTTCCAGATCGATATCGATGCCGAGGGAACGAATTTCTTTGATCAACACGTTGAAGGACTCGGGCATGCCCGGCTCCATACGGTGATCGCCGTCCACGATGTTTTTGTACATCTTGGTACGACCGTTCACATCGTCCGACTTCACTGTGAGCATTTCTTGCAGAGTGTATGCAGCACCGTATGCTTCCAGTGCCCAGACCTCCATCTCCCCGAAACGCTGACCACCGAACTGCGCCTTACCACCCAGCGGCTGCTGGGTAACCAGGCTGTACGAACCGGTAGAACGAGCGTGCATCTTGTCGTCTACCAAGTGGTTCAGTTTCAGCATGTACATGTAGCCAACGGTAACTGGACGCTCGAACTTGTTGCCGGTACGGCCGTCGGTCAGCTGCATCTGGCCGCTCTCTGGCAGGTCCGCCAGTTTAAGCATCGCCTTGATTTCGCTTTCCTTGGCGCCGTCGAACACCGGAGTGGCCATAGGCACACCGCCGCGCAGGTTGTTCGCCAGATCCAGAATCTCCTGATCGGAGAAGCTGTCCAGGTCTTCGTTACGACCACCGATCTGGTTGTAGATCTCATCCAGGAAGGTGCGCAGTTCTGCCACCTTACGCTGCTCTTCAACCATGCGGTTGATCTTCTCGCCCAGACCCTTGGCCGCGAGGCCCAGGTGAGTTTCGAGAATCTGACCAACGTTCATACGCGAAGGTACGCCCAGCGGGTTGAGGACCACGTCGACCGGGGTGCCATTGGCATCGTGCGGCATGTCTTCAACCGGCATGATCACGGAGACCACACCCTTGTTACCGTGACGACCGGCCATCTTGTCGCCCGGCTGAATGCGACGACGGATTGCCAGGTAGACCTTGACGATTTTCAGCACGCCTGGAGCCAGGTCATCGCCCTGCTGCAGTTTGCGCTTCTTGTCTTCGAACTTGTCGTCCAGCAGACGGCGGCGATCAACGATGTAGGCCTGAGCCTTCTCGAGCTGCTCGTTCAGAGCATCTTCAGCCATGCGCAGTTTGAACCACTGGCCATGCTCAAGACCGTCGAGAACTTCGTCGGTGATTTCCTGACCTTTCTTCAGACCGGCGCCGCCTTCGGCTTTATGGCCGACCAGAGCGGAGCGCAGACGCTCGAAGGTTGCGCCTTCAACGATGCGGAACTCTTCGTTCAGATCCTTACGGATCTCGTCGAGCTGGCTCTTCTCGATGGACAGTGCACGAGCATCACGCTCAACGCCGTCACGAGTGAAGACCTGTACGTCAATGACAGTACCTTTGGTACCAGTAGGCACACGCAGGGACGTGTCTTTAACGTCGCTGGCTTTTTCACCGAAGATCGCGCGCAGCAGTTTCTCTTCCGGAGTCAGCTGAGTCTCGCCTTTCGGAGTGACCTTACCGACCAGGATGTCGCCTGCGCCAACTTCAGCACCTACATAAACGATACCGGCTTCGTCCAGCTTGTTCAGTGCAGCCTCACCCACGTTCGGGATGTCCGCAGTGATTTCCTCTGGGCCAAGCTTGGTGTCACGGGCCACACAGGTCAGTTCCTGGATGTGGATCGTGGTGAAGCGGTCTTCCTGAACCACACGCTCGGACAGGCAGATGGAGTCTTCGAAGTTGAAGCCGTTCCATGCCATGAACGCGATACGCATGTTCTGACCCAGAGCCAGCTCACCCATATCGGTGGACGGGCCGTCGGCCATGATGTCGCTGCGCTGAACCCGATCACCCTTTCTCACCAGCGGACGCTGGTTGATGCAGGTGTTCTGGTTGGAGCGGGTGTACTTGGTCAGGTTGTAGATATCAACACCGGCTTCGCCGGTCTCAACTTCGTCATCCGCAACACGAACCACGATACGACTGGCATCGACCGAGTCGATCACGCCGCCACGGCGAGCCACGACACAAACGCCGGAGTCACGGGCAACGTTGCGCTCCATGCCGGTACCTACCAGCGGCTTATCAGCACGCAGGGTCGGTACAGCCTGACGCTGCATGTTGGAACCCATCAACGCACGGTTGGCGTCGTCGTGCTCGAGGAACGGAATCAGCGACGCTGCAACCGAAACTACCTGCTTCGGCGAAACGTCCATCAAAGTGACGTCTTCCGGCGCCTTGACGGTAAATTCGTTCAAGTGACGAACAGCCACCAGCTCATCGATCAGCTGACCTTTGTCGTTCATGGTCGCCGAAGCCTGGGCGATCACGTGATCGGCCTCTTCGATGGCGGACAGGAACACGATCTCGTCAGTGACCAGGGCGTCTTTCACCACACGGTACGGGCTCTCGAGGAAGCCGTACTGGTTGGTGCGCGCATAGGCCGCCAGGGAGTTGATCAGGCCGATGTTCGGACCTTCCGGCGTTTCGATCGGGCATACACGACCGTAGTGAGTCGGGTGCACGTCACGAACTTCGAAGCCTGCACGCTCACGGGTCAGACCACCTGGGCCGAGTGCGGAGACACGACGCTTGTGGGTGATCTCGGAGAGCGGGTTGTTCTGGTCCATGAACTGCGACAGCTGGCTGGAACCGAAGAACTCTTTCACTGCCGCAGCCACTGGCTTGGCATTGATCAAGTCTTGCGGCATCAGGCCTTCGCTTTCGGCCATCGACAGACGCTCTTTGACCGCACGCTCTACACGCACCAGACCAACGCGGAACTGGTTCTCGGCCATTTCGCCTACGCAACGAACACGACGGTTACCCAGGTGGTCGATGTCGTCGACGATGCCTTTACCGTTACGGATGTCGACCAGAGTCTTCAGTACGGCAACGATGTCCTCTTTGCACAGGACGCCCGAACCTTCGATCTCGGTACGACCGATACGACGGTTGAACTTCATCCGGCCAACGGCGGAGAGGTCATAGCGCTCAGGGCTGAAGAACAGGTTGTTGAACAGAGTCTCGGCAGCATCTTTGGTTGGCGGCTCGCCAGGACGCATCATGCGATAGATCTCGACCAGCGCTTCCAATTGGTTGCTGGTGGAGTCGATCTTCAGAGTGTCAGAAACGAACGGACCACAGTCGATGTCGTTGGTGTACAGCGTTTCGATGCGAACAACCTGGGCCTTGGCGATTTTTGCCAGGATCTCGGTATTCAGCTCGGTGTTGCACTCTGCCAGGATTTCACCGGTAGCCGGGTGCACGATCGCCTTGGCGGTGGTACGCCCCAGGACGTAGTCCAGAGGTACATCCAGCTCTTTGATACCGGCTTTTTCCAGCTGGTTGATGTGGCGAGCGGTGATACGACGACCCTGCTCGACAATAACCTTGCCCTTGTCATCCTGGATGTCCAGAACGGCAATTTCACCACGCAGGCGCTGAGGCACCAGCTCCAGGCTCAGGCTCTCGCCTTTCACGTGGAATACGTTGGTGGTGTAGAAAGCATCCAGCACTTCTTCAGTGGTGTAACCCAGCGCGCGCAGCAGAACCGACGCAGGCAGCTTGCGGCGACGGTCGATACGGACGAACACGCAGTCTTTCGGGTCGAACTCGAAGTCCAGCCACGAACCGCGGTAAGGAATGATCCGCGCGGAGTACAGCAGCTTACCGGAGCTGTGCGTCTTGCCACGGTCGTGGTCGAAGAATACGCCAGGGGAACGGTGCAGCTGGGAAACGATTACACGCTCGGTACCGTTGATTACGAAGGTACCGTTCTCAGTCATCAGGGGGATTTCACCCATGTAGACTTCTTGCTCTTTGATGTCCTTGATCGCTTTGTTCGACGATTCTTTGTCGAAAATGATCAGACGAACTTTTACCCGCAAAGGTACGGCGTAAGTCACACCACGCAACACGCATTCTTTAACATCAAACGCCGGTTCGCCCAGGCGATAACCGACATACTCCAACGCAGCATTGCCGGAGTAGCTGATGATCGGGAAAACGGATTTGAAGGCCGCATGCAGGCCCACGTCGCGGAACTGATCTTTAGTCGCTCCCGCTTGCAAGAATTCACGATACGAATCCAGCTGGATGGCCAGGAGGTACGGCACATCCATGACGTCCGGCAACTTGCTAAAGTCCTTGCGGATACGTTTTTTCTCAGTATATGAGTAAGCCATCAGCGTTCCCCAGCTTGGTCACCTGCTTATTCGGCTCCTCCCGACGGGAGCAGCCAGAAAATCGTGCAAACCCTTTGGTTTGCGCCACCGCACAGGGTGGGTTACAGCACGTTAAAGGCACCGACCCAGTCGGTCGCCAATAACGGAAAAAGGCCGGTGGCAAAAGCCACCAGCCATCAGCCGTTCGCTTAACGCTTGGGCTGGAGACACAAAGTCGATGCTTACTTGAGCTCGACTTTAGCGCCTGCTTCTTCCAGAGCTGCTTTGGCTTTGTCAGCTGCTTCTTTAGCAACAGCTTCCAGAACCATGGCAGGAGCGCCGTCAACTACAGCCTTGGCTTCTTTCAGGCCCAGACCGGTCAGCTCACGTACAGCCTTGATCACGTTAACTTTCTTCTCGCCAGCTTCGGTCAGCATGACGTTGAATTCAGTTTGCTCTTCAACAACAGCGGCAGCTGCAGCTGGGCCAGCAGCGGCAACAGCAGCGGTAACGCCGAAGGTTTCTTCCATTGCTTTGATCAGCTCAACAACTTCCAGAACGGTTTTCTGGCCGATTGCTTCGATGATTTGCTCGTTAGTCAGAGACATGACTATAAATTCCTGTATTGGGGTGACAGCCTACGCAGCCATCAAATTAAACATATGATTTTGAAAGGGCTTGCGGTGCCTTAGGCAGCAGCAGCTTCTTTCTGGTCGCGAATAGCCGCCAGAGTACGAGCCAGCTTGCTGGTAGCGCCTTGAATCACGCTCATCAGCTTCGCAATAGCTTCGTCGCGAGTTGGCAGCGAAGCCAACACGTCGATCTCGTTTGCTGCGAGGTACTTGCCCTCGAACGCAGCTGCCTTGATCTCGAACTTGTCCTGACCCTTTGCGAACTCTTTGAAAATACGAGCAGCAGCGCCCGGATGTTCCTTGGAGAATGCAATCAGGGTAGGGCCGACGAACGCGTCGTTGAGCACGTCATATTGAGTGCCTTCAACAGCGCGCTTGAGCAGGGTGTTACGTACAACACGCACGTAAACACCAGCTTCGCGGGCCTCTTTACGGAGTCCGGTCATTGCGCCTACTGTCACACCGCGGGCATCAGCCACAACAGCAGACAGAGCGACTTTGGCAGCCTCGTTGACTTCAGCGACGATGGCCTTCTTGTCTTCGAGTTTAATTGCCACGGGTTTAACTCCTGCTTGTTACCGTTTCATCCAACCTGGGCTGGATGTCGTTTTGGTGTCTGATTCGGTAAGGAACCGGGAGCACCATCTGCGTAGGCTTGAGGTTTAAGACTTGCGTCGCCTACGGTCTTGGATAGCCCCCGCCAGGCAGGGACCCCAATTTTTTCAACTGGCGCAATCGCTTGTGCCAGCCTGTGTCTTATACGTCCAGCGAGCCTTGGTCGATGACCAGACCTGGACCCATGGTGGTGCTCAGGGTAACGCGCTTGACGTAGATACCTTTCGAAGAAGCTGGCTTGATACGCTTCAGGTCAGCGATCAGGGCTTCAACGTTTTCCTTCAGCTTGACGGCGTCGAAGCCGACCTTGCCAACGGAGGTGTGGATAATGCCGTTTTTGTCGGTGCGGTAGCGAACCTGACCAGCCTTGGCGTTCTTAACTGCCGAGGCCACGTCTGGGGTTACAGTGCCGACTTTCGGGTTAGGCATCAGGCCACGAGGACCCAGAACCTGACCCAGCTGACCTACAACGCGCATTGCATCCGGAGAAGCAATAACTACGTCATAGTTCAGGTCGCCGCCTTTCATTTCGGCAGCCAGATCATCCATACCTACGCGGTCTGCACCGGCAGCCAGAGCAGCTTCAGCAGCTGGACCCTGAGTAAACACAGCAACACGTACAGTCTTGCCAGTGCCGTGTGGCAGCACGGTAGCGCTACGAACAACCTGGTCAGATTTACGTGGGTCTACACCCAGGTTCACAGCTACGTCTACGGACTCGCTGAACTTAACGGTCGACAGCTCGGTCAGGAGAGCGGCGGCTTCTACGAAGTTGTAGGCCTTGCCTGCTTCAATCTTGCCGGCGATAGCCTTTTGGCGCTTGGTCAGCTTAGCCATTACACACCCTCCACGTTAAGGCCCATGCTACGAGCAGAACCGGCGATAGTACGCACGGCTGCATCCATATCAGCTGCAGTCAGATCCGCGTTTTTGGTTTTCGCGATTTCTTCCAGCTGAGCACGGGTAACAGTGCCAACCTTAACGGTGTTCGGACGAGCGGAACCGCTGGTCAGGCCAGCAGCTTTCTTCAGCAGAACCGAAGCAGGGGTGCTCTTAGTTTCGAAAGTGAAGCTGCGGTCACTGTAAACAGTGATGATCACAGGAGTCGGCAGACCTGGTTCAAGACCCTGAGTACGGGCGTTGAAAGCCTTGCAGAACTCCATGATGTTCACGCCGTGCTGACCCAGAGCTGGACCAACGGGCGGGCTTGGGTTGGCCTGAGCGGCCTTAACTTGCAGCTTGATGTAAGCAGTAATCTTCTTAGCCATGAGGCACTCCAATTACGGGTTCAGACGCCTAGAAAGGCTCCCCGGTTACTTGCGCGTTTATCCCAGTGACGAAAAAACCCCACAGCCTAAGGCTGCGGGGTATGGGATTCTCGTCCAGTTAGACCTTCTCGACCTGACTGAACTCTAGCTCTACCGGAGTAGAGCGACCGAAAATGAGCACCGCCACTTGGATCCGGCTCTTTTCGTAGTTAACTTCTTCGACCGTACCGTTAAAGTCTGCGAACGGGCCGTCAGTAACACGGACCACTTCACCTGGCTCGAACAGCGTCTTAGGCTTGGGCTTATCGCTGCCATCAGCAACGCGACGCAGAATTGCTTCCGCCTCTTTATCAGTGATAGGCGCTGGCTTATCAGCAGTACCACCAATGAAACCCATGACACGAGGGGTGTCCTTGACCAAGTGCCAAGTACCCTCATTCATGTCCATTTGAACCAGCACATAGCCTGGAAAGAACTTGCGCTCGCTTTTGCGCTTCTGGCCATTGCGCATCTCAACCACTTCTTCAGTGGGGACCAGAATCTCGCCGAAGCCATCTTCCATGCCAGCCAGCTTTACACGCTCGATCAACGAGCGCATTACATGCTTCTCGTAACCCGAGTAAGCATGCACAACGTACCAACGCTTAGCCACGGGACACCCTTAGCCAACAATCAAGGAAACAAGCCAGCCAAGCAGGGAATCTAGCCCCCACAACAGCAACGCCATAACCAGAACCACAGCCACTACAATAAGCGTGGTCTGCGTGGTCTCTTGGCGAGTTGGCCATACGACTTTACGAATCTCAGTGCGCGCTTCCTTAACCAACACGAAGAACGACTTGCCCTTGGCAGTTTGCAGACCAATGAAGGCAGCAACTGCGGCAATGGCAAGCAGCGCCAATACGCGATACAGGATCGGCGAAGCAGAATAGTACTGATTGCCAACAACACCAACAATCACCAAAGCAACCACAACGAGCCACTTGAGCAGATCGAAGCGAGAGCCTTGAGCTTCAGCCTTAGGAGTCATCTATGAAGATCCTGTGAAAAGAAAGCCAGACACATTGAGTGAATCTGGCAGGTCAGGAGGGAATCGAACCCCCAACCTACGGTTTTGGAGACCGTCGCTCTGCCAATTGAGCTACTGACCTAAAAACAAAATCAGGCCGACCATTATGTCGGCCCGATGGAGATATTTCAAGAGCTTATTCGATGACTTTGGCCACGACGCCGGCGCCGACGGTACGACCGCCTTCACGGATAGCGAAACGCAGACCATCTTCCATCGCGATTGTTTTGATCAGAGTGACAGTCATCTGGATGTTGTCACCTGGCATTACCATTTCAACGCCTTCTGGCAGCTCGCAGTTACCAGTCACGTCAGTAGTACGGAAGTAAAACTGTGGACGGTAGCCTTTGAAGAACGGAGTATGACGGCCGCCTTCTTCCTTGCTCAGAACATAAACTTCAGCGGTGAACTTGGTGTGCGGCTTAACGGTACCTGGCTTAACCAGAACCTGGCCACGCTCAACGTCGTCACGCTTGGTACCACGCAGCAGAACGCCGCAGTTCTCGCCAGCACGACCTTCGTCGAGCAGCTTGCGGAACATTTCAACGCCGGTGCAGGTAGTCTTCTGAGTATCGCGCAGACCAACGATCTCAACTTCTTCCTGGATGCGAACGATGCCACGCTCAACACGACCAGTTACCACGGTGCCACGACCGGAGATCGAGAATACGTCCTCGATTGGCATCAGGAACGGCTTGTCGATTGCACGCTCTGGCTCTGGGATGTAAGTGTCCAGAGTTTCTACCAGACGCTTAACAGCGGTGGTACCCATTTCGTTGTCGTCTTGGCCGTTCAGGGCCATCAGAGCCGAACCGATGATGATCGGAGTGTCATCACCTGGGAAGTCGTAAGTGCTCAGCAGATCGCGCACTTCCATCTCAACCAGTTCCAGCAGCTCAGCGTCGTCAACCATGTCAGCCTTGTTCAGGAAGACAACGATGTACGGAACGCCTACCTGACGGGACAGCAGGATGTGCTCACGAGTTTGTGGCATCGGACCATCGGCAGCCGAGCAAACCAGGATCGCGCCGTCCATCTGGGCAGCACCGGTGATCATGTTTTTGACGTAGTCGGCGTGACCTGGGCAGTCAACGTGCGCGTAGTGACGAATGTGCGAATCGTACTCTACGTGTGCAGTGTTGATGGTGATACCACGAGCCTTTTCTTCTGGGGCACTGTCGATCTTGTCGAAGTCAACACGAGCCGAACCGAAAACCTCGGAACAAACGCGAGTCAGAGCAGCAGTCAGAGTGGTCTTACCGTGGTCAACGTGACCGATAGTACCCACGTTAACGTGCGGCTTATTACGTTCGAACTTTTCCTTAGCCATCGAAATCACCCCTAGGAGAAGAATTGAGCAAGTCACACAAGCCATTAAAACAAAGGCAGATATTTTCATATCTGCCTTGTTATATGGAGCTCTTGAGCGGATTTGAACCGCTGACCTCACCCTTACCAAGGGTGTGCTCTACCAACTGAGCTACAAGAGCGTAACACTTTGCAAAATCTGCAAACCTGGAGCGGGTAGCGGGAATCGAACCCGCATCATCAGCTTGGAAGGCTGAGGTTCTACCACTAAACTATACCCGCGGAGCCTGCAGCTCTCGCTAAATCTGGTGGAGGGGGAAGGATTCGAACCTTCGAAGTCGTAGACGTCAGATTTACAGTCTGATCCCTTTGGCCGCTCGGGAACCCCTCCTAAGCGAGGCAGCATTTTATACTACGCTACCTTTCTGTCAAGCATTTTCTCAATAAAATCTTGAGGTTAGCTGCGTTGACTTAGCTCTGCTGCTTTAACCTAAAAAGGTCTTCACTGCGGAGCGGGCGCCATTCTATGCAACCTATTCGACAGTTGCAAGCCCCTCACAAGGCATTATTTTATGTTTTAACTCATTGAATTCCTTAGCAAGGTTCTGCAGCTGTAGATCATCCAGCAAATGCTTGCTCTCAGGGGCCACACGCAACCAGAAACCAGAAGATCCAGGAACACTCAAGGACAGTAGCCTGACATCCGCCCCCAGCCCTATAAGCCGCAGCTCAAGCATCTGAGCCATATCTCGACGAGCAAAGCCCCCCAGATAGAGACAGCTTGCATCAACCTCTCCAACCCTCCCCTTATCCCTCCGCTCGACCGAATCTGCAGACTCACTCAACAAGCGAATATCTTGCTGAGAGCCTCGATAGAGCGAGAGAGGCATAACCTCTTTCGCACGAAGAGGTGCTTCTTGCTGGTGCCAGATGTAATAGAAACCATTGAGGACCAGTAACAACAGAAACAGCCAGCGCATAAATACCTCGAGACGAAAGACAAGCCTTAGTCAACTCGAAAAAACAAATCACGAACAAACTGATCCTGCGAAACCAACACAACGCCCAGAGCAGCTATACAAGCCTCCCCACCTATTAGCCTAAGGTAGCGCAGGCACATTTCATGGCGTTTCGCAGCCAAACTCAAGGATCATCACGCAACCTTAGACTGAGCTCCCCACCGCTATAAGTTTTCTCTTCACCTTCAACGCTCAACCGCAACGCCCCTTGGCGATCAATACCCAGCACGACACCATCGATCTTATTGACCCCCGCAATCAGAGACACCTCACGCCCCTGCCAGAGATGACCTTGCTCCCATTCGCCCTGGATAGCGGAGAAACCATCCAGCCGATGACGCTCCAGATAAGCCACAAGGGTCTCACTCAATCGAGCAACCAGCTGATTGCGATCAGTGACCTGGCCAGACTCCAACCTTATCGAGGTCCACTCCTGATCGACCCCCTCAGCGCTCTGCATATTCACATTAATCCCAACCCCCAGGACCACATGACACACGTCCGCAGGATCGCCCACCAGCTCCAAAAGTATTCCCGCGACCTTCTTCTGACCAACCAAAACATCGTTTGGCCACTTCAAACCCGCACTTGGGATTCCATACTCACGAAGGGTATGCATAACCGCCAACCCTACGACCAGACTGAGACCCTCCAATTGCCGGAGACCTCCATCTATGCGCAAGACCAAGCTGTAATAGATATTCTCGGCAAAAGGACTTATCCACTTGCGTCCACGCCGGCCACGCCCTGAGGTCTGACGCTCAGCTAGCACCAGAAAAGGAGCCACAGCCCCCCCCTCGATGGATCGCAGTGCCTCAGCATTTGTGGAGTCGATAGAATCAAAAATTCGAACGTCCCAAGCACTGCTGGGAGAAGAGCACCGACTTATCTCCGCACTGCTCAACAAAGTGATTGGAGTGGCCAACTGATATCCACGACCTCGTACCTTATGGATGACAAGCCCCAATTCCGCCTCAAGAAGCTGTAACTGCTTCCATATGGCACTACGACTAACACCCAGCACCTCTCCGAGCGCCTGGCCCGAGTGAAATCGCCCATCCTTTAGAAGCTCTAACAACGTCGACATGCAGTATCCGCCTCACAATGAGCCCGGCATGATAGCCATGCCCAAAACCATTGCATAGAAAGCACCACTTGGCGAGCAGGTCGATCGGGCAGATAAAAATCAAATCCAC
>NZ_JAVAJH010000009.1:0-267975 GCF_030718165.1 Pseudomonas sp. LPH60
AGCGTCCTTGATAATGTGCCGCTCTTCCTCGCGAAAGCCCCAGTAGAACGGTATGACCACGCTGCGGGTGTCGGCGCCGTTGGCCGCCGCGGCGAACTTGCGCCGGTAGTACACCGCGTCGGGGTTGCGGGCCTTGCCGTCATCGTCCTCGGGCAGGCTGTAGCTGGCCGGACGCAGAAAGCCCGGGTTGCTCGCGCCATTGGGCAAGGTCGGCGACATGTCCAGGCGCTCGTTGAGCCCCTCGCACAGGCCGCGCTCGATGCGCTCGTAGCAACCGGCCAGATCGTTGACGCCGTGCACCACGATGGTCACGCAGGGCTTGGGCGGCGGCGCGATCAGGTGTACGTCGCCACCGCCCGGCATAGTGATTGCCTGGCCGGTGCAAATGGTCCTCATCCGAACGGCGTCATTCATTGTGCAGGTCCTCCTTGATGGCACTGATGCGGCGCAAAACAAAGCCGGCGCCGCACCATAACAAAGGACCAGGACGATAAATCTAGGAGTTCTCTGAAAGGCACTCGGACTCGGGGCGCCTGATTGTCACAGGTGCCGCCGAGGCAAAAAACATCGATTTGCCGGCGATCAGCGCGGTGCGTTGAAAAAGATATTCAACGCAAGATCCGGAGTTCCGCGCCGTTCGCCGCGGCCTAGGGTTGGCCCAACGCTCAGGCAAAGGAGGTCAATCATGAAACAACTGCAAGACAAAGTCGCGATTGTCACGGGGGCCACGTCGGGAATCGGTCAGGCTGCCGCCCTGCTGTTCGCCCAAGAGGGCGCGCGCCTGATAGTGACCGGCCGTCGGGGCGACGCCCTGGATGCGTTGGTGGCCCAGATCCAGCAAGCCGGTGGCGAGGCACTTGGGGTTGCCGGTGACATTCGCAGCGAGGCACTGGCCGAGCGCCTTGTGGCGCTGGCGCTGGAGCGTTTCGGTGGCTTGGATATCGCGTTCAACAACGCCGGAATGACCGGTGAAACCCGGTCCGTCTCCGAGCTGACCCTGGACCAGTGGCAGGCCGTGCTCGACTGCAACT
Source organism: Pseudomonas sp. LPH60 (assembly GCF_030718165.1). Lineage (NCBI taxonomy): Bacteria > Pseudomonadati > Pseudomonadota > Gammaproteobacteria > Pseudomonadales > Pseudomonadaceae > Pseudomonas > Pseudomonas sp. LPH60. Next base: position 1,032 of record NZ_JAVAJH010000009.1, read on the forward strand.
TGACCAGTGCCTTTCTTGGGGCCAAGTACCAGTTGCCGGCTCTGCGCAGCCGGGGCGCAGGGTCGATCATTTTCACTTCCAGCTTTGTCGGGCACCACGTCGGTTTTCCCGGCATGGCGGCGTATGCCGCGAGCAAGGCCGCGCTGATCGGCTTGACCCAGGTCATCGCGGCTGAAGAAGGCCCCCATGGCATTCGCGCCAACGCGCTACTGCCCGGAGGCACCGACACACCCATGGGCCGAGCAGCCACCGACACGCCTGAGAAACGCGCTTTTGTCGAAAACCTGCATGCCCTCAAGCGCCTCGCCCGTCCCGAGGAAATTGCCCGCGCGGCGCTGTTCCTCGCGTCGGACGCCGCCAGTTTCGTCAGCGGGACGGCGATGCTGGTTGAGGGGGGAGTCTCCATCAACCGCAGCTAGGGTCTGTTCCCGTTTGGTGACGAGCCACGTTGCTGGGCCAAACGGGAACAGACCCTAGGCGCTGCGGTTGAGGCTGCAGGGACGCTGGATGGACGCCGCGTCCTGCCAGGGGCGGTGCGGTTACTGATCCTTGAACTGCGGATCACGCTTGGCGATGAAGGCGGCCATGCCCTCTTTCTGGTCCTGGGTGGCGAACGCCGCGTGGAACACCCGGCGTTCGAAGCGCACACCTTCGGACAGGCTGACTTCGAAGGCGCGGTTCACGCTTTCCTTGATCATCATGCTCACCGGGATCGATTTTGCGGCAATCAGGGCGGCGACTTTCAGGGCTTCTTCCACCAGGTCGTCCGCTGGGACGATGCGCGCGACGATGCCGCAACGCTCGGCTTCCACGGCGTCGATAAAGCGTCCGGTCAGGCACATTTCCATGGCCTTGGCCTTGCCCACGGCGCGGGTCAGGCGCTGGGTGCCGCCCATGCCCGGCAGCACGCCGAGGTTGATTTCCGGCTGGCCGAACTTGGCGTTGTCACCGGCCAGGATGAAGTCGCACATCAAGGCCAGTTCGCAGCCGCCACCCAGGGCGAAGCCGTTGACCGCGGCGATGATCGGCTTGCGCCGGTTGGCCACGCGGTCGCTGTCGCTGAACAGGTCGTCGAGGTAGATCTGCGGGTAGGTGAGTTCGGCCATTTCCTTGATGTCGGCACCGGCGGCGAAGGCTTTCTTCGAGCCGGTGATGACGATGCAGCCGATCTGCGGGTCGGCTTCCAGGCGGTCCAGGGCCTGGTTCACCTCACCGACGATCTGCGCGTTGAGGGCGTTCAGCGCCTGGGGACGGTTGAGGGTGATCAGACCGACACGGTCCTTGATGTCCAACAAAATGGTTTCGTAGCTCATGAATCAGCTCCTGCTATAAGTCAGAGATTGCGCGAAATGACCATGCGCTGGATGTCGCTGGTGCCTTCGTAGATCTGGCAGATGCGCACGTCGCGGTAGATGCGCTCCAGCGGGAAGTCGCTCAAGTAGCCATAACCGCCCAGGGTTTGCAACGCCGCCGAACAGACCTTCTCGGCCATTTCCGAGGCGAACAGCTTGGCCATCGAGGCTTCCACCAGGGCCGGCTTGCCGCTGTCGCGCAGGGCGGCAGCGTAGTGCACCATTTGGCGCGCCACGGCGATCTGGGTGGCCATGTCCGCCAGGCGGAACGCCACGGCCTGGTGCTCGATGATCGGCTTGCCGAAGGTCTCGCGCTCACGGGCGTAGTCACGCGCCGCTTCGAACGCCGCCCGGGCCATGCCCACCGACTGCGAGGCAATGCCCACGCGCCCGCCTTCAAGGTTGGCCAGGGCGATCTTGTAGCCCTCGCCCTCCTCCCCCAGGCGGTTGGCCAGCGGCACCTTCACATCCTCGAAAAGGATCTGGCAGGTGTCGCTGGCGTGCTGGCCGAGCTTGTCCTCGATGCGCGCGACCTTATAGCCCGGCGCATCGGTGGGCACGATAAAGGCGCTGATGCCGCGCTTGCCGGCCGCCGGGTCGGTGACCGCGAACACGATCACCACCCCGGCGTTCTGCCCCGAGGTGATGAACTGCTTGCAGCCGTTGAGCACATAGTGATCGCCATCGCGACGAGCCCGAGTCTTCAGGCTGCTGGCATCGGAGCCGGCCTGGGGCTCGGTGAGGGCGAAGGCGCCGAGCATGGCGCCGCTGGCCAGGGGCTTGAGGAAACGCTCTTTCTGCTCGTCATTGCCGAACTTGAGGATCGGCACGCAGCCCACCGAGTTGTGCACGCTCATGATGGTGGAGCAGGCACCGTCACCGGCGGCGATTTCTTCCAGGGCCATGGCATAGGCCAGGTAGCCGGTGTCGCAGCCACCCCACTGTTCAGGCACCAGCATGCCGAAGAAGCCCAGCTCGGCCATTTCGGCGATGGCTTCCTTGGGAAAACGGTGCTCGCGATCCCACTCGGCGGCGAAAGGCTTGAGGCGTTCCTGGGCAAATTGCCGGGCGGCGTCGCTGATCTGCAGTTGTTCGTCATTGGGCAACATCGGGATTCCTCGTTACAGGCATTCAACGGCCATGGCCGTGGCTTCACCACCGCCGATGCAGATCGCGGCCACGCCACGCTTGAGGCCCTTCTGGCGCAGGGCCGACAGCAGGGTCACCAGAATCCGCGCGCCGGAAGCGCCGATGGGGTGGCCCAGGGCGCAGGCGCCGCCGTGGACGTTGACCTTGGCGTGGGGGATTTCCAGCTTGCTCATGGTCACCAGGCTGACCACAGCGAAGGCTTCGTTGATCTCGAACAGGTCCACGTCCTGCAAGGACCAGCCGGTCTTTTTCATCAATCGCTCGATGGCACCCACCGGCGCCACCGGGAACAACCCCGGGGTGTCGGCAAAGGCCGAGTGGCCATGGATCACCGCCAAGGGCTTGAGGCCGCGTTGCTCGGCTGCGGAACGACGCATCAGCACCAGGGCCGCGGCACCGTCGGAGATCGAACTGGAGTTGGCCGCGGTCACCGTGCCACCGTCGCGGAACGCCGGCTTCAGGGTGGCGATCTTGTCCAGCTTGGCCTTGGGCGGCTGCTCGTCATCGCTGATCAGCTTCGACTCTTTACCGATCATCACCTGCAGAGGAACGATCTCGTCCTTGAACAGACCGTCCTTGATCGCCTGCTGGGCGCGGGTCAGGGAAGCCACGGCAAACTCATCCTGGGCCTGACGGGTGAAACCGTTGGCCTCGGCGCAGTCTTCGGCGAAGGTGCCCATCAGGCGGCCCTTGTCGTAGGCGTCTTCCAGGCCATCGAGGAACATGTGGTCCAGGACCTTGCCGTGGCCCATGCGGTAGCCGCTGCGGGCACGGTCCAGCAGGTATGGGGCGTTGGACATGCTTTCCATGCCACCGGCGATCACCACCTCGGCGCTGCCGGCCAGCAGCATGTCGTGGGCCAGGATGGTGGCCTCCATGCCGGAACCGCACATCTTGTTCAGGGTGGTGCAACGGGTGCCCTTGTCCAGGCCCGCGCCCAGGGCGGCCTGGCGCGCCGGGGCCTGGCCGAGGCCGGCAGACAGCACGCAGCCGAACAGCACTTCTTCTACTGCGTCAGCCGCAATGCCGGCGCGCTGCACCGCGGCGCGGATGGCCTCGCTCCCCAGTTGCGGGGCGCTGAGGCCTTTGAGTTCACCCTGGAAACCGCCCATGGGGGTGCGGACGGCGCTGACAATGACAATCGGATCGTGGGCAATGGACATGAGAATTCCTCCTTACTTGGCGGCCATGCGCAAGGCACCGTCGAGACGGATCACCTCACCGTTGAGCATGCTGTTTTCAATGATATGCCGCACCAGCGCGGCGTACTCGGCGGGTTTGCCCAGGCGCGGCGGAAACGGCACGCCCGCGGCCAGACCGGCCCGTACTTCCTCGCTCATGCCGGCCATCATCGGGGTTTCGAAGATCCCCGGGGCGATGGTCATCACCCGGATGCCGAAGCGTGCCAGCTCACGGGCCACCGGCAGGGTCAGGCTGGCAATGGCACCCTTGGACGCCGCATAGGCGGCCTGGCCGATCTGCCCGTCGAAGGCGGCGATGGAGGCGGTGTTGATGATCACCCCGCGCTCGCCCTCGGCGTCGGCAGTGCTTTCGGCGATGGCCGCCGCGGCCAGGCGCAACAGGTTGAAACTGCCGATCAGGTTGACGTTGATCACCTGGCTGAAGCTGGCCAGAGCGTGGGGGCCATTCTTGCCGAGGATTTTCTCGCCCCGCACGATACCGGCGCAGTTGACCAGCCCGTTGAGCTTGCCAAAGGCCTTGACCGTGGCCTGCACCGCCGCTTCGGCCGCCGCTTCCTGGCTGATGTCCGCCACCACGCTCTGGCAGCCCAGTTGCTGGGCCTTGGCCGCCACGGCCTCGGCGTTGAGGTCCACCAGCATCACTTTTGCGCCGGCGGCGACGAGCATTTCAGCGCTGGCGGCACCGAGGCCGGACGCACCGCCACTGACGAGAAACACCTGGTTTGCAATGTCCATCATTCAAATCCTGTTCATGCGGTAGCTGTTGACGCCGCGGCCTCTTGAGCCTTGGCGATTTCCTGGTTGCGCAAGATAAAGCGCTGCAATTTGCCGCTGGGGGTTTTCGGCAAGTCGCTGACAAATTCGATTTCGCGGGGGTAGGAATGGGCCGCCAGGCGCTTGCGCACGTGCTGGCGCAACTCCTCGGCCAACTCCGGGGTGGCGCGGTACTGCTCGCTGAGCACCACAAAGGCTTTCACCAGCTCGGTGCGTTCGGGATCGGGCTTGCCTACCACCGCCGCTTCCACCACCGCCGGGTGTTCGATCAGGGCGCTTTCCACATCGAAAGGGCCCACCCGATAGCCGGAGGTGGTGATCACATCATCGCTGCGGCCGACAAAGCTAATGCTGCCGTCCTGGTTCAGCTCGACGGTGTCACCGCTGAGGTAGTAATCGCCGACAAAGGCCTTGGTCGGCACCCCGGCGTAACCGGCGAACCAGCACATCGGCGACTGTCTGCGGTCGATGGCCAGGATCCCCGGCTGACCGACACCCAGCTCCCGGTACTCTTCGTCCAGCACCACGATGCGGTGGCCCGGCGAGGCAAAGCCGGCGGCGCCGACATGCACCGGGTGGTCCAGGCCGTGGTGGTTGCACAGCACCATGCCCAGCTCGGTCTGGCCGTAGTGGTCGTGGATCACCACGTCCAGCTGCTCGGCGAACCAACGGATCACTTCCGGGTTCAGCGGCTCGCCGGCGCTGCTGACGATGCGCAGGCGGCCCTTGATCGACCGGGCGAACTGGTCGCCGCCGGCGATCAGCAGGCGGTAGGCCGTGGGCGAACCGGTGAGGTTGGTGATGCCGTACTTGTTGATCACCCGGCAGGTGCTTTCCAGGGTGAAGGGGCCGTCGTAGAAAGTGATCGGGTGGCCCAGGCCCAGGGGCCCGGTGACGCCGAAATAGATGCCATAGGCCCAGCCCGGGTCGGCGACGTTCCAGAAGGCGTCTTCCGGGCGCAGGTCCACGGCGTCGCGGGTGTAGGCCTGGAACGCGACAATGGCCTTGAGCGGCACTTCCAGGGCCTTGGACGGGCCGGTGGTGCCGGAAGTGAACATCAGCAGGAAGGGGTCTTCACCACTGAGCAGCACCGGTTCGCACTGGGCCGGGTACTGTTCCAGCTCGGCCCAGAAACTGAAATCGCCGCGCACGATGCCCTGGCCCTTGGCGCCTCCCACTGTGACGACAGTGGGGCAATCGGCGACCTCCAGGAGCTTGGGTCGGTTGACCCCGTCGGTGACCACCACCTTGGCCTGGGAACTGTTCAAGCGATGCTCGATGGCCTTGGGGCCAAAGGCAGTGAACAGCGGCTGGTACACCGCGCCGATACGCCAGGTGGCAAGCACCGTGATCAAGAGTTCGACATTGCGCGGCAACAGTCCGGCGACCTTGTCGCCCTTGCCGACCCCCTGGGCCAGGAGGAAATTGGCCAGGCGAGCGGCCTTGTCCTGCAGTTCAGTGAAGGTGTAGGTGGCGCTGCTGCCGTCCCGGCCTTCCCAGAACAGCGCGATACGACCGGGCAATGCATGCCGGTCACAGCATTCGACACAGGCATTGAGCGCCGACAGCGAGCCTGCAAGGGCGGCGTCGACGGTGTGCTGATAGTTGAACTCTTTGATAGCGGACAGGTAGTTGCGCATTGCCAGAATCCCTCGCTGTTCTTATTAGGATGGGAACCTCATGAAAACCGGGGAAATACTGGCGCCAGAGCCCTTGTGGAACAATGGTCAAAGCTATCAAGTTGCGTGACCGGTTTGGCCAAGCGCCCGCGCTGCCCCTGCGAGATGGCCGGATCTGTCGGAGCGGCGCATGGCTTGCGGGCCTCTTCGCCGGCAAGCCGGCTCCTACAGGGAACTGCACGGTGTATCTGACTGCTGTAGGAGCTGGCTTGCCAGCGAAGGCATCGGCCGGGGCGGCGCAGGGCTTGCGGCTCCTTTGTCGGCAAGCCGGTTCCTATGAGAGGTCCGGGTCGTTGAGGATCAGGCTGCGATAGTGCCCGGGGTTGGAACCGGACCATTTGCGAAACGCCTTGTAGAACGAGCTGGTGTCGGCAAACCCCAGGCGCCCGGCTATCTCGGCGAAACTCAGTTGCGGCTCTGCCAGCCAGACAATCGCCAGTTCCTTGCGCACGCTGTCCTTGAGGGCCTGGTAGCTCTGGCCCTCTTCCGCCAGGCGCCGGCGCAGGGTCGAGGCGGACATGCACAGGCTCTGGGCCAGGCTTTCACTCTCCGGCCACTGCTCCCCCGGCAATTGCCGCAGTTGCTGCTTGATGCGGCTGGCCAGGCTTTCGGGATCGCGGTATTTCACCAGGATATTGGCCGGGGCATGGGCCAGAAAGCGCTTGAGTTCCGCCTCGCTGCGCTTGATGGGCAGGTCCAGGCAGTCGGCGGCGATGATCATCCGCGTGCGCGGCCGGTCAAAGCGCAGGTTGTCGGAGAACATCACCCGGTAGTCGTCGCAGAAATCCGGCTGCGGGCAACGCAGTTCGATGGCCAGGATCGGAATCCGCCGACCCGCCAGCCAGCAGGCCACGCCGTGGACGATCATCCAGTAAGTGAAGTAGGTAAAGGCCCGCCGCGGCTCGTGTTCATCCTCCAACAGGACGATTTCCGCCAGGCTCTGCTGGTGCACCAGTTGCGCCGGCAGGCGCTCGAACATCAGCGACAGAAAGCCCAGCACCGAATCCAGCCCCATGGCCAGGGTCGGCTGGGCCATGGCCGAGCGACAGAGAAAGGCCAGGCTGCCGGACTTCAGCTTGCGCGGGTCCATACCGAAGAACTCGTCATCCAGACGCCGAGCCAGCAGGCGCCAGAGCCGCGCATAGGCACTGGCCGGGACCCGTGCCCGGCCCTGCTGCAAGCCCGCCGGATCGATGCCGACCTTGTGCAGCACTTCATCGGTGGCCGCGCCCGGAGCGCAGCTTTGCAGCAGCGCCTCACGCACCAGTTGCATGGAGATGGTGTCTTTTTCGGACATCGTGGCCAAGGGTTTCCTGGATCGGGGTTTAGGACGGCCATCTTAGGCAGTGATCGGAAAAATGCCAGTGGGCTTTGGGCTAAGAGTCGCCTCCCGCCCCCCCTTGAAACCGATACGGATTCGCGGGCTCCGTAGCGGCTTGAACCCGGGGCAAGCCCTGCAAATCGAGACCCGAGCCCTGGCAGCGCCAGCAAAGCAGTGCAAAAAAGTATCAACTCCAGTGTCATGGATGATTTGTCAGCGCCGCGTTTGAGGGCTGTAATCAGCCCACATTCTTCCTCTCTGGCGGAAGACATAACAACAATAACCGTCCTTCTGTCGTCAGCACTGGCGCAGAAGAGGAGTGACCGATGAAACCTTGCACCCAAGCCCTGCTCCTCAGCACCTGCATGACCCTCAGCAGCGTCACCTTCGGCGCCCAGACCCTGACCATCGCCACCGTCAACAACAGCGACATGATCCGCATGCAACGGCTGTCGAAAACCTTCGAGAGCCAGCACCCGGACATCCAGCTGAACTGGGTGGTGCTGGAAGAAAACGTCCTGCGCCAGCGCCTGACCACCGACATCGCCACCCAGGGCGGCCAGTTCGACGTGCTCACCATCGGCATGTACGAAGCCGCACTCTGGGGCGCCAAGGGCTGGCTGCAAGCGATGCAGGACCTGCCCGCCGCCTATGACCTGGACGATGTCTTCCCTTCGGTCCGTGAAGGGCTGTCGGTCAAGGGCACCCTCTACGCCCTGCCGTTCTATGCCGAAAGCTCCATGACCTACTACCGCACCGACCTGTTCCAGGCGGCCGGCCTGAGCATGCCGGAGCGGCCGACCTGGGAACAGATCGGCGCATTCGCCGCCAGGCTCAACAAGCCCGAACAGGAGCAATACGGCCTGTGCCTGCGGGGCAAGGCCGGCTGGGGCGAGAACATGGCCCTGATCACCACCCTGGCCAACAGCTACGGCGCACGCTGGTTCGATGAACAATGGCAGCCCGAGTTCAGCGGGCCAGAATGGAAGAACGCCCTGAGCTTCTATGTCGACAACATGAAGAAGTCCGGCCCGCCCGGGGCCTCCAGCAACGGTTTCAATGAAAACCTGGCGCTGTTCAACAGCGGCAAGTGCGCGATCTGGGTCGACGCCAGCGTCGCCGGCTCCTTTGTCATCGACCAGAGCCAGAGCAAGGTCGCCCAGCAGGTGGGCTTCACCTACGCGCCGCACCAGGTCACTGACAAGGGCAGCGCCTGGCTGTACTCCTGGTCCCTGGCGATCCCCGCCAGCTCCAAGGCCAAGGACGCCGCGAAGACCTTCACCACCTGGGCCACCTCCAAGGAATACGCAGCCCTGGTGGCCGAGAAGGACGGCATCGCCAACGTGCCGCCGGGCACCCGCGCCTCCACCTACAGCCAGGCCTACATGAGCGCCGCGCCGTTCGCCCGGATCACCCTGGAATCGCTGAAGGCGGTGGACCCGAGCAAACCGACCCTCAAGCCGGTGCCATACATCGGCATCCAGCTGGTGACCATTCCCGAGTTCCAGGCCATTGGTACCCAGGTCGGCAAGCTATTTTCCGCGGCGCTGATCGGCCAGACCACCGTGGACCAGGCCCTGGCAGCCGCGCAGCAGAGCACCGAACGGGAAATGAAGCGCGCCGGCTACCCGAAATAACCCGGCACGCCTTGTAGGAGCCGGCTGGCCGGCGAAGAGGCCCTTGAGTCTTGCGCAGTGTTCAAGGACGCCTTCGCTGGCAAGCCAGCTCCTACGCGCAACCCGGCCACGCCAGCGCAGTGTCGCGCCCCCTCATACCCAACTGGTTGTGATCCTCATGAATACCTCGACTGCCAAGCTCCATCTGCCAGCGCAGGCGGCCCCCCGCAAGCGTCGCCTGGCCAACCCCGGCTGGTTCCTGGTCAGCCCCTCGGTGGCGTTGTTGCTGCTGTGGATGATCGTGCCCCTGGGCATGACCCTGTACTTCTCGCTGATCCGCTACAACCTGCTGTACCCCGGTGAAAACCCGTTCGTGGGCCTGGAGAACTTCAGCTACTTCCTCAGCGACTCGGGCTTTGTGCCCGGGGCCACCAACACCCTGTTGCTGGTGGGCAGCGTGCTGCTGATCAGCGTGGTGCTCGGAGTGCTGATCAGTGCCCTGCTGGAGGCCAGCGAATTCCTCGGCCGGGGCATTGTCCGGGTCCTGCTGATCTCGCCGTTCTTCATCATGCCCACGGTGGGCGCGCTGATCTGGAAGAACCTGATTTTCCACCCGGTCTCGGGGATTCTGGCGGCGCTGTGGAAGCTGTTCGGCGCCCAGCCAGTGGACTGGCTGGCCCACTACCCGCTGCTGTCGATCATCATCATCGTCTCCTGGCAGTGGCTGCCGTTCGCCATCCTGATCCTGATGACCGCCATGCAGTCCCTGGACCAGGAACAGAAAGAGGCCGCGCGCCTGGACGGTGCCGGCCCCATCGCGATCTTCTGGCACCTGACCCTGCCCCACCTGGCGCGCCCCATCGCCGTGGTGGTGATGATCGAGACCATCTTCCTGCTCTCGGTGTTCGCCGAAATCTTCACCACCACCAACGGCGGCCCGGGCTACGCCTCGACCAACCTGGCCTACCTGATCTACAACCAGGCGCTGGTGCAGTTCGACGTGGGCATGGCTTCCGCCGGCGGCTTGATCGCCGTGGTCATCGCCAACATCGCCGCGATCATCCTGGTACGGATGATCGGCAAGAACCTGACTGACCAGAGCTGAGGTGCCCGCCATGACCCTGCAACAATCCCGACGCCTGCAAAGCCTGCTACTGGGCACCCTGGCCTGGGCCATCGCGATCCTGATCTTCTTCCCGATCTTCTGGATGGTGCTGACCAGCTTCAAGAGCGAAATCGACGCCTTCGCCACGCCGCCGCAGTTCATCTTCACGCCGACGCTTGAGAACTACCTGCACATCAACGAGCGCAGCAACTACCTGGCCTTTGCCTGGAACTCGGTGCTGATCTCCTTCAGCGCCACCGCCCTGTGCCTGCTGATCGCGGTGCCGGCGGCCTACTCCATGGCCTTCTACGAGACCCGCAACACCAAGCGCACCCTGCTGTGGATGCTCTCCACCAAGATGCTGCCGCCGGTGGGGGTGCTGATGCCCATCTACCTGCTGGCCAAGAGTTTCGGCCTGCTGGACACGCGCATCGCGCTGATCGTGATCTACACCCTGATCAACCTGCCGATCGTGGTGTGGATGGTTTACACCTACTTCAAGGACATCCCCCGGGACATCCTCGAAGCCGCGCGCCTGGACGGCGCGACCCTGGCCCAGGAAATGCTCCGGGTGCTGATGCCCATCGCCAAGGGCGGCCTGGCCTCCACCGCGCTGCTGTCGCTGATCCTGTGCTGGAACGAAGCCTTCTGGTCGCTGAACCTGACCTCCTCCAATGCCGCCCCGCTGACCGCGCTGATCGCCTCCTACTCCAGCCCCGAAGGGCTGTTCTGGGCCAAGCTCTCGGCGGTCTCGACCCTGGCCTGCGCGCCGATCCTGATCTTCGGCTGGATCAGCCAGAAGCAACTGGTGCGCGGCCTGTCCTTTGGCGCAGTGAAGTAACCCTCGAATTGTTGGAGACACCCCATGGCTCACCTGAAAATCAGCAACCTGCAAAAAGGCTTCGAAGGCTTCGAGATCATCAAGGGCATCGACCTTGAAGTGAACGACAAGGAATTCGTGGTCTTCGTCGGCCCCTCCGGCTGCGGCAAGTCCACCCTGCTGCGGCTGATCGCCGGGCTGGAGGAAGTCAGCAGCGGCAGCATCGAGCTGGACGGGCGCGACATCACCCAAGTCAGCCCGGCCAAGCGCGACCTGGCCATGGTGTTCCAGACCTACGCCCTGTACCCGCACATGAGCGTGCGCAAGAACATGTCCTTCGCCCTGGACCTGGCCGGGGTCGACAAGGCCCAGGTGCAACAGAAGGTCGACGAGGCGGCGCGCATTCTCGAACTGGGGCCGATGCTCGAACGCAAGCCCAAGCAACTGTCCGGCGGCCAGCGCCAGCGCGTGGCCATCGGCCGGGCCATCGTGCGCACCCCGAAGATCTTCCTGTTCGACGAACCCCTGTCCAACCTCGATGCCGCGCTGCGGGTGCAGATGCGCCTGGAGCTGGCACGCCTGCACCAGGAGCTGCAGGCCACCATGATCTACGTGACCCACGATCAGGTCGAAGCCATGACCCTGGCGGACAAGGTGGTGGTGCTCAACGGCGGCCGGGTGGAACAGGTGGGTTCGCCCCTGGAGCTGTATCACAACCCGGCCAACCTGTTTGTCGCAGGCTTTCTCGGCACACCGAAGATGGGCTTTCTCAAGGGCAGCGTCAGCCAGGTGGACGGCCAGGGGTGCGAGGTGCAACTGCAGGCCGGAGCGCGCCTGCGCCTGAGCCAAAGCCATCCGCAGCTCAAGGTCGGCAGTCCGGTGACCCTGGGCATTCGCCCCGAACACCTGGAGCTGGGCGAGCCCGGCCCCGGCAGCCTGCCAGTCACCAGCGACGTGGCCGAACGCCTGGGCAGCGACACCTTCTGCCATGTGCGCAGCACCTGCGGCGAGGCCCTGACCCTGCGCATCCGCGGTGATCTGGCCAGCCGCTGCGGCGAGCAACTGCACCTGCGCCTGGACCCCGAGCACTGCCACCTGTTCGATGCCCAAGGCGTCGCTGTTCCCCGTTCCCTGCGCGCCGCCGCCTGATGGCCGCCGCCCGATTACCGAGAGCCCTTGCATGAAACTCAATCGCTTCAACCTCAGCCAGCTCCCGCCCCAGGTGCAGGTGCCGGCCTACAGTGCCGCCGACACCCGCCAGGGCATCGTGCACATCGGCGTCGGCGGTTTTCACCGGGCGCACCAGGCCTATTACACCGACGCCCTGATGAACCGGGGCCTGGGCCTGGACTGGAGCATCTGCGGGGTCGGCCTGCGCGCCGAGGACCGCCGCGCCCGGGACGACCTGGCGGGCCAGGACTGCCTCTACACCCTGTTCGAACTGGGGGACGGCAACGACCACGAAGTGCGGGTGATCGGTTCCATCAGCCAGATGCTGCTGGCCGAAGACGACCCCCAGGCGCTGATCGACAAGCTGGCCAGCCCAGCGATCCGCATCGTCTCCCTGACCATCACCGAGGGCGGTTACTGCATCGATGACAGCAGCGGCGAGTTCATGCTCCACCTGCCGCAGATCCAGCACGACCTGGCCCACCCCCAGCAGCCACGCACGGTGTTCGGCTTCCTCTGTGCCGCCCTGGCCAAGCGTCGCGCCGCGGGCATTGCCGCCTTCACCCTGATGTCCTGCGATAACCTGCCCCACAACGGCGCCGTGACCCGCAAGGCACTGCTGGCGTTTGCCGCCCGGCGCGACGCCGACCTGCACGACTGGATCGCCAGCCAGGTGAGCTTCCCCAATGCCATGGTGGACCGCATCACCCCCATGACCAGCACCGCCCACCGCCTGCAACTGCACGACCAGCACGGTATCGACGATGCCTGGCCGGTGGTGTGCGAGCCCTTTGTGCAATGGGTCCTGGAAGACCAGTTCGTCAACGGCCGCCCGGCCTGGGAACAGGTGGGCGTGCAGTTCACCGACGATGTCACGCCCTACGAAGAGATGAAGATCAAACTGCTCAACGGCAGCCACCTGGCCCTGACCTACCTGGGTTTTCTCAAGGGCTACCGCTTCGTCCACGAAACCATGAACGACCCGCTGTTCGTCGCCTACATGCGCGCCTACATGGACCTGGACGTGACCCCGCAACTGGCGCCAGTGCCGGGCATCGACCTGGCGGCCTACAAGGACACGCTGGTCCAGCGCTTTTCCAACCAGGCCATCGCCGACCAGCTGGAGCGGGTGTGCAGCGACGGCTCGTCGAAATTTCCCAAGTTCACCGTGCCCACCCTCAACCGCCTGATCGCCGATGGCCGCGATACCGAGCGGGCGGCCCTGGTGGTGGCCGCCTGGGCCCTGTACCTGCGGGGCGTGGACGAAAACGGCGTGCGCTACACGATTGCCGATCCTCGGGCTGAGTTCTGCCAGGCCCTGGTGGCGGACGACACCCTGCTGACCCAGCGCCTGCTGGGAGTGGAGGAAATCTTCGGCCCGGCGATCCCCAGGTCCGCCGAGTTCGTCGACGCCTTTGAGCGCTGCTTCAACAGCCTGCGCGAGCATGGCGTCAGCCGGACCCTGGAACGCCTGCTGGCCAAACCAGCGCGGAGCGCAGGATGAGCACAGCCGCGCTGTACCTGGGTCTCGATTGTGGCACCCAGGGCACCAAGGCCCTGATCCTCGACAGCCACAGCGGCGCCGTCCTGGGCCTGGGCGCCGCCCCCCACAGCCTGATCAGCGGCGCCAACGGCCGACGCGAGCAAGACCCCGGGCAATGGCTGCAAGCCTGCATCAGCGCCACCCACCAGGCGTTGCAGGCGGCCGGGGTCGATGGCCGGGACATTCTTGGCCTTGCGGTCTCCGGCCAGCAGCACGGCCTGGTGCTGCTGGATGACCAAGGCCAGGTGCTGCGTCCGGCAAAACTGTGGTGCGACACCGAAACCGTGGCCGAGAACCAGCGCCTGCTGGATCACCTGGGGGGCGAGCAAGGGTCTCTTGAGCGCCTGGGTATCGCCCTCGCGCCGGGGTACACCCTGTCGAAGCTGCTGTGGACCCGGGAACAGCACCCCGCCCTGTTCCAGCGCATCGCCCATATCCTGCTGCCCCACGATTACCTCAACTTCTGGCTGACCGGGCGCTGCTGCAGCGAGTACGGCGACGCCTCCGGCACCGGTTACTTCAATGTCCGCCGGCGTGACTGGGACCGGGCCCTGTTGGCCCACATCGACCCCGAGGGCCGCCTGGAGCGTGCCTTGCCGGAACTGATCCAGGCCCAGCAGCCGGTGGGGCCGATACTGCCGCAGATGGCCGGGCTCCTGGGCATCAACCCCCAGGCCCTGGTGGCCAGCGGCGGTGGCGACAACATGCTCGGGGCCATCGGCACCGGCAATATCGAGCCGGGCATCATCACCCTGAGCCTGGGCTCTTCCGGCACCCTGTATGCCTATGCCGAGCAGCCACTGGTCAGCCACGCGTCGGTGGCGTCCTTCTGCTCGTCCAGCGGTGGCTGGCTGCCGCTGATCTGCACCATGAACCTGACCAACGCCACCACCCTGGTGCGCCAACTGCTGGAGCTGGACCTGGACAGCTTCAACCGCTTGGCGGGCCAGGCGCCGATCGGCGCCGAGGGCTTGTGCCTGCTGCCGTTCTTCAATGGCGAGCGGGTCCCCGCCCTACCCCAGGCCCGTGGCAGCCTGCTGGGCATGACCCTGGACAACCTGACCCAGGCCAACCTGTGCCGCGCGGTGCTGGAGGGCACCACCTTCGGCCTGCGCTACGGCCTCGACCTGTTGCGGGCCAATGGCTTGCAAAGCCAGAGCATCCGCCTGATCGGCGGCGGCTCGAAAAGTCCGCTATGGCGGCAGATGGTCGCCGATATCATGCACACCCCGGTGATCTGCACCCGCGAAGCCGAAGCCGCCGCCCTGGGTGCGGCGATCCAGGCGGCCTGGTGCCATGGACGGCAGACGGACCCGGCCTTTAGCCTGGCGCAACTCTGTAAACGCTGCGTGAGCCTCGACCTCGACAGCCAGACCTGGCCCCAGGCCGAACAGGTGAAGGCCTACGAGCCGGCGTATGCGCGCTATCAACAGCATCTGGCAACCCTTTGAAGAGCGAATGACTATGTATCTGGTGTGTGGCGAAGCGCTGTTTGATTGTTTCAGCGTCGATGACGCAAGTACCCAAGCCAATAAAGTGCAGTTCCAGGCCATTGCCGGGGGCTCGCCCTTCAATGTGGCGCTGGGCCTGCGCCGAATGGGCATTGACGTGGCCCTGCTGGCCGGGCTGTCGCGGGATTACCTGGGCCAACGCCTGCGACGGGTACTGCAGGACGAAGGGGTCAACACCCGGTACCTGCAGGAGTTCGACGCCCCCACCACCCTGGCCATGGTGGCGGTCGGCGCCGACGGCTCGCCCCACTACAGCTTCCGTGGCGAAGGCTGTGCCGATCGCCAGCTTCTGCAGGAACACCTGCCGGAGCTGGACCCGAGCGTGCGCGGCTTGCATATCGGCTCGTTTTCCCTGGTGGTGCAGCCGATTGCCGACACCCTGCTGGCCCTGGTGCACCGTGAGCGGGGGCGACGCCTGATCAGTCTCGATCCCAATGTGCGACTCAACCCGCAGCCGGATATCCAGCTGTGGCGCCAGCGTATCGGTGAACTGGTGCAGCATGCTGACCTGATCAAGGTCAGCGACGAGGACCTGGCCCAGTTGTATCCCGGACAGGCGCCCGAGGAACTGATCCAGGGCTGGCTGCAAGAGCATGCGCAGTTGGTGTTCCTGACCCGTGGCAGCCAGGGCGCCACAGTATTCAGTGCACGGTATGGCAACTGGTCGGTGGCCTCGCCCCAGGTGCAGGTGGCCGACACCGTGGGCGCCGGTGACACCTTCCAGGCGGCGTTGATCGCCTGGCTCACCGAACAGGGCCTGGACTCGCCTCAGGGCCTGGGGCAACTGACCCCTGCCCAGATCGACAGCCTGCTGCGATTTGCCGTCCAGGCCGCGGCGCTCACCTGCACCCGCACCGGCCCGGACCTGCCCTACCGCCATCAACTGCAACCGCTGTAGGAGCCGGCTTGCCGGCGAAGAGGCCCGTCAGCCTTGCGCCGATTCGGGCGACGCCTTCGCCGGCAAGCCAGCTCCTGCAACTTTCAGCGCCACCGTGGTGCTTTTCCTGGGCCTCGGTCAGAGCAACGAGAAGTTATAGCTGACGATCAGGCGGGTCTCGTCCATGTCACGGGCGATCTTCTGGTAGTTGCTGCGGTAAGTGGCGTTACGCAGGCGCAGGCTCACGTCCTTGAAGGTGCCGCTCTGCACCACGTATTTGAGCTCGCTGTCGCGTTCCCACTCGCGACCTTCACGCAGGCTGCCCGGCACCTTGATGTGGTCACCGCTGACGTAACGGGTCAGGAAGCTCAAGCCATTGAGGCCCAGCGCCTTGAAGTCGTAGTCGTAGCGCAGTTGCCAGGAACGTTCCTGGATCGCGGCGAAGTCGTTGACCTGCACGTAGTTCACCAGGTACGGGTTGCTGCCATCCAGGTAGGGCATCGAATTGTCGCCGTACATGCGCTGCCAGCCGGCGCTCAGGGTGTGACCGCTGAGGCTGTAGCCGAGCAAGGTGCTCAGGGCGCGGTTGTCGATGCCACCGGCGCGCTCGGCGCCGGTGTCGGCACTCTTGAGCAGGCGCAGGTCGCCCTTGAGCACGCCAGGGCCCAGCGGCTGGTTGGCCAACAGACCGACAAAATGCTGGCGGTAGATGTCTTCCAGCTCGGCGTAGTGGTACTGGCCGGTCAGGCGCTCATTGAACTGGTAGTCCACGCCATAGCTGTCGAAGTGGTCCGCGGTGGTGTTGCAGGCATAGCGCTTGTTCTTGCAGTGCACGCGAATGTCCTGGGCATCGGTGGAGTCCCGGGCGGTGTAACGGTTCAGGCGCGCAGCCGTCAGGGTCAGGCCCTTGGCCTCCTTGGACGTGAGCACGGCACCGTTGAACATCGTCGGCAGCAGGCGCCCGTCGTTGTACTTGAGCAATGGCAGGTCCGGCAGTTGCGCACCGTATTTGAATACGGTCTGGGACATTCGCACTTTGGCGGTCAAGCCCAGCTTGGCGTACTGGTCCGCAGAACCCCGTGGATTGTGTCCGCTGGACGGCAAGAGACCACTGTTGCTGCGGTCAGGGCTGGAATCCAGCTTGATACCCAACATGCCCAAGGCATCCAGGCCAACACCCACGGTGCCTTCGGTGTAGCCCGATTGCAGGTTGAGGATCAAACCCTGGGCCGATTCTTCACGCTTGGAAGCCCCCTGATCAGTGCGGGTGTGACCGTCGCGAAAGTCCCGATTGAAGTAGACCGTACGTGACTCCAGCTTGGCGCTGCTGTCCTCGAAAAAACCACCGGCCTGGGCCAGCGGGGCAAATCCTGCGCACAGGACGACAGCTCCGAGGCCCAGGAGCGGGCACGGATTGAGTAACGCAAAAGGGGGACGCATGAACGGGCTCCAGCAGAAAATCAGTGACGCGAGGTAAAGAAAGACCCAGGTGAAATCCATCCCGCGAATCAAAATCCGCAGGTTGAATTGATTGAATCAATGAAGGCCGGCAATAATGGCAGATGGCCCGCCCCGCCCCCAACCCGACTTTAGTCTGACTCCTCCAGTCGCTACGACTGCACTCACTGCCCATGTCGTCGAACAGCCATAACCAGCAGAAAAGCTGTCAATTTTGATAACTTTCAGCACGATAAGACCGGCCAAAAAACCTGACTAAATAATCAGAAAACCACCCGACCAAGACAGTGCAGTAGTCAATAGTGGCGAAAAAGCATCATATTTTTTACGTTTTTACCTACCGTTCGTCGGTTTTATTATTCTTTCTGAACAACTGATCAAGTATTTGACGCTTTCCATTATGACCATCATTAATCAATCTAACTTATTGTTTTAAAAGGATTTGTCATCAAAATCAGATTCGCTGAAAACGCCGGCGTCATTTATGCATCACTGCAAAACGTCAATTAAACGTCTCGGCCTTATGGTAGTGTCAAAAAAAGAGCGTGATAGCGGCCATGTGCCACACGCCTTTTCAGAAGGTGAGGCATGCCCTCACCCCAACACTCATCATGGACGAGGTCGTTCCCTTGGAAGTCAGCGTTTTTGGTACTGGCTATGTCGGTCTGGTGCAAGCAGTTGCCCTCGCCGATGTCGGGCATAACGTGGTCTGTGTCGATATCGACAGCCATAAGATTGCCCAGCTGCAACGTTCCATTCCTCCGATTCACGAGCCGGGTCTGGCGACCCTGATCGAAGAGAATCAAAAGGCCGGCCGACTGCACTTCACCACCCAGGCCAGCGATGCAGTGGGCCATGGCCAGGTGATTTTCATCGCAGTCGGCACGCCCTCCAACGAAGACGGCTCGGCGGACCTGGACCATGTCCTGGCGGTGGCCCGCAACATTGCCAGTCTGATGCACAGCGACAAGACTCTGGTGATCAAATCCACCGTACCGGTGGGTACTGCTGACCTGGTGATCGAGACGGTCGCCGAACAACTGGCGGACCTGGGCAAGTCCCAACTGCGGGTGCACGTGGTCTCCAATCCGGAGTTCCTCAAGGAGGGCTCGGCGGTGGCCGACTGCATGCGTCCGGACCGGATCGTCGTCGGCTGTTCCCACGAACGGCCCCGCCAGCAGTTGAGCGAGCTGTATGCACCGTTCAACCACAACCATGACCGCCTGATGTTCATGGATAACCGCAGCGCCGAGCTGGTCAAGTACGCCGCCAACGCGATGCTCGCCACCCGCATCAGCTTCATGAACGAAATGGCCAACCTGGCGGAACGCCTGGGGGTGGACATCAACGCCGTGCGCAAGGGCATCGGCGCCGATCCGCGCATCGGCTACCACTTCATTTACCCCGGCGCCGGTTTCGGCGGCTCCTGCTTCCCCAAGGACCTGCGGGCGCTGATCCACACCGCGGAAAGCCACGGGCTGGAGCCGCACATGCTCAAGACCGTGCGTGACGTCAATGAACAGCAGCGCCATGTGCTGTTTCGCAAGCTCAAGGCGCACTTGGGGGACAACCTCAAGGGCAAGGTCATTGCGTTGTGGGGGCTGGCCTTCAAGCCCAACACCGATGACATGCGCGAAGCCACCAGCCGCTACCTGATGGAAGCGCTGTGGCAGGCCGGGGCCAAGGTCCATGCCTACGACCCTGAAGCCATGACCGAATGCCGACGGCTGTACGGCTACCGCGACGACCTGCAGCTGTGCGCAACCCGTGACGACACCCTGCAAGGCGCAGACGCCCTGGTGATCTGCACCGAGTGGAAAGCCTTTCGCGTGGTGGACTTCAAGCTGCTGCACGACACCCTCAACGATCGCCTGATCGTCGACGGCCGCAACCTGTACAACCCGCAACAGGCAGCGGACGCCGGCCTGCATTACCTGAGCATCGGCCTGCCCTACCGCGTACCGGAGGCGCTGCGCGCATGAATATCCTGATCACCGGGGCCGCCGGTTTCATCGGCGCCCATACCGCACTGCGCTTGCTCAAGGATGGGCATCAGGTCACCGGACTGGATAATTTCAACGACTACTACGACCCCAAGCTCAAACGCGACCGGGTGCGCTGGGTCGAACAGCAAGTGGGACACTTCCCCCTGCAACGCCTGGACCTGGCGGACAGCGAGGGCCTGGAGCGGCTGTTCGCCGAAGTCCGGCCCCAAGTAGTGATCAACCTCGCCGCCCAGGCCGGGGTGCGCTACTCCCTGGAAAACCCCAAGGCCTACCTGGACAGCAACCTCTCGGGCTTCCTCAACCTGCTGGAAATGTGCCGGCGCTACCCGGTGGAGCACCTGATCTACGCCTCATCGAGCTCGGTGTACGGGGCCAACCAGCAGACGCCGTACAAGGTCAGCGACAACGTCGACCACCCGTTGTCGCTGTACGCGGCGAGCAAGAAAGCCAACGAGCTGATGGCCCACAGTTACAGCCACCTGTTCGGGGTGCCGGCCACCGGCCTGCGCTTCTTCACCGTCTACGGTCCCTGGGGCCGGCCGGACATGTCGCCGATCCTGTTCGCCGACGCCATCAGCCAGGGCCGGCCGTTGAAGCTGTTCAACTACGGCCTGCACCAGCGCGACTTCACCTATGTCGACGACATCGTCGAGTCCCTGGTACGCCTGCTGGGCAAGCCGCCGGCGCGCGACCCGCTGTGGGACCGCGAACAACCGGACCCGTCCACCAGCATGGCGCCCTGGCGTCTGTTCAATATCGGCGGCCAGCGCCCGGTGGAACTCAAGGAGTACGTGGCAACCCTGGAAAAGCTCCTCGGACGCCAGGCCCAGGTGGAGTACCTGCCCCTGCAGCCCGGTGACGTGCTCAACACCTGCGCCGACGTCAGTGCCCTGGAAAACCTCACCGGCTTCGGCCCCCAGGTGACCCTGGAAGAGGGCCTGAAGCACTTCGTCCAGTGGTACCTGAGCTACTACCCGGGCGGCGCGTCCTGAGCCCACACCCCTGGGCGTTTTTACCCAACCTTTGCTATGGAAGTATTCCCGGTGGATATGGAAAGACCCTTCTCATTGCCTGCAACCGAGGTGCCGGCGCCTGCTCGCATCGACCGGCGCAACGATCCGTTCCGGCGCAAGGTCCAGGCCGCCATCGAGCTGCAGCAGCATGGCTGGATCAGCGGCCGCGACGGCGGCCGGCCCTGGACCCTGTCACGCAGCAAACGCCTGACCTCGGCGCTGCTGGCGGCGACGCTGCTGGTGCTGCTGTCGCCCGTGCTATTGACGGTCGCGCTGTTGATCAAGCTCACCAGCCCCGGGCCGGTGTTCTTCGTCCAGTTGCGCACCGGTTTTCGTGGCCGGCGCTTCGGCATGTACAAATTCCGCACCATGGTGGTCAACGCCGAAGCCTTGAAGGACTCGGTGCGCCACCTGAACAAGCACGGCCCGGATTCGGTGGACTTCAAGATCGATCGCGACCCGCGGATCACCGGCATCGGCGGTTTCCTGCGGCGCACCAGCCTCGACGAATTGCCGAACCTGATCAACGTGGTGCTCGGCCAGATGCGCATCGTCGGCCCGCGCCCGACCTCGTTCCACGCCCAGACCTACAAGGAACACCACCTCGGGCGCCTGAGCATCTACCCCGGGATCACCGGCCTGTGGCAAGTGTCCGGACGCAGCGACGTGGACTTCGACGGTCGGGTCACCCTCGACATGACCTACATCTTCCAGCAGAGCCCCTGGCTCGACCTGAAGATCCTGATCAAAACCCCTTTCAAGGTCCTCAATGGCCATGGAGCAAGTTGAAATGGCGGCAGCAACCCTAGCCAGTCTGAAGATCCAGCGTCCCAGCGAAAGCAACCTGGCGGTGACCGTGCTCGACCGGGAACTGCGGGTGATCCTGCTGACGGCGGCCAACCGCAACAGCGGCATCACCAGCAGCAGCCTGAGCATGGCCAGCGAACTGGCGCGCACCAGCCGCGGCCGGGTCCTGCTGGTGGACACCAGCCTTTCGGACAACAGCCTGACCCGGCGCCTGGACCTGGGCGAACGCCCCGGCTTTCTCGACCTGGCCCTGGCCGATACCCCGCCGCTCCTGGCGCAGTGCATCGAAAGCAGCGATGAACTGGGCTTCGATTTCCTGCCCCTGGGCCGCCGCCAGCAATACGCCGAGCGCCTGACCCCGGAACTGCTGCAGGAACTGTTGCAGGCCCTGGCCGCGGACTATCGCTTCGTGATCATCGACGGCGACCCGGTGTACAGCAGCGGCGACATCCTCACCCTGAGCACCCAGGTGGACGGCGTGGTGCTGGTGGTGCGCAGCGAGGAAACCCGCTGGGAAGTGGCCCAGGCCGCGGCGCAGCGCCTGATCCAGGCCGAGGCGAAGCTGATCGGCAGCGTGTTCAACGCTCGCAAGTACTACATGCCCAAGTGGGTTTATGACCGTCTCTGACCGGCACAAGGACCGTGTAACCATGAACAAGCCAAGACTCTCCCTGCTGGGCCTGTCGCTGCTGGCGGCCCTGGGCGGCTGCGTCAACCGCGAGCCGCAGCAGATGCCGGTGCAGATCCTCAGCGCCCCGGCCGACCAGGCCCAGCTCACCGAGGTCATGCCCATCGAACAGGTGCTGCGCCCGCAGGACGTGCTGGACGTGATCTTCCACATCGGCACCACCAGCCAGCAGCCGTATCGGGTGCAGCCCGGCGACCAGGTGGACGTGAGCTTTCTCACCGCACCGGAGCTGGGCGGCAGCAAGCTGGTACTGCCCGACGGCAGCATCGACATGCCCTACGTGGGCAATATCCAGGTCGCCGGGCTGTCCGCCGAACAGGCGCGCCAGGCCCTGGAAACGCAGTACGCCAAGGTGCTGAAGAAGCCGCAGATCACCTTCTCGATCTCCCACGCCATGGCCCAGCTGGACAACCTGCGCACCAGCCTGACCAACCCGGCCACCGGCCTGAGCCGGGAGATCGTGGTCGGCTCCGACGGCCGCGCCAGCTTCCCGCTGCTGGGCAGCCTGTCGTTGCAGGGCAAGAGCCTCAGCGAGCTGCAGACCCTGATCAACCAGCGCTACGCCAAGGAAGTGGGCCAGGTCAGCGTCGACGTGCTGCTCAAGACCACCGCGGCCAACGAAGTGTTCGTCATGGGCGAAGTCGGCCAGCCCGGGGCCTATCCGGTGCGCCGGCCGATTTCGGTGCTCGAAGCCCTGACCCTGGCCAAGGGCGCCGGCCCCACCGCGCGCCTGGATTCGGTGGTGATCATGCGGCGCAAGGGCAATCAGGTCGAAGCCCGGGTGTATGACGCCGATGCGGCGCTGGACGGCAAGGCCCTGCAGTTCGCCTACCTGCAACCGGACGACATGCTCTACGTGCCCAAGACCCGCCTGGCCAAGGCCGGCGCCCTGAGCAAGCAGCTGGCGGACGTGATCATGTTCCAGGGTGTCGGGTTCAGCTTCGGCTACCGCGTCGACAACAAAGAAACGAACAACAACTGAGTTCCCTCTTGATGACCAAGATCGAAAACTACCTGCACGAGTTTCTGCTCGTGTTCTTTGTCAATCGACGCCTGATCAAGCGGGTGTTCCTCGGTTTCGCCCTGATTGCGCTGGTGCTGCCGCTGGTGCTCAAGCAGAGCTTCGAGATCACCGCCGAAGTCATTGTGCAGTCCAAGAAACTGTCGCAGACCGACGCCAACACCGTGCTCACCCCGGACAGCGACAAGTTCATCCCGCCGTCCCTGGCGGACATGGAGACCGAGAGCAATATCCTGCGTTCACCAACCCTGATCCGTACCACGATCGAGCAGCTGCGCGGCGAAGGCCAGTTCGGCGGCAGCGAAGGCCTGTTGACCCGCCTGATCTTCAAGCCCATCCGCAATGGCCTGATCGATCCGCTGCGCAACCATGTGATCAACCCGGTACGCGGTTTCTTCGGCCTGGCCGTGGACCCGGTGCGTGACACCAGCCTGGATGCCTTCACCGATCAGGCGGTCAAGGACCTGAAGATCGGCACCCTGCCCGGCTCCAACGTGATCTCCATCGTCTACGCCAGCCCCAATGCCGCCGAAGGCACGCGCTTCGTCGAGCGCCTGCTGGCCAACTACCTGAAGAACCGCCAGGACCTGCAATCCAACGAACTGCCCGAAGCCTTCTACGAGCAGAAGAAGGCCCAGTACCAGTCGCGCCTGGATGACCTGGAAGGCAAGCGCCAGGCGCTGCTGGAAGCGGCCCACGCCTCCGACCCCAAGGAGGAGATCACCTTCCGCCTCAATGCCATCAACACCGAGGAACAGTCCCTCAACGGCTACCGCGACCAGGCCCTGGAGAACCAGCGCCGCCTGGACTACCTGCAGAAGAACCTGGCGGCGGCACGCAAGGCCGGCATCACCGACTACACCTTCCCCTTCGCCTTCGCCAACACCGTGGACAACGTTGCCTACGAAGACCGCGAGATCAAGCAACTGGGCGAACAACTGACCAATCTGGTCAGCCAGTACGGCACCACCGCCGACACCTACCGCGCCGACAGCGTACCGATGCAGCAGCAGCGCGAGCAGATCGTGCGGGCCCGGGCGCAGTTCCTCAAAGTGGTGGAAAACCGTGTTCGCGAGCGCAGCAGCGACCTGCAGATCACCCAATCGGTGATCGCACAGAAAACCGCGCGCATCAACGACTACAAGGCCCGGGTCCGCGACCTGCAGGAAGTGCTGAGCAAGCTGCGCCAACTGGACACTGAAATCGACGCCTTGCACAAAGCCTTCTTCACCTACACCCAGCGCTACGAAGAGAGCCGCGGCGAGCGCCTGATCAGTGGCGAGCTGTCCAACGCCCGGGTGCTCAGCCAGCCTTACGAACCCAGCGAAGCGGCCTTTCCCAAGCCCATGCTGATCATTCCCCTGGGCTTGCTCACCGGCCTGCTGCTGGCGATTGCCCTGGGTTATGTCTACGAGTTCTTCGATCACCGCTTCAAGCATCCGGCCCAGGTCAGCGATCACCTCGGCTTGCCGGTACTGATGGTGCTCAACGCGGTTGAAGAGCAACAGGTCAATCCCTATCCACGCTGGACCTGGCGCTGGGCCTGGTATTGGGCCAAACAGTGAACGACCTGAGCCTGGCCGCACAGCCTATCGTGCACCTGATCCACAGCGGCGGCTTCTATGGCGCCGAACGCATGCTGCTGGATCATTGCCGGATCACTCCGGGACAGCATCGGGTGGTGTTCATCAATGCCCCGCAGAGCTTGCTGCAGCGGTTCAGCGAGGCCGGTGTGGCCAGCCATAACTGCCACTGTCTGAAGGCGCTGCTGGCCCATCTGCGGCAGCAGCCCGGCCTGCTCAACGCCCACAACTTCAAGGCCCAGGTGTTCGCCTGGGTCTGTGCCCGGCGCCTGCAACTGCCCCTGGTGCTGACCCAGCACGGCTTCACGCCGCGCAGCCTGAAACAGAAGCTCTACACCTGGATCAGCCTGCGCCTGTGCCGCAGCCCTCAGGTGCGCCGGGTGGCCTGTGTGGCCCAAAGCATTGCCCAGTTGCACCGCCAGGCCGGCGTGGCCGAGGGCAAGCTGCGGGTCATTCCCAACGGCCTGCCCGAGCCCAAGCGGGTGCTGCCGGTGAACCAGGATGGGCCGCCGCTGCGGGAGGCCGAAATACGCCGCGACGAGATGGAGCCGATGGTGGGCTTCGTCGGACGCCTGAGCGCGGAAAAGGGCCCGGACCTGTTTCTCGACGCACTGATCAGCCTGTGCCGGCAGCGCCCCACGCTTAAGGCGGTGTTGCTCGGTGACGGCGAACAGAACCAGGCCCTGCGCCAGCGCATCGACGCCGCCGGGCTGTCGCTGCGCATTCTGTTGCCCGGTTACCAGCAGGACATGCAGCCCTGGCTCAAGCGCCTGAATGTGCTGGTGCTCAGTTCGCGCACCGAAGGCACGCCGATGATCCTGCTGGAAGCCATGCAGGCCGGCACCCCGGTGGTGGCCTTTGCCGTGGGCGGCATTCCCGATGTCCTGCAACACCGGCAGAACGGCTTGCTGGCCAAGCCCCTGGACAGCGTCGATCTGGAGCGGCGCATCGGCCAATTGCTGGATGACCCGGCCCTGGCCGAGGAACTGGCCCAGGCCGCCCGCGTCACCCAGCGCAAGCACTATCACCTGCCCACCCTGGCCCGCAGCTGGGATGAGCTGTATCGCCTGGCCAGGGAGAGCACCCCGGTATGATCGCCGCCCCGTTTCTCGGCCTCCTCTTGGGCCTGGCCAGCCTGCTGCTGCTCGCCAGCCCCTGGCCGTTTCTGGCGCCGCTGGTGGTGGTCGGGCTGGTGGGCCTGGCCCTGCTCTACCGCCGCCCGGGTTGGGGCCTGCTGGGCATCTGCGCCCTGGTGCCCTTCGAGGGCCTGTTCAAGGACAGCGCGTTCTCCGGGGCCAAGCTGCTGGGGGCCTCGCTGATCCTGATCATGCTGTTCAAGCTGCTGTTGCGGCACATCCCCGATACCCGCCTGCGCAGCAACCTGTGGCGGGCCCTGGGGCCGTTCCTGCTGTGCCTGCTGCTGAGCCTGATGTACAGCGAGAACCTGCTGGTGTCCCTGGACAGCCTGCGGGAGCTGGCCGTGGGCCTGGTGCTGTTCTTCGTCACCTTGCTGATCGCCCGGGAAACCCACCTGCTGATGCTCTGTCGCCTGCTGGCGGTCAGCGTGGCCATCACCTGTGTGATCGCGCTGATCTCCGCCAAGTACCAGGTCGGCGGCCGGGCCATCGGCCTGCTGCAGGACGCCAACTACTTCGCCCTGCTGATCGCCATGGCGGTGCCGCCGGCGATCCTCCTCGCCCTGCGCTCGCCCCACTGGCCGGGGCGACTGTTCTGGGTCGGCATCAGCCTGACCCTGATGGCCGGGATGACCAAGACCGACTCGCGCTCCGGCCTGTTGGTGGTGCTGTTCACCATCGCCATTGGCCTGTGGCACTACCGCGACCGGCTCAAGGGCCTGCGGCCCAAGCACCTGGGGTTCGCCATGTTCGCCGTGGCGATCGTCGTGCCCCTGGGCATCGCCGTGCTGCCAGCCGAATACGTGGCGCGAATTCAGTCCCTGAGCATGCTCAAGTCCGGCGCGCATTCGGCGGACACCTCCCTGGGCCGACGGACTTCCTACCTGGTGGTGGGCGGCCAGATGATCCGCAAGAACCCGCTGCTGGGCTCGGGCCTGGGCACCTTCCCGATTCATTACGCGCAGACCGGCTTCGCCAGCAGCTTCTCGGAAAACATGAACGAGCCCGACCTGTTCCGCCGGGCCCACAACACCTACCTGGAACTGTTCAGCGAACTGGGCATTCCCGGCGGCTTGAGCTTCGTGGTGCTGATGCTCATGGGCCTGCGCAACTTCGAGCGGGCGCGCCAGGGCTTCCTCGCCCGGGGCCAGCGTGAACAGGCGGACATCGCCACCCACCTGGGCCTGAGCCTGTTGGCCATGGCGCTGTTCCTGCTGTTTCTCAGCGCGCCGAACCACAAGTACCTGTGGATCTTCCTGGCCCTGTCCAGCGTGCTGCGGCTCGAAGCCGAAGAAGATCCGGCGCCCACCTCATAAATGCAAACCTGGCCAAGGGAGGCAAAGATGCAAAGGATCAGCGTGATCGTGCCCATGTACAACGAGGCACGTCACATCACCCGGACCCTGGACAGCGTGATCCTCGCCGCCCGGGTCGCAGCCATCGACTACGAGTTGATCGTGGTGGACAACGGCTCCACCGACCAGGGGCCGCAACGGGCCCGTGAGCTGGGCGCGCGGGTGCTGCTGTGCCCGGGCCTGGGCATCGGCGCCTTGCGCAATCGCGGCGCCGCCGTGGCCACTGGCGATTGCCTGGCGTTTCTCGACGCCGACATCGAGGTGCCCGGCAACTGGCTGCAACTCTGGCAGCAGGCCCTGGCGGACAACCGCGCCGAGGTCTTTGCCCTGGACTGCGCCGCCCCGGACTGCGCGCCCTGGTTCGCCCGGGCCTGGCAGCGCCGCAGCCTGGCTGGCAGTCAGCCGGCGCGCCTGCTGCATTGGATGCCGACCCCCAACCTGTGCCTGAAACGGGTCTGGTTCGAGCGGGTCGGCGGCTTCGACGAACACTTGCGCACCGGCGAAGACAAGGACTTTGGTCTGCGGCTGCACGCGGCCGGCGCCCGCCAGTTGAGCCTGTCTGAGCCCCAGGTGCTGCATTGGGGCTTTGAAGGCAGTTGGGGCGAGTGGGCCGGCAAGGAGCGCTGGCGCCAGGGCAGCCACCTGCAGTTGCTCAAGGGGGGCGGCCTCAACCTGCGTCTGTTGCGCTTTCCCCTGCTGTGCCTGAGCTGTGCCTTGCTGAGCCTGCTGGCGCTGTTCGGCCTGCTGCTGGGCCAGCCGGGCGCCGCCGCGCTATGCCTGCTGCTGGGTTCCCTGGCGCCTCTGGTCCTGGCCCTGCGCCAGGGGCTGCGCCAGCGCGATCTGCTGTTTGTCCTGCAACTCTGGCTGCTGCATTGGGTGCGCTTGCACCTGGGCGCCGTGGCCCTGGTGCAGGGTCTGTTCAACCGTTCTGTCGTGAGACCTGACCGTGGCTAACACTATTTTCTGGCTGTGCCTGTTACTGCCCTTCTATGCCTGGATCGGTTATCCGCTGCTACTGGCCCTGCTCAGCCTGTTCGTGCGGCCGCGCCCGCTGCAGGCGGGTGAGCCGCTGTCGGTCAGCGTGATCATCGCCGCCCACAACGAAGGCCCGCACATCGAGCACAAGCTGCGCACCTTGCTGCAGCAGGACTACCCAGCCACGGACCTGCAGATCATCCTCGCCAGCGACGGTTCCAGCGACGATACCGTGGCCACCGCCCTGGCGGTGCGCGACTCGCGGGTGCTGGTCCTGGACCTGCCCCGGGTGGGCAAGGCCGGGGCCCTGAACGCCGCAGTGGAACTGGCGCGCAACGACATCCTGGTGTTCACCGACGCCGACAACCAATGGTCCGGCGACACCCTGGGCAAGCTCCTGGCGCCCCTGGCCGACCCACAGGTTGGCGCCTGCGGCGGGCACATGATCATCCCCGACCCGGGGCACAACCTGAGCCTGGGCGACAGCCTGTACCGGCACTACGAAGCCTGGTTGCGCCAGGCCGAGAACCGCACCGGCTGCATGGTGTCCGCCGACGGCGCGCTGCTGGCCCTGCGCCGCGAGCTGTTCCAGCGCATTCCCGCCGAGGTCAACGATGACTTCTTCATCAGCACCTGCGCCCCGGTGGCCGGCAAGCGCATCGTCTATGTGGAGGAGGCCCAGGTCCTGGACCAGGGCGTGGACGAAGCCGGCAAGCAATATCGCCGGCGCCTGCGGGTCACGGTCGGCGGCCTGCAGAGCCTGGCTCAGCGCCGCGAGCTGATGAACCCCTTGCGCCACGGTGCCTACGCCATTGCCCTGATCAGCCACAAGCTGATCCGCCGCCTGGCCCCGGTGCTGTTGCTGCCATTGCTGTTGAGCAATCTGTGGCTGTGGAACGCCGGCGCCTTCTACAGCCTGGGCCTGGCGGCCCAACTGCTGGGTTACGCGGCCGGCGTGATGGGGCTGCTGGACAGTCGCGGGCGCCTGCCCAAGGTATTTCGTCTCGCCGGCTTCGTGCTGGTGACCCTGGCCGGCATGAGCATGGGCCTCTGGCAGTTTCTCCGCGGGCGGCGCTACGCCCTGTGGAACCCACAACAGAATCGCTGACATGGCCATCAAACAATCCTTCAAGCGCCTGCTGGGCAGCGCCTATCTGCACAGCTTCGGCCGTATCCGTCTGAGCGACGCCGGCGCGGTGCTGATGCTGCACCGGGTAGTGGCCGATTCCGCGCAAGCCAGCCTGCCCCATCGGGCGCCGCTGTGCGTCGGCCAGGGGCATTTCGAACACTTGCTGCGCTGGCTGCGTCGGCACTTCGACTGTGTGCCCCTGCAGCACCTGCTGGAGTTGCCTGCGGGCGACCGGCCCCGGGTGGCCCTGACCTTCGATGATGGCTGGCGGGACAATGCCGAGGTCGCCTATCCCCTGCTGGAGCGCTACGAGATGCCGGCGAGCATCTTCCTGTCCACGGACTACATCGGCAAGCGCCAGGGTTTCTGGTGGGAGTCCATTGGTGAAACCCTGTGGCAACAGGCCGACAGCGCCGCCGCTCAACCGCTGTTGACACAGTTGCGGGCCCTGGCACTGGCACCACCACCGGAGCTATTGCAACCCGGCGCCAGCCGCGCTCGCAGCAGCATCCTCGGGGGCTATCTGCAACAGCTCAAAGGCCTGCCGCCCCAGACCCTGCAAGCCCTGGCCGACAGTTGCCCCGACGACAGCGCGCCCCACAGCCTGGACTGGGCCCAGGTCCAGCGCCTGGAACGCTCGGCACTGGTGCGCTTTGGTCCCCATGGTGCCAGCCACGGCATTCTCACCCGGCTTGACGGCGCCGCGATGCGGGCCGATCTGCAGCGCTCCCACCACGCCTTGCAGGAGCACTGCCAGGCGCCGCTGGGGGTCTATTGCTACCCCAATGGCGATCACAATCCCGAGGTGCGCGCAGCGGTGGCCGAACTGGGTTATCGCTATGCCCTGGGTACCCGCCCGGGGCTGATCGAGGCCGATGGCAATCCGCTGCTGGCCCTGCCCCGCATCGATGTCAGCCACGCCAGCGCCGGACGCCCCGGGCTGCTGGCCTGGCGCCTGCTCCAGGGAGCCCGGGCATGAAGCGCGGCAGCTACCTCTGGCACCTGGCCCTGAGCATGGGCACCCGACTGGCGATGATCGGCCTGCGGCTGCTGCGCAACGTGTTGCTGGCGCGCCTTCTGGGCCCGGCGGATCGCGGCCTGTTCGCCCTGCTCAGCACCCTGCCGGACCTGATCGCGGCCCTGACCAGCGGCGGCCTCAATACCGCCGTCGGCTATGAAGCCGCCCGCCAACGCCCCATGGGACTGTTGCTGACTCAGGTGCTGGTCTACGGCTGCCTGCTGGCCAGCCTGCTGACTCTGGCCGGGCTGGCCCTGATGAACACTTGGGGCAGCCACTGGGAACTGAGCCTGCAACTGGGCGACCTGGCCTGGCTGTTGCTGCTGGCGGTGCCGATCACCGTGCTCAAGAGCGGTCTCTTGACCCTGCACAACGCCGACGGTCGGGTCGAGGCCTTCAATGCCCTGCGCCTGCTGGAATCCCTGGTGCCGCTGCTGCTGTTCGTCGGGCTGTGGTGGGTCTGGCGCGACCAGCCGCTGTCGGCGGCCCTGGTCAGTTGGCTGGGCGGCACCGTGCTGGTGGTGGTGGTCGGCTGGTGCTGGCTGCGCCGCTGGCATGACCTGCGCTTGCGCTGGCAGGCCGGTGAGCAGGGCAAGCTGCTGCGCTACAGCGCCCAGAGCCACCCGGGGGTGTTGTCGCAACAGTTGATGCTGCGCTCGGACTACCTGTTCATCGGCGCCCTGCTGGACCCCGTCGCCCTGGGCTGGTACGCCATGGCCAGCGCCGCCGCCGAACTGCTGCTGATCATTCCCGAGGCGGTGACCACGCCGCTGATGAAACGCCTGCTGCAGCAAGGTTCCGGTATCGAAGAGCTGACGGCCCTGGCCCTGCGCCTGACGGCCACGGTAATGCTTGGCGCCTGCCTGGGCATGGCGCTGATCGGCCAGTGGCTGATCGTCACCCTGTTCGGCGCCGCCTACGCCCCAGCCTACGACGCGCTGCTGGCCCTGCTGCCGGGGCTGTTCGGCCTGTGCTACGCCAGCATCCTGCGCCTGGACCTGCTGGGCAAACAGCGCCCCGGCAGCCTGTCGCTGCTGCTGGCCGGTGGCGCGCTGCTGAACCTGATCCTCAACGCGGTATTGATTGCGCCACTGGGCATCGTCGGCGCCGGCCTGGCCTCGTCGATGGCCTACCTGGCGGTGAGCCTGGTGATGCTCGGCCTGTACTGCCACCTCAGCGGCGTGGCCTGGTACCGCACCCTGATCCTGCTACCTGGAGACATTGTCTACGTGCGCCATCTACTGCGCCCTAAGGAAACGGCCTGATGAAACCCTGTTCCCTGCTCGCCCTGATGCTGATCGCGGCGGCCTCATCCCTGCACGCGGAGCCCATGCAATGGGGGGATATCCGCGACGGCAGCCTGTATCTGCAAGCCGACCGCGCCGACACCCTGCAACTGCGCTGGAGCCCGGCCTGGCAAAGCGACGCCAACCAGGAACAGCTGTACCTGCTGCAACCGGACGGCCAGTTGCTGCAACAGCTGGACATCCGCGCCGACCAACCTTACGGCCAGCGGGAGATCCAGCTGCCCGCCGCCCGCGGCGACTATCGCCTGCAAGTGCCGGGCTACAGCTTTCGCAACTTCAAGGTCGGCCACGACCGTTCGACCCTGGCCCAGTTCGAGCCGGCCAAGGTGCATTTCAGTGCCGATGTGCCCAGCGGCGTCGAGCTGTACTTTCGCGTGGCCGCTGGCGAGCAGGCGCTGCTGGCGGGCAAGTACTACGGCGGGGTCAGCGTGCTTCAGGCCACGCGCCTGAGCGACGGCCAGCAGGTACGCCTGCCGTTGGTGGAGCACCCGCAATATGGGCAATTCGACCAGAGCGCCTTGCCGGTGGCCCAGCAGGACGAAGTCTGGCGCCTGTCCCTGGGCGGCTCCGGCAAGGTGGCGTTCTGGCTCGACGGCACTGCCAACCTGTTCGCCCAGGACCTGCGTCAGCTGCACCCGCTGCAATGGACCCCGGCGCGGGTCGAGCTGCGCCTCAAACCCCAGGTGCGCGGTCCCAGCCCGCACCTGGGGATCGCCCTGCCCTATGCCGAGCCGCCGTCGTCGACCTTCGAACTGCTGCGCGCCCTGGGCCCGCAGGCTGCCAACTTCTACAGCTTCGTCGATGTGATCCAGCAAGAACCCCAGCGGGAAATCACCTTTCGCCGGCTGTACCGCGAAGACTTCAAGATCGAGCGCGACATCACCTTGCTGGCCGGCACCGGCCGCCGGGCCGTGCTGGACGCCGACAGCGCCACCCTGGCCGGGCTCGACGCCTGGCTGGCGGACAGCGTGCGCCTGGGCAACCAGGGCCTGCATTACCTGGCCTTTGCCGACGAACCCAACCTCAACTTCCCCAGCTACGCAGCGTTTGCCGCCTATTTTGCGCAGATGCTGGAACACACCAAGGCCAACTCCGACGCGCGCGCCGCCGGAGTGCGCATTGCCATGCCGGTGAGTTCACGACTGCTGGACGGTCCCTTTCGCATTGGCGCCGGGCAACGCCGGGGCATCGACTGGGCCCGGCAATTGCTGGCCGAACACGGTGCCGACATCGATGCCCTGGCCTGGCACGAATGGATGGTCCGCGACCTGCTGGCCACCCGTCGCTATCGCACCAGCGTGCGCGCCGCCGCCGATCTGGTGGGGCTCGATGAGCAGGGCCGGCCACGCAAGGCGCTGTTGCTGAGCCAGACCAACATCTCCAGTGGCCCGGACCTGAGCCCTTATCAGCAGGACACCCACTACGCCGCCCTGTGGTGGACCTCGGTGGTGATCAACGCCTCCCAGGACGGCCTGCTGGACATGCTCAACTGGTTCCAGGCCGCCGACGAACCCGACTACCCCAAGGGCATGCTGTCGCAGCAGGATGCCCAGCGCTTCAGCCTGAAGCCGGTGGCCATGGCCCAGCAGTTCATCCGGCAGCATTGGCTGGGCCAGGTCCAGGCCCTGGACAACCCCTCCTTTGAGGTGGATGCCCTGGCCCTGCGCGACGGTCAGCGCCACAGCCTGCTGGGGGTGGCCAAGACGCCGCGCACGCAAAACATCGAACTGGGCGACGCCACCATCTGCCAAGCGAGCCCCACCCTCGAACTGCTGGGCGCCGATGGCCGCAGCCGTCACACCGAGCTGCACTGCAGCGATGGCCGGGCCAGCTTCCAAGTGCCCGGTGAAACCCTGTTTGCCTTGACCTGGACAACCCTATGAGTCGCTTGACCGGCCTGTTGGCCAAAATCCGCCGCAAGGGCCTGCGGGGCAGCCTGCGGGTCTTTTCTGAACGCTTCTTCTATTACCACTGGGAGCTGCTGACCCTGGAGCGCTCCCTGGCCTTGCCGGTGCCCTGCCCCATCAACCCCAGCCGCTGGCCCCAGGTGCCCATTACCCGGGAGTTGCTGCCGGCCTTCGACAAGTACTTCAAGGCCCAGTTGCCGGCCATTCGCGGCCTGCTGGACAAGGGCAACCGGGGCAGCGCGCACCTGGATCCGGACGGCAACGTGATGATGATGGTCTGGGTCAGCGAGCGCGATTACTACGACGATCAGCTGTACCGCTGCTGGATGCGCATGCCGCCGGGCTGCCTGTATCAGTTCGCCGGTGAATGCGCGCCGCCGTTTCGCGGCTCGGGGGTGGTGATCCTGGCGCAGAAGATGCTCTGGGACGAGTACCGCGAGCGGGGCTTCAAAGCCACCCGGGCCCTGGTCAATGTGCGCAACGAGCCGGCGCTGAAGATGCACATGCGCCTGGGTTTCCAGGAAGTCGGCGAATCCCTGCACGTCTACTGCCTGCTGCGCTGCCTGCATTTCCACCGGCGTCGCCCTTATCACCAGACGCGCCTGCATCACCTGCGCCGGGGTCGCTTGGCCGAGTCACCGGCCCCAGCCACTGAAATAGACAAGGAGCGAACGTGAACCTGCGTTGGCAATGGTGCACCAGCCTGAGTGCCCAGGATTTCCCCGTAAAGGCCTATGAACAGCTGCGACAAACCGTCGAGCAGGCCACGCCGTTCAATCGTTTGAGCTGGTTGCGAGGCGCCGAACAGGCACTGCAGGATCAGCAGCTGCAGATTCTGCTGGGCTGGCAGGACCAGCGCCTGCTGCTGTGCCTGCCGCTGATCCGCGGCCGCGAATCCAGGGCCGGGCTGACCCTGCAGGTGGTCCGCCACCTGGGCCATCCGTTGAGCGACCGCCTGGCGCTGCTGGTGGCCGCTCCAGCACAAGACGCCATGCCCGCGGCCCTGCGGGAAATCCGCCGGCAACTGCCCCATGACCTGCTGCAATTCCATGAACTGGTGGATGCCGCCCCCCTGCTGGCGCCCTGGCGCCGGGCAAGCGGGTACAGCGAACAGTCCCTGAGCTGCCGCGCGCCAGAACACCTGATCGTCCCCAGCGACCAGGAGGAAGCCAGCGGCACCCTGCGTTACGAGCTGCGCCGGGCCAAAAAGCGCTGTGCGGAGATTGACGCCCGGGTGATCCGCGTGACGCCCCAGGCCGACGGTATCGATGCAGTACTGGAGATGCTCCGCGAGGTGGAACAGGCCAGCTGGAAAGGCGCCGACGGCCTGGGGATCTTCTCCGGAGCACAGCGCCAACAGTGGATGCACACGGCGTTGCATGGCCTGGCGGCCGAGGGTTGCGTGCGGGTGGTGATGCTGGAACACCAGGGCCGCTGCATCAGCTATCGCCTGGGCCTGCTGGAGCGCGGTCGCCTGTATGACTACAACATCGCCTTCCTCGCCGACTACGCCAACCTGGGCAGTGGCCGCCTGCTGCTGGACGAATGGATTCGCTGGGGCCTGGAGGAAGGCTGGCAGTGGGTGGACGCCTCCCGGGTCAGCCTAAGCCGCTCCAGCCATCAGTTGCATGAACGCATGAGCGGCCTGGTGGAGCACCAGCGCTGGAGCTTCTACTCCTGGCGTCCCCGGGGCCTGCTGGCCGGTGTCGCCGAGCGCCTCTGGCAACAGCTCAAACCTCATCTCAAGGCCTGGCGCGAGCGCCGCCAGACCACCACCGCACAAGGGGCTCGCCCATGAAACACACCCTGACCGTCACCCGAGCGCAGCGGGTCATCGTCAACGCCGACGACTTCGGCCTCGACCCGGACTACAACCAACTGACCCTGCGTGCCTTCCAGCGCGGGGTGATCAGCTCCGCCACCCTGATGGCCAACATGCCGGCCTTCGAGGATGCCTGTCGCCTCAGCCACGAGCACGCCCTGCTGGGACGCATAGGCCTGCATTTCAACCTGACCTACGGCGCGCCCCTGAGCCAGGGCATCCGCAGCCAGGCTCTGTTCTGCAATGCCCAGGGGCAGTTCGACCTGAACCTGCCGCGCTCCGTCCTGCGCCTGCCGCCGGCAGCTGCCGAGGCCGTGTGGCAGGAACTGGCGGCGCAATGGCAGCGCTGTGTCGACCAGGGGCTGCGGCCCAGTCATATCGACTCCCACCAGCACGTGCACAATCTGTGGCCGGTGGCGGCCATCGTTGCCCGCTTCGCCGCCCGCCAAGGGGTGCCGGTGCGCCTGGCGCGCAATGTCGGCGGCAATATCGGCCCCCTCAAGCGCCTGTTCAAAAGTGCGTTGAACCGGCGTATTGGCTGGCTTGCGGGACGCTGGGTGAACACGGTGTGTACGCCGAAGGATCTGCTGGACGGCTTCATCCCCGCGGGGGTGGTCGAAGTGGTGACCCACCCGACGCAGTTGGCCGACGGCGATTTTGGCGACGATTACCTGCCCCCGGAACAATCCCTGGAGCAACTGTTGAACCGCGCCTTGCCCAGTCATCAGCGGATTGCCTACAGCGAACTGTGAAACCGGACCGGGCGTGACCCGGGAGCAGTCGCTCGCTGGATCGTATATGGGACGGGAACTAAATATTTCAAAATCTATCAATTACCTCTTAATGATAGATTAATCCTAAATCAGCACTCTGTTCCGGAGCGCACTGGCCCGCAACGCTTTTAGGGCTTCGTGCAGCGAGTTCAGTCCCCAGACTGAACCGTCATTGCCTGTAATGGAGAACCAGTATGAACACACCCAAGCGCTTTGCCCTGGCCGCCCTGGCCCTGTGCGGATTCAGCGGCCTGGCCCAGGCCTCGGATGTCAATGTCGAGGTGATGCCCTATGAGTACGGCATGCGCCTGGACGTCGCCAAGGTCATCTCCATGACCGAGCCGCCGACCAGCCGCTGTGAGGTCGTGACCGCCAATATGCGCTACATCAACAAGGCTGGAGAACTGGCGGAAATCTCCTACCAGAAGCACGCCCACGCCTGCATGTACGAAAACTGATGCGCCGTGCCCTGGCCAGAGCGGCACGCGCTGGTGAGCGTTGTCAGGGGACCGCGCTCAATGGGCCCTGCGCTTGAGGCCAGACAGCCCGCCCGGGGCATTGGCCAGGTCGTAGCGCAATTCGGCGATCAGTTCGTTGATTTCCCGGCAGCCATTGAGCTGCGCAGCGTCGATACCGCTGACCACCAGCTCGACCCGGTCGGTTTCATGGTCGCCATAGACCTTGACCGTCATCGACAGGTCCGGGCTCAGGGTGCATTGGCAGCGTTTGGGCAGAAAGCTGCTCTCAATGATGTTGCGCAGTTCCAGGGCAGATAAAAACATGCTGACGCTCTCCTTTTATTCAACACGACCAATGATTGGGCGAATGCCTGCTGGCCGCGACGTCCATGTTCGCTAGCGATTCTGGCTCAGGTCCGTTTTGTCCTGACAGACGAAGCCAGACTACAGAGTAAGCGGCTTTGGCGACCTTGCTAAATTCGATTTCGCTCTCAGTACCAGGGGTTTTGACTTTAACGCCGGGAATGGCAGGCGGTTGCGCTGTTGGTTTGCCGCCCCGCAGAATGCCCGGGTCGTTGTGCCAGCCTTGCTCAACAGCGTGGCCCGCTCGAAGAGTCACACCTGATACAACGCTGATCCTTGCCCTCGCCCGGAGTTCCCTCCTTGATTACCTGCCATGTCAAATACGTGATCGATCCCTACCAACTGGCCGAGTTCGAAGCCTATTCCAAAGCCTGGATCGCTGTGGTCAGGCGTTTGGGCGGCACCCATCATGGCTATTTCCTGCCCTCGGAAGGGGCCAGTAACATTGCCTATTGCCTGTTCAGCTTCCCGTCCCTGGCCGATTACGAAGCCTACCGCCAGAGCGCTCTGAGCGATCCGGACAGCGTGGCCCTGGTGGCGTCGGTGATGAAGAAAAAACTCATCCTCAGTTACGAGCGCAGCTTCCTGCGTCCACTGCTCTCATAGGAAACGGCCGGGCGGCCTTCCGCTTGCCGGCGCACAGGCCGCAACGACGGGGGCCGCTCTAACGGGCGTCTGCGCTGGCAAGCCAGCGGCTAGGCCGGAATGCTGCTCAAGGCGGCGCGTTCGACGACGTGGCGCAGGCTGTCGAAATTGATGTTGGCGCCGGAGTCGATGGCCACCAGGGTCTGGCCGCTGCTGCCGCTGCGGGCTACGTATTCCTTGATCCCGGCCACCGCCAGGGCGCCCGACGGCTCGGTGATGGAGCGGGTGTCGTCGTAGATGTCCTTGATTGCGGCGCACAACTGGTCGTTGCTGACGCTGATCACCTGATCCACATGATGGCGGCAGATCTGGAAGCCATGCTCGCCGATCTGCGCCACTGCAACGCCGTCGGCAAAGGTCCCGACCCGGGGCAATACCACCCGTTCCCCCGCGGCGAGCGCCTGTTGCAGGCAATTGGAATGCTCGGATTCGACACCCACGATACGGATCTCCGGCCGCAGGTATTTGACGTAGGCGGCGATCCCGGCGATCAACCCACCACCGCCCACCGGGACGAAGATCGCGTCCAGCGCCCCCTGTTGCTGGCGCAGGATCTCCATGGCCACGGTGCCTTGGCCGGCAATCACATGGGGGTCATCGAAAGGCGAAACAAAGGTGCCCCCAGTGCGCTGGGCCAGGCTCAGGGCGTGGGCCAGGGCAAAGGGAAAGCTTTCGCCATGCAGGATCGCCTCGGCGCCACGACTGCTGACGCCCAATACCTTGAGCTCAGGAGTGCTGTCGGGCATGACGATGCTGGCCTTGATCCCCAGCTCCCGCGCCGCCAGGGCCACCCCCTGGGCATGATTGCCAGCGGACGCGGTGACCACCCCGCGCTGCCGTTGCTCGGCGGTGAGCTGGGCCAGACGGTTATAGGCGCCGCGGATCTTGAAGGAAAAGGTCGGCTGCAGGTCTTCGCGCTTGAGCAGGATCTGGTTGCCCAGCCGCTGCGACAAGGCGGGCGCCGCCTGCAGCGGCGTGCAGATCGCCAGGTCGTAGACCGGCGCGGCGAGGATCATCTTCACATAGCGTTCCAGCAGGGCCATGTCGGCGCTGGGCTGGGGCGTGCTGGCAAGACGGCTGGGGCAATGCATGATGGATCTCCTGGCTGTGTTCGGAGCCCGGGAGACAGAGAGAAAAAACCCGCCTCCAGGGCGGGTTGGGTGCAGTCGTCAGCAAGCCCGCCAATCAGGAATGGCGGTAATAATGCTTGGCTGGGAACGATGGGCAGAAAAATTCATGGACCGGAAACTAACCGCGCCAGCCCCTGGCGGTCAACGCATTTCTGCGAGGCTCACGCACAGCAACACATCTCCTCCACCTGCTCCCCGCTTGCGACTGACTATACGAAACATATACGATTCATATATTCCCTCAAGAGAGCCCCCTAT
Source organism: Pseudomonas sp. LPH60 (assembly GCF_030718165.1). NCBI lineage: Bacteria > Pseudomonadati > Pseudomonadota > Gammaproteobacteria > Pseudomonadales > Pseudomonadaceae > Pseudomonas > Pseudomonas sp. LPH60. Next base: position 40,003 of record NZ_JAVAJH010000009.1, read on the forward strand.
CAACATGGGTATCGTCAAAATCTCCGATGAACTGCACCAGCAGATCCGCGTCGCCAGCGCCGCCATGGACCGCTCGATCAACGCCCAGGCCGAATTCTGGATCAAGATCGGTCTCTTGGCCGAGCTCAACCCACACCTGGCCTACAACGACCTGATCAACAAACTGCTGCTGAACAAACCTGACCTGCTCAGGGGGCGCCCATGACCCAGGCCCTGATCAAGACCCCGGAACAACTGGCGCTGATGCGCGAATCCGGGCGTCTGCTGGCCCAGGTGTTCGACTTTCTCGACGGTTTTGTCGCCGCCGGCCTGTCCACCCTGGAGCTGGACAGCGCGGTGGAACATTTCATCCGCCACGAGCTCAAGGCACGCCCGGCGAGCAAGGGTCAGTACAACTACCCTTACTGCATCAACACCTCGATCAACGAAGTGGTGTGCCACGGCATGCCTCACCCCAAGGCGGTGCTCAAGGACGGGGATATCGTCAACATCGACATCACCCTGGAGAAGCACGGCTACATCGCCGATGCCAGCAAGATGTACCTGATCGGCCAGGTCGGCCCCAAGGCTCAACGCCTGGTCGACACCACCTTCGAGGCCATGTGGGCGGCGATCAAGGTGGTGCGTCCGGGCGCTCGCCTCGGCGATATCGGTCATGCCATCCAGTCTCATGCCGAAGCCAGGGGTTACAGCGTGGTCCGCGAATACTGCGGCCACGGCATTGGCCGGCAGATGCACGAAGAACCGCAGATCCTGCACTTCGGCCGCCCGGGCACCGGCCTGGAACTGCGTGAAGGCATGGTCTTCACCATCGAACCCATGCTCAACCAGGGCAGTGCCCGGGTCCGCGGGCTCAAGGACGGCTGGACCGTGGTCACCCGCGACCATGGCCTTTCCGCCCAGTGGGAACACACGGTGGCGGTGACCCGCGATGGCTTTGAGGTGCTGACCCTGCAAGCGCCATAAGGCTCACACGACCTTGTCGCCATGGCCGGTGAGCCGGCGCAGCCCCAGGGACATGGCCCCAGCGGCCAGCAACATGGCCAGCAGCAACAACGAGTAGGCGATCCACCACGGCGTGCCTGCGGTCATCATGCTGAATTCGGACATGCCGCCGATGCTGGCAATCAGGTTCAGCGGCAGGAACACCACGTTGATCAGGGTCAGCTTGCGCAGCAACTGGTTGGTGCTGTTGTTCATCAGGTTGCCCCGGGCATCCATCAGCCCGGCGAACACCGTGGAGTAGATCTCCGCCTGCTTGTAACACTGGTTGTTCTCGATGATCAGGTCGTCGATCAGGCCGATGGCCTGGCTGCCGAACTGCTCCTTCTCGGCGTGATTGCGCAGGCGGGTCAATAGCGCGCCGTTGCTGTGCAAGGCATTGAGGTAATAGATCAGGCTCTCGCTGAGATTGAACATCTGCATCAGGTGGCGGTTTTCCATCGAGCTGTTGAACTTGTGCTGCAGCTCCCGGGCCACCAGCTTGATCACCTTGAGGTGGCCCAGGTAGTGATGGATGTTGTTGAACAGCAGGTCCAGCAGCACATCCAGCGGGCTGTGCAGGTTGTGCCGCGCACCCAGCCCTTGGAGCGGCGTATCGTCGGGAGCGATCACCAGCAACCGGTCCGCAGAAAACAGCAGGCCGCAGGACGACACCTCGAAGGACAGGCTGCCGCCGCCGGAATAGTTTTCCGGGCGCTTCCAGATCAGGAACAGGTAATCGGGATGAAACTCGATGCGCGACACCTCGTCCGGGTCCAGCGCCGAGGCCAGGGCGTGCTCATCGAGCTTGAAGGCACTGTGCAGCAAATCACGCTCTGCCAGGTCCGGGTTGCTGAACAGCATGACCTGGGCATCCAGTTCCGGGACGGCTTGCAGGCCGCCATGGGCCAGTCGATAGCTGTGGATCATCGCCGCCTCACCAGGCCTGGCCGCGACGCTTGAGCTCCAGGCGGCGCACGAACTCCTCCAGTACCAGGGAATACAGGTCGTCCTGCAGGTAGGCGTCCTCGATACCAGCGTCGAGATTGGGGTTGTCGTTGACCTCGATCACCACCACCTTGTCGCCGGACTGCTTGAGATCGACCCCGTACAGACCGTCGCCGATCAGGTTGGCGGTCTTCACTGCCAGCTCCACCACGGCCCGCGGCGCCTCGTGTACCGCCAGGGTGCGGCACTCGCCGTTGATGTCCTGACCCTTGGCCTTGTGGTTGTAGATCTGCCAGTGGCCCTTGGACATGAAGTACTGGCAGGCAAAGATCGGCTTGCGGTTGAGCACGCCAATGCGCCAGTCGTACTCGGTGTAGAAGAACTCCTGGGCCAGCAGCAGCACCGAGTGCTCGAACAGTTCGGCGGTGGCCGCCAGCAAGGCCTGCTGGCTTTCGACCTTGATCACGCCTCGCGAGAAACAGCCATCGGGAATCTTCAGCACCAGGGGAAAGCCCAGGCGTTCGCCGACCCGTTCGAAGTCTTCCGGTCGCTCCTTGTAGAGGATCTCGGTGGCGGGCATCCCCAAGTGATGGCCCTTGAGCAGGTCAGTGAGATAGACCTTGTTGGTGCAGCGCAGGATCGAGGTGGGGTCATCCATCACCACCAGCCCTTCACTCTCGGCCTTCTTGGCAAAACGATAGGTGTGGTTGTCGACGCTGGTGGTTTCGCGAATCAGCAACGCATCGTATTCGGCAAGACGGGAGTAATCCTTCTTCTCGATCAACTCCACATCGATGCCCAGCCCCTTGCCAACCCGGATGAAGCTTTCCAGCGCCCGGGCATTGGAAGGTGGCAGGACTTCTTGGGGATCGTGAAGTATCGCCAGGTCATAACGGGCCAACTGCCTTGAGCGTGGAATACGCCAGACCTTGCGACTGAAACTGTCCAGGGAGTTGGCGAATTGATCTTCCTGATCCTCTCGCAACTTATGCAAGGCCCCGGACTTCACGCCTTCGATACGCCATGTGTTAGTTCTTTTGAAATCAACTAACAAGATCGGACACGGAAACAGCTCGAACAACTGACGAGCCAGTTCCTGCAAGGGCTCGATATGGGTCCGGCCAAAATACAGCGTCAGGGTAAAACCTTCGGTATCACTGTAGAGGTGATTGCTCAGGGCTTTTTCCAGGGCCTTGTCCAGGTCGTCCAGGGCCAATCCATAGAGGGCCTTGCGGGTCAGTTCACTGATGGTCCGTACCGATGGAATCACCCGGTGGCCGCGGGCTTCAGCCAGCAGCGAGCAGTAGTAGCCGTGTCCCAGATACTTGTAGCTGCGGCACAGGTTGATCACCTGAACCCGTTTTCCCGGAGCACGTTCGCGGCTCTGCTCGAGGTACTCCTGGGCCGTGAGAATATCTTCACTGGGAAAGTAGGAAGCCCAGTCTTCCTTGCGTTCGACAATGATAATCACCTGACTTGAAGCTTTATCCCCGGGGGAAAAATAACTTGCCGAAGTGATTGTCGCCGGCAAACTTTGCTCGGATACTTCTCGCCAATGACCTTGTACCGCTGACATAAAGTTCGCTCTCGCTTAAGAACCTGACCCTTTCTATTAAGCACGAACTTTTTTCGAAGTCTCGTTTCGTTACGCAACTTTTACGGCGGTTATATGGATCTTGTCTTTCGCACTGCAACCCCCGACGATCTGCCGGCGCTGGTGGCCCTGGAACAGCAATGTTTCACCAGCGACCGGCTGACTCCACGCAGCTTCCAATGGATGATCAGCCGCGCCCACGGGCAACTGCTGGTGGCCGAGCATCAGGCGCGATTGCTGGGCTATGCCGTGGTGCTGTTTCATCGCGGCACCTCGCTGGCGCGGCTGTATTCCATTGCCATTGCCGAAGACGCCCGGGGTCTGGGCCTGGGTCGGCGCCTGCTGCAACGGATCGAGGCCTGTGCCCTGGAACACGACTGCGCCTATCTGCGCCTGGAAGTGCGCACCGACAACCCGGCCGCGATTGCCCTGTATGAACGCCATGGCTACCGGCGTTTTGCCCGCATCCACGACTACTACGAAGACCACGCCGACGCTTTGCGCCTGGAGAAACGCATTCTCCAGCACCGTGAGACCCGCAGCATCCGCGTGCCCTACTACCAGCAGACCACCGACTTCACCTGCGGTCCGGCCTGTTTGCTGATGGCCATGGCCGCCCTGCAGCCATCGCGGCCCCTGGAGCGCCGAGAGGAACTGCAGATCTGGCGTGAAGCCACCACCGTATTCATGACCGCCGGCCATGGCGGCTGCAGCCCCCAGGGCCTGGCGCTGTCCGCCTGGCGTCGCGGCTTTGGCGTGCGCCTGCAGGTCAACAGCGCCGGGCCGTTGTTTCTCAGCGGCGTGCGCGACGAGCATAAAAAAGACGTCATGCGCCTGGTCCACGACGAGTTCTGCAAGGAGCTGGATGCCAGCGATGTGCAACAGGTACTGGGTGGCCCTCTGGATCTGCCGAGGTTATTGAGTGCGGGTGGCCAGCCCCTGGTGCTGATCAGCAGCTATCGCCTGACCCGCTCCAAGGCGCCCCATTGGGTGATAGTCACCGATTGCGACGAGGACTTTGTCTACCTGCATGACCCGGATGTCGACCATAGCCAGCATCGCCAGCCGATGGACTGCCAGCACCTGCCGGTCAGCCACAGCGAGTTCGACAAAATGTGCAGCTTCGGCAGCAGCAAACTGCGGGCCGCCGTCATCCTCTCCACGCCCGCCCAAGCGTAGGAGCCGACTTGCCGGCGCAGCGGCCCTGCCCGCGCCGCCCCCTTGGCTGGCGAGCCCGCTACAGCAGCGAGCTGGCTCGGGGATGGGGATGGCGCGGATTATTCCAGGCCAACCTTGTACAGGCCGCCCTGATCCTCGTCGGTGAGGATGTAGAGATAACCGTCCGGGCCCTGGCGCACGTCTCGGATACGCGCATTGAGCTCGCCCAGCAGGCGCTCTTCATGGGTGACACGGTCACCGTCAAATTGCAGGCGGATCAGTTCGCGGCTGGCCAGGGCGCCGATGAACAGGTTGTGCTGCCAGGGTTTGAAGCGATCACCGTCATAGAACGCCATGCCGCTGATGCCGGGAGACTTCTCCCAGACATGATGAGGGCCCACGGTGCCTGGTGCTGTCTGGCCGCCGGCCTCGGGAATCGGCTGGCCGGAGTAGTTGACCCCGTGAGTCGCCAGGGGCCAGCCGTAGTTCTTGGCCCGTTCGATGAGGTTGATCTCGTCACCGCCCTTGGGTCCGTGCTCGTTCTCCCACAAGGTGCCGCTCCAGGGGTTGAGCGTCGCGCCCTGTGGATTGCGGTGGCCGTAGCTCCAGATCTCCGGACGCACCCCGGGCTGGCCGACAAAGGGGTTGTCGTCCGGCACCCGGCCATCGGCGTACAGGCGCACGATCTTGCCCTGGAGTTTGTCCAGGTCCTGGGCGGTGGCCCGGTTGTTGTTCTCGCCCAGGGTGATGAACAGGTAGCCATCGCGGTCGAACACCAGGCGAGAACCGAAGTGGTTGCCGGTGGACAGCTTCGGCTCCTGGCGGAAGATCACCTTGAAGTCCTTGAGCCCGCTGAGGTCGTCGGCCAATCGGCCCCGGCCGACCGCAGTGCCGGCTGTGCCGTTCTCACCACCGCCTTCGGCGTAGGACAGATACACCAGGCGGTCCTGCTTGAAGTCCGGCGACAGCACCACGTCCAGCAAGCCGCCCTGGCCATTGGCCCAGACCTTGGGCACCCCGTTCAAGGGGGCCGAAAGCTTGCCGTCCGGGCTCACCAGCCGCAGGCTGCCGGGACGCTCGGTGACCAGCATGCCTTGGCGATCCGGCAGGAAGGCCAGGGCCCAGGGGTGGTTCAAACCTTGCACCAGCGGCGTCAGGCTCAGAGTGCCCTGCTCGCTGGGAAACGACTGTTCGCCCGCCGCCGAGACCGGCAACGCGCTGCCCAGCAGGACGCTGGCGCACAAGGTGGCGAAAAGGGTTTTACGCAACATGCTCGCTTCCTTCTGTGGATCAAGAAATTCCCTCGCGCCCCCAGGCAGGCGGCGCCGACAACGCAGCACACCGGCATCTTAGCGCCGGTTGTTCGGATCGTTGGCTCGGGGGCTTTGCACTCGGGGATCGGGGTTGGGTCGCTGCACGCCGCCCCGGGGATAACCGTTGCCGATACCGCCGTTCTCCAGGGTGGGCCGCCGCACGCTGGGGGCGGTGCCAGGGCCGCGCACAGGCGGACTGATGGGCTGGGTGCCCTGCATGCTGTTGGGATTGGCCCGGCGAATGGGGTTGCTGTAGAGATCGTTGTTGCCACTGTTGGGCAGGTTCTGCGCCAGCAGCAGAGTGCTGGGCAAGTGCGGGGATGGGAGCGGTTCAGGAGCGGCGGCCCAAACGGCGCCACTGGCCCAACTCAGCGCGATGAATGCGGCAAACCTGCGGGCCAGACTGTTCATGACAAGCCTCCTGAAGAGCGACAAGGTATCGAATTCGATTCCACGCTACGCCCAGGGTTCGGCTTTGTTAATTAAATATTCCTGCAGAACATGTAACACCCGGTATCCGCGGCCCGCCATTGGCGGCGCCGCGTTACCGATGTGCAGAAGGCGGATGGCCCATCAGATATAGATGAACAGCAACAGCAGTGCGGCGAAGATCGCCCACTTTTCCAGGTAGTAACGGGTGCGGTTGCGCTTCTTCAGTTCCTTGCCCCGCAGGCGGATCTTGTACAGCTTGTTGAAGGCACGGTTCAGGCCACCGGTCTTGTCCCCGGCATCGTTGGGCGAACCGGCAGCGGACATCACCGTGCGGCTGAACCAGCCGTTGAACGCCGCAGCCCAGCGATACTTCATCGGCCGCTCCACGTCGCAGAACAGAATGATGCGGTTCTGATCGGTGGTGTTTTCCGCGTAGTGGATGTAGGTCTCGTCGAACATCACCGCTTCGCCATCGCGCCAGTGATAGCGCTCGCCATCGACCTCGATGTAGCAGCCTTCGTTGTTCGGCGTGGACAGCCCCAGATGGTAGCGATAGGAACCGGCATAAGGATCGCGGTGACGCACCAGCTTGGAGCCCGGTGGCAGCTCGGCAAACATCGCTGCCTTGATCGAGCCGATGCTCTGCACCAGCTCGGTGGTGCGCGGGCACAGCTTCATCGCCGAAGGGTGGCTGTCGCCGTACCACTTCAGATAGAAGCGTTTCCAGCCGGTCTTGAAGAACGAGTTGAAACCCACATCGTTGTACTGATCCGAGCGCTTGATCTCACCGGCCTGCAACAGGTTCTGGCCCTCGGCACGAATCTCCTCCCAGTGTTCCTGCAGCTTGTTCATCTCGGGAAAGTCGGCCGGGTCCAGGTAGGGCCGGTTGGGAAACTTGGAGAACAGATAAAGGAAGCAGTTGATGGGGGCCAGGAAGGTGGAGTGATCACTCAGTTGGCGACCCAGCTTGTGGCGCACGCGCCCCCGCAGGTGTACGTACGCAATGGATAAAACGTATACAGCGGCAATGATGAGTTTCACGGAAATTGTCACACTTCAGAAGAGAGCATGCTGCGCCCCTGAAAGCCCGAAGGGCCAAAGGCAAATGGCAGCGTCTGAGTTGAAAAAAGCGCAATCGGCGAACATCTTCGTCGTCGATCCGACCCTCGGCGTCCGGCCGTCGGGTCGCATTTTAGCCACAGTTTGTAACCAATGGTTAACTCAAATTTGTGAAAAGCTGCGCGACTTCTGTCGAAATTTGCCTGTATTGCGCCAGGTTTTGCTTCAGCTCAATAAAATGCCCTCCAGCCCTCTGGCCAGCACAAACGAGCTGTGTTGGCCGGACTCCCGAGGTATCCTGCCGGGCGCTTTTTTTCTTTGTACCCGGCAAGGATCGCTGAATTGATCGACCCCACACCGCTCCCGACCCTGGTCCTGCTGCCTGGAATGGATGGCACCGGCAGCCTGTTCGCCCCCCTGCTCCACGCCCTGCCCCCGAACCTAGCGGTGCAGGTGCTACGTTATCCCACCGATCAGGTGCTGGACTACCCCGCCCTGGTAGAGCAGGTATGGCAACAACTGCCGCTGGACCGTCCTTTCGTGTTGCTGGGCGAGTCGTTTTCCGGGCCGGTGGCCGTCAGCATCGCCGCCCGACGACCCAGCGCCATGCTGGGGCTGGTGCTGTGCTGCAGTTTTGTGCGCAATCCGCGTGCGGCACTGGCGCCGCTGTCACCGTTGCTCAAGCTGCTGCCCTTGCGACACCTGCCGTTCTGGCCGATGGATGCCTTGTTGCTCGGCGGTTTTTCCACCGCCTCCCTGCGCAGCGGCCTGGCGGCAGCCATCGCCCAGGTGACGCCCCAAGTACTGCGGGCCCGGTTGCAGTCAGTGATTGCAGTGGATGCAAGCCAGGCCCTGGTGGCCACGGAGGTACCGCTGCTGTACCTCCAGGCCCGCCACGACCGGCTGGTGCCGGCCTCGGCATCCATCCTGATCCGGCAACTGCGCAACGACGCCCGGCTGGTGGACATCGACGGCCCTCACTGCCTGCTTCAGGCCGCCCCCACTGAGGCCGCCGCACACTTGCAGCGGTTCATGCACGCGTTGGCTCAGGCCCGGGTTGCACTTAACGGCAGTTGAACATCGGCCATTGCGGCGAAAATCCCTACCCGAGCGTCATACAACTGCTCGGTTACATATGCGACAATGCGCACAAATTCCAACATGCACCCCGCACTCTTCGCTCAGCAACCCGGCCCCGTCGCCGGAATGTTGCGCTCGACGTACGCCCGCTGGCTCAGTTCCACACCCAGACCGGCCCGACCTGGAAGGCTCCAGATCGCGCTTCGTGGATTCAAGGCTGGCGCTAAATCATTGGTAGGTAAGTAATTGATCTCCACAGCTAACATCACCATGCAGTTCGGCGCCAAGCCACTGTTCGAGAACGTTTCGGTCAAGTTCAACGGTGGCAACCGTTACGGCCTGATCGGCGCCAACGGTTGCGGCAAGTCGACCTTCATGAAAATCCTCGGTGGCGACCTCGAGCCGTCCGGCGGCCAGGTCATGCTGGAGCCGAACGTGCGCCTGGGTAAACTGCGCCAGGACCAGTTCGCCTACGAAGAATTCACCGTGATCGACACCGTGATCATGGGTCACGAAGAGCTGTGGAAGGTCAAGGCCGAGCGCGACCGCATCTACTCGCTGCCGGAAATGACCGAAGAAGACGGCATGGCCGTGGCCGAGCTGGAAACCGAATTTGCCGAGATGGACGGCTACACCGCCGAATCCCGCGCCGGTGAGCTGCTGCTGGGCCTGGGCATTCCCCTGGAACAGCATTTCGGCCCGATGACCGAAGTCGCTCCAGGCTGGAAACTGCGGGTGCTGCTGGCCCAGGCGCTGTTCTCCGATCCGGAAGTGCTGCTGCTGGACGAACCGACCAACCACCTGGACATCAACACCATCCGCTGGCTGGAAAACATTCTCACGGCGCGTAACAGCACCATGATCATCATTTCCCACGACCGGCACTTCCTCAACAGCGTCTGCACCCACATGGCCGACCTGGACTACGGCGAGCTGCGCCTGTTCCCGGGCAACTACGACGAGTACATGATCGCCGCGACCCAGTCCCGCGAGCAGCTGCTGTCGGACAACGCCAAGAAGAAAGCCCAGATCGCCGAACTGCAGACCTTCGTCAGCCGCTTCTCGGCCAACGCCTCGAAAGCCAAGCAGGCCACTTCCCGGGCCAAGCAGATCGACAAGATCCAGCTGGCCGAAGTCAAGCCGTCGAGCCGGGTCAGCCCGTTCATCCGCTTCGAACAGACCAAGAAGCTGCACCGCCAGGCGGTGACCCTGGAGCGCATGTCCAAGGGTTTCGATGGCAAGACCCTGTTCCAGAACTTCAGCTTCACCGTCGAAGCCGGCGAGCGCGTGGCGATCATCGGCCCCAACGGTATCGGCAAGACCACCCTGCTGCGCACCCTGGTGGGCGAGCTGACCCCGGACGCCGGTACCGTCAAGTGGACTGAAAGCGCGGAAATCGGCTACTACGCCCAGGACCACGCCCATGACTTCGAAGACGACGTCAGCCTGTTCGACTGGATGGGCCAGTGGACCCAGGGCGAGCAGATGATCCGTGGCACCCTGGGCCGCATGCTGTTCTCCAACGACGAGATCCTCAAGTCGGTGAAGGTGATTTCCGGTGGTGAGCAAGGCCGCATGCTGTTCGGCAAGCTGATCCTGCAAAAGCCCAACGTGCTGGTGATGGACGAACCGACCAACCACTTGGACATGGAATCCATCGAGGCCTTGAACCTGGCCCTGGAAAACTACCCGGGCACCCTGATCTTCGTCAGCCACGACCGTGAGTTCGTCTCGTCCCTGGCCACCCGCATCATCGAGTTGAGCCCAAGCGGCGTGACCGACTTCAGCGGCACCTACGACGACTACCTGCGCAGCCAGGGCGTGATGTTCTAAAGCGGCAGCGAGCGTCAAGCGACCAGAAAAGAGCCCCGTCCAGTGTGACGGGGCTTTTTCATTTGGGCCTCGCTGGCCGGTGCAGAAACCTTCGAACCTTGTGCACTATCGATCAGCGTGTTCGCCGGTAAGCCCGCGCTTGCAGGGCTCGCAGCGCCGCTGGGCTTATCGGCGAAGCAGCCTTCAGGCCTTGCACATCAGCGGTCTGCGAGGCGTTGGGGAAAGATAGTTAGCCTGCTTCCTTTTATGATCGCGGCACGCGATGATGCGGCTCTCTAACCGCCGCCCGCGAACGAGCCTTCATGCCCGAGCCACAGACCTCCGCTCAAAGCTCCATGGCGATCACCCTGCAGATCGTCTCCATCGTCTTCTATACCTTTATCGCCTTCCTCTGCATCGGCCTGCCAATCGCCGTGCTGCCGGGCTACGTCCACGAACAGCTGGGCTTCAGCGCGGTGATTGCCGGGCTGACCATCGGCGCGCAATACCTGGCCACCCTGCTCAGCCGGCCCATGGCCGGGCGCATGTCGGACACCGTGGGCACCAAGCGCTCGATCATCTACGGCTTGCTGGGGATTCTCCTCAGCGGGCTTTTGACCCTGATTTCAGTGTGGCTGGAACACTGGCCACTGCTGAGCCTTGCCGTGCTGTTGGGCGCACGCCTGCTGCTGGGCGTGGCCCAGGGCTTGATCGGGGTCGGCACCATCAGCTGGTGCATGGGCCAGGTGGGCGCGGAACACACGGCCCGCTCGATTTCCTGGAACGGCATTGCCTCCTACGGCGCCATTGCCATCGGCGCGCCGTTGGGAGTGGTGATGGTTGAGCAATACGGTTTCACCAGCCTGGGCATCGCCCTGTCGGTTCTGGCGGTGCTGGCCCTGCTGCTGATTCGCAACAAACCCTCGGTGCCGGTGATTCGCGGCGAGCGCCTGCCGTTCTGGGCGGTCTTCGGGCGCATTGCCCCCTTCGGCGCCAGCCTCAGCCTGGCCTCCATCGGCTATGGCACCCTGACCACCTTCATTACCTTGTTCTACCTGAGCCGCGGCTGGACCGGCGCCGCCTATTGCCTGACGGTGTTCGGGGTGTGCTTCATCTGCTCGCGGTTGCTGTTCATCTCCAGCATCAGCCGCTTTGGCGGCTTTCGCTCGGCCATTGCCTGCATGTGCGTCGAGACCCTGGGGCTGACCCTGCTCTGGCTGGCGCCGTCCACGGCCTGGGCGCTGATTGGCGCCGGGCTCACCGGCTTCGGCTTGTCGCTGGTGTACCCGGCGCTGGGGGTGGAAGCCATCAAGCAAGTGCCCAACAGCAGCCGCGGTGCCGGTTTGAGTGCCTATGCGGTGTTTTTCGATCTGGCCCTGGCCATCGCCGGTCCCTTGATGGGCGCGGTGGCCCTGAACCTGGGGTATTCGTGGATTTTCTTCTGCGCCGCCCTGCTCTCGATCACCGGCCTGGGACTGACGCTGCTGCTCAAGCGCCGGGCCGGTGCCTGAGTTACTGGTCGGCAGTCTGCATCCCTGCCCGGCTCGGCCGGCCCAGGGTATGGGTGAAGAACCTGCCGGCCTCGGCAATCAGGTTGCGATGGATATCCTCGCGGTCGACGCCGTCGGCATCGGTGCACAGGGCCGGCATGGCCGCCAACTGCTCGGCGCTGCACGGCGCCATGAACACGAAGTGCCCGGCACCGGCCAGCAGCTTGAAGTCTGGGGCCACGGGCAGCTTGCGCGCCAGGGCCGCGGCATTCTTGTCCAGGGCCACCAGCTGGTCGCCATCGCCGCTGTAGAGCAGCACGGGCACATGCACCCCGGCCAGGGTCTGGCGACCGAATTTCAGGCTCAGGGGCGCCATCAGCATCAGTGCATGCACCCGCGGGTCGGCCACTGGCTGCAGATCCTCGCGGTCGACAATCAGTTCGCCCTGGGTATTGCAGGCATCGCGATCATCGGGACGTTCCTGGCAGTAACGCCGCAGGCGGTCCAGGTCAGGCGTGGCGCCGGACAGGATCAAGGCGGTCTCGCCGCCGGCGGAATAACCGATGACCCCGACCTGATCGGCATTGACGAAGGGCGACAGCATGGGGTCGCCAAGGGTGGCGGTTATGGCTTCGGAAATCTGGATCGGCCGTCCGTAGAGGTTGCTCAAGGTGCCCAGGCGGCTGTGGTCCTTGGAGTTGTCACCGGGATGAATCACCGCCACCACGACAAAACCCTTGCGTGCCAGGGACGTCGCCAGGTCATGCAGGGCCAGGGGTGTACCGGTATTGCCGTGGGACAGCATCAGCATCGGAAAGCGGCCGATGGCGACCTTGGCATCCCGGGATGCGGCGATCTGATACCCCTCGACCAAACTGGGGTGCTCGATGCCGGTGGACGGGTAAAAGGCAATGGCGCGCATCGGCTGCCGGTCCAGGGGATCGAGAAAACTCATTTCATGGAAGCCGACGCTCCAGTGCGGGTGGGGCGCAGGAGCGGCCTGCACTGAAATCGGGCTGCCGAGCAGGTACATCAGTAACACTGCACAAACACGCTTCATCACACGCCCACCTTTGCCGCCGGATCGAGAAAGCCCGTTACCCCTGCCATCCCTTGCTGCCAAGGCCTTGAAGCCAGATTGGCCCATCAATGCGAATGCACCGCCAGGGAGCACGACTCCCGGCCTCGAAAAACCTGCATAACCTGGGCCAGCAACACTGGAAACGCCCACAAAAAAAACTCCGCATTCTGATCACTTCAAGCAGTCATCAGAATACGGAGTCTAGTGGCGCTTGCCGTGCCGGAAAGCGTCTTTACACAAGCCTTACGCCGCGGCGAAAAGCTGCTCGCTGATCTGCGCCTGGGCGTCGCTCATGGCTTTGTTGCGCACGTCTTCACCGTACCCCAGGCCGTGAGCGCGAACGAATTCGATATCGGTGATACCGAGGAAGCCGAACAGCACCTTGAGGTAGTCCTCATGAGCCGCCCCAGTGGCCTGGCCGACGTGCAAGCCGCCGGAGGTGGAGACCACCAAGACCTTCTTGCCGCCGCACAGGCCTTGCGGACCGGCTTCGGTGTAGCGGAAGGTCTGGCCGGCCACGGCGATGCGGTCGATCCAGGCCTTGAGCTGGGTCGGGATGGTGAAGTTGTACATGGGCGCCGCGATCACCAACGCGTCGGCGGCCTGGAATTCGGCCAGGGCCTGGGCGCTGAGTTCGGCTTCGTGCTTTTGCGCCGCATCACGCAGCTCGGCGGCGGTGCCGGCGGCCACCAGGGTCGCAGCGGAGAAGTGGCTGATGGCATCGCCGGCCAGGTCGCGATAGGTCACTGCCAGGTCAGGCTGGGCGGTTTTCCAGGCCTGGACCACGGCGTGGCTCAGTTGGCGGGACGCCGAGTTGTCACCCAGGATGCTGGAATCGATATGCAAGAGTTTCATGTGGGATCTCCAAGTGAGGACCGCCGCTGGGCGATCGGATGCTGGCAATCCTACAGATGAATTCAATAGCTGATTAGTCGGCATAAATGCGATTGTTCGTCCTACCAATAGGACAGTCGAGCCTTTCCCCATGCAAGACCTCAACGATCTCTATTACTTCGCCAAAGTGGTGGAAGCCGGTGGCTTCGCCGCCGCCGGGCGCCAATTGGGCATTCCCAAGTCGCGTCTGTCGCGGCGCATCGCCGAACTGGAGGAGCGCCTCAAGGCCCGGCTGCTGCAGCGCACGACCCGGCAGCTCAAGCTCACCGCCGTGGGCGAGCGCTACCTGCGCCATTGCCAGGCCATGTTGCTGGAAGCGGAGATGGCCGACGAAGCCGTGGCCAGCATGGCCAGCGAGCCCCGGGGACGCCTGCGAGTGTCGAGCCCGGTGGGCCTGGCCCATGAGTTGCTGACGCCACTGGTGAGCAGCTTTCTGGAGAAATACCCGCAGGTGCAGCTGGAGATGCTGTTGCTCAACCGCCGTGTCGACCTGGTGACCGAAGGCATAGATGTGGCCCTGCGAGTACGCGAGCAAGGCGACGAAGACCCTTTGTTGGTCACCCGGCGCCTGCGCCCGGCGCAGACGGCGATGGTCGCCTCCCCGGCCTTCCTGCGGGACAACCCGGTGACCCACCCGCAAGACCTGAGGCACCTGCCCATACTCGGCGCCCTGGAGGCCGACCGGCTGGTACACCTGCGGCTGCTGGATCAACAGGGCAACGCCTGCGACCTGGCCCTGGAAGCGCGCCTGGGCATCGATGACTTCATCGTCCGTCGCGCCTGCGCCCTCGCCGGCCTGGGCTGCACCGTGCTGCCGATGCTGTACTGCGAGGCCGAACTGGCCAGCGGTCAGCTGGTGCAACTGCTCCCCCAGTGGTCACTGCCCGGCGGCTGGCTGCAAGCGGTGTATCCTCACCGCCGGGGTGTGCTGCCGGCCGTGCGGGCCTGGATCGAACACCTGAGTGAATCCTTCGAACGTTGTGGAGAACGTGCCCTGTGAAAGCTGCAACCCTGAATGAAGAGCAAGTGGCGCAATTCTGCCTGGGCCTGCCAGGCGCGCGGGAAGACTACAAATGGGGCGGCGTGCGGGTGCTCTCGATTGCCGGCAACAAGATGTTTGCGTTGCAGAACCTGCGGGGCGAGTCCCTGGCCTTCAAGGTCGACCGGGAACTGTTTCTTGGCCATGTCGACCGTCCGGGCATTGCCCCGGCGCCCTACCTGGCCCGGGCTCACTGGATCATCATGCACAGCCCCTACCCGCTGGGGGCCGTTGAACTCAAGGCCCTGCTGCAAGCGTCCCATCAATTGGTGGTGAGCAAGCTGCCCAAGCGCACCCAGGTCGGCCTGCTGCTCTAGAACAGGCTCAGCAGGCCGCTTTCCAGGAACAACCGATCAATCCAATAGACCTGATGCAAGGCCACGATCAGCCAGAACAGCGTCTGATAGGACACCTTGCGGGTCTTGTGCCGCAACAGTTGCTGAGCCAGCAAGGCACCGGGCCAGCCACCGGCCAGCTCCAGAGCGTGCAGGACCTTCTCCGGCGTGCGCTGCCCCTGGGCCCTGGCCCGGCGCTTATCGTGCCAGTACAGCAGGAAGGTCAACAGGCTGACGGCGCCATAGGCAACCAGGGGGATGATCGAGATTGCTCGCCACCACAGGGATAACGAGCCGAACAACGGCAGTGCGCACAGCAGGCCCCCTACCAGCAACTTGAGCTTCAGATTGTGGATGTGCGCGCCACTGCCGGCGCGCGGTTCGCTGCGGCCCGTCGTCACGGCTTAACTGCCGTCCAGTCGACCCAACCGAACTGCCAGGTCGCCAGGATCAGCAGGCCGAAGGCAATGCGATACCAGGCAAACGCCGCATAGCTGTGGCTGGCAATGAACTTCAGCAAGCCCTTGACCGCGATCATGGCAAAGATGAAGGCCGTGACGAAGCCGATGGCGAACACCGGAAAATCAGCCGGCTGGAACAGGTCGCGGTACTTGTAGCCGGAGTACACCGCGGCCCCCACCATGGTGGGCATCGCCAGGAAGAACGAGAACTCGGTGGCGGTCTTGCGCGACAGGCCGAACAGCAGCCCGCCAATGATGGTCGAGCCGGAACGCGAGGTCCCCGGGATCATTGCCAGGCATTGGGCGCAACCGACCTTGAGCGCGTCCTTCCAGGTAATGTCGTCCACCGTCTCGGCATGTACCTGATGCTGCCGGCGCTCGGCCCACAACATGATGATGCCGCCAACCACCAGGGCCGAAGCCACGGTGATGGGGTTGAACAGGTAAGCGTGAATCAGGTCGGCGAAGATCACCCCCAGCACCACCGCTGGCAGGAAAGCGATCAGCAGGTTGACGGTGAAGCGCTGGGCCTTGGGTTGGGTGGGCAAGCCCAGCACCACATCGAAGATCTTGCGCCGAAATTCCCAGACAACCGCAAGAATCGCCCCCAGTTGAATGATGATGTTGAAGGCCATCGCCCGCTCGCCCCCGAAGTCGAGCAAGTCGGCGACGATGATCTGGTGCCCGGTACTGCTGATGGGTAAAAACTCGGTCAGGCCTTCGACAATCCCAAGTATCAATGCCTGCGCGGCGGTCCAAAAATCCATCAATCCCCCATAAGGCGATGCTCCAGGCATGCCTCTTTTTTAAGTATTCAAAGCCATTGCTGCGACGAGCGTAGCCGAGTTTTCGGCGCCCATAAGATCAACACAAACCTATGAAAATTCTGTGAAAAATTCAGAAAGGTTCAGGTTTTGCGTGAAGGCGCCGAAATCCTAACAGACAGGCGCAAAATGCGCCTGTGGTGTTATTGGACTTCCGTAGGGTTGGCGCTCGAAGGCAGGCGTGCTTGGATGCTCACGGCCTTTTATGACAAGAACAAGAATCTGGAGTGACCGGATGATGAATAGCTTACGCAAGATGTCCATCAGTCAGCGTTTGTGGCTGATCCTGATCGTGGCGGTGCTGACCCTGGTGACCCTGGGCGTGATGATGCTCAAGCAGATTCATGGCGACCTGTACCAGGCCAAGGCGCAGAAGACCCAGCACGTGGTGCAGACCGCCGCCGGCGTGCTCACTTACTACCAGGGCCTGGAAGCCGCCGGCAGCATGAGCCGCGAACAGGCGCAGAAACAGGCGCTGCAGGTGATTCGCGGGCTGCGCTACAACCAGAACGACTACTTCTGGATCAACGATCTGACGCCGGTCATGATCATGCACCCGGCCAACCCCAAGCTCGACGGACAGAACCTGGCGGCAGTCAAGGACCCGGACGGCTTCGAAGTGTTCAACGAAATGGTGGCCCTGGCCAAGTCCAAGGGCGCCGGCATGGTGGACTACCGCTGGCCCAAGCCCGGGGCCGAGCAGCCGGTGCAGAAGACCTCCTATATCCAGCTGTTCCAGCCCTGGGGCTGGATCATCGGCTCCGGGATCTACATCGATGACCTGCAACAGGAGTTCTATGCCCAGGTACTGCGGGCCTCCTCTGTCGGCCTGGTGATTGCCCTGCTGATGGCGGGCCTGGTGGTGCTGATCGTGCGCAGCATCGTCAGCCCGCTGCGCGAGACCGTTCACGCCATGGCCAATATCGCCAGCGGCGAAAGCGACCTGACCCGCAGCCTGGATACCCATGGCCAGGATGAAGTCACCGAGCTGGCCCGACACTTCAACGGTTTCACCGCCAAATTGCGTGGGGTCGTGACGCAGTTGCAGACCAGCGCCGCGGCCCTGGAACAGTCCTCCAGCGAGCTGGGCAGCAATGCCGCCGAGGCCCAGGAGCGCAGCCAGCAACAGTCCCAGCAGATGGAACAGGTGGCCGCAGCCATCAGTCAGGTCACCAGTGGCGTTCAGGATGTTGCGAAGAATGCCGAGCACGCCGCCAGTGAAGTGCGCGAGGCCGAAGCCCAGGCCCAGCAAGGCCAGGTCAATATCGACGGCAGCCTGCAGCAGATCGATCAGCTGTCGAGCACCATCGATCAGGCGGTGGAAGTGATTCGCACCCTGGCGGCAGAAAGCACTCAGATCGGCACCGTACTGGAAGTGATCCGCTCCATTGCCGAACAGACCAACCTGCTGGCCCTGAACGCCGCCATCGAGGCGGCCCGGGCCGGGGAACAGGGTCGCGGCTTTGCCGTGGTGGCCGACGAGGTGCGCCTGCTGGCCCAGCGCACCCAGCAATCGACCGCAGAAATCCAGGGCATGATCGAGCGCTTGCAGAATCACTCGGAAGCGGCGGTCAAGGTGATTGGCGACAGCAGCCGCGCGTCGCAGTTGACCATCGAGCAGGCGGGCCTGGCCGGTACCAGCCTCAATGCCATCGGCCAGGCACTGCGGACCCTCAACGGCCTGAACGCCTCGATTGCCAGCGCCACCCTTCAACAGGCCCATGTGGTGGAAGACATCAACCACAACGTCGGCCAGGCGGCAGGCCTGTCCCAGGGCACCGCTCTGGCGGCCCAGCACTCCAGCGCCGCCAGCCGCCACCTCAAGGAGCTGTCGGAACAGCTCAATGGCCTGCTGCGTCAGTTCCGCGTCTGAGTCACTTCAGGGTCTGGGCCCCGGGCTGACGCCTAAGGCCCAGACTGGGTACAATCCGCCCCCTCCTCCACTTCCCCAAGGAACCGCCATGTCCGGGCTTGAACTGTTTGCCGCTGCGCTAGGCGTCATCGCCGTCTGGCTGACGGTTAAACAGAATCCCTGGTGCTGGCCCATCGGCCTGGTCATGGTGTTGCTCTACAGCTGGATCTTCTACGAGGTCAAGCTCTATTCCGACATGCTGTTGCAGGTGGTCTACGCCGTGCTGCAGCTCTATGGCTGGTGGCAGTGGACCCGTGGCGGCGACCAGCATCAGGGGCGCCCGGTCAGCCAGTTGCAGCCCGTCGGCTTGCTCCAGGGCCTGGCCCTCGGCGCACTGGGCAGCCTGATGCTGGGAGCGGCCATGGCTCACTGGACCGATGCCGCGCAACCCTGGCTCGACGCCGCCCTGACCGCCTTCAGCCTGGTAGCCCAATGGTGGATGGCGCAGAAGCGCGTGCAATGCTGGCCGCTGTGGATCGCCGTGGATGTGATCTTCGTGGGTCTGTTCATCTACAAGGAGCTGTACCTGACCGCGGCCCTGTACGCCCTGTTCACCCTGCTGGCGGTCCAGGGCTGGCGCACCTGGCGCGCCGACCCGGCGTTGCAGCCGTGAAGGTACTGGTGCTGACCGGCCCCGAGTCCAGTGGCAAAAGCTGGCTGGCGACCGAGCTGCAAGCGCACTTCGGCGGCATCCAGGTGGGTGAGTACGTGCGCCACTTCATCGAGCAGGAGTGCCGCGATACCTGCCTGGCGGACATCCCCGAGATCGCCCGTGGCCAGTTGGCCTGGGAAGACCAGGCCCGGGCCCGGCAACCCGCCCTGCTGATTCTCGACACCCACCTACTGAGCAACCTGCTGTGGAGCCGGACCCTGTTCGGCGACTGCCCGCCGTGGCTGGAAACCCAGTTGCTGGCCCGGCATTACCACCTGCACCTGCTGCTGTCCCCGGAAGATGTGGCCTGGAGCGACGACGGTCAGCGCTGCCAGCCGCAACTGGCGCAGCGTCAGGCTTTCTTCGACGCCACACAGCAGTGGCTGGACCTGCACGCGCAGCCTTATCGGGTCATTCGCGGCGATTGGCAGGAGCGCCGGCAGCAAGCCTTCGCCCTGGTTCGGCAACTGCTGCTGGACTGATCCCGCCGCAGGTGCGCGCCACCCCGCAGAGTGTCCATTCCTGAAACACTCCCCTGGCGATCAGGCCGCCATTTTCGGGGGCGGCGCCCACTGTCGGCGAAACTGTTGCGCCACTGATACACCCCCGCAGCAACCCTTGTTCCAGAGCATTGTCCCGCTTATGGCCAATGGCCGTCGGTGGCGCCTGTCTCAATCCTGAAACACCTGCTGCGCCCTTTCCCCCCAGCATTTTCCCAACCCATTGATTCTTCGCAAGAAATCAAAAGCGGCACGGCTTCTGCTCTCTCCCTCTCAACGCTGACTAGGGCCAGCACTGAGAAGAAGGAATACCGCCGTGGGGACTCTGAACAAAAGTTTCACCCGCCTACTGCTGATCGGTTGTGCCGTCAGCGCGGTGTCCAGTCTTCCGGTTCTGGCGGCGGGCAATGGCGAGATCATCATCCAGCGCACCTTACAGGCACAGCCCATTGGCCGTGCGCCTCTGCAGAAAGACCCCAATCCGGTTTCGGTCAATACCAACCCTTCGGCGTTGGTCAATCAGATGACCGGCAATGAAATGACCGATGGCGATTTCGCCGGCATCAGGACTGGCGCGCTGATCCGCGGCACCGTGCTGTCCGGCAACAGCGGTGTACCGGGGATGAATGTCCTGAGCAATAGCAATGGCCATGGCCTGCCAGGCATGGCAGTGGGTCATGGTGGCGGTGCCGGGGCCAGTATTTCCGGCTCGATCAATCGGAGCATCAACACCGGCATGGCTCCCTTGAAAAATATCGGGGGCCAATAAGATGAATCACTCAGTCCTGTTCCTTGCCTTGCTCGCCTGCTCCGGGGCCATGGCCGACTCCGCCAATCAAGCCGCCGCCACCTCCAGCATCCAGAACTCCGGCACCGGCTACACAGGCAACTTCAACGTCAACCAGGCCGCCGGCGACCAGCAACAACAGACCAACGTGCGGGCCATTGCCATCGGCACCAACGCCACGGCCACCACCAGCGTCAACCAACGCATCACCACGCCAGCCGACCGCTCGGTCAATACCAGTAGCACCATCGGCGGCAACTCTTTCAGCAACGGCAGCGGCGCACTGGGCGTGAACCAGTCGGCCGGGGCCAACAACCAGATGGCCAATGCCCTGCGGATCAGCATCAGCGCCAATCCGCAAAGCATTGACGACAGCGCCCTGTCCCAACAGAACGTGGCGCTGTTACCAAACTCGGGAGCAACTGGCGCTCAACAAGGCAGCCGCCAGGTCGTTACCAGCGACCAGGCCTTCACCGGCAGCCGTGGAGTGATTCAGGTGAACCAGAGTGCCGGGGTGGGGAACCGAATGGCTAACACCCTGAGCATACGGGTCGCAGATTGACCCCTCGTAGTGCAATTAGAAAGTACCAACACTTAACCAACTAATAAGCACCGGAGAAACACCATGAAACCTACAATGGCTCTCAAACCACTGGTTTTCGCACTGGCCGCAGTCATGGCAATGGCCGCCCAGGCAGGTGGAAATAACAACGGTCACAACGGCGGTCATGGCAATGGCCATGACGATCATGATAGAGGTCCAGACCTCGGCACTCTGCTGCAAATCACCGCCGGGGCCGGTGCTGCAGTGATCGACGTGCAGACCAGCACCTCCAACGTGGTGAAAAACCAGGGCACCAACAACAACGCCAAGATGGACAGCTCCCTCAACAACTCCAACGGCAACATGGGCGCCAACGTCGCCGCCGGTGACGGCAACCAACAAGACAACGCCGCTGCTCTGGCAACCGCTGACGAAAGCTTCATCTTCGGCAGCGCCGTGGCGGCTTCCAGCGCCACCCAGATCAATAGCAACAACCATGTGAAAAACTCTTCGACACAGAACAACGCTGTGTTGAACAACTCCGGCAACAACGGTTCCGGCAACATCGGCATCAACGTCACCGCCGGCAACTTCAACCAACAGAAAAACAACCTGGCCATCGCCGTGTCCGGCGGCCGCGTGGCAACCGCAGCAGCGGCGGCCAACCAGTCCTCGACCAATCTGGTCGTAGACAACAAAGGCGTCCAGGCCTACAAAAAAGACACCCTCTCGGGCGGCTTCGTGGCCTACGGCACCTATAAAGGCACCGGCAGCGGCAAGATCGAAGGCGACGATCATCACGGCGGCGGCTATGGCAACAACAACCGCGGTGGTGGCCACGACAACGACGATCAAAAATTCACCTTCAAGGAACAAGGCACCATCGAACTGGCTGGCTACTGGACCCAGCAAGTGCTGACCAAAGACGGCTGGAAAAACCCAGTGGTCAACAACGCCAGCATGACCAACTCGATGAACGGCTTCTCCGGCAACGGTGGCGCCAACGTCTCGGCCGGTGTGGGCAACCAACAAAGCAACTCGCTGTCCATCGCCGCTGGCTGCAAAGCCTGCATGTAATCGCGATCGTAACGAAAGCCCCGGAAACGGGGCTTTTCCACAGTCCGACTCAGGCGTAACGATCATGCGTACTGCGATCCTCTCCCTCCTGCTGTGTCTCTGTGTTCCCGTTGAGGCTGCGCAGATGGCCGTCGCCGGCCTGCCCGGTGGCAACCTGATCTTCAAACAGGTGCAGAGCGTGCGTGAACGCAAGTTCAGCGACATCGTCGAGCAGAAGACCGACTTCAGTTGCGGCGCCGCCGCGCTGGCGACCGTTCTGCGCCAGGCCTACTGGCTTGATGTCGATGAGGAGCACGTCATCAAGGGCATGCTGGTCAATTCGGATCAGAATCTGGTCCGCACCCAGGGCTTCTCCATGCTCGATATGAAGCGCTACGTGGAAAGCATCGGCATGCGCGCCCGAGGCTACCGGATTCCGCCCGACAAGCTCGAAGCGGTGACCATTCCGGTGGTGGTACTGATGGACATTCGCGGCTACAAGCACTTCGTGGTGATGCAGCGCGCCCAGAAAGGCTGGGTCTACATCGGTGATCCGGTGTTGGGTCACAAGCGTTACACCCATGAAGATTTCGTCAAAGGCTGGAATGGAATCGTGTTCGCCATCATCGGTCCCGGCTACGACAAGACCAACGCCTTGCTCGACCCGCCTGCCCCGCTGACCGCGAAAAACAAGCTCGATGGATTCTACCCGGTCAAAGACTCGGACCTGATGGACTTCGGTTTCATTCAGAGCGACTTCTTCTAGGAGCCCGAACAATCATAAAGGGGCAGGACGCTCCGGGAGCAGCAAGCAGATGAAGACTTCATACTGGCTGGCCGCCGCTTGCCTGGCAGCAGCTCTTCCAGCCCATGCTGGTTTCAAGCCCGAACTTATCCAGGATCAGGAATTATCGCAGTTACGGGGCCGTTACGTGATGCCGGGGCGGATTATCAGCTTCGGCATCGTCATGAGCAGTACCTGGCGCAACGCCAGCGGTGACCTGATCGGTGCGACCACCTCGCTGCAGATCCAGCAAGCCACCATCAAACCGGAATTCTACGTCTCCACCATCACCCAGACCGGTGACGGCACCACGCCGCCCCCAGGCACCGGCAATGTGATCGGTGGTGCAGGCCTGGCCAGTGGCCAGGGCGTGACCCAGAGCGTGAGAGCCGCCGGGGATGGCAATTCTGCCTACAACAACATCAGCATCAATGTCACAGAGGCCAACCAGGCGCCCGCCTTGGCCGCTGGGGCCGGCCAGGCCTTGATGAGCGGCCAGACCATCACCGGCAGCAACGCCGCCGGTAGCGTGGCGGTATCGGCCCTCAATGGCGGTATCCAGATGGCGATACAGGCCAACGGCAATCAGGGCAGCGCCCTGCAGCAAGTGGCCCAGGGCAATCTGTTGCAGAACACCCAGTTGATGGGTAACAGCAACCTGGTCAACAACCTGACTCAACTCAATGTGGTGCTCAGAAACAACGGACCGAGCAACGGTGTTTTGGACTGCAACCTGACAACGCTCGACGCTCTACGCAAATTCTGATCTTGAACTACGCTGATTCTCGACCATTGGGGTTCAAAAGGGACGGTTTATTTCATGTATCGATCGGTTTCACTGCGCGCAGTCATCTGTTTAAGCACTCTATTTCCAGCGGCGCTGGTTCAAGCCGCGCCGGATGCCGATGTAGAGACCCTGAAACGCGAACTTCTGGAGCTCAAGCAACGTTACGAAGTGCAGCAGAAGGCCCTGGCGGTACTGGAGCAGCGAGTCCGGCAGGTAGAAGATCAACCCGCGGCACCACCGCCCAAGCGCCTGGCCAAATCGCCAGCCGATCTCAGAGGCAATCAACAGGTTGCCGGCACTGGCGCCGCAGCGGCGTCCGGAGGAGCAGCCGGGGGCGCTTCCTACGGTCAGTCGCTCAAGGATGATTCGGCTCCGGCCCAAAGCGTCAGCAACCTGTACGACGAGGCCAGTGGCTTCTTCGGTGGCGGCAAGTTCAGCGTCGAGACCGGCTTGACCTACGCCCGCTACGACGCTCGGCAACTCACGGTCAACGGCTTCCTTGCGCTGGACTCGATCTTTCTCGGCAACATCAACCTGGACCGGATCAAATCCGATACCTGGACCCTGGACCTGACCGCTCGCTACAACCTCAACAACCGCTGGCAATTCGACATCAACGCCCCCGTGCTGTATCGCGAATCCACCTTCCAGTCCGGTGGTGGCGGCGGTGCCGGCACCCAGACCACCGAAGAATCGGTGACCCGTGACCCGACATTGGGGGACGTGAACTTCGGCGTGGCTTACAAATTCCTCGACGAATCGGAGTTCTGGCCCGACGCCGTGGCCACCTTGCGAGTCAAGGCCCCCACCGGCAAGGAACCGTTCGGGATCAAGCTGGTGCAATCCGCGGGCAACAACAACCTGTACGTGCCTGAAAGCCTGCCGACCGGTAACGGTGTCTGGTCGATCACCCCCGGGATCTCCCTGGTCAAGACTTTCGATCCGGCGGTGCTGTTCGGCACCCTGGCCTACACCCACAACCTGGAAGAGTCGTTTGACGACATCAGTTCCACGGTTGGCAGCAAGACCCCTGGCAAAGTTCGCCTGGGCGACAGCTTCCAGATCGGCGCCGGTGTGGCTTTCGCCCTCAACGAGAAGATGAGCATGTCCTTCTCGGTGTCCGACCTGATACAGCGCAAGAGCAAACTCAAGCAGGATGGCGGCGATTGGCAATCGGTGGTTTCCAGCGACGCCAACGCCGGTTACTTCAACGTCGGCATGACCATTGCGGCTACCGACAACCTGACCATTGTGCCCAACCTGTCCATCGGCATGACCGAGGACGCCCCGGCCTTCACCTTCAGCCTGAAATTCCCTTACTACTTCTGATCCACCGGCAGAAACGCCAAGGCCCGCGGCGACTCCCCAATCGCAGCGGGCCTTGGCGTTTTTGCCGCCCTAGCGGATCTGGTGTTTGTGCAGCAAACGGTAAAAAGTCGGACGCGAGATGCCCAGTACCCGGGCGGCAACGCTGAGGTTGTCACTGTGCCGGTTGAGCACGTCGCACAGGGCCTGACGCTCGGCGCGGTGCTTGTAGTCCTCCAGGGTGCCCATGGGCAGTTCCTGGGCTTGCAGGCCTTGCAAGCCCAGATCACTGGCCTGAATCTGTCGGCCTTCGGCCAGTACCAGGCCCCGGCGCACCCGGTTGGCCAGTTCGCGGACATTGCCCGGCCAGTCGTGCTTGCCCATGGCCACCAGGGCGTCCTCACTGAAACTGCGTGGCCGGCGTCCGGTTTCCTGGCTGTAGAAGTGGGCAAAGTGGCTGGCCAGCATCCCCAAATCGCCATGACGCTCACGCAGTGGCGCGGTAATCACCTGCAGCACGTTCAACCGGTAATACAGGTCCTCACGAAAACGACCGCTGGTGATGGCCGCCTCAAGGTCCACGTGGGTCGCAGCCAGGACCCTGACATCCACCGGTATCGGCTGGCTGCCGCCTACACGCTCGATGTGCTTTTCCTGCAGGAAGCGCAGCAGATTGGCTTGCAGCTCCAGCGGCAGATCGCCGATCTCATCGAGGAACAAGGTGCCGCCATGGGCCGCCTCGATGCGCCCGACCTTGCGTTGGTGCGCCCCGGTAAAAGCGCCCTTTTCATGGCCGAAGAGTTCGGACTGGATCAGGTGTTCGGGAATCGCCCCGCAGTTGATCGCCACAAATGGCTTGTCGTGACGCTGGGACTGGCGATGCAGGGTACGCGCCACCAGCTCCTTGCCGGTGCCGCTCTCGCCGCGGATCAATACCGGCGACTCGGTGGGCGCCAGCTTGCTCAGCAGCTTGCGCAGGTCGCGGATGGGCCGGCTGCTCCCCAACAACTCGTGCTCGGGCTGGTCCACATGGACCGCGCCCTGGCCCCTGAGGCGGGCCATGCCGAAGGCCCGTCCCAGGGTCACCTGGACCCGGGAGACGTCGAACGGCAGGGTATGGAAGTCGAAAAACCATTCGCAGACAAAGTCACCGACCTTTTGCAGGCGCAGGACTTCCGGACTCAGCACCGCGATCCACTCGGTGCCGCTGTGGCTGATCAGGTCCTTGACCGCTTCCGGACGCTCCAGGTGAAAGGGTTGCAGGCGCAGCAAGCCGACATCGCAGGAGCGCTCGCGAGCAGACTCAAGGTCACAGCTGTCCACATCCCAGCCGATAGCACGCAGCCCGGGCAGAAGACGATGGCAGTCATCACAGGGGTCGACCACCAGCAAGCGGCGCTGCACGGGAGCTTCGAGCATGACTGGTCCTTGGCGCCAAAAGAGGGAAAAGTTATTAGAAACAGTGGTTTGGCAAACCTGGCTGTAACGTTAGCAAGAACTTGACGCTTGAATGTATCAATTGCTTATAGCGCTGCTTACCAAAGGAACTAAGGCGCTACCAGAACTTCGTCCCGAGCGACTGATTGTCGCAGTCATTTTTTAAGAACCCCGTAACTAATGGTGTTGTCACAGGGCCCACGTACGAAAGTTGTAAAAACTTGTTTTTCAGTGTGACCCGATCACTACCTCAGTGCATCAGTACAAGTGACCAGCCGAACGGTAAGCCCAACCGACGGCACATCATCTGATTGGGCACATAGAGAGAAGACCCCATGAACGCCCCGCTCCGTAGAAACGAAGCACTTTTGATCGCCGACCGCGCATTCAAGCCTTTTCAATGCGTGGCCTGGGCCCCACAGGACGGGAACGGCGAGCTCAGCCTGAGCGTCATCGACCGTACCAGTACCCGTATCGGTCACACCCAGATTCCCAGCAGTGCCTACTCCGATCCAGCCCAACTGGAAGACCTGCTCAAACAAGCCCGCGCTGAACTGAGCCAGGAAGGTTATATCTTGCAGTCCTGGGCCATGCCCAAGTAAGTGATGCTGTTAGCGGATCACCCGAACAGGTGATCCGCTATTTAGGCAAAACAACTAAGCACGCTATCTATTTTTCCCTCGCAGCAACTTTTATCTGTAGCGTAGTGGTTGTTTTCGCTAGTGCAGAAGCTGCACCTCCTCGCTATTTCCAACTAGTGTCCCTTGTGCTTCATCGATGCCCTCTCAGGGCCGCCCCATCAGCGGGTCACTGATACTGTGTGCCCCGGTTTCCAGTCGTCCGGCTACCCTGCGCAACCAGCCTGCGTCACTGCGCAGGGTCAAGTCATACCAGCCACCACTGGACTCACAGGCGAAAACCTGGCGCACCTCTGCTCCCCCAGGCACGACCAGGGTCCATGGCCCCTGTTGGGTATAAGGGCAGCGATCGATAGTGACCGATACCCCATGCGCACCCGGATTGCTCAGGGTGAATTGCAGTTGGTTATTGCTGGACGTCACCAACAGCTCAGGCTGGAGCTGTTGCAACTGGCCGCTGAAGCTGCGGTGGAAGCCATTGGGTCCCAATACCCACAGCTGGTAGCGCTCCACCACAGGCCAGCTGTCCTGCAGCGCCTTGCCGGCCTCCACCGTGTAGCGCCGCGGGATATCGCTCAGGTGCAGGCCGTCGTAGACATGCAACACCGCGCCCTGCTCGCCAGTGTTCTGCAGGCTCAGGGACAGGGTCTTGGCCTTGAGGTCCACCTGGCTGTCGACATGCAGACGATAAGGCAGTGCCCGTGAAGGTCGGGCCAGCCGCGGCTGGTGCGGTGGCAACTGCTGGCTGGCCAAGGGTAGCGGCACCTGGAGCAGCTTCTCCTGGCGCTGGCGCAAACCGTCGGCGGCCTGCCGGGTGGTGGTCTGCAGCGCCGGCAATGGCTCATGGTTGGGGTCGACGAAATTCAACGCCGACGTCAGGTCGCCACATACCGCCCGCCGCCATGCACTGATGTTGGGCTCGCGCACGCCAAAGCGTTTTTCGAGAAATTGCAGCACCGAGGTGTGATCGAACACCTGGGAATTGACCCAGCCTCCCCGGCTCCAGGGAGACAGCACCAGCATCGGTACCCGCGGCCCGGGGCCATACACGCCGCCATCGGGCAGCGGTTGCTGGGTCGAACCGGGTGGCGCCGGATGCTTGAACAGTTCGCTGTCGAAACCCAGCGTGGACTTGCCGGCAAAGCTGCCATCCTGACGCTGGGAAGGTGCCGACGGCGACGGCATATGATCGAAGAAGCCATCGTTTTCATCGTAGGTCAGTAACAGCACGGTCTTGCTCCAGACCTCGGGATTGCCAGTCAACGCCAGGAGAATCTCCTGGGTGAACCAGCCGCCCTGGACCGGACTCGATGGGCCGGGATGCTCGGAATAGGCGGCCGGCGCCACAATCCAGCTGACCTGAGGCAACTTGCCGGCCTGCACGTCATTGCGAAATCCACCAATGATCGCCTCCAGATTGCTGCCGCTGCTGGCCGGCAAGGTATTGCCATTGCCCTTGTACAGCGCAGCGACGGCGTTCAAGGCATCGCTGTAAGGCACAAAGGCATTGAAGTCCTTGGGCGGTTGAGCCGGATTACCCACCTTTACGCTGGCGGCGCGGTACTGACGGAAGCCGGCCAGGGGGTTGTCGCCGAAATTGTCCGGCAGGTGCTGGTAAACCTTCCAACTGACACCCTGCTCTTCCAGGCGTTCGGGATAGGTCTTCCAGCTGTAGCCGACGTTTACCGCACCCGGGCCATCCCATTCGTTGACCACCGCAGCGACCTTTGCCGCGCTCGGGCCGTTGCTGCCGGTCCAGAGAAACAACCGGTTGGGGTTGGTCCCGGCGTGTACCGAACAGTGATAGGCGTCGCACAGGGTGAAGGTGTTGGCCAGGGCGAACTGGAATGGCAGCTCCTGCTCACGGTAATAACCCATGGACGTCGCTGTCTTGTGGGTCGGCCAGGCACTCATGCGGCCGTTGTCCCAGGCCGAATGGGCATCCACCCATGAATGAGGCGTGCCACTGACGCGCTGGGCGTTGCCTTTGCTGCTGTCCAGGTGATAGGGCATCACCAGCCGGCCCTTACCCTGTTGCTCCCAGACCGTGCGCTGACCGGGCAGTGGAATGGTAAAGCGGTCGCTGAAGCCCCGTACCCCGGGAAAAGTACCGAAGTAATGATCGAAAGAGCGATTTTCCTGCATCAGGATCACTACGTGTTCGACATCCTTGATCGTCCCCGTACGGTTATTCGCCGGTATGGCCAGGGCTTGGCGAATAGCCAGGGGCAAGGATGAAAAAAATGAACCGATAGCGGCCGCTTGCAATAGCTTCCTGCGTGAAAGACTGGGCATGGGTCTTTGAATCCTTGTGGTTGCAGCGCGATATATGACGCTGCAAGCAAAAGTATTCATTTCAAATAACAAGGCAGTGACATTGCCATTGCAATTACATCAAGCCGATATTGCCCAGACCTGAGACTTCGCAAATAGACCATGTTTTCAAGGTTGCAAAAGAATTTTTCATGAAGAAAACACCCGAGCCTGCAAACTTGTCATCAATGGCCAGGTCCAGAAACAATATCGACCCGTTGCCTTACTGAAGATTGTCCGCCACTTCATTGCGTTGAACCCGCAACGGATTGAACGCCAGCCGGATAAACTGCGGGTCACGCGCGAGTTTGTAGTCCGGACCGACAAAGTACTCCTTGGCCCCCGGATCATGCTTGCCGAGATATAAAATCCAGGCGGTTGTAATACCGGCGAACTCGTTTTCCCGGACACTGCGCACCGGACTGAAATGGGTGGCGTTATGGGCCGTGGCACTCCATCCCGGCACCGCCTTGATCAACCCGCCCTGCCAGAGCCGCGGCCAGGCCCAGGCCGGCACCACCACATCCGCGGCCCCGGTAAGCACCAGGGTCGGGGTCTTGACGGTGGAGCCCAGGCCTATGGGCCCGGGTTCGATGGGCAGCGAGCCGATGTAGCGCAGCTGTGGATCGATGTCCTGCAAGGTGCCAGGCAACAGGCTCGACGAGAGGATCGACGCCCCGCCGCCAGCGGAGTGCCCCGCCACTATGGTGCGAGACAGATCGACCTTGCCGAACAACGCTGAGGTTGGGTCCAGGTTGAGCTTGCTCAGCTCAAGGGCACCCAGGACATGCATGGTGGGCGCGGTATTGATGAAGTCGGAGGAGATGATCACGATAAAGCCGTAACTCGCCCACAGCCTCATCAAATCGGTGTATTGCCCCTGATTGGAAAGGATGCCGCCAACAAAGTTGACCACCGGCAACTTGTCCAGATTCCTTATATTGCTCGGGTAATAAACACTGGTGGAAACCGGACTGGCAAATCCATAGGGAAAGGACGAATTACATTGAACGCTGTTGTCCAGCAGCATGATCCTCGCCAATACACCCAACAGACCGCGACAGTCACTCAAGACCGCATTGGTAGTGACCTTGTAGGGCCCTGGAGACTTGGCATATTGATCATTGGCCAGCCCCAGTGCCGGAACAAGTTGCGAGGCACCGGCCAGACTCCCAAAAGTAACTAAGACTCCAGCCAAACATAGTTGCACTGCCACCTTGCGTATCGATCTCATTGATAGTTCCTTTATCTGCCTGCTTTCCCTGCAAGACCGGATACTCCCTCCTGGCCGTGCACTCACTACTGCCAATCACCTGAACTTCATCTCACTGCAACAAGCCTGAAACACTCAGCCTTAGTTGCCCAGCGGACTCTGGCGACCCTAGAACAAGACAAATTCCAAGGTCAATCCTTATTCAAGCTAGAGCAGCCCACCGAAGCGCCGATAGAAGCTTTCCCCCACATCCGGTAGCGGGCCATCAGCGCTCTCCAGAGCCGTGGCCAGCCACTCCTCGGCCTTGGCCTGGATCAAGCGATAGATGTTGCGACACAGCTGGCGCGCTGCACGACCCTCCCAATCGCCGGGAAGCAGTTCGTCCGGCAACTGCGGGTCGCGCAGCAACAGCTTGCGGTACTCATGAATCAGCAGCAGGCGAGCCAGGAAACAGTCGGATGGTTGCAACTGCTCCTGCTCGCGCAGGGCCTGCCAGAGGGGGCGAAACAGTTGGATGAATTCACTGTAATGGGCTGCCAGTTCGTCAATGTTCCAGCTCTCGCGCACCTGCTGGCGCAGGGCTCTGGAGCCGAGCACGTCCTCGGGTGCGGTGGCAAAGACAATGGTGTCGTCCTGGGCACCAAGCTCCAGCAAGGTGGCATTGATATCGGCGCGATCGCTGCGCGGGCACGCCAGCATCAGCGGCGACATCGCGGCAAACCCTTGCCACTCCAACTCTTCACGCACTTGCTTGCGCAACTCCGGTTGCAATTGTCCGAGCATTACCAGGCTCCAGGAACCATCCCAGGCCGGCACACCGGCGCTATAGACCCGCTTGAACGCCTTGTCGAATCGCCGGCGACCGGCCAGGGTCAGGCTGTAGTAACTGCGGCGCCCGACCTTTTCGGCAGTCAGCCACCCCTCCTTGCTCAGGCGGAAGATCGAAGTGCGGATCAGCCGCTCGTTGATCCCCATGGGCTCCAGCAGTTGAATCAGGCTGCCCAGCCAGACGGTGCCGCCATGGGGTTCGATGGCATCGCCGTACAGGGTGATGATCAGCGAACTGGCGCGGATCGGGGTCTGCTCCTGAAAGCGTTTGATCAGGTGGTTCAGTGGCGCTAGGGACGACATGGGCGTACCGGAAAAAAAGGAAGGAATATAGCCGGTTTCAGGCCGTCGCAGCGGCCCGGGGTGTTCATTGGCCGGCCTTGGGACGAAAGCCGCCGTCGGCGATTCGCGGCCGATCATCCTCGACCCGAGACAGCGGCTCACAGACTTGCATCTGCTCCAGGCAGCGACGGGTCAAGTGCTGGTACTCCCGAGTGCCGGCCAGCTTCCAGGCCACTTCCTCGTCGCTCAACTGACGCGTGACCCGCGCCGGCGCGCCCATCACCAGCGATTGCGGCGCGCATTCGAAACCGGCCTTGACCAGCGCCGCCGCCGAAACAAAGGAACGCGGTGCAATGAAGGCGTTGTCCATCACCACCGCATTCATGCCCACCAGCGCGTCGGCGCCAATCCGGCAACCGTGCAACACTGCGCCATGGCCGACATGGCCATTGCGCTCCACCACCGTGTCGCTATCGGGGAAACCATGCATCACACAGGTGTCCTGCAGATTGGCCCCCTCTTCGAGGACAATCCGGCCAAAATCCCCCCGCAGGCTGGCCAGGGGGCCGACATAGCAACGGGGGCCGACTATCACATCGCCGATCAGCACCGCCGAAGGGTGCACATAGGCACTGGGATCGACCACCGGAATCAAGCCATCAAGGCTGTAGCACGTCATGCTGCTTCCCTCTCTGATCAGCAGAAACTGCTGGTGTTGGAGCGGCTGGGGGCGCTGCACTTGCCCGCGAATACAACGCCGAGAATGCGCGACGCCACCCAATCCAGGATATCGATACAACGCGGACGGCATTTTGTATCAGGTTATTCTCGGTACACAACCGTTCTCCAAGACACAGGCCTGGCTCGCCACAGGCGCCACAACCCGCAAAGCATAAAGGATACGGCCTCAATTGCCGGCCCAAGTCAGCATTCCGTCGACCTGCCGCCCCGAATAGAACACAGCTGAAGCCGAAAGATAGGACACATTAACAATCCATTAATCTTGATTTTATGTATCACATTGGCGATATACTCGGCGAAAACCGGCTCCCGGGCCGACCCGACAATCGAGCCGGCAACCGGCCGTATCACTCCGAGGACATCCACCATGCCTCAACACCCGACCCTGAACTTTGCCACCATCCTGTTCTCCATCAGCGAGGGTGTCGCCCTCCTCAGCCTCAACCGTCCCGAGCAGCTCAACAGTTTCAACCCACAGATGCATGGCGAGGTGCAGGCGGCCCTCAAGCACGTGCGCAACAACCCCGAGGTGCGGGTCCTGCTCCTGACCGGCGAAGGTCGCGGCTTCTGCGCGGGGCAGGACCTTGGCGAGCGCGACGTCGCCCCCGGCGATGCAGCGCCTGACCTGGGGGAATCCATCGAACAGTTCTACAACCCGCTGGTGCGTGAGCTGCGCGACCTGCCATTGCCGGTGATCTGTGCGGTCAATGGCGTGGCCGCCGGCGCTGGCGCCAACCTGCCCCTGGCCTGCGACCTGGTGCTGGCGGCGCGCTCCGCGAGCTTTATCCAGGCCTTCTGCAAACTCGGGCTGATTCCCGATTCCGGCGGCACCTGGCTGCTGCCACGGCTGGTGGGCATGGCCCGGGCCAAGGCCCTGGCCATGCTCGGCAACCGTCTGAGCGCCGAACAGGCCGAGCAATGGGGACTGATCTACCAGTGCGTGGACGACGCCTTGCTGCGCGATGAAGCCCTGAGCCTGGCCCGACACCTGGCGACTCAACCCACCTATGGCCTGGCGCTGATCAAGCGCAGCCTGAATGCCAGCCTGCACAACAGCTTCGACCAGCAACTGGAGCTGGAGCGCGACCTGCAACGCCTGGCGGGACGCAGCGAAGACTATCGAGAAGGTGTCAGTGCCTTCATGGACAAGCGCCCTCCTGTGTTCAAGGGGCGCTGACATGGCCCCGCTGCGTCGTACCGCAGAAACTGCCGCAGTGGGTGCCGGGGCGTGGGCACCACCCTGATCCTCCAGAGGCGCCAGCCCGCGCCTGCAGAACTCCCCGCAAGCCCTTCGTGCCTCTTGCGGGTCATGCACTCAGAACCCGCAGTGACGGGTTGAACGACAACAACAATACGAGTGACACCATGAACATGCCGATAGCCAGAACCGTGCCCGAAGCGCCGCTGGACCCGATGGAAACCGCCAGCATCGACCACTTGCGCCAGCATCAGCTGGAGCGCCTGCGCTGGAGCCTGAACCACGCCTACGCCAACGTCCCCCTGTATCGCCAGCGCTTCGACGCCCTGGGCGTGCACCCCCAGGACATCCAGCGCCTGGAGGACCTTGCCCAACTGCCCTTCACCACCAAGTCCGACCTGCGGGACAACTACCCCTACGGCATGTTCGCGGTGCCCATGCAGGAGGTGGTGCGCCTGCATGCCTCCAGCGGCACCACCGGCAAGCCCACGGTGGTGGGCTATACCCGCAACGACATCGACACCTGGGCCCAGGTGGTGGCCCGGTCGATCCGCGCGGCCGGCGGCCGGCCCGGCGACAAGGTGCATGTCTCCTATGGCTACGGCCTGTTCACCGGCGGCCTGGGGGCACACTACGGTGCCGAACGCCTGGGGTGCACCGTGATTCCCATGTCCGGCGGCCAGACCGAGAAGCAGGTGCAACTGATCAAGGATTTCCAGCCGGACATCATCATGGTCACGCCGTCCTACATGCTCAATATCGCCGACGAGATCGAACGCCAGGGCCTCGATCCCCACAAACTGGCCCTGCGCCTGGGAATCTTCGGCGCCGAACCCTGGACCGACGAACTGCGCAGCGCCATCGAGCAGCGCCTGGGCATCCGCGCCCTGGATATCTACGGGCTGTCGGAGATCATCGGTCCGGGAGTGGCCATGGAATGCGCCGAGACCCGCGACGGCCCGACCCTCTGGGAGGATCATTTCTACCCCGAAATCATCGACCCGCTGACCGCTCAGGTGCTGCCCGATGGCGAAATGGGCGAGCTGGTGCTCACCTCCCTGAGCAAGGAGGCACTGCCGATGATCCGTTACCGCACCCGCGATCTGACCCGCCTGCTGCCGGGGACGGCGCGGCCCATGCGGCGCATCGACAAGATCACCGGGCGCAGCGACGACATGCTGATCATTCGCGGGGTCAATGTGTTTCCCACCCAGGTGGAGGAGCAAGTGCTCAAAGCCGTGCACCTGGCCCCCTGTTACGAGATCCATCTGTATCGCCACGGCAACCTCGACAGCGTCGATATTCACGTCGAGCTCAAGAGCGAGCATCAGCAACTGGGGGATGAACAGCAAAGGGCCATCTGCAGCGAGCTCAGTCGCCACATAAAGACTCATATCGGCATCAGCTCGCGTATCGTTT
Source organism: Pseudomonas sp. LPH60 (assembly GCF_030718165.1). Taxonomy (NCBI): domain Bacteria; kingdom Pseudomonadati; phylum Pseudomonadota; class Gammaproteobacteria; order Pseudomonadales; family Pseudomonadaceae; genus Pseudomonas; species Pseudomonas sp. LPH60. Next base: position 74,900 of record NZ_JAVAJH010000009.1, read on the forward strand.
TACAGCCCCCCTTCAGCATCAAGCGTTCGGAAGGCAAGGCCTGCCGCGTGGTCGATCGCCGCAAATAGCGTTGCCGCAAGCATTGGAGCCCCGTCATGACGGGGCTTTTTTTCGCCTGCCATTCAAGTTGTGAGGCAAAGCGATACAGAAACAAACATGACACGCTATTTTGTGTTTGATATTTATTTATGTATCACATATAAACATTCACAGCCTCACCCACACCTGCAACCCGGGAGACACTCATGTACGCACAGCTGGTAGAGACGGGGATCAAGCGCATCAAGCCGCTGGCAGAAATGTCCGAGCAGGAGCGCACCTTCCAGGAAAAAATCGACGGGGAAATCAAGATCGAGGCCAAGAACTGGATGCCCGATGCCTACCGCCAGACGCTGATCCGGCAGATCTCCCAGCACGCCCACTCGGAAATCGTCGGCATGTTGCCCGAAGGCAACTGGGTCACCCGCGCCCCGACCCTCAAGCGCAAGCTGCAACTGATGGCCAAAATCCAGGACGAAGCCGGTCACGGCCTGTACCTGTACAGCGCCATGGAAACCCTGGGCGCCGACCGCGACGAGGAAATCGCCAAGCTCCACAGCGGCCGGGCCAAGTATTCGAGCATCTTCAACTACCCGACCCTGAACTGGGCCGACATGGGCGCGGTGGGCTGGCTGGTGGACGGTGCCGCCATCGTCAACCAGGTGGTGCTGCAGCGCACCTCCTACGGCCCCTACGCCCGGGCCATGGTGCGCATCTGCAAGGAAGAGAGCTTCCACCAGCGCCAGGGCTACGAAATCCTCCTGACCATGATGCGCGAGGGCAACCAGGCGCAGAGGGAGATGGTCCAGGACGCCATCAACCGCCTGTGGTGGCCGGCACTGATGATGTTCGGCCCCAGCGACGAACACTCCCCCAACAGCGCCCAGTCCATGGCCTGGAAAATCAAGCGCCAGAGCAACGACGAACTGCGCCAGCGCTTCATCGACCAGACCATCCCGCAACTGGAATTGCTGGGCTGCACCTGCCCCGACCCGGAGCTGAAGTGGAACGCCGAACGCGGCCACTACGACTTCGGCGAAATCCAGTGGCAGGAATTCTACGAGGTGCTCAAGGGCAATGGCCCATGCAACCAGGAGCGCCTGGAAACCCGCCGCCGGGCCATCGACGACGGCGCCTGGGTGCGGGCCGCCGCCGTGGCCCACGCCCAGAAGAAAGCCAACAAGAACGCCGCCTGAGCGCGCCTGCCTGATCCGGAGTCAATCCCATGTCTGAATGGACCCTTTACGAAGTCTTCGTGCGCAGCAAGCACGGCCTCAATCACAAACATGTGGGCAGCGTGCACGCCGCCGACGCCGCCATGGCCATGACCAACGCCCGGGACCTGTACACCCGGCGCAGCGAAGGCGTGAGCCTGTGGGTGGTGCCCTCGGCGCAGATCGTTGCCTCCTCCCCGGATGACAAGGACCCGCTGTTCGATCCGGCCGACGACAAGGTCTACCGCCACGCCAGCTTCTACCAGCTGCCCCCTGAAGTCGGACACATGTGAGGCCGGCCATGAACCCTGCAAACGATCTGATCAACCACCTGCTGCGCCTGGGCGACAGCGCCCTGATCCAGGGCCAGCGCCTGTGCGAATGGTGCGGCCGGGCGCCGGCCCTGGAAGAAGAACTGGCGCTGATGAACGTCGGCCTCGATCTGGTGGGCCAGGCCCGCAACTGGCTGGACTATGCCGCCGAACGGCTGGCCGATGGCCGCGACGCCGATCACCTGGCCTTCCGTCGTGACGAGCGGGCCTACCGCAACCTGTTGCTGGTGGAGCAGCCCAATGGCGATTTCGCGGTGACCCTGCTCAAGCAGTTCTTCTACGACGCCTGGCACCTGGAAACCCTCAAGGGCCTGAGCCAGTCGGCGGACGAGCGGATGGCCGGCATCGCCGCCAAGGCCCTCAAGGAAGTCACCTACCACCTGCGGCGTTCCAGCGAATGGGTCGAGCGCCTGGGCGACGGCACCGAGGAAAGCCACCAGCGCATGCTGCAGGCGATCCCCCGGCTGTGGCGCTTCACCGGCGAGCTGGTCGAGCACCACGCCACGGAAATCGAGCTGCACCGGGCCGGCCTGTGGGCCGATCCGGTCCAGGTGGCCGAGGGCTGGCGCGCCACCGTCGAAACCCACTTCGCCCGGGCCACCCTGCCCGTGCCCGAGGCGCCGAGCCATTTCTACCTGGATGCACGCCGGGGCCTGCACACCGAGCACCTGGGCCCACTGCTGGCCGAGATGCAATTCCTGCCGAGGGCCTACCCCGATGCGGTCTGGTGAACTGATCGGCAGCGACCAGGGCGCGCGGAGCCTGCAACGGGGCGACCTGGACCTGGCCTGGAGCACCCTGGATCAGGTCATGGACCCGGAGGTGCCGGTGGTCAGCGTGCTCGACCTGGGCATCGTCCGCGACCTGGACTGGCAGGCCGGCCATCTGCAGGTGGCGCTGACCCCCACCTACTCCGGCTGCCCGGCCACCGAGGTGATCGAGAACGACATTCGCCAGGCCCTGGAACAGGCCGGCTTCAAGGCTCCGCGCCTGGTGCGCCAACTGACCCCGGCCTGGACCACCGACTGGATCACCGAGCGCGGTCGCCAGCGCCTGCGGGCCTACGGCATCGCGCCGCCCTCGGGCAGCAGCAAGCGCAGCCTGCTGGGGGACGCGCCCCAGGTGCTCTGCCCGCAATGCGGCAGTGCCCACAGCGAGCGCCTCAGCGAGTTCGGCTCCACCGCCTGCAAGGCCCTGTACCGCTGCCGCGACTGCCTGGAACCCTTCGACTATTTCAAGTGCATCTGAGCCGCCCGCGCCTCAGAGGAGAATCACCATGAGCCAGTTCCACCGCTTGACCATCAAGGATGTACGCAGCGAAACCCGCGACGCGGTGTCCATCGCCTTCGAGATTCCCCGGCACCTGCAAGGGCAGTTCCACTTCACCCAGGGCCAGCATCTGGTGCTGCGCACCGAACTGGAGGGCGAGGAAGTCCGACGCTCCTACTCCATCTGCAGCGGGGTGAATGACGACGAGCTGCGCATCGCGGTGAAACGCGTCAGCGGCGGGCGCTTTTCGGCCTTCGCCAACGAACGGCTCAAGCCCGGGCAGTCGCTGGAGGTCATGCCTCCGGCGGGCCGCTTCCATGTCGAGCTTGATCCGGCGCGTCACGGCCACTACCTGGCGGTGGCCGCAGGCAGCGGCATCACGCCGATCCTGTCGATCATCAAGAGCACCCTGGAAGGCGAGCCGCTGAGTCGCATCACCCTGCTCTACGGCAACCGCTCCAGCGCCTCGGCGCTGTTTCGCGAACAGCTGGAGGACTTGAAGAACCGCTATCTGCAGCGCCTGAACCTGGTGTTCGTGTTCAGTCGCGAACAGCAGGACATCGACCTCTACAACGGCCGCATCAACCAGGACAAATGCCGGCAACTGTTTTCCCGCTGGCTCGATGTCAGGCAACTGGACGCGGCCTTCATCTGCGGCCCCCAGGCCATGACCGAAACCGTGCGCGACAGCCTCAAGGCCGCCGGCATGAAGGCCGAGCGCATCCACTTCGAGCTGTTCCATGCCGCCGGCGACGGCCAGAGACGCCAGGCCCGGGAAGCCGCCCGCGCCCAGGACCCGCAGGTCAGCCGGATCACCGTGATCAGCGACGGTCGGGCCCTGGCCTTTGACCTGCCGCGCAACAGCCAGAGCCTGCTGGATGCCGGCAACGCCCAGGGCGCCGAACTGCCCTATTCGTGCAAGGCCGGGGTCTGCTCCACCTGCAAGTGCAAGGTCATCGAAGGCGAGGTGGAAATGGACAGCAACCACGCCCTGGAAGACTACGAAGTGGCGGCCGGTTATGTGTTGTCCTGCCAGTCCTATCCCCTCAGCGACAAGGTGGTCCTGGACTTCGACCAGCCCTGAATCCGGCGTCGGTACGCGTGCCCCAGAACAACAACAAGAGAGAACCCGCCCATGAGCCCGCAAGAAATAGACCGCATCACCCGCCACCCGGACTTTATCCAGCTGGTCCGGCGCAAGCAGCGACTCTACTGGTCCCTGACCCTGGTCATGCTCCTGGCCTACTATGGCTTCGTTTTGCTGGTGGCCTTCAATCCCGGCCTGCTGGGCCGCTCGCTGTCCGGCGGGGCCACCAGCGTCGGCATGCCGGTGGGCGTGGCGATGATTCTCCTGGCCTTTGCCCTCACCGGTCTTTATGTGTATCGCAGCAACCGGCTGCTGGACCCGCTGAACGACAAACTCAAGCGCGAGTACCGGTCATGAAGCGCGGTGCAGGAGTCATCCTGCTGCCCTGCCTGCTGGCCTGGGACCTGGCCCTGGCCGCCGACGACAGCGCCCGCGCGCTGAACTGGAACGCCATCGGCATGTTCCTGGTGTTCGTCCTGCTGACCCTGGGCATCACCCGCTGGGCCGCCCTGCGCACCCGCTCGGCCAAGGACTTCTACACCGCCGGCGGCGGCATGAGCGGCCTGCAGAACGGCCTGGCGATTGCCGGTGACATGATCTCCGCCGCGTCCTTCCTCGGCATCTCGGCCATGATGTTCCTCAACGGCTACGACGGCCTGCTGTACGCCCTCGGGGTGCTGGCCGGCTGGCCGATCATCCTGTTCCTGATCGCCGAACGCCTGCGCAACCTGGGCACCTACACCTTCGCCGACGTGGTTTCCTATCGCCTGGCCCAGACGCCGGTGCGCCTGACCTCGGCGTTCGGCACCCTGACCGTGGCCCTGATGTACCTGGTGGCGCAGATGGTCGGCGCCGGCAAGCTGATCGAACTGCTGTTCGGCCTCAGCTACCTCCACGCGGTGATGCTGGTGGGCCTGCTGATGGTCTGCTACGTGACCTTCGGCGGCATGTTGGCCACCACCTGGGTGCAGATCATCAAGGCGGTGATGCTGCTCTCGGGCACCAGTTTCATGGCCTTCATGGTGCTCAAGCACTTCGGTTTCAGCAGCGAGGCGCTGTTCGCCCGCGCCAGCGAGGTGCACGCCAAGGGCAGCGCGATCATGGCCCCCGGCGGGCTGCTGTCGAACCCCATCGACGCCATTTCCCTGGGCCTGGGAATGATGTTCGGCACCGCCGGGCTGCCCCATATCCTCATGCGCTTCTTCACCGTCAGCGACGCCCGGGAAGCGCGCAAGAGCGTGCTCTATGCCACAGGCTTCATCGGCTACTTCTATCTGTTGCTGATCGTGGTCGGCTTCGGCGCGATCGTCATGGTCGGCACCGAGCCCGAGTATCGCGACGCCAGCGGCGCGATCATCGGCGGCGCCAACATGATCGCGGTGCACCTGGCCCAGGCGGTGGGCGGCAACCTGTTCCTGGGTTTCATCTCGGCCGTGGCCTTCGCCACCATTCTTGCGGTGGTGGCCGGGCTGGCGCTGTCGGGCGCCTCGGCGGTGTCCCATGACCTGTATGCCTGCGTGATGCGCCAAGGCCAGGCCAGCACCCAGCAGGAAATGCGCGTCTCGAAGATCGCCACCCTGTGCATCGGTGTCCTGGCGGTGCTGCTGGGGCTGCTGTTCGAGTCGCAGAACATCGCCTTTCTCTCGGGGCTGGTGCTGGCGATTGCCGCGTCGGTGAATTTCCCGGTGCTGTTTCTTTCCATGTTCTGGAAAGGCCTGACCACCCGGGGCGCGGTGGGCGGCAGCCTGGCCGGGCTGATCTCGGCGATTGTCCTGCTGATCCTCAGCCCGGCGGTCTGGGTCAATGTGCTGCACCACCCCCAGGCGCTGTTTCCCTACGCCAACCCGGCGCTGTTCTCCATGAGCCTGGCGTTCCTTACGGCCTGGGCCTTGTCCGTCAGCGACCGCTCGCCCCGGGCCGAGCTGGAGCGCGGCCGCTACCTGGCGCAGTTCATCCGGTCCATGACCGGCATCGGCGCTGGCGGCGCCAGCCATCACTGAGTTGTCTCCCGGCGCCCGGTACGGTGCGCCGACCCCCACTTGACCCTTCGGAGCCTTTCTCCCATGCCACAGTCTCCTACCCTGCAAAGCTTTATCGGCGGCCGCTGGATCGGCCAGCACCCGGCCCAGGCCTTGCGCAGCGCCATCGACGGCCATGAAGTGGCGCGCACCCATGAAGAGTCCCTGGACTTCGCCGAAGCGCTGCAACATGGGCGCGTGAACGGTGCCCGGGCCCTGCTCGCCCTGGATTTCCAGGAGCGCGCCCGGCGCCTCAAGGCCCTGGCGCTGTACCTTGGCGAGCGCAAGGAACAGCTGTACGCCCTGTCCCACCACAGCGGCGCGACCCGGGCCGACAGCTGGATCGACATCGAGGGCGGCAACAGCACCCTGTTCAGCTATGCCGGGCTCGGCGCCCGCGAGCTGCCTTCGGGCAACCTGCTGCACGAAGGCCCGGCACAGACCCTGAGCAAGCTCGGCAGTTTTGCCGGCACCCATATCCTGGTGCCTCGTGGCGGCGTGGCGGTGCACATCAACGCCTTCAACTTTCCCATCTGGGGCATGCTGGAAAAGTTCGCCCCCTGCTTTCTCGCCGGCATGCCCTGCATCGTCAAACCGGCCAGTGCCACCAGCTACCTGACCGAGGCGGCAGTGCGCCTGATGCATGAGTCCGGCCTGTTGCCCGAAGGCAGCCTGCAACTGGTGATCGGCGGCACCGGCGATCTGCTCGATCGCCTGCAAGGCCAGGACCTGGTGACCTTCACCGGCTCGGCGGTCACCGCCGCCACGCTGCGGGCCAACCCCAACCTGATCCGCCACTCGGTGCCCTTCAACGCCGAGGCCGATTCGCTGAACTGCGCGATCCTGGCGCCGGACGTGACCCCGGACGACCTGGAATTCGAGCTATTCATCAAGGAAGTGGTGCGGGAAATGACGGTCAAGGCCGGACAGAAATGCACCGCCATCCGCCGCGCCATCGTTCCGGCCAAACAGCTGGACGCCGTGGCCACGGGCTTGCGCGAGCGCCTGTCGAAGGTGGTGGTCGGCGATCCGTCGCTGGAAGGCGTGCGCATGGGCGCCCTGGCCTCCCACGCGCAACAGCGGGACGTGGCCGAGCGCCTGGAAAGCCTGCTGCACAGCAGCGACCTGTTGTTCGGCGCCCGGGACGGCTTCGAGCCCCGGGGCGACAACGTCAGCCAGGGCGCGTTCTTTGCCCCGACCCTGCTGCTGTCCCGTGATCCCCTGGCCCAGGGTGGTGCTCACGATATCGAGGCCTTTGGCCCGGTCAGTACCTTGATGGCCTACGACGATCTGGACCAGGCTCTGGACCTGGCCGCGCGCGGCAAGGGCAGCCTGGTGGCCAGCCTGGTGACCAAGGACCCAGGCATCGCCGCCCAGGTCATTCCTCGGGCCGCCAGCTGGCACGGCCGCCTGCTGGTGCTGGACCGCGAGTGCGCCGGCGAATCCACCGGCCACGGCTCGCCATTGCCGCAACTCAAGCACGGTGGCCCCGGTCGCGCCGGTGGCGGTGAAGAGCTGGGCGGCCTGCGGGCGGTCAAGCACTACCTGCAGCGAGCCGCTGTGCAGGGCTCGCCGAGCATGCTGGCGGCAGTGACCGGTGAATACGTGCGCGGCGCCAAGGTCATCGAAACCGAGGTCCACCCGTTCCGCCGGCACTTCCAGGACCTGCAGATCGGCGAGTCCTTGCTGACCCACCGCCGCACCGTGACCGAGGCCGATCTGGTGAACTTCGGCTGCCTGTCCGGGGACCACTTCTATATGCACTTCGACGAGATTGCCGCCAAGGACTCCCAATTCGGCAAGCGTATTGCCCACGGCTATTTCGTGCTCTCGGCGGCGGCCGGGCTGTTCGTGTCCCCGGCACCGGGCCCGGTGCTGGCCAACTATGGCCTGGACAGCCTGCGCTTCATCAGCCCGGTGGGCATTGGCGACACCCTGCAAGCGCGGCTGACCTGCAAGCGCAAGATCGACCAGGGTAAACAGAGCCCTCAGGGCACGCCGCAGGGGGTGGTGGCCTGGGACGTGGAAGTGACCAATCAACTGGGTGAGCTGGTGGCCAGCTACGACATCCTGACCCTGGTTGCCAAACGCACCTCCTGAGCGTAGGAGCCGGCTTGCCGACGAATGGCCCTCACGACGCTGTTGCACTTGAGAACGCCTTCGCCAGCCAGCTGGCTCCTGCAAGAGTGTGCCAGCGCTTGTGCAGATGCTTGGGTCGGGCAGATTGTGGCAAAAGATTTCATGGGTTCTTGATTCTCAATCCGGCTTGCGGCAAGTTGCGCGCTTCTCACTATTAGGAGCAGCCCATGTCCGGCTCAATGGCCCAGGCGTTCGCGCACAATTTTCTCGGCCACTCACCCCGCTGGTACAAGGCAAGCATTGTCGCGTTCCTGCTGCTCAATCCGTTGCTGTTCTTCGCGGTCAGTCCGGCCGCAGCGGGCTGGTGCCTGGTGATCGAGTTCATCTTCACCCTGGCCATGGCCCTCAAGTGCTACCCCTTGATGCCCGGTGGTCTGCTGTTGGTGCAAGCGCTATTGCTGGGCATGGCCACGCCCCAGGCGCTGTACGACGAACTGGTGCACAATTTCCCGGTGATCCTGCTGCTGATGTTCATGGTGGCCGGCATCTACTTCATGAAAGAACTGCTGCTGTTCCTGTTCTCCCGGCTGCTGCTGGGGGTGCGCTCCAAGGCGCTTTTGGGGCTGCTGTTCTGCTTTCTGTCGGCCTTCCTCTCGGCCTTTCTCGACGCCCTGACCGTGACCGCGGTGATCATCAGCGCCGCGGTGGGCTTCTACTCGGTGTACCACCGGGTGGCCTCCGGCAATGACCCGCGCCAGGACAGCGGCTATGGCGACGATCAGCATCTGCCAACCCTGCACCACGACGACCTGGAGCAGTTCCGCGCCTTTCTGCGCAGCCTGTTGATGCACGGCGCCGTGGGCACGGCGCTGGGGGGCGTATGCACCCTGGTGGGCGAACCACAGAACCTGTTGATCGGCCATGAGATGGGCTGGCACTTCGCCGAGTTCTTCCTCAAGGTGGCGCCGGTTTCACTGCCGGTGCTGGCCGCCGGACTGGTGACCTGCGTACTCCTGGAAAAACTGCGCTGGTTCGGCTACGGCACGCTGCTGCCGGATAACGTGCGCAAGGTGCTGGCCAACTACGCGGCCGAAGACGACGCCCAGCGCACCGCGCGGCAGCGGGCGGCGTTGCTGGTCCAGGGGCTGGCGGCGCTGATCCTGATTGTCGGCCTGGCCCTGCACGTCGCGGAAGTCGGGCTGATCGGCCTGCTGGTGATTGTGCTGATCACCGCCTTCACCGGGATTACCGACGAGCACCGCCTGGGCAACGCCTTCAAGGACGCCATGCCCTTCACCGCCCTGCTGGTGGTGTTTTTTGCCGTGGTGGCGGTGATTCACCAGCAACAGCTGTTCGTGCCACTGATCCAGTGGGTGCTGGCACTACCGGCGGACCAGCAGCCAGGCATGCTGTTCATTGCCAATGGCCTGCTGTCGGCCATCAGCGACAACGTGTTCGTCGCCACCATCTACATCACCGAGGTGAAACAGGCCTTTGTCTCCGGGCAGATGAGTCGCGAACACTTCGAGACCCTGGCGATCGCCATCAACACCGGCACCAACCTGCCCAGCGTCGCCACGCCCAATGGCCAGGCCGCCTTCCTGTTTCTGCTGACCTCGGCGATTGCGCCGCTGGTGCGCCTGTCCTACGGACGGATGGTGTGGATGGCCCTGCCCTACACCGTGGTGATGGGCCTGCTGGGCTGGTACGCGGTGAGTTACTGGTTGTAGCGCTGGAGGATGTTTGAAGGGTTGAGGCGCTGATCCGGGTGCAACGGGGTGCCGTCCATATCGCTAAGCAGGAACGCGATGGACCGCACCCTGCCCCTCTTCAGCCGAGGGCGTGCCAGACGCGACCATCCCGGGCCAGCAACTCATCAGCGGCATCCGGACCATCCTCACCCGCAGGATAAGTCTGCACGCTCGCGTCCTGCTTCCAGGCATCGAGGAAAGGCTGCACGGCGCGCCAACCGTTCTCGATATTGTCTGCCCGCTGAAACAGCGTCTGGTCACCGACCAGGCAGTCGTAGATCAGCGTCTCGTAGCCGGTGGACGGCTGCATTTCGAAGAAATCCCGATAGGCGAAGCCCAGTTCGATATTGGCCATGTCCAGGCTCGGCCCGGGCTTTTTCGCCAGCAGGTCGAACCACATGCCTTCGTTGGGCTGGATCTGAATCCGCAGGTAAGTCGGCGACAGCTGATCGACTTCGGTATCGCGAAATTGCGCGTAGGGTGCCGGCTTGAAGCAGATGACGATTTCGGTGTCGCGCACGCTCATGCGCTTGCCGGTGCGCAGGTAGAACGGCACCCCAACCCAGCGCCAGTTGTCGATCATCACCTTCAGCGCGACATAGGTTTCGGTATTGCTGTCCGGCGCGACATTAGCCTCTTCGCGGTAACCCGCCAGGGCCTTGCCCGCCACTTCGGCGGCGCGGTACTGGCCGCGCACCGAGTTGGCCCGCGCCTCCTCCAGGGACCAGGGACGGATCGCCCCCACCACCTTGGCCTTCTCGCCGCGCACTGCATCGGCGCCAAAGGCCGCAGGGGGCTCCATGGCCACCATCGCCAGGAGTTGGAACAGGTGGTTGGGCACCATGTCTCGCAGGGCGCCGGTGTGTTCATAAAAGCTGCCACGGGTTTGGACCCCGACGGTTTCCGCCGCGGTGATCTGCACGTGGTCGATGTAATGGTTGTTCCAGAACGCCTCGAACAGGCTGTTGGAAAAACGGCTGACCAGAATGTTCTGCACCGTTTCCTTGCCCAGGTAATGGTCGATGCGATAGATCTGCTTTTCGCTCATGACCTTGAGCAAGCAGGCGTTGAGGGCCTCGGCGCTCTGCAGATCGGAGCCGAAGGGCTTCTCGATGACCACCCGGCGAAAGGCCTCCGGCCCCTCCTCCAGCAACCCCGAAGCCCCCAGGCGCTGCACCACTTCACTGAAGAAGCGCGGCGCGGTGGCCAGGTAGAACACCGCGTTGCCGGTGCTGCTGGCGGCAATTCGCGCCGCCAGTTCGGCATAGGTGGAGTCGTCGAGGAAGTCGCCCTGGACGTAGCTGATGCCACGGGTCAGGCGGGCCCAGACCGCGGCGTCCACGGACGCCCCCTGGCCTTGTTTGCTCAGCACTTCATCGCGAAGGAAGTCTTCCAGCAAGGTGGCGAACTCAGCGTCGCTCACCGCGTTGTGGTCGACGCCGACAATCCGCAGCCCTTCATCCAGCAGACCGTCGCGGCTCAGGTTGTACAGCGCCGGCGTCAACAGGCGCTTGACCAGATCACCGCGGGCGCCGAACAGGAACAGCGTGGTCGGCGGCGCGGGCAACGCCTTGGACTTCTTTCGCGTAGAGGTCATTTCTTACCGGTCTCCACGTGGCCGCCAAAGCCGAAGCGCATGGCCGACAGCAGCTTGTCGCCGTAGGTGCCCTGGCCGCGGGAGCGGTAGCGGGAGAACAACGAGTTGGACAGCACCGGAACCGGCACCGCCTGCTCCATGGCCGCTTCGATGGTCCAGCGCCCTTCACCACTGTCGGCCACGGCACCGGAAAAACCGTCGAGCTTCGGATCGCCGGCCAGGGCATCGGCGGTCAGGTCCAGCAGCCAGGAGGACACCACGCTGCCGCGCCGCCAGACTTCGGCGATGTCCGCCACATTGAGGTCGAAGCGCTGATCCTCCGGCAGGATGTCCGAAGACTTGGTCTTGAGAATGTCAAAGCCCTCGGCGAAGGCCTGCATCATCCCGTACTCGATGCCGTTGTGGATCATCTTGACGAAATGCCCGGCACCGGCAGGACCGGCATGGATATAGCCACGCTCGGCACGGTCGTCATCAGAAACACGGTCCTTGGTCCGTGGAATCGAACCCAGGCCAGGGGCCAGTGCCGCGAACAGCGGGTCCAGGCGCAGCACTTCATCGGCATCGCCGCCGATCATCATGCAGTAGCCGCGCTCCAGGCCCCAGACGCCGCCGGAGGTGCCGACATCGATGTACTTCAGGCCCTTTTGCGCCAGGTCCCGGGCACGGCGGATGTCGTCCTTATAGTAGGTATTGCCGCCGTCGATGATCACATCACCCGGTTCCAGCAACTGGCTCAGGGTGTCGATGGTCTCTTCGGTGGGTGCGCCGGCGGGCAGCATGACCCAGACCGCGCGGGGTTTTTCCAGGCCAGCCACCAGGGCCGGCAGGTCGGCGACGCCCTTGGCGCCTTCGGCGGCCAGGGTGCTGACGAAATCGGTGTTGCGGTCAAAGACTACGGTCTCGTGCCCATTGAGCATCAGGCGCCGTGCAATGTTGCCGCCCATGCGGCCCAGTCCAATAATCCCCAGTTGCATGTGCTGATGCTCCTACTGCAAAAAATTCAGATCAAAAATGTATAGCCCAAAGGGCTGGGTGCAAACGTCGAGGGGCGCAACTATACAAGGCGAGACGCTCCAAGACAGCGCAATCTTCAGACATAACGCCAGTTTTTGCGGCCACCTGCGCGCAACGCAGCGCGCCCAAGCCCGATCTCTTGCCCCTCGGCCGGCGCGAACCGCGTGGAGATTAGTCCCGGCACTGGGGGCGAAGTTTCTCAGAACTTGGGGGGATAACGACGCAAAACACCAGGAAGGCACAACGACCACGAAAAATAAAAAAGTTCCAATTGCGCTAAAAAGAAATAAAATTGCCGCCTTCAGGCTGCGTGGAAACGTCACGAGTGAAGGCAAGACGGTTGCCTGACACCGTCATTTTCGCGCTGCCGACGATGGTGCTTTGCGCAAGGGATGCGACCAGCGAAGCATAGTTGAGGCACTCCATTTGCGAGGTGAAGCAATGGGCACAGTACTACCGGCACGACCAGCACAGACTCTCTACGTGACCATTCGTCGTGACGAATTGCGCCAACTCAAAGACGAGCGCGATCAACTGCAACGGGAACTCGCCCAATTGCGCCTGATGTTGCAGAACCAGGGACAAGCCCCTGCCGTAGCGTTGCAGCGCCCCTGAGCAACCTCAGCTGTGCCCCGGAACGCAGGCCCGGCCTGCGTTCCCCGTTCTACCCACTCCCTTTCCTGCCACCTATCTCCCGCCACACCTGATCCCGCCGCCTGCTACGCCGGACAAAAATCCAACGCTGCGCTAACGAACTTTTCACACTTGCCTATCGATACTCCCGGCCATTGTGGCCGTCTTGTTACAGACGGCGGCCTTCATTCGCAGCGCTGAACCGGCGCGCAATGATCACGGAACGGCGGGGAGCGCTGAATGGCATTGTTCAAACGCAGTAACACGTCTGCGACAGGTTTTGACTGGATGGGGCTGCTCTGGCTGTTCCTGTTCTTCTGGTATTTCTCCGGCATCACCCAACTGCTGATTCAACTGACGGACACGTCCGGCTTCGCCGGTTTCCGCCAGGCGTTCTTCATGAGCGCCATCTGGCTGGCGCCGATGCTGCTGTTCCCGGCACGCACCAAAGTCATGGCGGCAGTGATCGGCGTGGTGCTCTGGGCCTGCTCCATGGCCAGCCTGGGCTATTTCTTCGTCTATCAGCAGGAGTTCTCGCAAAGCGTCATCTTCATCATGTTCGAGTCCAACCCCTCGGAAGCCGGTGAATACCTTACGCAGTACTTTGCCTGGTGGATGCTCCTGGCGTTCCTGGCCCACACCGCCTTCGCCCTCTTCCTCTGGACCCGCCTGCGCCCGGTGTACCTGCCCCGGGGCCAGGCCCTGGCGGCTGCCGTGGCAATCCTGGTGGCGATTGTCGGCTACCCGCTGATCAAGCAAATCGCTCGCACCGACACCCTGGCCGACGGCCTGGAGAAATTTGAAACCCGTATCGAACCCGCCGTGCCGTGGCAGATGGTGGTCGCTTATCGCCGCTACCGTGAGCAACTGAACGGCATGCAGGGCATGCTCGACAGCGTCAGCAAGATCCCGCCGCTGACCAACCTCAAGGACAGCATGGCCAATCAGCCGGCCACCCTGGTGCTGGTGATCGGCGAGTCCACCAACCGTCAGCGCATGAGCCTCTACGGCTACCCGCGCCAGACCACCCCGGAGCTGGACAAGCTCAAGGATCAGCTGGCGGTGTTCGACAACGTCATCACTCCGCGCCCCTACACCATCGAGGCGTTGCAACAGGTGCTGACCTTCGCCGACGAAGAAAACCCCGATCTCTACCTCAAGACGCCGTCCCTGGTCAGCGTGATGAAGCAGGCCGGCTACAAGACCTACTGGATCACCAACCAGCAGACCATGACCAAGCGCAACACCATGCTCACCACCTTCTCCGAGCAGGCGGACGAGCAGGTGTACTTGAACAACAATCGCAACCAGAACGCCCGCCAGTACGACGGCGACGTGCTTGAGCCCTTCTCCAAGGCCCTGGCCGACAGCGCCCCGCGCAAGTTCATCGTGGTCCACCTGCTGGGCACCCACATGAGCTACCAGTACCGCTACCCGCCAAGCTACGACAAATTCACCGATCGCCAGGGCGTGCCGGCCGGTGTGCGTGACGATCAACTGCCGACCTACAACAGCTACGACAACGCGGTGCTGTACAACGACTTCGTGGTCTCCAGCCTGATCAAGGATTACGCCAAGACCGACCCCAACGGTTTCCTGCTGTACCTGTCGGACCACGGCGAAGACGTCTTCGACTCCGCCGGCCACGACACCCTGGGACGCAACGAAGGCAAGCCCACGGCGCCGATGTACACCATCCCGTTCATGGCCTGGGCCTCGCCGAAGTGGCGGCAAACCCATGACTGGAACTTTGCTTCCGACCTCAGCCGCCCTTACAGCAGCTCCCAGCTGATTCATACCTGGGCCGACCTGGCGGGCTTGAGTTTCGACCAGCTGGACCACAGCCGCAGCCTGGTCAGCGACAGCTTCAAGCCGCGCCCGCTGCTGATTGGCGACCCCTACTCGCGCCAGAGCAAGGCGCTGATCGACTTCAGCCTGATGAAACCCAAAACGCCGACGGAAGCGACCGTGGTCCAAAAGTAAGAACCGGACTCGGGGGCCGCAACGGCCCCCATCCCTGCTGGCGCCCGGCATGCCGGCAAAGGCGCCGTCCTGCCTTGCAGCGAGCTCTGCGACACCCTCACTGGCCAACCAGCTGCTACAGGCTTTGATTGTCTGCAGACACATAATGTCAAGAATGTAATATCCCGCTCAGGCTGACGTTAACCCTCACTTAATACACTTCGCTGAAACTTGCCCCATCACTTCTTGTGCAGGGACGAAACAAGTTACCGAACACTCTTAAGTAGGAAACGCAGTATGAAACTTTCAACTTTGGTATTTAGCGGTTTGATTCTCGCCACTTCCAGTGCAGCCTTTGCCGAAGGCGGAGCCGAGCATATGCAACGCTTTTACGAGAACTTCCGCGTCAATCAGCAACAGATTCACGGCGATAAAAACCAGAACCTCGCCAAGACCGAGCAAGACAAGGCCGGTACCCACTATTCCGCGCCGGACGCCAAGCAACAACAGCCCGGCGCCTGATACCTCTTCAACGCAGTACCCACTCTGGACAATCCGCTCCTTTGGCAGAGATGGACGTTTGGCGCCCTCTACAGGGCGCCTTTTTTATATCCGCTGGCAGGCCCTCACTGTCACGCCAATGACAGGAATATTACAACTCTGTCATCCGCCACTTTCCCTGCGTGCAATCAACTAGCATGCCTGCGCCCAAGCGCTCACCCGCTATCGGCTGACCTGGCTAATCCTATGAATTAGATGATTATTTTTCTTGACCCTATAGCTACTTCAGGCTTCACCCTGCACTCATTCGATAATGCCCAAGCGGTTTGGAGAGGATCTGGCAATGCGTATTCTGGTGGTTGAAGACGAACCCAAAACAGCGGACTACCTGCATCAAGGCCTGAGTGAAAGTGGTTATGTCGTGGACCGCGCCAACAATGGCGTGGACGGTCTGCACCTGATACAGCAACAACCTTACGAGTTGGTGATCCTGGATATAAACCTGCCAGGCCAAGATGGCTGGCAAGTGTTGGAACATATGCGCGGACATTCTCCGGCCCGGGTCATGATGTTGACCGCTCGCGGGCGCCTGGAAGACAAAGTCAAAGGGCTGGATATGGGCGCCGATGATTATCTGGTCAAACCTTTTCAATTTCCCGAGTTACTGGCCCGGGTCCGGACTTTGATTCGCCGCAGCGAACCCGTGTCCCAGCCGCAAGTATTGCAAGTGGCCGACTTGCAACTTGATCCTCGCCGGCATCGGGCTTATCGCGGCGACCGTCGAATAGATCTCACGACCAAGGAATTCACCCTGTTGCATGTATTGATGCGCCACTCGGGGGAAGTGCTGACCCGCACGCAAATCATTTCCCTGGTCTGGGACATGAACTTCGACTGCGACACCAATGTGGTGGAAGTCTCCATCAGCCGCCTGCGGGCCAAGATCGATGATGCCAGTGAGGTCAAGCTGATCCACACCCTGCGCGGTGTCGGTTATGTCCTGGAAGTGCGCCAATGACGCCCCAGCCGGCGGCGCCGACCAACAGCAGCCTGTCCATGCGCCTGGGGCTGACCGTCAGCCTGATGGGGGCGGCCCTGGTCCTGCTGCTGGCAACCCTGGCCTATCTGGCCCTGAACCACGAGTTGGACAACCTGGCGCGCAAGGGCCTGGAGAGCAAGCTGGAACAGATCCAGCACAGCCTCACCAGCGACCTCAAGAGCAGCGACCTGGCCGCCCGCCCCCACTCCCTGCTGGACCTGGTGATGGGCCACGACAATCTGCAATTGAACATCCTGAGCAGCGCCCCCCTGGCCGAACCCTTGCTCAATGTTGGCGGCATCGCTGAGCAACCGCTGCCCCGGGCCCTGAGGGAGAGCAGCACCGAGGGTTACTTCGACTGGCGTGACAGCCGCGGCAATCCCTTGCTCAGCGCCACCCGGCAAATGAACCTGCGCAATGGCGAGCCGGTGCGAGTGGTGTTGAGCCTGGACCGCGGTAATGACCAGGCACTGCTCAGCGCCTACCTGCGCTCCACGGTGATTGCCCTGCCCCTGTTGCTGCTGCTGATCGGCATGGGTGCCTGGTGGCTGGTGCAAAGGGGCCTGCTGCCCCTGCAACAGTTCACCCGGGTCGCCGCCAAGGTCACCACCCAGGACCTGACCCATCGCCTGAACCTGGACAAGCTGCCCCGGGAACTGGCGGAACTGGGCCAGGGCATCAACGTCATGCTGCAGCGCCTGGATGGCGGCGTACAACGCCTGTCGCAGTTCTCCGACGACCTGGCCCACGAACTGCGCTCGCCCATCAGCAACCTGATGGGCAAGGCCCAAGTGACCCTGTCTCGCGAGCGCCCCCCGGAGGAATACAAGGCCGTGCTGGAGGCCAGCATCGAGGAGCTGGAACGGGTCACACGAATCGTCGCCGACATGCTGTTCCTGGCTCAGGTCAGCCAGCCGGCTTCCCAGGCCCGCTTTGCCCGGGTGTCTCTGGGCGAGGAGGCGCGGCGGGTCATGGACCTGTTTGCCCTCAGCGCCGAGGACAGGCAACTGCAGCTGGAACTGCGCGGTGACGCCTGGGTGCTGGGGGATCGCCTGATGATCCAGCGGGCCATTTCCAACCTGTTGTCCAACGCCATCCGCCATTGCCCGGATCAGGGCCGGATCGACCTGCGGATCGAGCGCCAACTGCAGAGTGTGAGCCTCGCGGTGGGCAATCCCGGGCCGGGCATCGCCGCCTGCCACCTGCCCCATCTGTTCGAGCGTTTCTATCGGGTCGACAGCAGCCGCACCCGAGCCGAAGGCGGCACCGGGCTGGGCCTGGCAATCGTGCGCTCGATCATGAACCTGCATCAGGGCCGCACCGAGGTCGACAGCGTAGCGGACAGCCTCACCGAGTTCCGCCTGGTGTTCCCCAAGCTCGACCCGGCATTGCACGACGCTTAAAGCAGTCAGCCCCGCTCCCCTACAGCACCAGGGCGCCAATCAGCCAGGGGGGCTGACATCGGACATTACAAAGCTTTGCTCCAGAACAGCATGCGGCCATGGGCGGGATCGAGCATGGCATTGGCGAAACCGCAGGCCTGGTAGGCGGCCTGGGCCTGGGCGTTGCCTTCCAGCACTTCCAGGGTGATCTTGCAGCAACCCCGTTGCCGGGCAATGTCCTCGACCTTCTGCAGCATCCGCTTGCTCAGGCCCTGGCCGCGAAAGCTGTCCAGCACCACCACGTCGTGGACATTCACCAGGGGCCGGCAGGCAAAGGTGGAAAAGCCCTCGAAGCAGTTCACCAGCCCCACCGGCTGGCCCCCGGCAAAGGCCAGTACGCTGAACGCCTGAGGTCGCTTGGCCAGCTCTGCCGGCAGTTGCTGAAGCTGGTCCGGCGCCAGGGCCTGGCCGCCGCCCATGGGGTCCTGGGCGTAATGATTGAGCAGCACGCCTATGGCTTCGGCATGCACCGGGTTGCTGTAACTGGCTTGCAGCACCACGACATCGGCAACGTCCATGTTCATCCTCGATCAATGCAGTGAAAGTGAGCGTTCAGGGCTCAGGCAGCCTCGATTGTAGGCTGGGGGATTTGACCAAACGAAGATTTTTCTCCCTCCTTCTGCAGAAAAATCCTAATGATTGGCCAGGATGAACCACAGCCGGAAGCCCTTCCCCTCAAGCGCGAGGCTGGCTGGCAAAGCGTTGCAACTGCATTTCCTGCAGGCGGCTCAGGGTGCGGCGGAAGGGAAACTCCAGGTAACCCTCGGTGTACAGCTGCTCCATCGGTACCTGGGCCTCCAGATAGAGCGGCACCTTGCGGTCGTAACATTCATCCACCAGGGCAATGAAGCGGCGCACGCTGTCGTCATGGATCGACAGTTGCGGCAATTCGCGATCCCCTGCCACCACCCGCTGGGCGCCATCCTCGGTGCCTCGGGCAATGCGTCCCGGGCGTTGCTGGGCACTGAGGTTGGGGACCTGGCTGAGGAGGATCGCACTGAACCTGTCACACAGCGCCATGAAGTCCATGGCGGAAAACGGCTGTTCGCACAGATCGGCAAAACGGCACCAGATCACGCTGCCGGCGGCCTTGACCACCTGCACCGGCCGATAGCCGATCAGCAGCGGCTCAGTGGAGACCGCCTGGCCGCCGCTCAACTGCTGGAACAAGGGTTCCAGGGCGCTGGGTTGGCCCTCGGCACTGAGCCAGTAGCGTTGCGCCGCAGCCCCCGGATGCAGACGGTGATCCTGCTCGCCGTCCACCGCCACCACTTGCATGTGCTGGCTGATGGCGCTGATGGCTGGGAGGAAACGTTCACGATTGAAGCCCTCGGCATACAGCTGCTCGGGAGGCTGGTTGGAGGTGCAGACCATGACCACGCCCTGCTCGAACATCACCTGGAACAGGCGTCCGAGAATGATCGCGTCACCGATGTCGTTGACGAACAACTCATCGAAGCACAGCACCCGCACCTCTTCGGCGAGCTCCCGGGCCAGGGCCTGCAAGGGATCGGCGGTGCCGGTGAGCTGGAACGAACGCTGGTGCACCCAGCCCATGAAGTGATGAAAGTGCTGACGCCGCGCCGGCACCCGCAGGCTCTGGTAGAACTGATCCATGAGCCAGGTCTTGCCCCGCCCGACCGCACCCCACAGATAGACCCCTTGCACCGCTGTACGCCCCTGATGCAGGGCCTCGTGGCAGTTCTGCAAGGCTTGCACGGCCCGCGCCTGTGCCTCATCGGCGACGAAGCCGTCCTGCTCCAGGGCATACCGATAGGCGCTCAAGGGGGAATCGAATGGCATGGGCCGCTGGCCTCCCGGCAAAAAAGCCGCAGTATGCCACCGCGCCCCATTCCATGGAGGAACCGGCTGCCGGCGAACCGCCCGACACACCGGTCGACAAGCCTCAGCGGGAGATATCCAGCCGTGCAATCCGTCCCTGCGGGTCCAGGCGAAAGGTGTAGCGCAGCGTCTGCGGGCTGGCGGAAAAATCCCCGCAGACCAGGCTGTCCAGCAACACCTTGCCGGTGCGCTGCTGGACCCCGAGGATCTGCAGCCGTGGACGCACGCGATGGCTGGCGTCCATCCAGCGGGCAATCTCCTGCGGCCCTACCCGGTGCTCTCGCTCGTCGAACACTTGGGCCTCGGCGGCAAAGATCGCCGCCGCCACCGAGCTGTCTCCAGTGTTGGCCGCCATCACGTAGGCGCGGATCGCCGGGGCCAGTGAAGCGTCGATACCTGACATGAGAAAAGCTCCTGATAAGTCGATGATCGCGCCATGTTAAAAGCCCCGCGCGTCATTTCCTGTCAGGAGTGAATTGACCGCCCTGCTCGTCCTTTTGCAGGCACTGGCGCCAGGCTCGCAGCCAATCGCTGCGCCGCCCCGGATAGGCCTGTCCCTGCTCCTGGGCCGCGGCAATGCGGTCGGTGCGAAAGGTCCGGTAATCGCCCCGCAGCTCGCACCAGGCGACGATCACCCGGGCCTCGTTGAGAAACCCCAGAGCCAAGGGCCAGATCAGCCGCTGGCTGGGGTTGCGATTGACGTCGGCATAGTCGATCAACAGCTTGGCCTGGTGCCGGATCGCCTGGCGGAACACGTTCAACGACACGCTGTTGTCGGGAAAGCCCCAGCCCGCGGGGCCCGGCAGCAAGGTCGGATTGCGCAGGGCATCCTGGGCCGCCGGGGCCAGCACGGCGGCGATCTTGGCCATGGCATCAGCCGCGGCCTTGCTCAGCACCTCGTCGCCACGCTGATCGACATAACGCAAGCCCAGGACCACGGCCTCGGTCTCGTCGGCATTGAGCATCAAGGGCGGCAGGAACAGCCCGCTGCGCAACACATAGCCGATGCCCGCCTCACCGTAGATCGGCGCGCCCAGTGAAGTGAGCTCGGCGATATCGCGGTACAGGGTGCGCTCGGACACCTCCAGCTCCGCCGCCAGGGTGGCTGCGGTGACGGGACGGCTCTTGCCCCGCAGCATCTGCAACAGGGTGAGTAAACGGCTGGCTCGCGACACCTTGGGTGGACTCCGGAGAAAAAAACACCGGCGCAGAATATCAGAGCCTCCTGACAGTCAGTGTCAGGAGGCTTGTGAGGCGAGACAGGCAATGTCCACGAATACCACGGGGCCCGAAGCGTGCTCCGCAACGGCTGGTGGTGGCGGTGTCGAAGGGCACGCCACCGAGGATGACTTGCTGCGGGCCTTTGCCTGGGCCGTGCCGATCCCGGGGCATGGCCCCTCAGTAGGCCATGCTCCAGCTCAGGGTGTAGGTGCGGCCACGACCCTGGTAGTCATACAAGTAGTCCGGCCCATAGGTCGGTGAGTAGAACAGCTTGGCGCGCTGGCCCCAGACCGTGCTGTATTGCTTGTCCAACAGGTTCTGGATACCGCCGCTGAAGGTGCCGAAGTCGGTGTCGTGGCTGCCCAGCAGGTCGAAGGTGGTGTAGCCGTCGATGGTGTTGGGGGCGTCGACGCTGTGAGTGGCGTCGATGACCTTGACCGCATCGTCCTTGAGGGTGAAGGCGTGGTTGCCCTGCAGGCGAACGTTGCTGCTGTCACCCTTCCAGCCGACGAAGGCGGTGAGTTTCGACAGCGAGGCATAACGGGCGTCGCGCTTGCTCCAGCCGCCGTTCTTGTTCTCCTCCTCGGAACGCACGGCATGCAGGGTGCCACCCACTTCCCAGCCGTTCTGGAAGTGCCGGGTCAGGGCGCTCTCAAAGCCGTAGTCGCGGCTTTTCTGATCCTTGACGTCAATGGTCAGGGTGGCCTGGTCGGTGCTGATCACCTTGTCCGACCAGATGTAGTACAGCGCCGCCTGGGCCTCCCAGTCGCTATCGGAGAAGCGCCAGCCGGTCTCCACCTGGCGGCTCTTGATCCCGGCCAGGGGGTTGTCGTCGACGCTCAGGCCCGGCTTGCCGTAGAACTTGGCCGGGTCCGGCAGATCGAAGCCCTCGCCGTAGTTGACCCAGACCTGATGACCGTTCTTGAAGTCGTAGATGCTGCCCAGGTTGTACAGGTTGACCGCATATTGGTTGCTGCCACCGGGGACGTTCTTGAAGCGGCCGACATCCACGTCCATCTGCTGACGCCGGTAGCCACCGGAAACCGTCAGGTTGTCGGTGGCATACCAGTCCAGTTGGACGTAGCCGGACAGGCCGTCGACCCGATAGCTGGGATAGCGCGGCGCCTTGCTCAGGGTCACCAGATCCAGACCGCCACTGTCCGAGGAAATCTGCTGATCGAAGGTGCTCTGCTCGGCATTGAAGCGCTCCCGGTCCAGGTCCACGCCGTAGGTGAGCTTGAAGGCATCGAGCTCCTTGGCCAACAGCGCCTTGAGGCTGGTGACCTCGAAATTCTGCTGCGACGCGGCAAAGTACACGCCCTTGGAGCCTGCGGGACTGCCGCTGTTGTAGTAGGGGAACGGGAAGAAATTGTTGTCTTCCTTGCGGTACGAGGCCTGCAGGTAGAAGTCCTGACCCAGCACATCGCTGTGGTGATAGTTGGCGTTGAGCAGCAGGCGCTTGGTCCGCGGCTCCAGGTCGGTGGAATAGCCGCCCCGCAGCTCGGCGTTTTCCAGGTTGGACGGTGCCCGGTACTTGAGGTTGGGGAAATAGATCCCGGTGCTGCCGTGGTTGCCCGAGTCGTAGTACTGGGCCAGCAGGTCCAGGCTCTGCTCGTCATTGAACTGCAGGGCCAGGCTGCCCATCAGGTCCAGGGTGCGGTTGTACTGCAGGTCGGTCTGGGTGTTGTCGATGAAGATCTGTTTGCCGGCGCCGTCATAGAACGCCTGGTTCTGCTCCCCCGCCACCGCCAGCCGGCCGCTGATGGCTTCGTTGCCGCCGCTCACCGACTGGGCGACGCGGGTGCTCAGGTCATCGCTGTTGTTGAAGCCACTGCTGGCCCCCAGTTGGGTCTCGAACCGCGCCGGGCCCGGTTCGCCTTTCTTGGTGACGATATTGATAATGCCGCCGGTGGCGCCGCCGCCGTAGATGGCGCTGGCCCCGGACAGCACTTCGACGCGCTCGACGTTGAACGGCGAAATGCTGTCGAACTGCCGGGACAGGCCCCGGGAACTGTTCTGGCTGACCCCGTCGATCATCACCAGGACGTTGCGCCCGCGCATGTTCTGGCCATAGTTGGTGCGCCCTTCAGGGGCCAGGTCGAGGCCCGGCACCAGCTTGCCAATGGCTTCCTTGAGGCTGACTCCGGTACTCAGTTGCTCGCGCAGCTGGCTCTGCTCCACCACCCACACCGTGCCGGGGATCTCACTGATGGCGGTGCTGGTGCGCGACGCCACGCTGACCTGGGTCGGCTTGAGGTTGAGGCTGGCGGCCGGCGCGGCGCGGCGCAGGATCACCGTGCGCGAATCGCTGAAGGACCAGCTCATGCCGCTGCCGGCCAGCAGTGTCTGCAGGGCCTGGGCCAGCGTGACCTCGCCATTCAGGGCCGGTGCTTGCAGGCCGTCCACATCAGCGGTGGTGTACAGCAGGCGCAGGTCGGCCTGATCGGCAAAACGGGTCAGTGCCTGATCCAGGGGCTGGGCCACCAGCTTGAGCGCCACCCGGCGCTCCTGGGTGCTGCTGCCCTGGCTGGTGGAGCTGGCGTCCTGCGCCTGGGCCAGCAGTGGGCTCACGGCACCGGCGAACAGCGCCTGGGCCAGTAATGTGCGGCGCATGAGGTGTTGACCGCGCCCCAGTATCGACAGCTTGAACATAGCTTTCACGTGTTCCTTCCCAGCCCGTTGAAATGACGTCAATGAGAATGATTGTCTTCTCAGTCTCACTACGACGATTGGCCGGGAAAGAACTTGCAGTGCCCCAAGCAAAAAAAATCCACTCAGTGCAAAACCGCCAGCCACGGCAGGTAGGTCACCTGCAGCGGATAACGCTGCTGCAAGGCCTGCAGCGAACCTTGCGGGTCGTGCAGATCGAACACACCGCTGATGGCCAGGGCCGCCAACTGGCTATCGGAGATCAGAATGCGACCATGCTGATAACGATCCAGCTCGCCAATCACCTCGCCCAGGGGGCGACCGTTGAAGATCAGCTTGCCCCGCTGCCAGGCGGTGAGACTGGCAGCGTCCACGGCTTGCTGGGCCAGCAGCGGCTGGCCGGATTGATACTGCAGACGCTGATCGGCCTGGAGCAGTACCGGCGCATGATCACCAGTGAACTGCACCTGGCCTTCACGCACCACCACCGTCAGCCGACTGCCGTCGCGGCGCAGGCTGAAGGCGCTGGCGGCACTGTGCAGGTATTGGCCGTCGGCCTGCACCACAAACGGCCGTTGCGGGTCGGCAACCGGCTCGAACAGCGCCTCGCCAGATTGCAGGATCACCCGGCGCTCGCCCGCCGAGTACGCCACCGACAATGCGCTACCGCTGTTGAGCGTGACCCTGGAGCCGTCCGCCAGGGTGATGTGCTGTTGCTGGCCGACCGCGGTGTGGTAGTCCGAGGTCAGGGCCGGCCACTGCCACCAGCCGACGCCGCTGGCCACGGCCAGTACCAGGGACGCCACCAGCGCCGGCCAACCACGCCAGGAACCGGTGGCTGTCGCCGCCCGGTGCTGTTCGGCGGCCCGGGTCTGGCCCAGGTCGCCCCACAGCTGCTGCGCCTCTTGCGCTGCTGCCGCGTGGGCCGGACTGGTCTGGCGCCATTGCTGATAGGCCATGCGCTGGGCCGCCGTGGCGTTGCCGGAATGCAGCAACACCTGCCATTGGAGTGCAGCGTCTTCAAGGCTTTCGGAGTGTTCGGTCATGGGGATGTCGGCGGCGGGCAAGGGGGAATCACTCATGATGCTGTTGCAGCCAGTCGCGGCAATGGCGCAGGGCCTGGCCGATGTATTTTGCCACCATGCTTTCGGAAACGCCCAGGCGTAACGCAATCTGCGCCTGAGTCAGGCCTTCCAGGCGATTGAGCAGCAAGGCCTGGCGGGCGTTGTCCGAGAGTTGCGCCAGGGCCTCGTCGAGCACCGCCAGGCGTTCCTTGGCCAGCAGCACCGCTTCCGGCGCCGGTGCCGGGTCCACCACTTCACGGTGTGGCTCAGTGTCGCTGAGATTGGCCGCCAGGCGCTGCTCGCGGCGCAGGGTATCGATGGCCAGGTTGCCGGCAACGCGAAAAATGAAACGGCGATCGTTGTGCACCTCCACCGTCTGCTGGTCGACCTTGAGCAGCTTGAGATAGGTGTCCTGGGCCACGTCCGCCGCCCGTTGGCGATCGCTCATGCGCCGGGTGAGAAACTTCAGCAGATCGTCGTAGTGCTCTTGAAAGCTGCGCAGCAGGCTGGGTATGGGCAGCATCGAGGGAAGGTCCGCAAATCGGGGAGGCGGATTATTCCACAACGGCAAATGAGAAACAGTATCTTTCGTATCCCTGCAAAATTGACCCTTTGCGCCTGTTTGCCCTTCTGACAACAGGACCTTTCTGGCATCCTGCGCCTCCTTTTTCTGACCGGGTGCGCAAGTCTTGTCCGATGCCATGACATTGCGGCCCAAGTCCCGTCCACTTTCCGGCGTGCGCCCTGGCGTTTTCGCACGCCACTGGCAGGCCTTCTCCCATGACCGCACCTGATCGTTCCCCTCCCCGCTACAAGTCCGACCTGATCTACGGCCTCAATGACCGTCCGCATTTCAGCGCGGCGATCTTCGCCGCCCTGCAACATGTGCTGGCCAGTTTTGTCGGCATCATCAGCCCGACCCTGATCTTCGGCGGCGTGCTGGGCCTTGAGAGCGAACTGCCCTACCTGATCAGCATGGCGCTGTTCGTCTCCGGCCTGGGCACCTTCGTCCAGGTCCGGCGCCTGGGGCCCATCGGCTCGGGCCTGCTGTGCGTGCAGGGCACCAGCTTCTCCTTTATCAGCGTGCTGCTCAGCGCCGGCTTCATGGTCAAGGGCCGTGGCGGCGACACCAATGAGATCCTCTCCACCATCTTCGGCATCTGCTTTGTCGCGGCCTTTATCGAGATGTTCCTCAGCCAGTTCATCGGCAAGCTGCGCAAGCTGATCACCCCGGTGGTCACCGGCACCATCATCACCCTGATGGGCCTGTCGCTGATCAAGGTGGCGGTCACCGACATGGCCGGCGGCTACGGCGCCAGCGACCTGGGCGCGGCGAGCAACCTGGGGCTGGCGGCCCTGGTGCTGCTGACGATCGTCGTGCTCAACCGTTTCAACCACCCGATGCTGCGCCTGGGCTCGATCGTCATCGGCCTGACCCTGGGCTTCGTGGTGGCCTGGATGCTGGGCCGGGTGGACATGGCGGCCATGCCCGACGTGCCGCTGGTGAGCGTGCCGGTGCCGTTCAAGTACGGTTTTTCCTTCGACCTGATTGCCTTTATTCCCCTGGCGGTGATCTTCCTGATTTCGCCCCTGGAAGCGGCCGGCGACCTGACCGCCAACTCGATGATTTCCCAGCAGCCGGTGAAAGGCCCGCTGTACATCAAGCGCATCAAGTCCGGGCTGCTGGCGGATGGTTTCAACTCGGCGGTGGCGGCGGTGTTCAACAGCCTGCCGATGGTGACCTTTGCCCAGAACAACGGGGTGATCCAGTTGACCGGCGTCGCCAGCCGCTACGTGGCCTACTTCATTGCCGGGCTGCTGGTGTTGCTGGGGCTGTTCCCGGTGATCGGCGCGGTGCTGCAACTGATGCCCAAGCCGGTGCTGGGCGGCGCCACCCTGATCATGTTCGGCACCGTGGCCGTGGCCGGGATCAAGATCCTCGCCGAAGCCGGCCTGCATCGGCGCAACGTGCTGATCGTGGCCATTTCCTTGGGCATGGGCCTGGGGGTGGCGGCGGTGCCGGAAGTGCTGCGTGAGCTGCCCAAGGCGCTGCACAACATCTTCGAGTCGCCGATTACCGTGGGCGCTTTCTGCGCGATCTTGCTCAACATTTTCCTGCCGGAGGAGTTCCTTGAGCTGGAAGAGGATGAGTTCGACCCGGAAGCCGCGACCCTCAAGGTGATGCAAGACCCGGACATGAGCGGCAAAGCGAACTCTTGAGGCTGGCGGGCGTCTATGCTGCGTGCGCGGGTGTTGGGCTCTCGGCTTTGGAGGTTGGTCGGGGTTTTCCAGGCAAGGCCCTGGGGGCCTTGTCGCAGCCTCGCAGGCTCGGCAGCGGCCACAAGGTGCCGGTACGTCATTCATTTCCATTGTTGACAGGTATTGCATGCGTAGATTGATCGCCTTGACCCTGGTACTGCTCAGTCTCAGCGCCTGTGCGCTGTTGCCCAACCGCGACCCGCTGGCGATCAACGTGGTGGGCATCGAGCCACTGCCCAGCCAGGAGCTGGAAATGCGCTTCGCGGTGAAGCTGCGCCTGCAGAACCCCAACGAAAATGCCATCGACTACAACGGCGTCGCCCTGGACCTGGAAGTCAACGGCCGCCCGCTGGCGTCCGGGGTCAGCGACCAGCAAGGGCATATCGGCCGTTACTCGGAGGACATCCTGGTGATTCCGGTCAGCGTCTCGGCGTTTTCCGTCCTGCGCCAGACCCTGGGGTTGAGCCAGACCCAGACCTTGGACAACCTGCCTTATGTACTGCGAGGCAAGCTGGCCGGCGGCCTGTTCGGCACCCAGCGTTTCATCGATCGCGGGCAGATCAGCCTGAGCAACCCGGGCGCCTGGTAAGTCCTAGAACACCGACCAGCCGATGCGTTGGCTGAGCAGCTCCAGGGCCGCCATGCCCACCAGGGAGTTGCCAGCGCTGTTGAGTTCAGGTGACCACACGCACACCGTGAACTGCCCCGGCACCACCGCGACAATCCCCCCTCCCACCCCGCTCTTGCCCGGCAAGCCGACCCGATAGGCAAAGTTGCCGGCTTCGTCGTACAAGCCACTGGTGGCCATGATCGAGTTGACCTGCTGGGTCTGGCGCCGGGTGAGGATCTGTTCACCGCTGTGCTTGCAGAAACCGTCGTTGGCCAGAAAGCAGAACGCCCGGGCCAGATCGACGCAGCTCATGCGCAAGGCGCAGTGGCTGAAATAACTGCGCAGCACCGCCTCCACATCGTTATGGAAGTTGCCGAAGGACTGCATCAGATAAGCCATGGCCGCGTTGCGGGCACGATGCTGGTATTCCGAATCGGCCACCCGGCCATCCACCATCACCTGACTGTTGCCCGACAGGCGCCGGACAAAGTCACGCATGGACAAGGCCGGCGCGGCGAAGCGCGACTGGTTGATGTCGCAGATCACCAGGGCCCCGGCGTTGATAAAGGGGTTGCGCGGCCGACCCCGCTCGAACTCCAGCTGCACCAGGGAGTTGAACGGCTGCCCCGAAGGCTCGTGACCCAGGCGCTCCCAGATCGCCTCGCCGGAATGACCGATGGCCTGCACCAGACTGAAGACCTTGGAAATACTCTGTACCGAAAACGGCGTGTCGGCGTCACCGGCGCTGAACACCTGGCCGTCGTTGCCATACACGGCAATCCCCAGCTGGTTGGCTGGCACATCGGCCAGGGCGGGAATGTAGTTGGCGACCTGGCCTTGGCCGATCAGGGGGCGGACTTCATCGAGGATCTGGTTCAACAGGGCTTGCATGGTCGGGCTCATCGTCACGGGCCCCGATACGGCTGCGGGGCTATGGCTGCTAGACGCGCGCCAGCGCCTGCGCAGCACACCCGTGTGCAAATCCTCCGCCACCTCGCAGGCGCCAGCCGGGCCAACGCCATCGCGGAGCCGGTTTGCCAACCCAAACACGCCCTAGCCCTGCACAGGTCTCGAAGGTCCCTTCGCCGGCCAGCCAACTGCTCCTCGCCCGTTGCAGCAATGCCCAGCATATGAAATCGAAATGTAATTGAGATTCGATCATTTTCAGCAGTCACAAAACACCGTATCGATGACCAACATCAGCTTGAATTAAGGTTCAAGCGCTAGAATGGCACCCGGTCACGCGCACAAAAACCTGTCATATCCAGCTTTACCCCAGCGCCACACCATTCCATGCATCGCTCCCTTTGGCAGCACCCACCCGTTGCAAAGGGGCCCTTTGCGGCAGTCGATGTTCATGCCATGACGGCATTTCCTGAGCGGAGTCATGCACCCTTGAAAACCTGGCACACGATCGTCGGTGTCCTGCTGATCACCACCTTCACCCTCCTGCTGGAGATTCCTTCCGCCACCTGGCTGACCTCCGCCACCCTGAGCATGATCCTGGGCAGCACGGCCTTGGCCTACATGGCCCTGTCCTGCCTGCTGGCCGCCCGCTGGGGCTTGGTCGAGCGCCTGTTCGGCGGCCTCGACCGGGTCTACGAGGTGCATAAATGGCTGGGCATCTGGGCCCTGGCGTTTGCCAGCTATCACCTGGTGTTCAAGGCCAACCTGGAAGAATGGAACAGCGTGCCGATCCTCGAACTGTCGAAGTACTGGACACGCCTGGTGCGCCAACTGAGCTACGTGGCCCTGGGCCTGATCGTGCTCCTGGCGCTGAACCGCAACATTCCCTACAGCCAGTGGCGCTGGTGGCACAAGCTGTCCGGCCCACTGTTTCTGATCGTCATCCTGCACGGGCTGAGCTTCAAGTCGCCCATCACCCTGGACTCGCCCTCGGGTCTCTGGCTCGGCGCGCTGTGCATCCTCGGAGTGCTCGGGGCCCTGTACAAGCTGCTGCTCTACCCTTTCGTGGCCAAGGTCGGCGAGTACCAGGTGAGCGCGGTCAAGGTGGAGAAGAACTCCCTGCACCTGGAACTGACGCCCCTGGGTCGGGGCTTTCCGTTCAAGGCCGGCCAGTTCGCCTTTTTGTCGATGCAGGAAAAGGGCCTGCGCGAGCCGCACCCCTTCACCATCGCCAGCGCCCAGAGCGAAGACGGGCGCATCGAATTCGTGATCCGCGCCCTCGGCGACTACACCCAACGGCTGCGCAAGCAGGTGCAAACCGGCATGCGCGCTGACCTCTACGCGCCTTATGGTCGCTTCAAGCGGCCTCGGGAAGCGGCTCGGGAAATCTGGATCGGCGGCGGCGTGGGCATCTCGCCGTTCATTGCCTGGCTGCAGGATTCGGCCGCCGGGCAGTTCGACAAGGCGACCCTGGTGTACTGCTACAATCCGTCCCGGGCCTTTCCCAGCGTCGACACCCTGCAAGGCATGGCCCAGGCCCGTGGCGTGGACTTCGTCGCCAACAGCGGCGGCACCGAATCCCTGGCCCAGACCCTCAAGCGCACGGCCACGGAAACCGACCCGCAGCAGATCCAGATCAGCTTCTGCGGACCCAAGGGCCTGCTGGCCCAGGTGCGGGAGTTGATGAACGAGTACCGGATTCCCGAAGGCAACCTGCACTACGAGTTCTTCGAGTTCCGCTGATCAGTCACGGGCCTGAAACGGGCGGCGCGGCTCATGCAACGCCACCCTCACCACCAGGGCAGCCAGCAGGGTGATGACCATCAACACCTGCAACAGCTGGCTGAACGCCTGGGAGTAGATGTGCAGCAACCCTTCCCGGGACAACGTCGGCAAGGACCCGGCACTGGCCGCCAGATCGCCACCGGCCAACTGCCGCGCGGCCAGCAGCGACTCCCCCGGTGGTGCCAGGCTTGCAAGGCCGTGCTGCAACAGCCCCGCCAGCAGCGCCACCACCAAGGCCAGGGCAATGCCCTCACCCGCCACCCGGGTGGTACTGAAGATGCCACTGGCCATGCCGGCCCGCTCCTTGGGCACCACGCTCACCGACAGCCCATCCATCAAGCCCCAGGGCAATCCGCTGCCCAGGCCGATCAGCAGCAATGGCCAGGCCCGCTCGATCGCGGCCTGCCCCGGCTCGATCCGACTGAGCCAGAACAGCCCGCCAGCGGCCACCAGCAAACCCAGGCTCGACAGGTTGCCGGCGCTGAACCAGCGGTTGAGCCAGCCCGCGGCAAAGGGCACCACCAGCATCGGCGCCGACAGGGCCATCATCAGGATGCCGGCGTCGATCTCGCTGTAGCCTTCGACGCCGATAAAGCGGATCGGCAGCAGGATCAGCAGCACCACGTAGCAGTAGCAGGTGGCGATGGGCAGCACTTGCACCCCGACAAAGCGCGGGTAGCGAAACAGCGACAGGTCAAGCATGGGCCGCGAGGCCCGGCGCTCCACACCAATGAACAGCCCCAGCGCCAGCAGCGCTCCCGCCAGCAACAACAGGACCCAGGGGCTGTCCCAACCACTCTGGGGCGCCAGCAGAATGCCCCAGGTGAGCAACACCAGGGCCAGGGTGAAACTCAAGGTGCCGGGCCAGTCCACGCCCTGGGCCTCGGGGTCCCGGGATTCCTCCATGCGCGGCACGCCAAAGCCCAGGGCCAGACCGCCGATCAGCGCTCCGGAGACAAAGATCCCGCGCCAGCCGCTGTGCTCGATCAGCACCCCGGCAAGGATCGGCCCAAAGGCCAGACCGACGCCGAAGGTGGTGCCCAGCAGGCTGAAGGCGCGGGTTCGCGCAGGCCCTTCGAAGGCCTGGGCCAGGGCGGCCGAGCCACCGGCCAGGGCAGCGGCGCCTGCCAGGCCCTGGACTGCGCGCAACAGGTTGAGCCACAGCAGCGACGGCACGAACACCAGGGCCAGGGAGCTCAGGCCGAACAGCGCCACTCCCAGGCTGAACAAACGCTTGCGACCGTACTCGTCGGCCAGGGTGCCGGCCGCCATCAGCACACTGCCAAAGGTCAGCATGAAGGCGTTGGTGGTCCAGCTCAGGGCCAGCGGGCTGCCCCCCAGTTCGCGGCCAATGGCCGGCGTCGCCACCGCCACGCCGACAAAGGTCAGGGGCAACATCAAGGCTGCCAGACAGACCGCGGCCAGTACGCCATAGGAAGCCCGCTCGCGGGCACGGGCCGGCTGCCCCAGGGACAATTCGAGTTCAGGATTCACACACACCTCTCAGCCCTGGCAACCCGGGCGCTTTGCAGAAAAATCCATGATAGGGGTGCCGCAATAGGCGAAAAACCAGGCATTCTTCCGCTCTTTACGGACAAAAACGCTGTAATCGAGGTGAGCGATGGACAACCTTAACGGCCTGCAGGTGTTTGTCTGCGTGGTCCGCAGCGGCAGCCTGGTGGGGGCCGGCGAGCGTCTTGGACTGTCCGCCTCAGCGGTGGGCAAGGCCCTGGCGCGCCTGGAACAACGACTCGGTGTGCGCCTGCTCAATCGCAGCACCCGGCGCCTGAGCCTGACGGACGAAGGCGCGCTGTTCTACGAGCGCGGCCAGCGTATCGTCGACGAGGTGCTGGAGGCCGAGGCCGAGCTGGCGCGGATCAGCGACAAGCCCCGAGGCCGGCTGCGGGTCAGCCTGCCCGCCATCGGCTATCGCATGCTGCTGCCGATCCTGCCGGAATTCGCCGCGCGCTATCCGGACATCGAGCTGGACCTGGACTTCAACGACCGGCTGATCGACGTGATCGCCGAAGGCGTCGACGCGGTGATCCGCAGCGGCGAGCTGCCAGACTCCCAACTCAAGTCCAGGAGCCTCGGCCCCTTCGGCTTCGTGCTGATCGGCGCCCCCGGCTACTTTGCCCAGCGCGGCATCCCGCACACCCCCCAGGACCTGGAGCGGCACGCCTGCCTGCGCTACAAGTTCCCCGGCGGCAACGTGCTGCAGCCATGGAATCTGCGCCTGCCCGACGGCGCGCCACCGCTGGTAATGGGCCGCGCCCTGACCAGCAACAACCTGGAATCGTTGATCCACGCCGCAAGCCAGGGCCTGGGCATCGCCTACGTGCCCGAATTCGTGGTTTGCGGCGCCCTGGCCGACGGCAGTCTGATCTCGGTGCTGGACGACTATCAGCAAGAGCGCGGCAAGTTCTCCATTCTCTGGCCCAGCAGCCGGCACTTGCTGCCAAAATTGCGGGTCTTCGTCGACTTTCTCAGCCAGCGACTGAGGCTAGGCAACGCCCACAAGGAGTCCCGCTCATGATCGACCCTGTTCCCACCCTGCACACCGAACGCCTGCTGCTGCGCCCCCTGGAACTGGCGGATGCCGAGGCCATCCAGCAGCTTTTTCCGCAGTGGGAAGTGGTGCGCTACCTCAATGCCATGGTGCCTTGGCCCTACCCGGCCGACGGCGCCCTGAGCTACCTGCGGGACATGGCCCTGCCGGCCATGGCCCGGGGCACAGAATGGCACTGGACAATCCGTTTGCGCAGCGAGCCCAAGCAAATGATCGGCAGCATCAGCCTGATGGACGAAGCCGACAACAACCGCGGCTTCTGGCTGGCCCCGCCCTGGCAAGGCCAGGGCTACATGAGCGAAGCCTGCACCGTGGTCGACGAGTTCTGGTTCGAAGTGCTGCAACGACCGCTGATGCGGGTGCCCAAGGCTGCGCCGAACCAGGGCTCGCGGCGCATCTCCGAGCGTGGCGGCATGCACCTGGTGCGCTCCGAGAGCGGCGACTTTGTCGGCGGGCATTTCCCCCTGGACATCTGGGAAATCACCCGCGAGCAGTGGCGCCGCCGACGCTGAACAACACCGGCGACTCAGATAAAGCGCACCCCGGATCGGGGGCGCTGGTCCACGCTCAGTTCAAACACATCCGGACGCGCATAGTGGCCGACGACGTCGTAGTCATAGCGGGCCTTCACCAGGTCAGCCGTATCGATCTCGGCACTGATCAGCCCGGCACTGCCCACCAGCGGCCCGGCCAATACATCGCCCATGGGCCCCACGATGACGCTGCCACCGGCAATCAGCGGGCGCTCTGCCGGCCAATTGGCGATCTTCAGCCCCAGCTCCTGGGGCGAGGCCTGGACCTGACAGGCGCTGACCACGAAACAACGACCTTCATGGGCGATGTGACGCATGCTCACCTGCCACATCTCGCGCTCGTCCACCGTGGGCGCGCACCAGACTTCGATGCCCTGGGCGTACATCGCGGTGCGCAGCAACGGCATCATGTTTTCCCAGCAGATCACCGCGCCGACCCGTCCCACCTGGGTGTCCAGCACCGGCAGGGTCGAGCCGTCGCCCTGGCCCCAGATCAGGCGCTCGGTGCCGGTGGGCATCAGTTTGCGGTGCTTGCCCAAGAGCCCCTGCTGTGGATCGAAATACAGCGCCGTGCAATACAGGGTGCTGCCACTGCGCTCGATCACCCCCAGCACCAGATGGGCTCCGGTACGGGTCGACAGCCCGGCCAGCGCCTCGGTCTCCGCACCCGGCACATCGATGGCATTGGCAAAGTAACGGGCAAAGGCTTCGCGTCCCTCCGGCAGGCGGTAACCCATTTGGGTGCCGAAGCCTTCGCCCTTGGGATAGCCCCCCAGCAGCGCTTCGGGCATCACCACCAACTGCGCACCCGCTTCGATGATGGCGACCTCATAGGAGAGGATCTGCTCCAGGGTGGCGGCCTTGCCTTCTGGCAAGGCCCCGATTTGCAGCGCGGCGACGATGGACTTGGGCATGACATGACTCCTCGAACGATCAGGTGTTGCGCATTGTCCTGCCGCCGCTGATCATCGATAAACCCCAACCCAGTGCTTAATGATATGAACCAGATGAATATCGCCAGCGTCGACCTCAACCTGCTCAAGGCTTTTGAAGCCCTGCATGACGAGTCCAGCGCCAGCCGCGCAGCCCTGCGCCTGGGAGTGACCCAATCGGCCATGAGCGCAGCCTTGCGCCGCCTGCGCGAGTTGTATGGCGATCAATTGTTCGTTCGCACTGGCCGCGGCCTGGCGCCGACCCTCAAGGCCAATCAATTGAAACCGGTGGTCACTGAGGCCCTGAACAAATGTCGCCAGAGCCTGGCCATGGTTGCCCCGGACAGCGCCGATTATCAGGGACGCTCGGTGACGGTCGGCCTGTCGGATGATTTCGAGATTGCCTACGGCCGGCGCCTGATCGAGGCCGTGGCCCGCAGCGCACCCAAGTTGCGGCTGATCTTCCGCCAGACCCACAGCCAGATCGTCGCCGAGGCGCTGTTGCAGCGCAGCGTCGACCTGGCCATCAGCGCCGGTGGCTTTGCCGAGCGCCTGCTCAGTCGGCAGGTGCTGGGGGAAGGCGACTACCTGTGCCTGGCGGACCCGGCCAGCCTGGAGCCCGGGCAACGACAGATCGACCTTGAGGAGTTCGTTCGACGCGAACACCTGCTGGTGTCATCACAGGGGTTTATCGGCATCACCGATGAAGGATTGGCGAATCTGGGGCTCAGTCGCCAGGTCTGCGCCTCGACCACGCATTTTGCCGCGCTGCCCTTTCTGCTCAAGGGCAGCCAGGCGGTGGCGACCATTCCTGCCCATGCCGCGCGGCGCATCGCCGAGTTCACCGGCCTGCAGCTGCTGCCCTGCCCCCTGGCGCTGCCGCGCTATCCGATCGAACTGGGCTGGCGCACCAGCCCGCAGATCGACCCGCTGCTGGTGAAGGTACGTGAAGCGATTGTCGAGTGTTTCGCGATTACTTGTTCGCCGCCATCAGTCGATTGACTTCACTGCGCACCATGTTGGAGTACTCCGGCGGCGACATGCCGTCCAGTTCCGCGCGCACCCACTCGGCCCACTTGCCCTTGCGCTTGCCGCGCTCGCCGAACAACCGTGCCGCCTCGCCCTTGGCCTTGCCCAGGTTGCTCTGCCACAAGTCGAACAGACGGGACTTCTCGTCCTCGATGGCGGCGCGTTCGGCCAGGGTCTTGTTAGCCAGATTGAAACTCATGGGGAAATTCCTGCTGCGTAAAATAGGCGCCATCTTACACTGTAGGGGCTGACGGTTTTACTCAAGGGTGGCGAGCAAGGCGCAAAATGGCTGCAACTTTTGCCCCAGCGCCAGACTCCATTGCTTGTACCCGATGACTGCAGCCGCTGCCGCAGGCTGCTATCGACTTGGGCAATACGCCTGATACCGCAGGCGTGCCCTTGCACCACCGACCACATTTCCAAGGAAAAACTTCATGGCTCGCAAATCTGCCGCGCAAGCGGAAAACGATCAAATCAAGGACCAGGCCTTCAGCGAACTGCAGGCGCTGATCGAAGAATCGGAAAAGCTGCTCAAGGGCAGCGCCAGCCTGGTAGGCGAAGAAGGTGAGAGCTTGCGCCAGCAAGTGAGCCTCAAACTCAAGCAGGCGCTGGACTCGGTGAACAACGTGCGCGAACGCAGCAAGCCGGTGGTGGATGCCACCGAGCAATACATCGGTGGCCACCCGTGGCAGACCGTGGCCATCTCCGCCGGCGTTGGCCTGGTGGTCGGCCTGTTGCTGGGCCGGCGCTCGTAACCGCCCCGCTCGCTCCAGGGCCAGGCGCGCCAGTGGCGGCCTGGCCTTTTTTCGTTTCAGGCCTGCGCCAGCGCCCGCAGCTGTTGCAGTTGCTCCACGCCAATGGCGATTCCCTTTTGCAGCGAACGCTCGCGCTGCTGATGCCGACGATCCCCCGGTAGGCGCTTGAGTCCCACCGCGTGCATCTGCCGCACCAATTCCTGGCTGCGCTCGGCAAAGCTCTGTCCGGCGGCCTTGCTCGGGTCGATGACGATCAGCAACTGCCCGGTCCAGGGCGTCTTGGCACCGGGATGGTTGGACCAGTCGAACTCGAAGGAGAAGTGACCTCCGGTCAGGGCCGCGGCCAGCAACTCCACCATCATCGACAGGGCCGAACCTTTGTGGCCGCCAAACGGCAGCAAGGCGCCGCCTTCGAGAATCGCCTTGGGGTCCTGGGTCGGCTGCCCCAGGCTGTCGACGCCGATGCCAAGGGGCAAGCGCTCGCCCTTGCGCGCGGCGATCTGCACATCGCCGTGGGCGATGGCACTGGTGGCCAGGTCGAAGACGATCGGCTGGCCCTGGCCCTGGGGCGCGGCGAAGGCAATCGGATTGGTGCCGAACAACGGCCGGTCGGCGCCGTGAGGCACGACACAGGTCATGCTGTTGACCACGCTCAGGGCCACCAGCCCCTCTTCGGCAAAGGGCTCGACATCTGGCCAGAGTGCAGCGAAATGGTGCGAGTTACGGATCGCCAGCACCGCAATCCCGGCGTTGCGGGCCTTGCTGACCAGCCGCTCGCGAGCGGCCGCCAGGGCCGGTTGGGCAAAGCCGTTGCCAGCGTCGACCCGGACAAAGGCCGCCGCAACGTCTTCCACCACAGGCACCGCCCGACCATCGACCCAGCCACTGGCCA
This sequence comes from Pseudomonas sp. LPH60, assembly GCF_030718165.1. Lineage (NCBI taxonomy): Bacteria > Pseudomonadati > Pseudomonadota > Gammaproteobacteria > Pseudomonadales > Pseudomonadaceae > Pseudomonas > Pseudomonas sp. LPH60. The sequence goes on from NZ_JAVAJH010000009.1 coordinate 111,926, forward strand.
GGGTCGAGACATAGCCGGGGATACGAAACACACCATGACTCTGGGCACCGTCGCGCTCGGCGGCGGCGCAGTTCTCGGCCAGGCAACGGGCCACTTCGGCGCGACAGCCATGACGCAGGAAAATCATCTCCAGCAACTGCACCAGGGCCGGCAGAGAGAGGTATTCGCAAGGCGTTTCAACATCCAGGGACGATGCAGACATCTGAAGCTCCAGAGTAATTATTGGAGGGGGCGACAGCGTGTGACCCGGCGATTAAACAACGCTGACTGTTGGCCCTGTCAACCCGATCCCATGGCTCGCAAGGAAGGTGCCAGCGTTGCTGGCCAACCGACACGGCCGTCAGGCATGCCCATTTGTAGACACTTTGGATACATAGCGGGTTTTCAGGGCATGGCCGATGAAAATAAGTTCACTTTGATGCGCATTAGCCATGACGGCTGTTCTACAAGCCTTGCGCCGGAGGGTAGAATGCGGGAAATCAGGAAGAGTCAATGAGCGAACAGATCCTCTCAGAAGCCGAATACGACGCCATTACCCAAGCTGCCGCGCAATGGTGCATGCGTTTGCATGAAGCCGACTGCAGCGATGCGGAGCGTCTGGCCTTTCAGCAATGGCATGATGCCGACCCCCTGCACGCTTTCGAATACGAGGCGATGCGGGAGATATGGGAAGTGGCCGATCAACTGCCACCCTCCACTCTGGCGCCGGCTCCGGTCAAGCCTGCCCCCCGGCGCACCTGGCAGCATTACGGCGCGGCCGCGGCCGTCGCCCTGTGCGCCCTGCCCCTGGCCGCCTACAGCGGTTGGGAACTGGGCTGGCTGCCATCGTCCTACGAGCATTTCGAAGCCGGCGACAGCCTGCGCAACGTGACCCTGGCCGACGGCAGCCAGGTGGAACTGAACCTGGGCAGCAGCCTGACCTACAGCAACTACAAGGATCAGCGCCGGGTCACCCTGAAGAAGGGCGAGGCGTTCTTCAAGGTCAGCCACGACAGCAGCCATCCGTTCGTGGTCAAGGCCGCCCAAGGCCAGATCAAGGTCACCGGCACCCAGTTCAACGTGTGGATGTATGAGGATCAGGTACGGGTCACCCTGCTGCAGGGCTCGGTGCTGGTCACCAGCAATACCGCGCTGCCCGGCGAAGGTTTCCGCCTGGAACCGGGCATGCAGGCTCACTACAAGGATGGCGATTACGCGCCGCAGATCAGCCAGACCTACAGCAACGACAGTTCACTGGCCTGGCGCAACGGCAAACTGGTGCTGGACAACCTGGCCCTCAGCGATGCCCTGCCACTGATCAATCGCTACCTGGACACTCCGGTGCAGCTGGCTGACAGCTCGACCGGCAAGATCCGCGTGGGCGGCATCTACAACACCCGGGAAATCAGGAGCCTGCTGACTTCGTTGCCCAAGGTGCTACCGGTCTACCTGACGCGCAATCGCGACGGCAACCCGGTGATCAATTCGTTGCCCCAGTCCCCGCCAAAAAGCTGAAGGCCGCCCCGTTACGGGGGCGGCCTCGATTCCAGTCAACCTCTGACACCCACTACTTGGCCAATGGCTGCGAATCCCGGCGCGGCTCCTGGATCAGTTGCGACTGATACTGGCCATCGGCGCGGATCTGCGCCTCGGTAAAGGGCAGCACACTCCACTGATTCCGGGCAAAGGCCTCGGTCTGGTCGCGAAAGTGCGGCGACGCCGGATCGCTGGACAGGGAAAACGCCAGCAGGCCCAGGGCCCGCGGCCCCTGCTCATCGAAACTGACCACATTCAGGTAGCTGGTGCCGCTCACCACCTCGCGCTTGCCATCGGCACCCGGCACGCTCTGGATAGCGTTGTACACCCCCAGGCTTTCCGGGCCGCCAGGCACCGGGGTCGGCCGCCCGCCCTGGCTCACCTGCTGGATATCGCCCCAGCGCACATCGGCACCCAGCCCGGCCTGCGCCACTTGCTGCGCCGAGGCCAGCATCGCCTCACGCAGGGCCTGGGCCACTGCTGGACGGCTGATGGCCAGGCCCCGTGGCGTGTGCTGCGGGTCCTTGGGGTCGAAGGCGACACGCCAGATATCCGGACGCTGCAACAGCGGCTGCATGATGCCCTGGAAATGCACGAAGCCCAGGCCCGTCTGCAACCCGGCGCTGCGGTCCCAGGACTTGAGGCTGGCGCACAGCGCGGCCAGTCGCTGGGCGTCGGGGCCCAGGTCCTGCGCGCAGAATTGCAGCAGGTCCGGCATCACCTGACCGGCCAGGTACACCTGATCATCGGTGACCATATGCTGCAGATCGCTGACCTGGGCCTTGGGCATCCGGCTCAAGCGATCCAGGGCGAAACGCGCACGCATCTTCAGGGGTACGTCCTGCTGGCTGATCACCGGCGAGAAGCCCTGCAGCGGCGCCGCCGGGTTGACCATCCAGGCCGAGTCATTGGAGTGCTGCAGGTAATCGTTGCGCGCCAGTTGCGGCAATTGGCCAGCGGCAAAGATCCCCGGCTGGGCCGCCGCCGGGTCGATGTCCCAGGCGCAGGTGCTGCGGGAACCATCAAGGACGATGACCTGGGTGCCGACCCGCGGATCGCTGCACTGGGCGAGCTTGGCCTGGGTGACGTTGGGCACCACCGACTGGTTCATGTACAGCGCACGGCCCTGGTCATCTGCCGCCAGGGTGTTGACCCAGGGAATGCCCTGCAGCTGATGCACGCTGTCTTGCAGGCCCGTCACGCTGTCGGCCTGGTTCATCGCGTACCACTGGGCCAGCACCCGGGTGTTGTCGAGGTTGGCATCACGCAGGCTGTAGGCATGTTCGCGGTCCCAGTCCAGCTCCCCCGGCCACTGCACCACCGGGCCGAAGACCGAGCTGTAGAGGGTCCGCGACTCGCTATGCAACTGGCCATCCGCGCCTTTGACCTGCACCGTCACGGTCTGGCGCTCCAGGGGTTGCGAGCGGCCATCGAGCAGATAGCGGGTCGGGTCCTTGGGGTCCAATTGCAGGCGGTACAGGGTGAAATGCTTGGACGCATCCACCGTGTGGGTCCAGGCCAGGTGCTGGTTGAAGCCGATATTGATCAGCGGCAGGCCGGGCAAGGCGGCCCCCATCACATCCAGCTGGCCGGGGATGGTCAGGTGCATCTGATAGAAACGCATGGCGCCGCCCCAGGGGAAATGCGGGTTGGCCAGCAGCAGACCGCGACCGTTGAACGAACGCTCGCTGCCGATGGCCACCGCATTGCTGCCACGGTCCAGGGCGAAACCTTGCTGGCGGGCTGCCGCCAGTTGCCAGTGCCCCTTGCTCAGTGCCGCCTGGGCCGTGACGCCCGGGGGCGTGGCTCCCGCCAGGGCCTCGGCGAACTGCCCGGCGCCGCCTTCCACCAGCAGGCGCCGGGTCAGCTTCACCAGGTCCGAGGTGGCCAGCGGCCGTACCCAGTCACCCTGGCACTGCTCGGGCAGCCCCCGAACCCGGCGCTCCGCCAACTGGCGGTTGTAGCCCTCGACATAACCCTGCATGCGCTCACGCACCGCCGGGGTCTGTGCCTGCCAAAAGCCGGCCACCGCCTGGGGCGTGTTCAGCCAACTGAAAAACACATCGCTGCTCAGGTTGTCCCGCTGCTCCAGAGTCTGACCTTCGGCACCGAAGTACCTGGCCCGCTCGGCGTTCACCGTCAGCACTTCATTGGCCATCAGGCACAGATTATCCTGGGCATAGGCGTAACCGATGCCATAACCCAGGCCGCGCTCGTCGCTGGCACGGATATGCGGGACACCAAAGCTGGTGCGGCGAATCTCGGCACGGGTCGGTTCGGGCTGCGCCTGTGCATGGGCACCGCAACTGAGACTTAGAAACAGGGCTGCAAGGCAAAAATGCGGTAACTGCCTGGAAATGATCACGCCGACTCCTGATGCAAAAATACAGAACCAGGACTGGTGTGCAGGAAGGGTTTGGCAACGCCGCCAGTCTGGGAATCCGGCCGCGCACGGATCAACCGACGCCTGCCTGCCCCTATGGACGAATGGCCGCTGAAAAAATTACCCCCCGCAGGACAACACCGACCTGGCGATGACAGGTCAGTGACTTGATACCGACAATTTTTCTACATCCCGGGCTTCATGATTCGCCGTGCTCGTTCGTCTAGTTACTAGGATCTGTACGAAAGCTCACCGAGCAAAGATCAGGCAAGGCAAAAACAGGCGAGGAAGCGGAGTGTAGGGACCTACATGAGCATTCCGAGCCTGTTTCTACGTCGCGCCGAAGGCGCGAAGTGCGCAGCATGATCGAAGCGCAGGTCGTTTTCGGACAGAACCTAGAGCACCCATCATTCTTTTCCTGATACGGCTCTGCTAAGGAGTTTTTGCATGTACAACCCGCAACTGCCAATGGACGGCATCACCGTGAACAACACGCCTTCCCTGAATGCCGGCGCCGGTGTCTTCGGCAAGAACGCCGAGCGCAACAGTAACGAACGGATCAAGCAGCTGCTGAAAAGCTTTGGCCTGCGCACCAGCCTGATTCGCCTGAAAGTCATCGACGCCCTGCTCACCGCCGCCCAGAGCGAGCGCTCCCTGGGTGTGCGGGGGGTCCACAGTCAACTGCTGGAACTGGATATTCCGCTGTCGTTTCTAAGCGTGCGGGAAGTCTTGAAGCGCCTGTGCAGCGAGGGCGTGCTGACCCTCAACGCCGACAAGAGCTACAGCCTGCACCAGCAGGCTGCGGCAGTGCTCGACGGTCTCTCCTGAGACGGTCGAGCCACGGCTCAGGGCTTGACCTTGCGGCGCATCACGCCATTGATCACCACCACGACCACCGCCACACCAATGGCGATGTACTGGAACAGTTTTTCACTGATGACGCCGTGGTTCTGCAGGTAGGAAAGGCCAAGCATGATCCCCAGTACCACCAGGGAAATCAGGATCGAGTATTTCAAGCGTTGTGACTGGGTCATTGCGGGGTCCTGAAGCTGAAAATGTATCCGCCGTGTATCAAGAACGATGCCAAGCACCTACCCGGATTCGGGGATGCGCCGGGGAAATCGGGGTCACATGGTACAGGCGCGAAAGAGATTTTTCTCCTTCATCGTCCTGTCGAGTTCCCTGTGCCCCAACCAACGCCCGCCCTGCCGCGGGCGTTCTGCTGTCTGTGGCCCGCCTTCAGGGGCGCGAGGTGCCATTGCCAGGGCGGGCGAACAGCTCCAGCAACCAGTCGACGAAGACCCGCACCCGGGTCGACAGATGACGCTGGGGCGGATACATCGCGGTCAGCGGTAGCGACGGCACCGGAAAGTCCTCCAGGACCTCGCGCAAGACCCCGGCCCGCAACTGTCGGGCTACGTTGTAATACGGCGTCTGCACCAGTCCGTAACCGGCTTCGCAGGCCGCCAGGTAGCCGTCGGCGCTGTTGACCGCCACCTGCTTGGGCAACTCCATCGGGCGCAACTGACCATCGATGTAGAACTCCAGGCCATAACGCTTGCCGCTGACACTGGAGAAATACTCCACCATCCGATGCCCTTGCAGGTCGGCCAGCGATTGGGGCGTTCCCTGTTGCTGCAGGTAGCCCGGGCTGGCGCACGTCACTTGCTGCAACTGCACCAGCGGCCGGGCCACCAGGCTGTCATCCAGGGTCGGGCCGCCCCGCAAGGCGCAATCCACGCCCTCACGGATCAAGTCCACGGGACGGTCATTGAGGCCGATCTCCAACTCGATCAGCGGGTAGCGGGCAGAAAACTCCGGTAACGCGGGAATCACGATCAGCCGACCGATGCCCACCGGCATATCGATGCGCAAGAGCCCCCGAGGGTTGTGCCGGGTCACGGAAAATGCCGCTTCGGCCTCCTCCAGGTCCGCCAGCAGGCGCACGCAGCGCTGGTAATAGGCGGCGCCGTCCAGGGTCGGGCTCACCTGACGGGTGGTGCGGTGCAGAAGCTGCACGCCCAGATGAGCTTCCAGTTGCTTGATCAGGATGGTGACCGAAGCCGCCGGCATGTGCAGATCCTCGGCGGCCCTGGCAAAGCCGCCCAGCTCGACAATCCGGGTGAAGACACGCATGGCATTGAAACGGTCCATGAAACAGGCTCACGATTATTTAGATAATGATAATAGTGATAGCGCTTTTAGCCTGTTTATACAGATTTTGTCGAGTAGCACACTGAGCGCTCTTTCCCCCTCATCGGAGTATTGAGCGATGCACACTCGACAACTGGGCCATCAGGGTCCGCAGGTTTCCGCCATTGGCCTGGGCTGCATGGGCATGAGCGATTTCTACACCACCGGCAACGACCCCAAGGAGGCCGTCGCCACCCTGCACCGCGCCCTGGAACTGGGGATCAACCTGCTGGACACCGCCGATATGTACGGCCCCCACAGCAACGAGGAACTGATCGGCCAGGCGATTCGCGGCAAGCGCCAGCAAGTATTCCTGGCCAGCAAGTTCGGCATCGTCCGCGATCCGGGCGATGCGCAGGCTCGCGGCGTCAACGGCCGTCCCGAATACGTGCGCGCCTCCATCGACGGCAGCCTGCGGCGCCTGGGCGTGGACACCCTGGACCTGTATTACCTGCATCGGGTTGACCCGGACGTGGCCATCGAAGAAACCGTCGGCGCCATGGCGGAGCTGGTCCAGGCCGGCAAGGTGCGCTATTTGGGCTTGAGCGAAGCCTCGGCCAGCACGCTTGAGCGCGCTCATCAGGTGCATCCCATCAGCGCCCTGCAAAGTGAATACTCGCTGTGGAGCCGGGATCAGGAAGACAACGGCTGCCTGGCCGCCTGCCAGCGCCTGGGAATCGCCTTTGTCCCTTACAGCCCGCTGGGCCGTGGCTTTCTGACCGGCGCCCTGAACAGCCCGGAGGACTTTGCCGCCGACGATTTCCGGCGTTCCAACCCGCGTTTCCAGGGCGAGAATTTCCAGCGCAACCTGCAACTGGTGAAGCAGGTGCAGCAACTGGCGGCGGACAAACAGGTCAGCGCCGGGCAACTGGCCCTGGCCTGGGTGCTGGCACAGGGCGACTACCTGATCCCGATTCCCGGAACCAAGCAACGGCGCTATCTGGAGGAAAACGTGGCAGCGCTGCAGATCCGCCTGAGTGCTGCGGAGCTGGCTTCGCTGGAGGGCATTTTCAGCCCGCAGGCCACCGCCGGTCTCCGGTACACCGAGGAGGTGATGGCGCTGCTGGATCGCTGACGCAAAAAACGCGGCGCGGGCTCGGCAAGAGCGCGCGCCGCGGCTGGATCAGGCTTTGGCGGAGACGTTCTTGTCGGTCACCGTAGTGCCGTTGCCCTTGCCATAGTTCTGCAGGCTCTGCAGAACGTAGATGGCCTTCTTGTACTCGGGAACCAGGTAGTTGGCGTACTTGTTGCCCTTGATGTTGTTGTTCTGGATGTCATCGAGCTTCATCGCGAAGTATTCCAGGGCATTGAACGGCTCATCCGGGTTCTTCGGAATGCCGAAACGGTCGAACTTGTCGCCGGCGTTGATCAGGTTCAACGCGGTGATGTCGGAAATCAGGCCGTTGTTCTTGAGGAAGGTACTCATGCCACCCAGGGACTTGGTGGTCACGTTGGTCGGGTCGAAACCCTTGATCTGCTTGTGAAGCTTCAACTGGTCCATCTTGCGGATATCCAGCACGGTGGGGTTGCTTCCCACCAGGCTCAACATCTGCCGTACCTTGGCACTTTGCGAGACCGGCTTGGAGGAACCGCTGCCACCGCCGTCCTGCACCAACAGACCCGCCTTGCTGGTCCAGCCTCCAACGTATCCGATTGCCATGCTGACACTCCTGTAGTCCGGCTTGCCAATCCTCCTGTTCAGCCTGGCCCAGAGAGGACCGAAAAAGTCTTATCTGGCGTCTGAAACTGGGTGCAAGCCGTGTTGAATCATCTGAATGGGCGCAAGTATCAACGCCAGGACGACCTCCCAACAACGCTTTATTTCCACAAATTACAATTTCTGTACAAACTCGACACAATTAGCCGGAAGGCCCGATTTAAGCGGCGCCGGCTGTTTGCAGCACCCGCAAACCGTGATCTTTTCCTGCTGGCGATCGAACCGTTCAGCGGCTGCCTGCCCCTCCTCTGTGTCACCTGAGACACTTTTCAACGACATCGAAGTTTTTTTGGACGATCGTACTAAAGAGCAGAAAAACCGCGCCGACATCCTGAGGATGCCCCGACAAGGCTCCCCCCTCTCCAAATAATAAAAAACGCTCGGTAAGGACAGGTCCCATGCCCGCTTTGCGCACGATTCAAGCCCGCTACACGCTCTTTCTGGTCCTGTTCATTGTCCTGATGCTGGTACTCACGGTCGTGGGCATCAGCCAAATGGTGGCGCCCAAGCTGCGCCATACCGAGGAACAGGTGGTCCTCAATCGCATCGCCGAAGTGGCGCAGCGCATCCAGGGCGAGTTGAACAAGGTCCAGGCCCAGCAACGCAGCATCACCCAGACCGTGCCCCTGCTCGACAGCGACAGCATCGACAAGGTCCTGCCCGGCCTGGTGGACCAGTACGGCGAGCAGAAGGTCTTCGGCGGCGGAATCTGGCCCCTGCCCGGCCAGCGCACTCCGGGGCGCAACAAGCACAGCACCTTCTGGCACCGTGATGCGTCGGGCAAGCTGGTGGTCAACACCTTCTGGAACAGCGACCCGGCCCCCAACTACTACGACCAGTCCTGGTACAAAGGCGGCCTGCAGAGTGCTCCCGGCCAGTGCGCCTGGGCCGCGGCCTACAAGGACGACGCCAGCGCCGAGCCACGCACCAACTGCGCCATGGCCATCCGCCGCGACGGCCAACCCTGGGGCGTGGCCACCATCGACGTCACCCTGGGTTTCTTCAACGACCTGGTGGCCCGCCAGGAGAAAGAGCTCGACGCCCAGATGCTGATCGTCGAGGCCGACGGCAAGGTCATCAGCAACAGCTCGCGGATCAATGGCCCGATCGTGCTGAAGAACATCCGGGAACTGGCCGCCGGCTCGCCCTTCGCGGCCCAGGTGCAGAGCGCCCTGGAACGTCGCGACAACAGCGCCCAACGTATCGAGTTCGATAACGCCGGGGTGCCCAGCACCTTCTTCATGCGCGCCATCGAAGGCACCCCCTGGTTCCTCGCCAGCGCCCTGCCCACCCAGCTGATCACCGCACAGCGCGACGATGTGCTGAGCACCCTGAGCCTGTTGCAGATCCCCATGGTGATCCTGCTGGTGCTGCTGCAGGTCTATGCGATCCGCCAACTGGTGCAGCGGATGAAGATCCTCAAGGGCAATATCGATGCCCTGGCCACCGGTGACGCCGACCTGACCCGGCGCATCGTGATCCGCGCCGAGGACGAACTGGGGGCCATCGGGCACTCGGTCAACCACTTCATCCAGTACCTGCAGAACATGATCGGCGAAGTCACCCAGGCCACCGAAGCCATGGCCGGCAGCCTGGCGCAGTTGCAGCAGACCTCGGCCCACAGCCAGCAGATCCTGATGCGCCACGCCTCGGAAACCGACCAGACCGTGACCGCCATCACCCAGATGAGCAGCACGGCCGACAGCGTCGCAGCCAACGCCGCCCAGACCGCGGACTTCACCCGGCGCGCCAACGAGCATGCCGAACACTCGCGGGTGGTGGTGGGCGAAGCCTCCGGCAGCGTGATTGCGCTGATCGACGAAGTGGCCGATGCCACCCACAAGGTCGAGGCCATGCAAGCCGACGCCCAGCGCATCACCGAGATCCTCGGGGTGATCGGCGCGATCGCCGGGCAGACCAACCTGCTGGCCCTCAACGCCGCCATCGAAGCAGCCCGGGCCGGGGAACAGGGACGCGGCTTTGCCGTGGTCGCCGATGAGGTCCGGGCCCTGGCCGCGCGGACCCAGGACAGCACCTCGCAAATCAACGAAATGCTCAGCCGCCTGACCCAGGGCGTGAGCTCCTCGGTCAGCGCCATGGAAAACACCCAGGCCAGTTGCCAGTCCGCGGCGGACGCCACGGCCCGGGTCAACAGCGGCCTGGATGAAATGGCCGACTCGGTGAACCAGATCAACAGCCTGAGCACCCAGATCGCCACCGCCGCCGAACAGCAGAGCGCGGTGACCGAGGAGATCAACCGCAGCATGGTCAGCATCCGACACATGGTCGAGGAACTGGTGGAGAGTGCCCGGGCCGGTGAAAGCAATACCCAGAGCCTGTTGCAGGCCAATGCCCAGGTCAGCCACCTGATGAGTCGCTTCAAAGTCCGCTGAACGGTCTGCCGCCGCCGCTGGCACCCCCAGGCGGCGGGACTATATTGGAGGCTCCGGTCACAAGGAAGTGGGGTGCATCATGGGCCAGCGCCAATCACATCTGCTGCAAGAGCGGCTCAGCCACGAGCTGTATATCCAGGCCGATATCGACACTGTCTATTACTACGTGACCCAGCCGGACCGCTGGCCGGAGTGGCAGCCCTCCTGCCTGCGGGCCGACACCGGCTTTTGTGGCTCGCTGCCGGCGGGTCACCGCTTCAGCGAAGTCATGAATCTCCTCGGAATACAGATCCCCATGAGCTATCGCGTGCTGAACGCGGTATTTCCCAAGGAGTTCAAGGCCGTCTTCAGCTCCGCAGCGCTGGACGGCACTGTCCATTACCAACTGAACAAGCACAGCGACGGCACGCTGTTGCGGCACACGCTGGACTATTACACCGACCTGCAACTGAGCGGCCTGCGGGCGCGCATGGAACAGCTGTCGGCCCAGGCCCTGGACAATCTCAAGCAACATCTGGAGCATCCGGGCGACTGACAAATCTGTAATGCCCGCCTCAGTTTCCTGACAGCCAGCGCTGATTAGAGTCCCCTCCAATCCGCTGACCGACTGGAAGCCTGCCATGCCGTTCCCCCCATCAAGACACAGCCCGTCCCGCCGCACCTTCGTCAAGGCCCTGGCGGCCGGAGGCGCTCTCGCCGGTCTGGGGCTGTGGCGCAATCCGGTCTGGGCCATCAGCAGTCCGGGTCAGCCCGAGGTCGCGGCAGGCACCGATTTCGACCTGTCCATTGGCCAGTTGCCGGTGAACTTCAGCGGCCAGCCGCGCCAGGCCATGACGGTCAACGGCAGCCTGCCCGGCCCCCTGCTGCGCTGGCGCGAGGGCGACCGGGTCACCCTGCGGGTGCGCAACCGGCTGCACCAGATGACGTCGATCCACTGGCACGGGATCATCCTGCCCGCCGACATGGACGGCGTACCCGGCCTGAGCTTCGAAGGCATCGAGCCCGGCGGTCTGTATCGCTATTCATTCCCGGTCAAGCAGCACGGCACCTACTGGTACCACAGCCATTCCGGACTCCAGGAACAACTGGGGGTGTACGGGGCACTGGTGATCGACGCCCGGGAGCCGGAGCCCTTCACCTACGACCGCGACTACGTGGTGCTGCTATCGGACTGGAGCGACGAGGCGCCGGAACAGATCCTGCGCACCCTGAAAAAGCAGTCCGACTACTACAACCGGCACAAACGCACCCTCGCTGACTTCATCGAAGACGTCGGCCGCGACGGCTGGGCCGCCACTGTGGCCGAACGCACGATGTGGGCGCAGATGAACATGACCCCCACCGACCTTGCCGACGTCAGCGGCGCCACCTACACCTACCTGCTCAACGGCCAGGCACCGGACAACCACTGGACCGGGCTGTTCCGCCCCGGCGAACGCCTGCGCCTGCGGCTGATCAATGCCTCGGCCATGACCTACTTCGACCTGCGCATTCCCGGCGTGAAAATGACCGTGGTGGCCGCCGATGGCCAGCACGTGGAGCCGGTATCGGTGGATGAGCTGCGGATCGCCGTGGCGGAAACCTTCGACGTGCTGGTGCAGCCCAGCGCCGGTGCCCATAGCCTGTTCGCTCAGGCCATGGACCGCAGCGGCTATGCCCTGGGCACCCTGGCCAGCGCCCCCGGGCTCAAGGCCACGGTGCCGCCCATGGACCCGCGCCCGTTGCTGAGCATGGCGGACATGGCCATGGGCGCCATGGATCATGGGGCCATGCCGGGCATGAACCACGGAACCATGGCCGCGATGGAGCACAACGCGGTGAACGCCGCGATCCGCCACCCGGCCTCGGAAACCAACAACCCGCTGGTGGACATGCAGACGCTGAACCCCACGCCGCGCCTGAACGACCCCGGCCTCGGCCTGCGCCACAACGGCCGTCGGGTGCTGACCTACGCCGATCTGAAAAGCACCTTCGCCGACCCCGACGGCCGCGAACCGAGCCGTACCCTGACCCTGCACCTGACCGGCCATATGGAAAAGTTCGCCTGGTCTTTCGACGGCATCGCCTTTGCCGAGGCCGAGCCCCTGCGCCTGGAGTATGGCGAGCGGGTGCGGATTGAACTGGTGAACGACAGCATGATGAGCCACCCCATCCACCTGCATGGCATGTGGAGCGACCTTGAGGACGAACACGGCCGTTTCCAGGTGCGCAAGCACACCATCGACATGCCGCCGGGCACCCGCCGCTGCTACCGGGTCACGGCCGATGCCCTCGGGCGCTGGGCCTTCCACTGCCATCTGCTGTACCACATGGAGAGCGGCATGTTCCGCGAAGTCCGGGTCGAAGAACGGGAGGTGCCCCATGCCGATTGAGACGCCCCTGCTGCCACTGCTGCCGGGCGGGCTGACCGGTCTCGGCCTGGGCATCGTCCTGCTGGCCTGGCCCGGTATCCCGGCCCATGGTCAGTCCATGCCCGGCATGGACCACGACACCCGGGCACCACAACAGATGCCCGGGCACGACATGCGCGGCATGGATCACTCCGCGATGCCGGACCTGCCAGTCACAGCCCCCTTGCAAAGCCGTACGCCGATTGCGCCGTTGACCGATGCCGATCGCCGGGCGGTCTATCCAAGCGCGGCCGGTCACGTCCTCCACGGCAAGTCGCTGAACAGTTTTTTCCTGGTGGAGCGGCTCGAATGGCAGGACGCCGAGCGCGGCACGAGCCTGGGCTGGGAGGTCAATGGCTGGATAGGTGGCGACCGTGACCGGCTGTGGCTGCGCAGCGAAGGTGAACGCACCCGGGGCGTCACTGAGCATGCCGAGCTGCAAGCCCTCTGGGGCCATGCCATCAGCCCCTGGTGGGATCTGGTCAGCGGCCTGCGTCAGGACTTCAAGCCCGGCACGGCCCAGACCTGGGCAGCCCTGGGCCTGCAAGGCATGGCGCTGTACAACGTCGAAAGCCAGGTCACCGCCTATCTTGGAGAAGGCGGCCAGAGCGCCTTGCGGGTCGAGGCCGACTACGACCTGCTGCTGACCCAGCGCCTGATCCTGCAGCCGTCGGCGCAACTCAACCTGTATGGCCGCAACGATCCGCAACGGGGCCAGGGCGCCGGCCTGGCCGACAGCGAAATCGGCCTGCGGCTGCGCTATGAACTGCGCCGGGAATTCGCACCTTATATAGGTGTGACCTGGAACCGCAGCCACGGGCGGACCGCCGACTACGCCCGCAACGACGGCGAACCGGACAACGGCGCCCGCCTGGTGCTGGGGCTGCGAATGTGGTTCTAGAACCCTTGCTGCGCGCCCGGGGCTTGGTATCAACTTGAAACAAAAGCCGTCGGCAGCTGGCAAAAAAAGCCGCAAAATGCACCACCCCCAGCGTGTCCCCACAAGGGCCGGCCCTGCCAGCGCCCCTTATTCAACAGCGACAACGAGACTTTCGATGAAAACTTCACTGCGTCTGGCGGCCCTGTCCGCCCTGCTGATCGGCTCCCTGGCTCAGGCGAGCGAACTGATCCCCATCGACGTGCACCGCGACGCCAACTGCGGCTGCTGCAAAAAGTGGATCGAGCACCTGCAGGATAACGGCTTTGCCGTCACCGACCACGTGGAAAGCAACATGAGCGCGGTCAAACAGCGCTTGGGCGTGGCCCCGCGCCTGGGCTCCTGTCACACCGCAGTGATCGACGGCAAGTTCGTCGAAGGCCACGTGCCCGCTGAACAGGTCCTGGCCTTGCGCAAGCGCGACGACCTGCTGGGCATCGCCGCCCCGGGCATGCCCATGGGCTCCCCCGGCATGGAAATGGACGGCATGGGCGCCGACGCCTTCCAAGTCATCGGCCTGACCCGTGACGGCCAGGATGTCGTGGTAGCGGACTACCCGGCCCGTTGATCGCCAGCGCCTACCTCGGCCTGTTTCTCGCCGCCTTCGCCGCCGCCACCCTGCTGCCCCTGCAGTCGGAAGCGCTGCTGGTGGGCCTGCTGCACAACAGCCAGCTGACGGTACTCGGGCTCTGGCTGGTAGCAACCCTGGGCAACGTCCTGGGCTCCCTGGTCAACTGGTGGCTGGGGCAGCGCCTTGACACCTACAAGGAGCGTCGCTGGTTTCCCGTTAGTCCGAAGCACCTGGAGCGGGCCCGGGTGCACTACCAGCGTTACGGCCACTGGACGCTGCTGCTGAGCTGGATGCCGGTGATCGGCGATCCGCTGACCCTGGTGGCAGGCGTCATGGGCGAACCCCTCAAGCGTTTCCTGCTGATCGTCAGCCTGGCCAAGGGCGCCCGCTACGCCGTGCTGGTGTGGCTGACCCTGGGCTGGCTCGGCTGAGCCGCTCCGTGCTCAACCGGGCCTTGGGTCGCCAACAGATCCCCGGGGCCCTGCCCATTTTCGGGCAAGGCCACCAACGATCTGCACCAACCCCTGGCGCGCCCTCACCGTTTTCGCGCCGAGGCCATTTCAGCCGCGCTCTGCTGCGGTGCACGGCCGACCTTTCGTCGGGATGGATCCGTCGCCCTGCGCCCACGCCAAATCAACGCCCCGCCCTGCCCGACGCCGCTCTAGGTTCTGTCCTAGACTGATTTTCGCATTGTGACCGAGCGGTCACTTTGGCATTGAAAAAGTCGAAACTTTTCGCGTCGGCCCAAGGTCAGGTTAAAGGTAGGGTCGCTGCCACTGGTGCATTCCTTGCAACGGCTCCTCCACCCTTTCTGCTGCAGCGCTCGAGCAGCTCAGGCTGATCGATGTGTGGCGCAATTGCGCCCGGCCACAGGAATGGCCCGACAGTAGCGTTTGAGACAGCAGAACAGATCAATAAAACGGGAGAGACCTATGATCAGCGCCGCATTGGACACTCAGGGAGAGCATCCTCAACAGCAGGCCGGTGAACGTGCCCCCCAGGCGATTTCCATCCCTGGAGGCAAGACCCTACTGCCGCTGGCTCGTCAGAATCCCAACCGCAAGCGGGTGCTGTTCGTCACTTCGGAAATCGCCGATCTGGTGAAAACCGGCGGCCTGGGCGACGTCTCCGCCGCCCTGCCCCGGGCCATGGCCCACCTGCACGATGTGCGGGTGCTGATTCCCGGCTATCCCCAGGTGCTGCACAGCGAGAACCCCATCCATATCATCGGCGAGCTGGGGGGCCACGCGGCGCTGCCGGCCTGCAAGATCGGGCGCATGGACATGCCCGACGGCCTGGTGATCTATGTGCTGATCTGCCCGGAGCTGTACGAGCGCGAAGGCACGCCCTACGGCGCCAACAATGGCCGCGACTGGCCCGACAACCACATTCGCTTTGCCCGCCTGGGGCTGGCCGCCGCCGACATCGCCGCCAACCTGGCTCAGATCCACTGGCGCCCCGACCTGGTGCACGCCCACGACTGGCCCGCCGGGCTGGCCCCGGCCTACATGCACTGGCGCGGGCAGCGCACCCCGACCCTGTTCACCATCCATAACCTGGCCTACCAGGGCGTGGTCAGCCTGGCCTCGTGCCCGGAGCTGGGCATCCCCGAACACGCCCTGCAACAGGAAGGCATGGAGTTCTACGGCAAGCTGTCGTTCCTCAAGGCCGGCATGGCCTACGCCAGCCACATCACCACGGTGAGCGCCACCTACGCCCAGGAAATCACTACCCCGGCCTTCGGGTGCGGCCTCGACGGTTTTCTCGCCAGCAAGACCCAGCAAGGCTTGCTCAGTGGCATCCCCAACGGCATCGACGAAAGCTGGGACGCCGCCACCGATGCGCACCTGTTCTGCCCCTTCAGCATGGGTGATTGGGACGGCAAGGCGGCCAACGCCGCCCATGTACGGCAGATGTTCGGTCTCGACCCCAGCAACGGCCCGCTGTTCGCCGTGGTCTCGCGGCTGGTCTACCAGAAGGGCCTGGACCTCACCGAAGGCGTGGCCGAATTCATCGTCGCCAACGGCGGCCAGATCGCCATCATCGGCCGCGGGGAACCGGAAGAGGAACAATCCATGCGCGCCCTGGCCCGGCGTTTTCCCGGGCGCATCGGGGTCAATATCGGCTTCAATGAAACCGACGCCCGGCGCATGTTCGCCGGCAGCGACTTTCTGCTCATGCCGTCACGCTACGAGCCCTGCGGGCTGAGCCAGATGTACGCCCAGCGCTTCGGCTCGCTGCCGGTGGCGCGCAACACCGGCGGCCTGGCGGACACCATCGAGAATGGCGTCACCGGCTTTCTGTTCGACGAATCCACGGTGGCCAGCTACCAGGAGGCGCTGACCCGGGCGTTCAAGGTCTTCGCCTATCCAGCGCTGCTCAACGCCATGCGCTGCCGGGCCATGGCCGCCCCGTTCAACTGGTGCAAGGCGGTGGAACCCTACGCCGAACTCTACGAACAACTGGTGGCCAAGGCCCTGGGGCAGGCCACCCGACAATAAAGGGGCCTGGACCCATGCCATCAAGCACCCTGCACAGCTGGAGCCACGGCGCAGTGATGCTGGATAGCGAGCACACCCGGTTCGCCCTGTGGGCACCGGATGCCCGTGAGGTCAGCGTTGCACTGGCGGACGGCCGGTCATTGCCGATGCGGCCCGAGGCCGACGGCTGGTTCGTGATTCAGGCCCGCTGCCCGGCGGGCAGCCGCTACCGCTACACCATCGATCGACAGATCCAGGTGCCGGACCCGGCCTCCCGAGCCCAGGACGGTGATGTGCATGGCCCCAGCCTGGTGGTCGACCACAACGCCTACGCCTGGCAGCAGCCCCAGTGGCGTGGCCGGCCCTGGCACGAGGCGGTGATCTACGAACTGCATGTCGGGGTCATGGGCGGCTACCTGGCGGTGCAGCAGGCCCTGCCGGCCCTGGTGGACCTGGGGGTGACCGCCATCGAGCTGATGCCCCTGGCGGAGTTCCCCGGCGAGCGCAACTGGGGCTACGACGGCGTCCTGCCCTACGCCCCGGAAGCCTCCTACGGTGCTCCCGACGACCTCAAGGCCCTGATTGACGCCGCCCACGGCCTGGGCCTGGCGGTGATCCTCGACGTGGTCTACAACCACTTCGGCCCCGACGGCAACCACCTGCAGCGCTACGCCAAGGGCTTCTTCCGCGAGGATCTGCACACCCCCTGGGGCGCGGCCATCGACTTCCGCCGGCGGCAGGTACGCGACTTCTTCATCGACAACGCCCTGATGTGGCTGCTGGAGTACCGTTTCGACGGCCTGCGCCTGGACGCCGTGCACGCCATCGACGACCCGGACTTTCTCCATGAACTGGCCCAGCGGGTACGCCAGGCGGTGCCGGCGTCGCGCCAGGTGTGGCTCAACCTGGAAAACGAGTTCAACCAGGCCAGCCTGCTGCAGCAGGGTTTCGACGCCCAGTGGAACGACGACGGGCACAACGCCCTGCACGTGCTGCTCACCGGGGAGACCGACGCCTACTACGCCGACTTCGCCGACGACCCCACCGCGCAACTGGCCCGCTGCCTGAGCCAGGGCTTCGCCTTCCAGGGCCATGCCAACCGCCACGGCCAACCCCGGGGTGAACCCAGCGGCCACCTGCCCCCCAGCGCCTTTGTGCTGTTCCTGCAGAACCACGACCAGATCGGCAACCGGGCCTTTGGCGAGCGCCTCAACCAGCTGGCGCCGACCCAGGCGCTGCAGGCAGCCACGGTGTTGCTGCTGTTGTCACCGATGATCCCGCTGCTGTTCATGGGCGATGAAGTGGCGGCCCAGGAGCCGTTCCTGTTCTTCACCAGCCATCAGGGGGAACTGGCCGAAGCCGTGCGCCAGGGCCGGCGCAACGAGTTCGCCGCCTTCAGCGCCTTTGCCGACGCCGCCCAGCGCCAGCGCATCCCCGATCCCAACGCCCCCTCGACCTTCCAGGCATCACGGCCCCGCCCCCAGTCGCAACAGGCCGAGACGACCCGTGAGCTGTACCGCAGCCTGCTGCGTATCCGCCACCGCGAACTGATCCCGCGCCTGCCCGGCGCCCAGGCCCTGGATACCCGGGTACTGGCCGAAGGCGCCCTGAGCGCACGCTGGCGCCTGGGTGACGGCAGCCTGCTGCGCATCGACCTCAACCTCAGCCCACACCGGATCGAACTGGAGCCCGAAGCAACAGCACAACTGTGGTTTGAACACCCACCGCGAGCCCTTGAACACTGGCAGCAGGGCTGGTTACCCGCCTTCAGCGCAGTGGTGCAACTGCACAGCGGGCCTTGCCCCACCGCCCCCCATGGAGAACGCCGATGAGCGATGCGCAACTGGAAATACTCGCCAGCCGCGCCGGCCTGGCAGTGGACTGGATCGACGCCAACGGCCGACCGCAAAAGGTTGAGGCCCGGGTGTTACGGGCCGTGCTGGCGGGCCTGGGCCACCCTGCCGACAGCGACCAGGAAATCGCCGACAGCCTGCAGCAGTTGCATCAGCTGCAGCAAAGCCGGCACCTGCCACCGCTGCTGACCGCCGACGTCGGCCAGGGCCTGGACCTGGCCCGGTACTTCGCGCCCGGGACCCGCTGTGCCATCGAGCTGGAAAACGGCGCACCGCTGTCGTTGCAGCTCGATGAAAGGAGCGTGCTGCCAGGACAGATCCCGGTGGGTTACCACTCGGTGCGCATCGAGGAGGAACACTTCACCCTCGCGGTGGCCCCCGCACGCTGCTACAGCGTGGCCGACGCCGTGGGCCAGCCGACCCCGCGAGCCTGGGGCCTGAGCGTACAGCTGTATGCCCTGCGCCGCCCCGGTGACGGTGGATTCGGCGATACCCAGGCACTGGAAGAGCTGGCCCGGCAAGCCGCCGAGCGCGGCGCCGATGCCCTGGCCATCAGCCCGCTGCACGCCATGTTCAACAGCGATCCTGAGCGCTACAGCCCCTACTCGCCCTCCAGCCGGCTGTTTCTCAACAGCCTGTACGCCGCTCCCGGGGCCATTCTCGGCGACCGGGCCTGGCGCAGCGCCATCGAATCCTGTGGCCTTGGCCAGACCTTGCAAGCCCTGGAACAGCAACCACTGATCGACTGGCCCCAGGCGGCCCAGGCCAAGCAACAAGCACTGCGCGCCCTGTACGAAGGCTTCTGCCACGGCCAGCACCCCCTGCACGAGGACTTCGCCAGCTATCGCCGCAGCGCCGGCGAAGCCCTGGAAAACCACTGCCGGTTCGAGGCCATCCAGGCCGAGCGCGCCGCCCGCGGCGAAGACCTGGACTGGCGTCACTGGCCGCAACACTGGCGTAACCCGGCGAGCCCGGCCCTGGCCCGGTTCGCCGAGGAGCAGGCCCATGAGATCGGCTTCCATGCCTTCTGCCAGTGGCTGATCGCCCGCAGCCTGGAACGGGCCCAGAGCGCGGCCCACAGCAGCGGCATGGGCATCGGCCTGATCGCCGACCTGGCGGTGGGCGCCGACGGCGGTGGCAGCCAGGCCTGGAGCCGCCAGGAACAGTTGCTGGCGTCCCTGACCGTGGGTGCGCCACCGGACATCCTCAATCGCCAGGGCCAGGGCTGGGGCATCTGCGCCTTCTCTCCCGAAGGTTTGCAGCGCCATGGTTATCGCGCCTTCATCGAAATGCTCCGGGCCAACTTCGCCCATGCCGGCGGCTTGCGCATTGACCATGTGATGGGCTTGCAACGGCTCTGGGTGATCCCGTCGGGAGCGCCGCCCTGCGACGGTGCCTACCTGTACTACCC
This sequence comes from Pseudomonas sp. LPH60, assembly GCF_030718165.1. Classification (NCBI taxonomy): domain Bacteria; kingdom Pseudomonadati; phylum Pseudomonadota; class Gammaproteobacteria; order Pseudomonadales; family Pseudomonadaceae; genus Pseudomonas; species Pseudomonas sp. LPH60. The sequence goes on from NZ_JAVAJH010000009.1 coordinate 131,769, forward strand.
GGTGGACGATCTGCTGCGCCTGCTGACCCTCGAATCCCATCGGCACCAGGCCATTGTCCTCGGCGAGGACCTGGGGACGGTGCCCGACGGCCTGCGGGAAAAGCTCGCCGCCCGGGCCATGCTCGGCATGCGCGTGCTTTTGTTCGAACAGGACCACAACTGCTACTTCAAGCCGATCCTGGACTGGCCGGACAACGCCCTGGCCACCACCAGCACCCACGATCTGCCCACCCTCAACGGCTGGTGGCAGGGCCGCGACATCGACTGGAACCTGCGCCTGGGCATGGTGGATGAACAGGGCGCGCGGCAATGGCGCGAACACCGCCTGCGCGAGCGTGACGGCCTGCGCCAGGCCCTGGCCCAGGACCCACAGAACGTTCACCAAGAGGCCCACGAAGCCGACCAAGTGCTGGACGCCAGCGTGCGCTTTCTTGGTCATACCCGTGCGCCCCTGGTGCTGCTCCCCCTGGAAGATGCCCTGGGCATCGATGAACAGGCCAACCTGCCCGGCACCCTCGACAGCCACCCCAACTGGCGCCGGCGCCTGGCCAGTGCCAGCCGGCGCCTGCTGGACGACAGCGATGCCGCGCGGCGCCTGGAACTGCTGGCCTGTGCCCGGCAACAAGCCCTAGAGCGTGACCGATGAACCTGCCGTCCCTGCCCTTGCTGCGGGCCAGCCTGCGCCTGCAGTTTCATCAAGGCTTCACCCTCGACGACGCCGTCCCCCTGGTGCCCTACTTCGCCCGCCTGGGCATCAGCCATCTCTATGCCTCACCCCTGCTCCGGGCCCGGGCCGGCTCCCAGCACGGCTATGACGTGGTGGACCCGACCCAGATCAACCCGGAGCTGGGGGGCGAAGCGGCCCTGCGGCGCCTGGTGGCGGCCCTGCGTCAACAAAGGATGGGGCTGATCCTCGACATCGTGTCCAACCACATGGCCGTGGGCGGCAGCGACAACCCCTGGTGGCTGGACCTGCTGCAATGGGGGCGACTGAGCCCCTATGGCGAATTCTTCGATATCCAGTGGCACTCCGCGGACCCGCTGATGGAAGGTCAGTTGCTCCTGCCGTTCCTCGACAGCGACTATGGCGTGGCGCTGCAGGAAGGCCGCTTGGAGCTGCGCCTGGACGACGACCTGGGCGGCTTTCACGTACAGCACCACGAACATTGCTTTCCCATCTGCCCCTGGGACTACGCACCACTGCTGCGACTTGCGGAGCCGCTGGACGCCGAGTCCAGCGGCGCCCTGAAATCCCTGGCCGACGGTTTTGCGGCGTTGCGCTTCAACGGCGCCGCCCATGCCCAGGCCCGGCCCCTGCAACAAGCACTGGCACAGCAACTGCGCCAGCCGTCAGTGCGCCAGGCCATCGACGCCCACTTGCAAGGCTACGACTCGCGCCAGGCCGACGGCTTCACGCGTTTGCATCAGTTGCTGGAACAACAGAGCTACCGCCTGGCCAGCTGGCGCACCGCGGCCGATGACATCAATTGGCGGCGTTTCTTCGACGTCAATGAACTGGGGGCCCTGCGGGTCGAACGCCCGGCCGTGTTCGAAGCCACCCACGCCAAGGTCTTCCAGCTGATCGAAGAAAACCTGGTGGATGGCCTGCGCATCGACCACATCGATGGCCTGGCCGATCCCCGGGGTTACTGCCGCAAGCTGCGGCGCCGGGTCGACCGCCTGCGTCCGGGCCAGCACCTGCCGATCTACGTCGAGAAGATCCTCGGTGCGGGCGAGACCCTGCATCGCGACTGGGGCGTGGACGGCAGCACCGGCTACGAATTCATGAACCAGCTGTCGCTGTTGCAACAGGCCCCCGCCGGCCAGGCGCTGCTGGCAGAGCTGTGGAGCCGGCACAGCCAGCGGTCGCCGCAGTTCGGCGAGGAAGCCCTGCAGGCACGCCAGCAGATCCTCAACGGTTCCCTGGCCGGTGACTTTGAAAACGTGGCCCAGGCGCTGCTGCAAGTGGCGCGGCTGGACCTGATGAGCCGCGACCTGACCCTGGGGGCCATCCGCCGGGCGCTGCAGGAGCTGATCGTGCACTTTCCGGTGTACCGCACCTACATCGGTGCCCAGGGCCGCGGCCCCCAGGACCAGCGGTTTTTCCAACAGGCCATGGCCGGCGCCCGAGGCCGCCTGAGCGAGATCGACTGGCCGGTACTCGATTGCCTGGAGCGCTGGCTCGGCGGCCAGGGCTGGCGCCGGCAACCACCGGGCCGGGCGCGCAAGCTGCTGCGCCACGCCTGCGTGCGCTTCCAGCAACTGACCTCGCCGGCCGCGGCCAAGGCCGTGGAAGACACCGCATTCTACCGCTCGGCGGTGCTCCTGGCGCGCAATGACGTGGGCTTCAACAGCGAACAGTTCAGCGCGCCGATCTCGGCCTTCCACAGCGCTTGCCAGCAGCGCCTGGACAGCTTCCCCGACAACCTGCTGACCAGCGCCACCCATGACCACAAGCGTGGCGAAGACAGCCGCGCGCGCCTGGCCCTGCTCAGTGAGCGGGCCCCCTGGTATGCCCGCCAAGTGGCCAGCTGGCGGCTGTTGGCTGCCCCCTTGCACCAGCACCCCGACGTCCCTTCGGCAGGCGATGAACTGATCCTCTATCAAACCCTGCTGGGCAGTTGGCCCCTGGATTTGCGGGCCGAGGATCAGCCGGGCCTGGAGCGCTATGCCCGGCGCATCTGGCAATGGCAACTCAAGGCCCTGCGTGAAGCCAAGCTGCACAGCAGTTGGGCAGCCCCCAATCCTGATTACGAAGAGGGCGTTCAGGCGTTTGTCAGCGCCGTGCTGGTCTCGCCGCAAGGCCTGGCCCTGCGCCAGTCGCTTGCGGCGGCAGCCAACAGCATCGCCCCTGGCGGCGCCCTCAACAGCCTGGCGCAAACTTTGCTGCGCATGACCGTACCAGGGGTGCCGGACCTGTATCAGGGCAACGACCTCTGGGACTTCAGCCTGGTGGACCCGGACAACCGCCGACTGCCGGACTACCCGGCCCGGCAACGGGCCCTGGACAGCCCGCGCGATCCTCGGCAGTGGCTGGCCCAGTGGCGTGACGGACGCATCAAGCAGGGCCTGATTGCCCGCGTCCTGGGCCTGCGCGGTCAATACCCGGAGCTGTTCCAGCGCGGCAGCTACCAGCCGCTGACGGTGCTGGGGCAGGAAGCCGGCCGGGTGCTGGCGTTCATGCGTGAATACCAGGAGCAACGAGCCGTGGTGATAGTGCCGATCCAGGTCGCCGGCCTGCTGGATGACAGTGCAATCCCCAAGGTGGATGCGCAGCGATGGGGCGATACCCGGGTGCAACTACCGTTCACCGCTTCGGGCCGCAACCTGAATGGACTTTTTTCAACCAGAGCAGTCACACCCCACAAGGAATTGCTGATCAGCGCCGTATTGCAAGACTTTCCACTCAACCTTTTGATTCAACATTGAGTTCAGTCCAGGAGCATTGCGATGAGTACCGACGACAAACGCATACGTGAATTCGCCTATCAGATCTGGGAGTCGGAAGGGAAACCGGAGGGCCACGAAGCCCGACACTGGGAAATGGCCCGCAAGCTCGCCGAGGCCGAGGCCCTGGCCCCGAGCCAGCCGCCCAAGGGCGCCAAGAGCAAATCTGCCGCCGCCAGTGCGCCCAGCAAGAGCGCCAGCAAACCCAAGGCCAAGTCGGCCGCCGCGGTGGTAGTGCCGCCAGGAGAGAAGCCTGCGGCGCCGAAGAAACCCCGGGCACCGCGCAAGCCGCCAGCCCACTGACGACACTCCCGCCTCTCTATCGCCCTGAACCGGTGGCGCGCCCGCACGCCACCCTGGATGGCTTCGCCCTGAAAAACCCACGGCCGGCCCCCTGATCCTTTTTGCAGGAGCAACCATGAGCAGATCCAAGCAGACTCCGCCGACTCCCGAGAACGAACCCTCGCGCATCCGTGAAGGCCTGCCCTTCCCTCTGGGCGCCACCTGGGATGGCCTGGGCGTCAACTTCGCGCTGTTCTCGGCCAATGCCACCAAGGTCGAACTGTGCCTGTTCGACGCCGCCGGCGACGTGGAGCTCGAACGTATCGAACTGCCCGAGTACACCGACGAAATCTTCCACGGCTACCTGCCCGACGCTCACCCCGGGCTGATCTACGGCTACCGAGTGCACGGCCCCTATGAGCCGGCCAACGGCCACCGTTTCAACCCCAACAAACTGTTGATCGACCCCTATGCCAAGCAGCTGGTGGGCCAATTGAAATGGTCCGAGGCGCTGTTCGGCTACACCATCGGCCATCCTGACGCCGACCTCAGCTTTGACGAACGGGACAGCGCGCCCTTCGTGCCCAAGTGCAAAGTCATCGACCCGGCCCACACCTGGGGCCACGACCATCGGGTCAGCGTGCCCTGGGACAAGACCATCCTCTACGAGACCCACGTGCGCGGCTTCACCATGACCCATCCCGCAGTGCCGGAACACCTGCGGGGGACCTTTGCCGGGCTGATGGTGGACGACGTGCTGGAGCACATCCGCAAGCTTGGCGTCTCGTCGGTGGAGTTGCTGCCGATCCATGCCTTCGTCAACGACCAGCACCTGCTGCACAAGGGCATGACCAACTACTGGGGCTACAACAGCATCGCCTTCTTCGCCCCCGACCCGCGCTACCTGGCCAGCGGCAAGATCGCCGAATTCAAGGAAATGGTCGCGCACCTGCACGAAGCCGGGCTGGAGGTGCTGCTGGACGTGGTCTACAACCACACCGCCGAAGGCAACGAACAAGGCCCGACCCTGTCCATGCGCGGCATCGACAACGCCTCCTACTACCGCCTGATGCCCGACGACAAGCGCTTCTACATCAACGATTCCGGCACCGGCAACACCCTGGACCTGAGCCATCCCTGCGTGCTGCAGATGGTCACCGACTCCCTGCGCTACTGGGCCACGGAAATGCACGTGGACGGTTTCCGCTTCGACCTGGCGACCATCCTCGGCCGCTACCACGATGGTTTCGACGAGCGCCACAGCTTCCTCGTGGCCTGCCGCCAGGACCCGGTGCTGCGCCAGGTGAAGCTGATCGCCGAACCCTGGGACTGCGGCCCCGGCGGCTACCAGGTGGGGCGCTTTCCGCCGGGCTGGGTGGAATGGAACGACCGTTTCCGCGACACCGTGCGGGCCTTCTGGAAAGGCGACGACGGCCAGTTGGCGGACTTCGCCGGGCGCATGACCGCCTCCGGCGAGATGTTCAACCAGCGCGGCCGACGGCCCTATGCGTCGGTCAATTTCGTCACCGCCCACGACGGCTTCACCCTGCGCGACCTGGTGTCCTACAACGACAAGCACAACCAGGCCAACGACGAGAACAACCAGGACGGCAGCGACAACAACCTGTCCTGGAACCATGGCGTCGAAGGCCCCACCGACGACCCCGAGATCAACGCCCTGCGCCTGCGCCAGATGCGCAACTTCTTCGCCACCCTGCTGCTGGCCCAGGGCACGCCGATGCTGGTGGCCGGCGACGAATTCGCCCGCACCCAGCACGGCAACAACAACGCCTACTGCCAGGACAGCGAGATCGGCTGGATCAACTGGGAGCTGGATGCCGACGGCAAGGCGCTGCTCAAGTTCGTCAAGCGCCTGATCAAGCTGCGCCTGAACTACCCGATCCTGCGCCGCGGGCGTTTCCTGGTGGGCAGCTACAACGAGGACCTCGGGGTCAAGGACGTCACCTGGCTGGCCCCGGACGGCAACGAGATGAGCACCGAACAATGGCAAGACCCCCACGGCCGTTGCCTGGGCATGCTGCTGGACGGCCGCGCCCAGGAAACCGGCATCCGCCGCCCCGGGGCCGACGCCACGGTGCTGCTGGTGGTCAATGCCCATCACGACATCGTCAATTTCCGCCTGCCCGAGGTGCCGGCCGGCGAGTTCTGGAGCTGCATGCTCGACACCAACCAGCCGGCGGTGCGCGGCCAGGAGCGCTTCGCCTTCGGCCACAGCTACTCGGTGACCGGGCGTTCACTGCTGCTGTTCGAGTTGCAGCATGAGGAAGAAGACTGAAATGGACCTGCAAGCCTTCCTGCGCCATTACCCCGACCTGGGGCACGCCGATGCCCCGGCGCTGGGCCTGTGCCTGGAGGCTCTGATGGCCGCCGGCCTGGATCGCCTGCCGCGGCCGGCGGGCGGTGCCACCCTGCAGCGTTGGCAGGCCCTGGCCCGGGTCGCCGGACATGACCTGGGCCTGTGCAAGCTCTACGAGGGACACACCGATGCCCTGGCGATCATGCAGGAGCTGGACTGCGTCGTCGCCCCCGGCACCACCTGGGGCACCTGGGCCGCCGAACCGCCCCGGGCCCGGGTTCAGGCCGACGCCGACGGCCCGCACTGCCGCTTGCGCGGGACCAAGGCCTGGTGCTCGGGAGCCGCGGTGCTCAGCCATGCCCTGCTCACCGCCTGGGACAGCGCGGGGCGCCAGCGCCTGGTGGCGGTGGCCCTGGACCAGCCCGGGGTGCAGGTCGAGCGCGGCGGCTGGCAGGCGGTGGGCATGGCCAATACCGATAGCCGGCAGGTGCGGTTCGACCAGGCACGGGGCCATTGGGTCGGCGGGCCGGACGACTACCTGCAGCGCCCGGGTTTCTGGCAGGGCGCCATGGGCATCGCCGCCTGCTGGCTGGGCGCGGCCCAGGCCATCGCCCTGCCGCTGCGCGAACACTGCGCCAAGCACGACGAGCCCCACGCCCAGGCGCATCTGGGGGCGGTGGACAGCGCCCTGCATCAGGCCGCCTGCGTGCTGCGCCACAGTGCCCGGCAGCTGGACCAGGCCCCCGACGCCGATTGCCAACTGCTGGCCCGGCGCACCCGGGCCGTGACCGAAGCCAGCGTCGACAGCCTGCTGCGGCATGTCGGTCGGGCCCTGGGCGCGGGCCCCTACTGCCTGGACCGGCACTTCGCCCGGCTGCTGGCCGACCTGCCGGTATTTATCCGCCAGAGCCATGCCGAACGCGACCTGGCCCAACTCGGCCAACAGCTGGCCAGCGAAGCCGCTGCGGCGGACCGGGGAGGATGGTGCCTGTGAAAGCCAATCCGATTGTCGGCCGCGGCACTTCACTGAAGGCATGGCAGGCCTCCTCGCACCTGCGGGCGATGGCCTGCGTGGATATCCAGACCCTGGTTGCGCCCGGTTCGCGGGCGGTGATCGTGGCCCCGCACCCGGACGACGAAATCCTCGGCTGCGGCGGCCTCCTGCAATTGCTGGCGGCCGCGGGACGGGAACTGTTGCTGATTTCGGTCACCGATGGCAGCGCCAGCCATCCCGGCTCACCGCGCTGGCCCATCGAGCGCCTGAGCCTGGTGCGGCCCCAGGAGTCCGCCGAAGGCCTGCGCCGCCTGGACCTGCCACTGGCGCGGATCACATGGCTGCGCGGCGGCTTCCAGGACAGCCGCGTGGCCCGGGACGAAGCGGCCCTGGCGCGCTACATCCAGGCGTGCCTGCGGCCGGACGATGTGCTGTTCAGCACCTGGTGCGAGGACGGCCACTGCGACCACGAGGCCGTGGGCCGGGCCAGCGCCCTGGCCGCCCGGGCCGCGGGTGCGCGCCTCAGGGAGTTGCCCATCTGGGGCTGGCACTGGGCCGACCCCGAGGGCCGCCAGTTGCCCTGGGAGCGCGCCCGCAAGGTGCTGCTCAGCCCCGCCCAGGTGGCACGCAAGCGTCACGCCATCCACGCCTTCACCAGCCAGCTGGAGGGCGACCCGGACATTGGCCTGGCACCGGTGCTGGCGCCACACATCATCGAGCGCCTGCTGCAACCCTTCGAGGTGGTATTCCTATGAGCGTCGACAGTCACTATTTCGAAGGGCTGTTCGCCCGGGACCAGGACCCCTGGGCCTTTCGCCGACGCTGGTACGAACAGCGCAAGCGCGCCATCACCCTGGCCAGCCTGCCGCGGCGCCATTACCGGAGCATTTTCGAACCCGGATGCGCCAACGGCGAACTCAGCGCCGAACTGGCGACCCGCTGCGACAGCCTGCTGTGCTGCGACACCGCACAGACTGCGGTCGGCCTGGCCCGGCAACGCCTGCGCTCGATGCCCCAGGCCCGGGTGGAATGCGCGCGCCTGCCCGAGGACTGGCCCGACGGCCCCTTCGAGCTGATTGTCATCAGCGAGCTTGGCTACTACCTGGACCCCGGCGATCTGGCGCGCCTGGTGACTCGGGCCCTGGGCTCCCTGGCCGCCGACGGTCAGTTGCTGGCCTGTCATTGGCGTCCGCCCATCGCCGGCTGTCCCCTGGAGGGCGGGCAAGTGCATGCAATGCTCCACCGGCAGTTGCAGCTGCCACGCCTGCTGGAACATCAGGACGCGGATTTTCTCCTCGACCTCTGGGGTCGCGACGCGGATTCGGTCGCGACCCTGGAGGGCCTGCGATGATCGGTGTGGTGATTCCCGCCCATAACGAAGAGCAACTGCTGGCCGACTGCCTGCAATGCGCCCTGACAGCCGCCAGCCACCCCGACCTGAAGGAGGACGTGCTGATCCTGGTGGTGCTCGACAGCTGTTCCGACCGCTCCCTGAGCATCGCCCGCCAGTACCCCGTGCAGCACCTGCAATTGCAGGTGCGCAATGTCGGACGGGCGCGCGCCGCCGGCGCGCAATGGCTGCTGCAGGCCGGGGCTCGCTGGCTGTCGTGCACCGACGCCGACAGCCGGGTGCCCGCGGACTGGCTGGTGGCCCAGCTGGCCCAGGGCACCGACGCCGTCTGCGGCACGGTCACCGTCGACTGCTGGAGCGAAGGCTTCGCGCCCCAGGCCCAGGCCCGCTACCACAATGCCTACCAGAGCGCCGATGAGCATCGGCATGTCCATGGCGCCAACCTGGGCATCAGCGCCGCGGCCTATGTTCGCGCCGGCGGTTTCGAAGCCCTGGCGTGTCACGAGGACGTGCAACTGGTGCGACAGCTGCAGCGCAGCGGCGCCAGCATCGCCTGGAGCCGGCACCCGCAGGTGATTACCAGCGGGCGCCTGGACAGCCGGGCCCGGGGCGGCTTTGGCGATTACCTGCAAAGCCTGGTCGAACCTTGAAGGGCGAGGTAGTTGCGCACGACTTTCGTCTTGTGGCCTCCCCCGGGGAGCAATTGCCGTCTACCCTGTGACAGGGTTCGTAATGCTCGAACAAAGCTTGGGCCGCCCCTACGTGGACGGTTCCAGGCTGTGTATGATGAGCCCCGCATCGCGGCGCCCCAAAGGGATGGAGCGCCGGTACTTCACGCTGAGGCGGATGCCAGAATCAGCGTACGTGCAAACCCAGGGTCGCCACTGAACGGATGTTCAGGCCTCATTGCCGTGACCCGGAAAACAGGGATGTGACACCTCATGAAAGCCATAACCGCAATAGACAACAGCTGGCCCAGCCAGATCTGGAACGGCGCCCGCCACCTGGCCGACGTTCCCCCCATCAACCTCGGCAATCTGGTTCCCCCCGGCTCTCGGGCCGTGATCATCGCCCCTCACCCCGGCGATGAAGTGGTAGCCAGCGGCGGCCTGCTGCAAGTGCTGGCCCACCATGGCCACCCCCTGCAACTGATCTCCATCAGCGACGGCAGCGCCAGTCACCCAGGCTCCGAACTGTGGCCCAAGCGCCGCCTCAGCGTGTTCCGGCCCCAGGAAAGCGCCGAGGCCCTGCGCCGCCTGGGGCTGCCCCTGCACAGCCTGAAGTGGATTCGTGGTGGCTTTGCCGACAGTGCCCTGAGCGAGCGCGAACAGCAATTGGCACCATTCATCAGCCGTTACCTGCGCGACAGCGATGTGGTGTTCAGCACCTGGCGCGGCGACGGCAACCTCGATCACGAAGCCGTGGGCCGGGCCGCGGCCAAGGCGGCCGGCCAGGTGGGCGCACGCTTCTACGAGATTCCGATCTGGGCCTGGCACTGGTCCTCGCGCGAGGAGCACCAGATTCCCTGGCAGCGGGCACGCAAGCTGCGCCTGGACACCTGGACCGTGGCCCGCAAGCGCCACGCGGCCCACGCCTACGCCAGCCAGCTGCAGGGCGAACCGGAAATCGGCCTGGAACCGTCGCTGTCGCCGATTCTGCTGGAGCGCCTGCGCCTGCCCTACGAAATCATCCTGATGTAGGCCGGGCCCGGGCGGAAAATAACCTGAACGCGAGTGCCGGCCATCAGTCCCATGAGAAACCGTCACTGATTCACAGGAGTGAGCGTGAGCAGCGAGTCCACCCGCCAGCCCCAGCCGGGAAGCATCCAGCGTCTGCAGATCCTGACCGTCAACACCCACAAGGGTTTCACCGCCCTCAACCGACGCTTCATTCTCCCGGAGCTGCGCGAAGCGGTACGCAGCACCCAGGCCGACCTGGTGTTTCTCCAGGAAGTGCTGGGCGAGCATGAACGCCATGCGTCGCGCCTGGACAACTGGCCGCAGCAATCGCAGTACGAGTTTCTCGCCGACAGCATGTGGAGCGATTACGCCTACGGACGCAATGCGGTGTACCCCGACGGTCATCACGGCAACGCCCTGTTGTCCAAGTACCCGATCCGCCAGTACCGCAATCTGGATGTCTCCATCACCGGCCCTGAGCGCCGCGGCTTGCTGCACTGCGTCCTGGATGTACCCGGATATGCCGAGGTGCACGCCATCTGCGTGCACCTCAGCCTGCTGGAAAACCACCGGCAACTGCAGTTGGCACTGCTCTGCCAACTGCTCGAATCCCTGCCCGAGGAAGCACCGGTGATCATTGCCGGCGACTTCAACGACTGGCAGATGCACGGCAATGTCGCCCTGGGCCGGCGCGACGACCTGCACGAAGCCTTCGAACGCCATCACGGCCGCCCGGCCAAGACCTACCCCGCGCGCTGGCCCTTGCTGCGCCTGGACCGGGTCTACCTGCGCAATGCCAGCAGCCACCGGCCACAGATCCTCGGCAACAAGCCCTGGACCCACCTCTCCGATCACCTGCCCCTGGCGGTGGAGGTGCAACTGCCGCCTGTAGCCGCACCGCGGACATCGAGCGATGAACGCTAAAACCGCGATCGTCCCGGCTCACGGATTGCGGGGCGGTGCCGCCCAGTGGCAGCAGGTCTGGTCGACCTGCTGAACCCTGGCGACGAGCAGATCCACGCGCTGGAGTCGCCCCTGATCCCCCCGCCCGCCGCACATCCCTGGCATTCGGACAAAGTGCCATTTTTCAGTGATTTGGCCGCCCAAAAATAACCCTTCCGTTTGTCAGTCATTTTCTTGACGAGCCCCCTGCTCTCTCCTTAGCTACCAATGACCACCCCTGGAAAAAGTAACCGGGAAAAGGCCGAAAACACCTGCTGCAGAGCGGGTCGGCGGACTTTACCCGATTGAATCCGGCTGCCTCTCGAACGGGGGTGGGAGAGGCGCCCCAACGAGATAAAGCATGCATTTGCAAGGTAGACCTCCATGAATACCTCACTCACCTCAAGCCCTCTGCCATTCGCCTTGTGCAGCCTGTACACATCCTTGCTGTTGTGCTCCATGGAGGTCGCGGCGTCCCCGGGGGAGGACACCGACAACACCGGATACCCCCCAACCCTGAGCAGCCTGCCGATCAGCGCCTCACCCCTGGGCAGCCCGCGCCCGAGCGACTTCGCGGTTCTGGACCGGCCCGGACTGCCGACGCACCTTGAAGTCGGCTACCTGGCGCTGCCCGGCGCTGGCGGCGAACCGCGCAAAGGCCCCCTGCTCTACAGCATCCAGAACAACGGCACCACCCAACAGATCGGCCTGCTGAGTACCCCCAACACCTACACCCTCACCCAAGGCGGCGCCCCGAGCACCGTCAACGACCCACGCAATGCCGGGCTCAGCGTCCAGGGACAAGGCCTGGGCGCCTTCTGGCGCCTGCAGGGTGCCGAGGGCTGGCACCTGGACATGTCCGCCAGCGGCGGCCGGGTCAGCGGTTTCAGTCGCAATGAGCAGGGCCGGGGCATGACCACCGAAGGCAACGCCATGACCTTTTCCGTGCAGGGCGGCGTGGCCATAGGCCTGAGCGACAACTGGGTGATCGAACCCCAGGCCCAGGTGATCAACCAACGCATTCGCCTGGACGGTGGCAATAGCAGTAACGACCTCAATGCCTGGAGCGGCCGGGTCGGCGCGCGCCTGCAAGGGCGCTATGACGTCCATGGCCTGCCCCTGGAACCCTATGTGCGCACCAACCTCTGGCATACGGTCTACAGCGGCGAGACCCTGAGCCTGGACCAGGTGGACAAGATCAGCAGCAGCCGCAAATCCTCCACCGTAGAGGTTGGCCTGGGGCTGGTGGCCAGGGTCACCCCCGCCGTGAGCCTGTACGTCAGTGCCGACTACAGCAGCGATGTGGATGACAACGACCTCAACGGCCTGATCGGCAGCCTGGGCGTGCGCATGCGTTGGTGATGCGCCCCTGAAGGTGCCGGTAATGGCCTGATGTTGACCATTACCGGCCACCCGCGGCTATAGACTGTCGGGGCGCAGGATCAACACCGCCAGGGGCGGCAGGTTGAGCACCAGGGACAGGGCCTGGCCATGGCTGCCCTGTTCTTCACTGAAGGCTTCGCCGCCATTGCCATAGTTGGAACCGGCATAGAGTTGCGAATCGCTGTTGAGCAGCTCGCTCCAGCGTCCCGCCATTGGCACGCCGACGCGGTAGGCCTGGCGCGGTACCGGGGTGAAGTTGGCCACCACCAGCAAGGGCTCGCCGGTTTTGCTCCAGCGCAACCAGGCATAGACGCTGTTGATCGCATCGTCGCCGATCAGCCACTGGAAACCCTGGGGCACGTCGTCCTGGTCATGCAACGCCGGGTACTGGCGATACAGCCGGTTGAGGTCGCCCACCAATTGCTGCACGCCCCGGTGCTCCGGGTACTGCAGCAGGTACCAGTCCAGTTGCTGGTCGTGGTTCCACTCACGCCACTGGCCGAACTCGCAGCCCATGAACAGCAGTTTCTTGCCCGGATGGGCCCACATGAAGCTCAGGTACGCCCGCAGGTTGGCGAACTTCTGCCAACGATCGCCCGGCATCTTGTCGATCAGCGAATGCTTGCCGTGCACCACCTCATCATGGGAGATCGGCAGGATGAAACGCTCGGACCAGGCGTACACCAGGCCGAAGCTCAGTTCGTTGTGGTGATGGGCGCGGTACACCGGGTCCTGCTGGATGTAATGCAGGGAGTCGTGCATCCAGCCCATGTTCCATTTGTAGGCAAAGCCCAGGCCGCCCTGGTCGGTGCGCTGGCTGACCCCGGGCCAGGCGGTGGATTCCTCGGCGATCACCAGGGCGCCCGGCGCTTCCAGGGCCACCACATCGTTGAGGTGGCGCAGAAAGTCGATGGCTTCCAGGTTCTCGCGGCCGCCGTGGCGGTTCGGCACCCATTCACCAGCCTTGCGCGAATAGTCGCGATAGAGCATCGAGGCCACCGCATCCACCCGCAGACCGTCGACATGGAAATGCTTGAGCCAGTGCAGCGCCGAGGCCAGCATGAAACCGTGCACTTCCGTGCGCCCGAGGTTGTAGATCAGGGTGTCCCAGTCCTGGTGAAAGCCTTCCAGGGGGTTGCCGTACTCATAGAGCGCGGTGCCGTCGAACTGGGCCAAGCCATGGGTATCGGTGGGAAAGTGCGCCGGCACCCAGTCGAGGATCACACCGATATCCGCCTGGTGGCAGGCGTCGACAAAAGCGGCGAAATCCTGGGGCGAGCCATAGCGGGCACTGGGGGCGAACTGTGACAGCGGTTGATACCCCCAGGAGCCGCCGAAGGGGTGTTCCATGATCGGCATCAGCTCGATATGGGTGAAGCCCAGGTCCTTGACGTAGGGGATCAGGCGTTCGGCCAGCTCGGCCCAGCGGTACTGGCGGGCCACCTCCCCCAGGTCATCCACTTCGCACTGCCAGGAGCCGGCGTGCAACTCGTAGATGGACAAGGGCGCATCGGTTCGCTGATGTTCGCCCCTGGCCTGCATCCATGCCTGGTCCTGCCAGTGGAATTGCAAGGGCTCGGCGACCCTGGACGCGGTGTCCGGCGGCAACTGGGTGGCCAGGGCCATGGGGTCGGCCTTGAGCGGCAGGATGCCCTGGGGCCCGAGAATCTCGTACTTGTAGGCCTCTCCAGGTTGCAGGCGCGGAACGAACAGTTCCCAGACCCCGGAGGGATGCCGCAGGCGCATGGGGTGGCGCCGCCCGTCCCAGATATTGAAGTCCCCCACCACCGAGACCCGCCGGGCGTTGGGCGCCCAGACCGCAAAGCGCACGCCCTGGACGCCGTCCACGGTGGTCGGTTGCGCCCCCAGGCAGGAGCCGAGGTCACGATGATTGCCTTCGGCGAACAGATACAGATCCATCTCCCCCAGCAACGGGCCGAAGCTGTAGGGGTCTTCACTGACCTGCTCGCCACCGGCCCACTGCACCCGCAGCAGATAGGGCCGGCTCTGGCTGAAATGCCCGGCAAACAGCCCGGGCACTTCGGCGGCGTGGAGGCTGCCGAGCACTTGCTGCTGCTCCCGGTCCAGCACCTGCACGCTCAGGGCGCCGGGCAGATAGGCCCGGATGAATTGCCCGCCGGCACCGTCTCCGTGGGGCCCGAGCACAGCGAACGGATCAGGATGCTCGGCCCGCACCAGGGCATCGATGACCTCGGCTGACGGGAGCAATGCCGGTTGGTTCTTTCCCTGTTCCTTGTTCGAGACACTCATGACTGCTCTCCATCACGCTCAAGATCGGAAAAGGGTTCCAGTTCACGCAACAGCCCCACCAGGCCGTGCAAGGGCACAGGCAGCCAGGTGGGCCGGTTTTCCGCTTCATAGGCCAGCTCATAGGCGGCCTTCTCCAGACTGAACAGGGCCAGTGCGGCATCCGCAGCCGCCGGGTCCTGCCACTCATGGGCAAGACTAGCCGTCGCCAGCCGATACGCCTGGACAAAGGCTTGCCGCGCCTCCTGTAGATAACGACGGACCACCCGTTGCCGGGCCTGCTCGGCCATCTGCGCGCCCTCCACTGCTGGCGTCTCCAGGGCCATGGCGGCAGCGTAGTCGAAGGAGCGCAACACCCCGCTGACATCCTTGTATGGGCTGTGCTTGCCCCGACGCTCTGCCAGAGGCCGCGCCGGCTCACCCTCGAAGTCGATCAGGTAGGCATCGCCCTTGACCACCAGCACCTGCCCCAGATGCAGGTCACCATGCACCCGGATCCGCAGCCCACCCACCAACTGCCTGGCCAGTTGCTGGATGTGACCGAGGATTTTCGTCTTGTGCTGCAACAATCGGCTCACCCGTTTCTGGTCGCCGGGACTCAGCTCGCCCTGACGCTGCTGGAGCAACTGCAACCCCCGTTCCACTTGTGCCGCCACCTGACGATTCCAGGCCTGGGTGTCCTTGAGGGTGCTCACTTGCGGTGCAAAGTCCGGGGGGCTGTCGGGGGCCGCCAGCAACAGGTGCATTTCTCCCAGGCGCTGCCCCAGCAGGCCGGCAAAATCCTCAAGCTCCCCCAGGGCGTTGTAGTGTTGTTCCTGCTCGGACATGGCCTGCGCCCACTCATCGCGGATGGCCCGCTCCAGGTTGTTCTGGGTCCATTCCCAGGCATCCCCCTGATTGCTCAGGTAGCCCTGGGCGATCATCAGCAGATGATCCTCGCCCTGCTCATCGCGGCGCACCACCGAGCCCAGCAAGGGCGAGATATGGCGGAATCCGGCGGCAGTGAGGAAGGCGCCCATTTCCAGTTCCGGGTGAATGCCTGCTTCCACCCTGCGAATCAGCTTGAGCACCAGACTGCCCCCCACCACCACCGAGCTGTTGGACTGTTGCGCCGAGAGGTAGCGCACCTCGGAGTCAGCGCTGAGCCCCGACTCGGCCAGTAACCCGGTGCCGTCGAAGCGGATCTGCCCGGCAGCGCTGTCCAGCCGGGTCTGCGCCTGCAGGGCCAGCAGCACGTTGCGCACGAAACTGTCCTGGGCGAAAGCATCGGTGATCAGCCCGACCTGGCGCCCGCGCCGCACCCGGGCCATGGCCAGTTGCTGAGGCAAGGCACTGCCGAGCGGCTCTTCCCCGAGCAGGCCGAAGGGCAGTTGATAGCGCTGGCGCTGCCCATCGCTGGTGACCTCGATCTCGCTGAGCAGCACGGGATGCTGGGGATCGCCAAAACCTACACCGTAGGCGATCTGTGCCTGCTCGATGGCGCTGTCCTTGCCAGCGAACCAGCGGCGCTTGGGCAGCCAGTGGGGCAAGACGCTGTGCTCCAGCGTGGTGCGCGATGGCGCTTCGAGCAATTCTTCGAGGCGTTTTTTCAGCACCAGGGTGGTGAAGTCCGGCAGGCTCTGGGCCGGTTCCACATGCCAGCTGGGCATCTGGTTTTCTGCCGCTAGAACGAACCAGTAGAAACCGTAAGGCGCCAGGGTCAGGAGGAAATGCATCTGGCCGATAGGGGGAAAGGCATTTCCGCCGAGCATCTCCACCGGCACCATGCCGGCGAAGGCCGACAGGTCCAGTTCCGCCGCCTGGGCACTGCGCGAGACGTTGGCCACGCAGAGGATGATTTCCTGCTTGCCGTCAGGCCCCGTGTATTCCCGGGTATAGGCCAGAATCCGCCGGTTGCTCGGCGACAGCATCTTCAGCGTGCCCCGGCCAAAGGCCTTGGACTGCTTGCGCACCGCCAGCATGCGCCGGGTCCAGTTGAGCAACGAGTGGGGATCGCCGGACTGGGTCTCGACGTTGACCGACTGATAGCCATACAGCGGGTCCATGATCGGCGGCAGCACCAGGCTCGCCGGGTCGGCGCGGGAAAAGCCGCCATTGCGGTCGATGGACCACTGCATCGGCGTGCGCACGCCGTCGCGGTCCCCCAGGTAGATGTTGTCGCCCATGCCGATCTCGTCGCCGTAATACAGGGTCGGGGTGCCGGGCATCGACAGCAGCAGGCTGTTGAGCAGTTCGATGCGCCGCCGGTCGCGCTCCATCAGCGGTGCCAGGCGCCGGCGAATCCCCAGGTTGATCCGCGCCCGGCGGTCGGCGGCGTAGTAGTTCCACAGGTAGTCGCGCTCCTTGTCGGTGACCATTTCCAGGGTCAGCTCATCGTGGTTGCGCAGAAAGATCGCCCACTGGCAGTGGGCCGGAATCTCCGGGGTCTGGCGCAGGATATCGGTAATGGGGAAGCGGTCTTCCTGGGCCAGGGCCATGTACATGCGCGGCATGAGTGGAAAGTGGAACGCCATGTGGCATTCGTCGCCGTCGTCGCCATTGGTTGATTGGCCAAAGTACAGCTGGGTGTCCTCCGGCCACTGGTTGGCCTCAGCCAGGAGCATGCGGTCCGGGTAGTGGGCGTCGATCTCGGCGCGGATCTGCTTGAGCACCTCGTGGGTCTCGGGCAGGTTCTCGTTGTGGGTGCCATCGCGCTCGATCAGGTAGGGAATGGCGTCCAGGCGCAGGCCGTCGATGCCCATGTCCAGCCAGTAGCGCATCACCGAGAGCACCGCCTTCATCACCTGGGGATTGTCGAAATTGAGGTCCGGCTGGTGGGAATAGAAACGGTGCCAGAAGTACTGCCCGGCCACCGGGTCCCAGGTCCAGTTGGACGTTTCGGTATCCAGGAAGATGATCCGCGTGCCGGCGTATTTCTGCTCGTCGTCGGACCACACATAGAAATTGCGCGCCGCCGAGCCCGGTTTGGCCTTGCGCGCCCGCTGGAACCAGGGGTGCTGGTCCGAGGTGTGATTGATCACCAGCTCGGTGATCACCCGCAGCTCGCGCTTGTGGGCCTCGGCGATAAAGCGCCGGACGTCGGCCAGGGTGCCGTAGTCGGGGCTGACCCCGCGGTACTCGGCGATGTCGTAGCCGTCATCACGGCGTGGCGAGGGGTAGAACGGCAACAGCCAGAGGGTGTTGACCCCCAGTTCCTTGATGTAGTCGAGCTTGGCGATCAACCCGGGAAAGTCGCCGATCCCGTCGTTATTGGAATCGAAATAGGACTTCACATGCACCTGGTAGATCACCGCGTCCTTGTACCAGAGCGGGTCCTTGATAAAGGTCGCTGAGCGGGGTTTCTTGGCCATGTCGGTCTCCTGAAAAAATGAATTCGCAGCCGCCACACAGCACGCCCTTGGTTGGGGTTGGCTGGCCAGCGAAGGCGTCGCCCGCCCTGCACAAGGCTCGCGGGCCGATTCGCCGGCAAGCCGGCGCCTATGAGGAAAAACGCGGCAAGCCGCCGTCTACGTGGGGGTGATGCGCCAGATGCCGAAGGGCTGCGCCGGTTCCAGGCGCATGAATTGGGTCTTGCCGTACCAGGTCCAGCGATGGCCGTTCATCAGGTCCTCCCCCTGGGTGGCGGCATCGTCGGCCAGCCCCAGCTCCCACAGCGGCAGTTCGAAATGGGCCTCCTGGGCATTGAAGGGATCGAGGCTGACCGCCACCAGGACGAAGTTGTCGCCCTCGGCGTTGCGCTTGCCGAAGTACAGGATCTGATCGTTCCAGGCGTTGTACAGCTTGAGCCCCAGGTGACTGTGCAGCGCCGGGTTCTGCCGGCGGATGCGGTTGAGCTGGGCGATCTCGGCAATGATGTTGCCGGCGGCGTTGAAGTCCCGGGGCCGGATCTCGTACTTCTCCGAATCCAGGTACTCCTCCTTGCCCGGCACCGGTGCCGATTCACACAGCTCAAACCCGGAGTACATGCCCCACAGTCCCGAGCCCATGCTGGCCAGCACCGCGCGGATCAGAAACCCCGGGCGCCCCGAGTCATGCAGAAACGCCGGATTGATGTCCGGGGTGTTGACGAAGAAGTTCGGCCGGAAGCACTCGCGCCACGGCGACTGATTGAGCTCGCTGAAATAGCTGGCCAGCTCGCTCTTGGTGTTGCGCCAGGTGAAGTAGGTGTAGCTCTGGGTGTAACCGACCTTGCCCAGGCGCGCCATCATCGCCGGGGTGGTAAAGGCCTCGGCGAGGAAGATCACCTCCGGGTACTGGCGGCGCACGTCGCCGATCAGCCATTGCCAGAACGGCAGCGGCTTGGTGTGGGGGTTGTCCACGCGAAAGGTCTTGACCCCCTCCTCGACCCAGCCGATGACGAGGTCCCGCAGCTCCAGCCACAGGCTGGGTATGGCATCAGCGGCATAGAAGTCGAGGTTGACGATGTCCTGATACTTCTTCGGTGGGTTCTCGGCGTACTTGATGGTGCCGTCCGGGCGCCAGTTGAACCAGCCCGGGTGCTGCTTGAGCCAGGGATGGTCCTGGGAACACTGGATGGCGAAATCCAGGGCGATCTCCAGGCCGTGGTCGGCAGCGGCGGCGACCAGACGACGGAAGTCATCCAGGCTGCCCAACTGCGGATGGATCGCCTCGTGGCCGCCCTCCTCGCTGCCAATCGCGTAGGGACTGCCGGGGTCGTCCGGGGCCGCCGTCAACGCGTTGTTGCGCCCCTTGCGGTGGCTGCGGCCAATGGGATGGATGGGTGGGAAATACAGCACGTCGAAGCCCATGTCATGGATCATCGACAGTCGCGAGTGGACGTCGTTGAACGTGCCATGGCGAGACGGATGCTCGGTGATCGAGCGGGGAAACAGCTCGTACCAACTGGCGAACTGCGCCTGTACCCGCTCCACATCCAGGGGGTATTCAGGGCTCAGGCTCAGGTAGGGCCGGTGGTCGGCCTCGGCCATCAGCCGGGCACTGGAATCCTTGAGAAACAGGGCGACCTGCTCGGTCTCCAGCAAGCCGGCAAGCTCTTGTAGCAGCGCCAGCAACCGCTCGCGCAGCGGCCCTTCGCTACGCTCGGCGGCTTGCTGCACCGAAGCCCGCCCCTCTTGCAACTCCAGGCTCACCGGCACCCCGGCCCGGTGTTTTTTCTCCAGTTCGTAACAGAAGCTGGCGAACTGATCGATCCAGGCTTCGATACAAAAGCGATAGCGGCCCACGGTGGGCACGGGAAAGCGCCCCAGCCAGCCATCGTTGCCCTGGTCCTCAAGGGCCTGGCTGCTCCAGGCGTCCTGCTGCTCCTCGCGCCAGCGCACCCGCACGGCCAGTTTGTCGTGGCCGTCGGCGAACACCTTGCACGTCACCTCGACCTGTTGGCCGGCCACCGCCTTGACCGCGAACTGCCCGCCGTCGAGGACCGGGCGGGTGTTCTCGATGGCAATGCGAGGCAGCAACAAGGCCTGAGACAAGGGCAACTGCGCCTGGTATTGCTGTTCAGTCGGTTTTTCTGCAGTCATTGAGCATCACCCCTTTAACGCGCCATGGACGCTCTGGTCGCAGGGCGCCCAGCGCCCCGATGAATCAATGCACCTTGTTTCCGAGCCACCGGCATCGGCGAAAGTTCACCGCGATCGCTGGCCAAATCGACGGGAATCAATTCCCTGCTCCCAGGGTCCACCCAGAGAGCCCGTGCATCGACAAGCACAAAGGAGGCCACAGCGATGAATATCCCGATCCCGGCAGAAACTCCCGATCCGAACATCGACCAACCGACCCTGCCCCCCAGCGAGCCGCAACCGGTTCCCGAGCAGGAACCACCAGAGACCACCCCACCGCCCAAGGGCGATCCTCCCAATACCATGCCGCCGGTGGTGGTCACGCATGGAGCGTCGACCCGCTGACACCACAGCAGCCAGCTTGCCGGCCAAAACGCCCGCCCTCTTGACGGGCCTGTTCGCCGGCAGCCGGCTCCTGCACCCGCCGGCCTGCAACGACCACCGTTGATCGCCGCGACCGAACCCTGGCCAGGCCCTGCAGCCCAATCTGTACGCCCATTGCCAAGAGGTACGCATCATGAGCCTGCGCATCGAAAACCAGACCTGCTACATCGACACCGACACCCTCCACCAACGCCTTCCCGCCAGCGCCCTGACCGTCATCACCGACGCTGCCAAATCCATGTCGGCGGTGGAGCTGGCGGGAGAACGCCTCTACATCACCGAAGCAGAAGCCGATGCTTTGACCGTAGCAGGCGCCACCGACGGTCGGCGCCATCTGAAGGCCACCGACGGTGATTCGGTGATTTGACTGATCTGGATCAGGGCTCGCCGCGAAGGCCTGTGCCAGAGGCCCCTGCGGCCTTCCCTGGTAGCTCTTGAGGGGGTGCAGCAAGTTGTCGCAGGGGCACCGTAAAGGCTCATCTGATACGGTTTTTTATCAAATACCTGAGTCTGTTATGCAAACAGATCCGTGGTCATAGTTGCGCGGCCTGATGGAGGCTGATGAGCGAACGACCATGAGCGAAAG
Organism: Pseudomonas sp. LPH60; assembly: GCF_030718165.1. Taxonomy (NCBI): domain Bacteria; kingdom Pseudomonadati; phylum Pseudomonadota; class Gammaproteobacteria; order Pseudomonadales; family Pseudomonadaceae; genus Pseudomonas; species Pseudomonas sp. LPH60. The sequence goes on from NZ_JAVAJH010000009.1 coordinate 152,942, forward strand.
AATCCCCGTCCGATTAGTAGAGACCTTCGAACCTTCACCCCCTAAACAGATGAAGTCGAAGACCACCGACAAACACGTTTACACCCGCAGCTTCACCGGTTTGTTCCGTACCCTGCGCATGACCGGCGCAGGTTTCCTGTTCCTGCTGTTCTTCGGCACGGTCTGGTTGAACTGGGGCGGCCGCCAGGCGGTGCTCTGGGACCTGGCCGAAAGCAAGTTCCACATCTTCGGCGCGACCTTCTGGCCTCAGGACTTCATCCTCCTCTCGGCGCTGCTGATCATCTGCGCCTTCGGCCTGTTCGCCATCACGGTGTTCGCCGGCCGGGTCTGGTGCGGCTACACCTGCCCGCAAAGTTCCTGGACCTGGCTGTTCATGTGGTGCGAGAAGGTCACTGAAGGTGAACGCAACCAGCGCATCAAGCTGCAAGCTGCGCCCTGGGGCCTGAACAAGCTGGCCCGCCGGGCCATGAAGCACACCTTGTGGCTGGGCATCAGCCTGCTCACCGGCCTGACCTTCGTTGGCTACTTCACCCCGATCCGCCCTCTGGCCCAGGAACTGCTGACCCTGCAGATCGGTGGACTGAGTCTGTTCTGGGTGCTGTTCTTCGCCGCGGCCACCTACATCAACGCCGGCTGGCTGCGCGAGGCGGTGTGCATGCACATGTGCCCTTATGCGCGCTTCCAGAGCGTGATGTTCGACAAGGACACCCTGACCATCTCCTACAACCCGGTGCGCGGTGAAAGCCGCGGCCCGCGCAAGCGTGACGTCAAGCCCGCCGACGTCGGCCTGGGCGACTGCATCGACTGCCAGGTGTGCGTGCAGGTCTGCCCTACCGGCATCGACATTCGCGACGGCCTGCAGATGGAATGCATCGGCTGCGCCGCCTGCATCGACGCCTGCGACTCGATCATGGACAAGATGGGCTACGCCCGGGGCCTGATCGCCTACACCTCGGAACACCAACTGCAAGGGGGCAAGACTCACCTGCTGCGGCCGCGCCTGGTGGGCTACAGCGCGGTGCTGCTGGTGATGATCGGCGCCCTGGCCCTGGCCCTGGTGCAACGGCCGATGGTGTCCCTGGACGTGAGCAAGGACCGTGGCCTGTTCCGCGAAAACGCCCTGGGGCAGATCGAGAACATCTACAGCCTGAAGATCATCAACAAGACCCAGGAGCGCCAGAACTACCGCCTGGCCCTGGTGGATGGCGATGGCTTCGAACTGCAGGGCAAGACCGAACTGAGCCTGGCCCCGGGCGAAATCACCGACCTGCCGGTCTCGGTGGCGATGACCCAGGACCGCCCACAAAGCAGCTCCCAGGCCATCAGCTTCAAGGTCGCCGACAGCGATGAGCCAAGCGTTTACGCCATCGCCAAAAGCCGTTTTGTTGCGCCGATGAACCGCTGAGCCTCTAGAATGCCGTGGCCAGGGAGCCTGCTGCCGTCCCTCGGCCACGGGAACCCTGTACTCGACGCCGCCATGGGCACCACCCTGGCCGTCGAGCCTTCCCTTGCGAATCTGAACACCTAGACCCGATGACCAGACTGGATCTTGCACCGCAGATGAAACGCTACGAAAAATTCGCCGACGACATCGCCGAACTGATCCGCTCCGGGGTACTGGGCCCTGGCCAGCGCGTGCCTTCGGTGCGCTACGCCAGCCAGACCTACGGGGTCAGCCCGTCAACGGTGTTCCAGGCCTATTACCTGCTGGAGCGTCGCGGCCTGATCCGTGCCCGCCCGCGCTCCGGCTACTTCGTCAATGCTCACGCACCGAGCCCGTTCTCCGAGCCGGTGATCAGCAGCGAAGTCAACGAATCCACCGAAGTCGATGTCAGCGAACTGGTGTTCTCGGTGCTCGACTCGATCAAGGACCCGAGCACCGTGCCCTTCGGCTCGGCCTTCCCCAGCCCGACCCTGTTCCCCTTGCAACGCCTGTCCCGCTCCCTGGCCAGCGCCAGCCGCGAGATGGACCCGCGGGTGGTGGTCACCGACATGTCCCCGGGCAACCCGCAACTGCGCCGCCAGATCGCCCTGCGCTACATGGTGGCCGGGCTGATGCTGCCCATGGAGGAACTGCTGATCACCAACGGCGCCCTGGAGGCCCTGAACCTGTGCCTGCAGGCCGTGACCGAGCCCGGCGACCTGGTGGCCATCGAGGCCCCGGCCTTCTATGCCAGCCTGCAAGTGCTGGAACGGCTCAAGCTCAAGGCGGTGGAAATACCCGTGCACCCGCGAGACGGCATCGACCTTGGGGTCCTGGCCCAGACCCTGGAGCGGCACCCGATCAAGGCCTGCTGGTGCATGACCAACTTCCAGAACCCCATGGGCGCGAGCATGCCCGAGGCCAAGAAGCAGGAATTGGTGGAACTGCTGCGCCAGCATCAAGTGCCACTGATCGAAGACGACGTCTACGCCGAGCTGTACTACGGCCAGCAAGCGCCAAAACCGGCCAAGGCCTTCGACACCGAAGGCCTGGTGATGCACTGCGGCTCCTTCGCCAAGAGCCTGGCCCCCGGCTACCGCATCGGCTGGGTGGCCGCTGGGCGTTACGCGCAGAAAATCGAACGGCTGAAACTCATGACCTCGCTGTGCGCCTCGATGCCGGCCCAGGCGGCGATTGCCGACTACCTGCAGCACGGCGGCTACGACCGCCACCTGCGCAAACTGCGCTACGCCCTGGAAGAACAGCAGAGCGCCATGCTGGCGGCAATTGCCCGCTACTTCCCGGCGCAGACCCGGGTCAGCCAGCCGGCGGGCGGCTACTTCCTGTGGCTGGAACTGCCACCGCAGATGGACTCGTTGAAACTGTTCCAGATGGCCCTGGCCCAGGGCATCAGCATCGCCCCCGGGCCGATCTTTTCCCCGACCCAGCGCTTTCGCAACTGCATCCGCCTGAACTACGGCAGCCCCTGGAACGAAGCGGCGGAACAGGCCATGGAAACCCTGGGGCGGATCATCCGCTCCTTTTGAGTGGTGCAGGCGCACGGGGAGTCGGGCGATGGGGTGTATCAGGTGCATCGGGGTGGCAGGTTTAGCGCCTGCTGCGTCGGCCGTTCGCAGCCTGCGGCAGCGGCTACAGAGCCCTATATTGTTCTGTAGCCGCTGCTGAGCCTGCGAAGCTGCGAAAAGGTCCGCAGGACCTTGCCTGACGATCGCCCGCCGATCTTGGGCAGCCTCAAGATCCCTGCGTCTCCTGCGGAGCCGTTCGCAGCCTGCGGCAGCGGCTACAGGGCCCTATGTTGTTCTGTAGCCGCTGCTGAGCCACGGCGAAGCTGCGAAAAGGTCCGCAGGACCTTGCCTGACGATCGCCCGCCGATCTTGGGCAGCCTCAAGATCCCTGCGTCTCCTGCGGAGCCGTTCGCAGCCTGCGGCAGCGGCTACAGGGTCCTATGTTGTTCTGTAGCCGCTGCTGAGCCATGGCGAAGCTGCGAAAAGGTCCGCAGGACCTTCGGCCCTGCCAAGCGCAACGTCGCCCTGTAAAGGACAAATGAAACCAGGCCGGTAGGCCGCCGTCTTGCTTAGGCTTTTGATCTGCCTGCCCCTTTAGACACGATGGGCGTTTGTCTGGGTCGGCATTCCAGCCCCTGAAAGAACCAAAACTCCCTTGCCCCACCCCCTCGTTTCCTTCAGCATCCGCACTCCAATTTTCCAGGGAAAGGAACACGTCATGGTCGAAGACCTGTATTACGACGACTACCCAGAGGCCAAGGCCGAACTGCTCAAGGCCATCGAACGCGGCCGCCTGCCCCTGCTGACCCAGGAACTCAACGCCTACGACTGCATCCAGGCGATCTTCGAACTGGACGCCATCAACAACCCCAAGGACGAGGAAGACGCCTTCTTCGACCTGGCCCTGGCCCTGATCGGCTGGATCCCCGGCCCGGGACAAGGCCTGAAGATCCTCCTGCGCCTGATCAACCGCGCGCCCCAGCGCCACGCCGAAAAGCTCTTCGACATGATCCGCTACGCCCTGATGGCCTGCCGCCTGAAAACCAGCCCCGAACAGCTGCTGGAAAAGTGCCTGGACCCAATGCGCCTGGCCGAAGAACTGCCCGAGATCATCCGCGGCGTGAGCGCCTCCAGCACCTTCAACGGCCTGACGCCCCAGCAGCAGCGCCTGGTGCTGCACAACCTCAACGAAGCCTGCGAACACACCGAATTCCTCATGGCCTCGGTGCAAGAGCGCATCGCCCCGTGGATCGCCGAGCAGCGCAACAACTCGGCCGCCGCCCACAGCCGCGGCCCGGCCCTGGTGCCCAAGCCGCAGTCTTCCCTGGAGCCGCGCGCAACCACCCTCTCCCCCGCGCCGCAGCCGGCAAGCCAGGACGCCGCGAGCCTTGCCCAGGACATCAACCAGGGCCTGGAACACCTCACCGGCGAAGGTCACTGGCTGGAGCTGAACCTGCACTACCCCAACCTGGAACCGGTGTCCGGCGCCGCTTACCGAGCGGTGTTCAGTGACGGCTCGCAAGCCGAGGGCAGCCTCGACGAAGAGGGTTTTGCCCGCCTGGAAGGCATCCCTGAGGGCCCGGTGAAGATCTACTACGGCGAAGACCCGCGCCCCTACCTGCGCCAGCCGATCAAGGCCCTGGCGGCCGATGCGCAGCAACTGGAAGAAGAGCTGGAAGCGCTCGACCTGGAGCCCGCCGAAGTCGACCTGGCGACCCTGCTGCTGGAAACCTCGCAGCGCAAGGCGCCCTTCACCCTGATTCCCGTGTACTGAGACAAGGCACCGACATGAACCGCAGACAAGTGTTTCTCAGCCACAAGCAGTACCACGACTTCCTCGAAAGCCTGGCCGGCGAAGAGGCCCATTGGCAGACCCATTCGATGATGGCCGACAGCCCCGAGCAGGAAGCCTCCCTCAAGGCCTCCACGGTGCGAAGCGCGCGCCTGCACCATTTGATCCTGGGCTACACCGGCGGTGCCCCCATGGAGCAACTGGCCCGGGAGCTGGACGGGGTGATCGAAGGCTACGAGGACTACCAGCGCAAGCTGGAGGTTTATGAAGAACGGCCGGATATCGCGCCACTGAACATCGAAGACTACCCCGACGAGTACGAGGAATATGTCCAGGTGATCAGCCTGTGCATCCTCCTGCAACGCAGCGACCTGCTACCGCGTCTGGTGCTGCTGCAGGACCGCGCCGGCTTTGGCGGCCAGGACACCCTGATCGAGGACCTGCTCAAGCCCTACCTGCCGGATCGCGCCGAGCTCGATGAGTGGTACCACAGCCTCTACTCGCCCCTGATCTGGGCGATCTACAGCGAAGACCCGGACGAGCCGCGGCAACTGCTGGTGGAGTACTGCAACCAGTGGTACGAGGCGTTCGAACAGGCTCCCTGGCACGACTCCCACCTGCAAGGCGACGAGGGTTCCTACTTCGGCTACTGGGCCTTTGAAGCCGCTGCCGTGGCCTACCTGTTCGGTCTGGACGACAGCGCGGTCAAGCACATGATCTTCCCCCGGGAGATGCTCGAATACGCCCGACGCTTTACCCCGCCAATTTCCCAAGGGGTGATACCGGACTGATACGCCCCGTTGACCTCCCCTGCTTAAAAAAGGTGATGCACTGCCCATGAAATCCTGGATCAAGACCCTGCTGATCACTCTGCTTGCGGCGGCCTTGTGCCTGCTGTTCGCCCGCGTTGTCCTGCCACTGCTGCTGTCGTTCCTGGTACCGCCAAGCTTGGAAGGCGCCCCCTGGTACTGGATCAATCTGCTGCTGGCCGGTTTCTTCGCCGGGCTGCTGGTGGCGCCCCTGCTGCGCACCCGGCGCTACTACCCGGTGCCTCTGCTGCTGTTGTTGTCGACCCTGGTGGTGGTGGGCAGTTGGGCGCAAAGCCGCTGCAACGACGCCCAGTTGCAGGCCATCGAACAGCTGGAAAGGCGCAGCGCGAGCCATTCGAACCTGGGGTTCTCCGAGGAGCAGCCCGAGCCTTCGGCACCCGTGGACCTGGGCGCCACACCGGACGTCTGGGCCCATGAACAAGGCTACGGATATGGCTACAGCTGCACCCGTCCGGGGGAAACCCTGGGGTACCTGGCGCCGTTGTTGATGGGCTTTGCCATCAACGTGCTGGGGCTGTTGCTGGCGTTGCTGATCGGCCCCGGCCGCCGCCGCGCCAACTGAAGGAACCCGCAGGGACTGGCTTGCCAGCGACGAACCCTGCAAGGTCGGCACAAGGCTCAAGGGCCTCTTCGCCGGCCAGCTGGCTCCTGCAGGGAAGCGCGGTCGGAGCTCAGCGGCCGCCGCCCAGGTCGACGAAGGTGCCGGTGGCGTAGGAAGCCTTGTCCGACAGCAGCCAGAGAATGGCTTCGGCCACTTCGTCGGGACGTCCGCCACGCCCCATGGGAATCGCCGTTTCCAGTTTGCTGACCCGGTCGGCATCGCCGCTCAGGGCATGAAAATCGGTGTAGATGTAACCCGGGCGCACCGCATTGACGCGGATACCCTCGCCCGCCACTTCCTTGGACAGGCCGATGGTAAAGGTGTCCAGCGCGCCCTTGGAGGCGGCGTAGTCGACGTACTCGCCCGGAGACCCCAGGCGCGCGGCCACCGACGACACGTTGACGATGCTGCCACCCTGCCCGCCATGGCGCGGCGACATGCGCAGCACCGCGTGCTTGGCGCAGAGGATCGGCCCCATGACATTGGTCTTCATGATCTTCTGGATACGGAATTCGGACATTTCGTCGAGACGGGACTTGTGCCCCACGGTGCCAGCGTTGTTGACCAGTGCAGTGACCCGGCCCAGTTCGTTGTCGACCCGGTGAAACAGGCCAATGACCTCGTCCTCGATGCTGACATCGGCCCGCACCGCAATGGCCAGGGCGCCCAGAGCGCGGACCTGCTCCAGAACCTGCTGAGCCGACTGTTCATCGGCCTGATAGTTGATGCACACCTTGAAACCCTGCTGAGCAGCCAGCAACGCCGTGGCTGCGCCGATTCCCCGCCCGCCACCGGTGATGACGATGACTTTGTCCATGCTGCCGACTCCCTGACTGATCGTTTCAACGCCCGTCATTAAACACTGCACCGGCAGCGATGAAAACCGCAGTGACATCAATCAGCCCTCATCCAAAGGTCGCAGGAACTGCCGCCAGGGATTCGCTCAGGACTTGTGTTCAGCCAGCTGAATGCCCTGCATGAAGCCTTCGGGCGGCAATGGCTGGCCCAGGTAATAGCCCTGCAACGAATCGCAGCCCAGTTGGGTGAGGAAGGTCTGCTGCACCCCGGTTTCCACCCCCTCGGCGACGATGCGCAGGCCCAGGGCCTGCCCCAGGGCGACAATCGCCGAGACGATGGCGGCGTCGTCGCTGTCGTGCTCCAGGTCGCGGACAAAGCCACGGTCGATCTTCAGCTCGTTGGCCGGCAGGCGCTTGAGGTACATCAGGCTCGAATAGCCGGTGCCGAAGTCGTCGATGGACAGGTCCACCCCCATGTCCGCCAACTGCTGCAGGACGATCATGCTGACGTCGGCGTCGTTCATCGCCGTGGTCTCGGTGATCTCCAGGGTCAGGTTATTGGCCGGCAACTGGTAGCGCTGCAAGGCCTCCTGCACGCTCTTGACCAGCCCCACGTGACAGAACTGCAGGGCCGAGAGGTTCACCGCGATCCGCCAGTGGGTATAACCCAGGACATACCACTCGCGCATCTGTCGGCAGGCTTCCTGGAGCACCCAGTCGCCGATGGCGATGATCAGTCCGCTCTTCTCCGCCAGTTCGATGAACTTGTCCGGCAGCAGCAGGCCGTGCTGCGGATGTTCCCAGCGCAACAGGGCCTCGGCCCCCACCGGACGACCATTGCTGGCATCGAACTTGGGTTGGTAATACAGGCGGAACTGCTGATGTTCCAGGGCATTGCGCAGGTCCTGAAGCAACTGCAGTTGACGCCGGGCATTGGTGTTCATCGATGCGTCGAAAAAACTGTAGCCGTTCTTGCCGGTGGCCTTGGCGTGATACATGGCCGCGTCGGCGTTCATCAACAGTTCCTGGGCGGTCAGGCCATTGCCCGGATACACCGCGATGCCGATGCTGGCGGAAATCTGCAAATCGTGGTCGGCCACGCGGAACGAACGGGACACCAGGCCCACCTGGCGTGCCGCCAGCCGCAGGGCATCTTCCGGCTCGCCGAGCTGTACCAGCAGCACGAACTCGTCGCCACCGATCCGCGCCAGGGTGTCCTCAGTGCGCAGGTCCTCGCGCAGGCGCTGGGCCACTTCTCGCAGCAACTGGTCGCCCATGTGGTGACCGAAGGCGTCATTGACCGGCTTGAAGCCGTCCAGATCGATGAACATCAGCGCAAAGCAGCCACCATGGGCGGTGACCCGGTGCATGGCCTGATCGATGCGGTCCGCCAGCAGGATGCGATTGGGCAGCCCGGTCAGGGTGTCGTGCAGGGCCAGCTGGGTCAGTTCTTTGTTGGCCTCGGTCAAGGACTGCGCCAGCACCGCGGTGCGGGCTTCCAGCCGCGCATCCAGCACCGAGGTCAGCAAGGCAATGATCAGCACCGCCAGGGTGGTGATCAGCACCAGATTGTCCAGGCCGTTGCCGCTCAAGCCATTGCCCAGCGCACCGCAGAAGCTGCCATCGGCGAAACGCGCCGCGGCCATGCCGGTGTAGTGCATACCGACAATGGCAAAGCCCATCACAATCGCCGCGCCGGTACGGGCAAGACGCACATGGGGCGTGTTCTGGCGCAGGTGAAAGGCGATCCACAGCGCCGCCAGCGAAGCACCAAAGGCAATCAGCAACGAGGCGCTGAACAGGCTCGGGTCGTAGTCGATACCCGGCTGCATGCGCATGGCCGCCATGCCGGTGTAGTGCATGCCGCTGATGCCGGTGCCCATGATCAAGGCACCGAACAGCAATTGCCCCAGCGGCAGGCGCGGCTGGCTCACCAGCCACAGGGCAAAACCACAGGACAGGATGGAAATCAGCAACGACAAGGCGGTCAGCACGATGTCGTAGCCCAGGTCGATGGGCAGCGAGAACGCGAGCATGCCGATAAAGTGCATCGACCACACACCAACGCCCATGGCCAGGGCTCCGCCGCACATCCATAGATAGGCTGCACGGCCTTTGGTGGTGGCAATGCGACCGGTGAGATCAAGGGCGGTATAGGAAGCGAGGATCGCCACGAAAATGGAAATCACGACCAGTGCGGGGGAGTAACTACCGATGAGCATGGGGCATCTCTTGGTCGTTGTGCCGACAGTTTGCTCGGCGGGAAAAAGCGCAGATTGTACTGATTGCGTAGAAGAACGCATCTACAAAGTGAGCAAAAAGCCAGTAGCCAGACAGAACGTCTGGCACCGGCCCTTAATACCCCTACAGCCCTTGTGGCCAAAGGCTTTGCCCATGTCGCAGGGGGCATGCATCTGCCCCTGCGCAAAGCCCTGGCGGCGGCCTATTTCTGCCCTTCGCCCTGCACCTGACCATCCCAGCCACCCCCCAGCGCGGCGATCAATTGCACGCTGGCAATCAACCGGCTCTGCAGCAAGCTGAGGACGCTGCGCTCGTTGCTCAGGGCAGTGGCCTGGCTGGTGACCACGTCCAGGTAGGCGATCAATCCGGCCTTGTACTGGTTCTCGGTCAGGCGCAGGGCCTCACGCGCCGAATCCAGGGCCTGCTGGCGCACCTGGGCTTCGTCTTCCAGAACCTTGAGCTGGATCATGTAGTTCTCCACCTCGCGGAAACCGTCGAGCACAGTCTGTCGGTACTTGGCCACAGTCTGGTCGTAGGCGGCTTCAGTGCGATCCACTTCCGCCGAGCGCTGGCCACCATCGAACAGGGTCATGGCCAGTTTCGGCCCCACCGACCAGAACCGGTTCGGCACGCTGATCCAGTCGGCGTAGGTACTGCTGCTGTAGCCTCCGGCCAGGCTCAGGGTCAGGTCCGGGTAATAGGCGGCCTTGGCCACGCCGATATTGGCGTTGGCCGCGATCACCGAACGCTCCGCCGAGGCGATGTCCGGACGCCGCTCCAGCAACTGCGAGGGCAGCGCCAGGGGCACCTGGGGCAGCGCCGGAATCTGCGGGGTTTCTGCCAGGTTGAACTGCGCCGGCGGCACGCCGATCAACACCGCGATGGCGTTCTCGAACTGCGCCCGCTGCCAGATCAGGTCGATCAGGTCGGCCTGGGTGCTTTTGAGCTGGGTCTGGGCCTGGGCCACCGCATCCTTGCCGGATACCCCGGCCTGATACTGGTTCTGCGTCATGGTCAGGGAGCGCTGGTAAGCCGCCACCGTGGCTTCCAGCAAGCGCTTCTGCTCATCGATCACCCGCAGTTGCAGGTAGTTCTGCACCAGCTCCGACTGCTGGCTCAGGCGCATGGCCGCCAGATCGGCGAAGCTCGCCTCGGCACTGGCCTGGTTGGCCTCCAGGCCGCGGCGCAGCTTGCCCCAGATGTCCGCCTCCCAGCTCACCCCCAATTGGGTGTTGTAGGTGTCTCGAATGCCGCTGCTGGAACTGCTCAGCCCCGAGTTGCTGCTGCCGGTGCCCTGGCTGGCCCGGGTCTTGCCGGCGCTCAAGTCGACACTGGGAAAGAACGCTCCCCGGGAGCTGCGCACCAGGGCCTGGGCCTGACGGTATTGCGCTTCCGATTGGGCGACGCTCTGGTTGGAGTTGTTGAGCTTCTCGATCAGGCCATTGAGCTGAGTGTCACCGTACAGCTCCCACCAGGCGCCACGGGCCAGGGCATCGCTGGGGTTGGCCTGACGCCAGCCCTGGGCCTCCTTGTACTGCACCGGTTCGGCCACCTGGGGGCGCTGATAGTCGGGACCGATGGCGCAGGCACTGAGCAGCGCCACGCACAGGCCCAGGCTCAAGGCCCGCGAACCCCGGGCCATGGCCAGGCGCTGGGCGGACAGCGGAGAAACAGGACGGGACGATTGGTCGGTCATAGCGGCGTTTCCAGAGCAGCATCGGTACGGACCCCACGCCAGTGGTTGAACTTGTGGCGCAGGCGATCGAGGTAGAGGTAGACCACCGGGGTGGTGTAAAGGGTCAGGATCTGGCTGAAGACCAGGCCGCCAATGATGGTCAGGCCCAGGGGCTGGCGCATTTCCGAGCCTTCGGCGTTGCCCAGCAACAGGGGCAAGGCACCCAGGATCGCCGCCAGGGTGGTCATCAGGATCGGCCGCAGGCGTTGCAGGCAGGCGCTGCGGATCGATTGCAGCGGGTCCAGGCCCTGGTGGCGCTCCAGTTGCAGCGCCAGGTCGATCATCAGGATCGCGTTCTTCTTCACCACCCCGATCAGCAGGAACAGCCCCAGCAGCGAGATCAGGCTGAACTCGCCGCCCAGCACGTAGATCGAGAGCAAGGCGCCGACCCCGGCCGACGGCAGCGTGGAGAGGATGGTCAGCGGGTGAATGTAGCTTTCATAGAGCACCCCAAGCACCAGGTACACCGCCAGCAATGCCCCGAGAATCATGAACGGCTGGCTCTTCTGGGTGGCGGCGAAGGCGTCGGCGGTGCCGGCCATCTTGACGATCACGTCCTCGGGCATGCCCAGCTTGGCAATCGCCCGCTCGATGGCCGCGGTGCCCTGCTCCACCGTCACGCCTTCGGCCATGTCGAAGGAAATGCTTTCCGAGGCGAACTGCCCTTCGTGGCTGACCCGGTCGTCTTCCAGGCTGTTTTCATAATGGGCGATGGTCGACAAGGGAATCCGCGCGCCCTCGCTGGTGATCACCTGCACCTGATTCAGGGTAATCGGGTCCCGGGCGTATTTCGGGTTGACCTCCATCACCACCTGATACTGGTTGAGGCTGTCGTAGATGGTGGAGATCTGCCGCTGGCTGTAGGCGTTGTTGAGCACGGCGGTGACCATGTCCATGTCCACCCCCAGGCGCTTGGCCTGGTCACGGTCGACGATCAGAGTCACTTGCTGGGCGCCGTGGCCTTCGCGGGCGTCGATGGCGGTCAGCTCAGGCAAGGCGCGCAGCGCGGTCACCACTTTCGGGTACCACTGGCGCAGCTCGCCCAGATCGCCGCTTTGCAGGATGTAGGAATACTGCGAGGTGGTCTGCTCGCGGCCGCCGCCGAACTGCAGGTCCTGGTCGGCCATCAGCATCAGTTGCGCGCCGGGCACCTTGGGCATTTCCTTGCGCAAACGCTCGATGACCTTCTGCGCCGAGATGTCGCGCTCCTTGATCGGCTTGAGGCGCACCAGCATGAAGGCGTTGTTGGTGCCGTTGCTGCCGCCGATAAAGCCGGCCACGCTTTCCACCGCGGCGTCCTTGAGCACCGCGCGGCGGAAGATCTCCATCTTCGGCTGCATCACGCTGAAGGACAGGCCGTCGTCGCCGCGCACGAAGCCGATCAACTGGCCGGTGTCCTGCTGCGGCATGAAGGTCTTGGGCACCACCACGTACAGGGCCACGTTGACGCCGATGGTGACCAGCAGGCTGAGCAGGGTCAGGCGCTTGTGCCGCAGCACCCAGTCCAGGCTGGTGGCGTACTTGCCCACCATCCACTCGTTGCTGCGCCGGCTCCAGCGTTGCAAGGCGTTTTCCTGGCCCGGGGTGTGGGGCTTGAGCCAGCGCGCGCAGAGCATCGGGGTCAGGGTCAGGGACACCACCAGGGACACCACGATGGCCGCTGCCAGGGTGATGGAGAACTCACGAAACAGGCTCTCGATGATCCCGCCCATGAACAGGATCGACAGGAACACCGCCACCAGCGACACGTTCATCGACAGCAGGGTGAAGCCCACCTCCTTGGCCCCCAGGTATGCCGCCTTCATCGGCGCGATACCTTCGTCGATGTGCCGGGAAATGTTCTCCAGGACCACGATGGCGTCGTCCACCACCAGCCCGGTGGCGAGGATCAGCGCCATCAGCGACAGGTTGTTCAGCGAAAAACCGTACAGGTACATGATGGCGAACGTGCCCACCAGGGACACCGGCACCGCCAGGGTCGGGATCACCGACGCGCGGAAATTGCCAAGGAACAGGAACACCACCAGGATCACCAGGGCCACGGCGATCAACAGGGTCATCTCCGCCTCGTGCAGGGTGGCCTTGATCACCGGCGAGCGGTCCATGGCCAGGTTGAGCTTGACGCTGGCCGGCAGCACCGCCTGCAACGCCGGCAGCTGGGCCTTGATCTCGTTCACCGTCTCGATGATGTTGGCCCCGGCCTGACGGTTGATCACCAGCAGCACCGCCGCATCGTCGTTGAAGAAACCGCTGTTGTAGCGGTCCTCCACGCCGTCGCTGACCTTGGCCACGTCTTTCAGACGCAGGGCCGCACCGTCCTTGTAGTGGATGATCAGCGGCTCGTAGTCGCGGGCCTTTTCCAGCTGATCGTTGGCCTGGATCTGCCACAGCCGCTGGTCATCCTCCACCGAGCCCTTGGGCCGACGCTGGTTGGCGTTGGCAATGGCGTTGCGCACGTCGTCCAGGGCCACGCCGTACTGGTTGAGCAGTTGCGGCTCCAGCTCGATGCGCACCGCCGGCAAGGAGCTGCCGCCGATCTGCACTTCGCCCACGCCCTGCACCTGGGACAGGCTCTGGGACAGGATGGTCGAGGCCAGGTCGTAGAGCTGGCCCTTCTCCAGCACATCGGAGGTCAGCGACAGCACCATGATCGGCGCCTGGGACGGGTTGACCTTCTTGTAGGTGGGCATGCTGCGCATGCCGCTGGGCAGCAGGTTGCGCGAGGCGTTGATGGCCGCCTGCACTTCCCGGGCCGCACCGTTGATGTCGCGGTCCAGGTCGAACTGCAGGATCACCCGGGTCGAGCCCTGGCTGGAGCGGCTGCTCATGGTGTTGACCCCGGCAATCGCGCCGAACGAGCGCTCAAGCGGCGTGGCCACGGTGGACGCCATGACCTCGGGGCTGGCTCCGGGCAGGCTGGCCTGGACCACGATCACCGGGAAATCCATCTGCGGCAGCGGCGACACCGGCAGCAGGCCGAAGCTGACCCCGCCCAGTAGCATGATCGCCAACGACAGCAGCATGGTCGCCACCGGGCGTTTGATGAAAGGTCCGGACAGGTTCATGGCTGAACGCCCCGGGCTGGAGGCTGGCTGCGGCCCTTCATGCCTCCACCTCTTGGGCGTCTTCACCTTTGCCGAAGCGCCGACCCAGGCGGTCGAAGTACAGGTAGATCACCGGCGTGGTGAACAGGGTCAGCACCTGGCTCACCAGCAGGCCGCCGACCATCACCAGGCCCAGGGGCTGGCGCAGCTCGGCACCTGAACCCGTGGCCAGCATCAGCGGCACGGCGCCGAACAGCGCCGCCAGGGTGGTCATCAGGATCGGCCGGAACCGCAGCAGCGCCGCCTGGTAGATCGCCTGCTCCGGGGCCATGCCCTGGTGGCGTTCGGCGTCGAGGGCGAAGTCGATCATCATGATCGCGTTCTTCTTGACGATGCCGATCAGCAGGATGATGCCGATGATCGCGATCATGCCCAGGTCATTGCCGCTGAGGATCAGCGCCAGCAAGGCCCCCACCGCCGCCGAAGGCAGGGTGGAGAGAATGGTGATCGGGTGGATGTAGCTCTCGTAGAGCACCCCCAGGACGATGTACATGGTCACCACCGCCGCCAGGATCAGCAGCAAGGTGCTCGACAGCGACGCCTGGAAAGCCTCGGCGGCGCCCTGGAAGCGGGTCTGCACTCCCACTGGCATGCCAATGTCCTGCTGCACCTGCTCGATGACGTTAACCGCCTCCCCCAGGGCCACACCGGGCGCCAGGTTGAAGGACATCATCACCGCCGGGAACTGGCCGATATGGGCGATGGCCAGTTGCGCCTGGCGCTCCTCGACATGGGCCAGGCTCGACAGCCGCACCTGCCCGCCGTCGGTGGTCTTGACGTGGATCTGCTCCAGGGCCTGGGGTCCGATGCGCTCGCCAGCCTGGGCCTGGAGCACCACCCGGTACTGGCTGGCCTGGGTGTAGATGGTGGAAATCTGCCGCTGGCCGAAGGCGTCATACAGGGCGTCGGTGATGTTGGCCACCGAAACCCCGACCCGGGACGCCGCATCGCGGTCGATCACCAGGTACACCTGCAGGCCCTTGTCCTGCAGGTCGCTGGCCACGTCGGTGAGTTCCGGGCGCTGGGCCAGGGCTTCGCTCAGGCGCCCGCTCCACAGGGCCAGCAGCTCGGCGTCCGGCGAAGACAGGCTGAACTGATACTGGGTACGACTGACCCGGTCCTCGATGGTCAGATCCTGCACCGGCTGCATGAACAGGCGGATGCCCAGCAGTTTGTCCACCTCGGGCTGAATCCGTGCAATCACCTGGGCCGCGCTCAGGTCACGCTGGTTGTGGGGCTTGAGGTTGATCAGCAGACGGCCACTGTTGAGGGTCGCGTTGTCGCCGTCGACGCCGATGTAGGACGACAGGCTTTCCACGGCCGGGTCCTGCAGGATGATCTTCGCCAGGTCTTGCTGGCGTTGGCTCATGGCGGCGAAGGACACCGACTGCGGCGCCTCGGAAATGCCCTGGATGACCCCGGTATCCTGCACCGGGAAGAAGCCCTTGGGCACCACCAGGTACAGGAACACGGTCAGGCCCAGGGTGCCGACGGCCACCATCAGGGTCAGGAACTGGTGCTTGAGCACCCATTGCAGCTTGCGCCCGTAGCTTTCGATCAACCAGTCGATCCAGGCGCCGCTGGCGCGGTAGAAGCGCCCCTGCTCCTCAGGCTTGGGCTCACGCTTGAGCAACCGCGCACACATCATCGGCGTCAGGGTCAGGGACACCACCAGGGAAATCAGGATCGCCACCGCCAGGGTGATGGCGAACTCGCGGAACAGCCGGCCCACCACATCCGCCATGAACAGCAGCGGGATCAGCACCGCAATCAGCGACAGGGTCAGGGAGATCAGGGTGAAGCCGATCTGCTTGGCGCCCTTGAGCGCCGCCTGCATCGGGCTGTCGCCCTCCTCGATAAAGCGCGAGATGTTCTCCAGCATGACGATGGCATCGTCCACCACGAAACCGGTGGCGATGGTCAGGGCCATCAGGGTCAGGTTGTTCACCGAAAAACCGGCCAGGTACATCACCCCGAAGGTGCCGATCAGCGACAGCGGCACGGCAATCGAAGGAATGAGGGTGGCGCTGGCCCGACGCAGAAAGAGGAAGGTCACCATCACCACCAGGGCGATGGCGATGAACAGCTCGTGCTGCACATCCTTGACCGAGGCGCGGATGGTCTGGGTGCGGTCGGTGAGCACCGTGACGTCCAGGCCCGCCGGCAGGTTGTCGGTGATGCTCGGCAGCAGCGCCTTGATCCGGTCCACCACCTCGATCACGTTGGCCCCGGGCTGGCGCTGGATATTGAGCAGCACTGCCTGGTTTTCGTTGGCCCAGGCCGCCAGGCGCTCGTTCTCGGCGCCGTCGACGATCTCGGCGACATCCTTCAGGCGCAGCGGTGCACCATTTTTGTAGGCCAGGATCAGCTCGGCGTAATCCTTGGGCGAGGTCAGCTGGTCGTTGGCATCGAGCATCGAGACCCGGGTCGGGCCGTCAAAGTTGCCCTTGGGCTGATTGACATTGGACGCGGCAATCAAGGTGCGCACGTCCGCCAGGTTCAGGCCGTTGGCCGCCAGGGCCTCGGGATTGACCTTGATCCGCACCGCCTGGCGCTGGCCGCCGGCAATGCTGACCATGCCGACGCCGCTGATCTGGGCGATCTTCTGTGCCATGCGGGTGTCCACCAAGTCATTGAGCTTGGGCAGCAGCATGGTCTTGGAGGTGATGGCCAGGGTCAGCACCGGGGTGTCCGCCGGGTTGACCTTGTTGTACACCGGCGGCGCCGGCAGGTCCTTGGGCAGCAGGTTGGTGGCGGCGTTGATGGCCGCCTGCACCTGTTGCTCGGCCACGTCCATATTGATGTCGAGGCTGAAACGCAGGGTCAGCACCGAGGCGCCACCGGAGCTGGTGGAGGCCATCTGGGTCAGGCCGGGCATCTGTCCGAACTGACGCTCCAGGGGCGCGGTGACCGCGCTGGTCATCACGTCCGGGCTGGCCCCGGGGTACAGGGTCATGACCCGGATGGTCGGGTAGTCCACCTGGGGCAAGGCCGAGACCGGCAACAGGCGATAGGCGATCAGGCCGGCCAGGACAATGGCCAGCATGCTCAGGGTGGTGGCTACCGGACGCAGGATGAACAGTCGCGAGAAATTCATGCGCCGACCTTTTGCGCCTTGCCATCAACCGGCTTGCCATCCGCGGCCGGCGCAGCGGCGGGCTTGCCCTGCAGGTGTTCGGTGGGGCTGGTGGGCACTTCACTGCTGTCGTTGACCACTTCCACCTCGCTGCCGTCCTTGAGGCGGTCGGTGCCTTCCATCACCACCCGGTCGCCGGCCTTGAGGCCGTCCTTGATCACCGTCAGGTCGCCGTTGCTGTCGCTCACCTGCAGTTGGCGGATCTTCACCTTGTTATCACCATCCAGGGCGTAGACGAAGGTGCCGTTGGTGCCGAACTGGATCGCGGCCGAAGGTGCCAGCACCACATTCTTCAGGGTGTCGGCCAGCAGCCGCACATTGACGAACTGATTGGGAAACAGGCCCTGGTCGCGGTTATCGAAGCGCGCCTTGAACTTCAGGGTGCCGGTGGTGGTGTCGATCTGGTTGTCCAGGCTCTGCAGCATGCCGCTGGCCTGCAATTTCACATCGCCCCGGTCCCAGGCTTCCACCGGCAGCTTGGCGCCGCTGTGGTAGCGCTTGAGCACGGTGTCCAGGCTGTTCTCCGGCAGGGTGAAGGCCACGCTGATGGGCTGGGTCTGGGTGATGATCACCAGTGCCGTGGTGTCATTGGCCGACACCAGGTTGCCTACGTCCAGCTGACGCAGGCCCACGCGCCCGGCAATCGGCGCGCGGATATTGGTGAATTCAAGGTTGAGCTTGGCGTCGTTGACCGCCGCCTGATTGGTCTTGACCGTGCCCTGGTACTGGCCCACCAGCGCCGCAGCGGTGTCCAGGGTCTGTTTGGCGATGCTGTCCTGGGCATACAGGCCGCGATAACGCTCAAGGTCGACCTGGGCGTTCTTCAGCTGGGCCTGGTTCTGCAGCAGGGTGCCCTCGGCCTGGAGCAAGGCATTCTGATAAGGACGCGGATCGATCTGCGCCAGCAGGTCGCCGGCCTTGACCATCTGCCCTTCCTCGAAGTTGACCTTGACCAACTCCCCCGCCACCCGGCTGCGCACATTGATGGTGTTGAGTGCCGTCACCGTGCCCAGGGCCTTGTAGTACAGCGGGAAGTCGCCCTGAGTCACCGGCGCCACCCGCACCGGGATCGGCCCGCTGGCGCCGCCGAAGCCAGGGCGCAGGCTGCCGCTGCGTCCGGTATGCCCGGCCGCGGCCTTCGCCTGTGCACCCTCTTTGGGGGCGCTGCCGGCGGGCCAGAATTTCCAGCACAGGCCGATCACCAGCAGCAGGACAAACAGGCCGAACAGCCAGCGACGAGAGTTGCGGGGAGCAGAGGATTGCATGGAGTGATCAACCATTGGGCGCGTGGGAGTCTTCTTTGGGGAAGGCTGAAAGATAAGCACTAGAGCGGTTTTAGCAAAGCGCCTTTACCGGCAATTTACCTTTGACTGACGTTTCAAGGTTCGGCGCTAAGCCACTGAAGCACAAATAAAAACGGCCTGGACAGAGCCAGGCCGTGAATAATTGTAAAACCTGTTACTTGAGCACGGCCAGGGCGGCGTCGTAGTTCGGCTCTTCGGCGATTTCCTTGACCAGTTCGCTGTGCAGCACGGTGTCGTTTTCATCCAGCACCACCACGGCGCGGGCGGTCAGGCCGGCCAGCGGGCCGTCGGCGATGGCCACGCCGTAGTTCTCGATGAACTCGCGGCCGCGCAGGGTCGACAGGTTCTGCACGTTTTCCAGGCCTTCGGCGCCACAGAAACGGGCCTGGGCGAACGGCAGGTCAGCGGAGATGCACAGCACCACGGTGTTGGCCAGCTCGTTGGCCTGAGCGTTGAACTTGCGTACCGAGGTGGCGCAGGTTGGGGTGTCGACGCTTGGGAAGATGTTCAGCACCTTGCGCTTGCCGGCGAGGCTGCTCAGGGAGACATCGGCCAGACCGGCGCCTACCAGGGAGAACGCAGGGGCTTTGGAACCCACTTGCGGCAGTTGGCCGTTAACCTGAACCGGGTTGCCTTTGAGAGTGACTTGAGCCATGAACGGAGTCCTTTATTGAACAGTGATGATGGAACAGCAATGAGAAATTCTTGAGAGGCCGAAGTTAAGCATGAAACGGCGCGAGCACCTATTGCCCCACGGATAAAATGTCCAGCAACCTGGCCGACTGCAGGGGGCGACGTGCAGGCGAAGGCGGTTGCCAAGCTTAGGTCCGGCTCGCGGGCCTCTTGGCCGGCAAGCCGGTTCCTGCAAGGCGGTGCTCAAGCGTGCAGGTGCGCCAGCAGCAGGTCCGCCACGGGGCCTCCGGAGGCCGGGTTCTGCCCGCTGATCACCCGCTGGTCTTGCACGGCAAACGGCGCCCAGGGCTCGGCGGCCTTCTGGTACAGGGCGCCGCGCTTGAGCAGTTCGGTCTCGGTCAGGTACGGCACGTACGAGTCCAGCTCGGCGAGCCGCTCTTCTTCATTGGAGAAACCGCTGACCTGTTTGCCGGCGATCAGCAACGAGCCATCGCTGAGCCTGATGTTCAGCAGGCCCACCGCGCCATGGCAGACCGAGCTGACGTAGCCGCCCTGCTCGTAGATGTCGCGACTCAGGGCCTGCAACTCGGGGTTGTCGGGAAAATCCCAGAGCACGCCATGACCACCGGCGTAATAGATGGCCACATAGTCCCGGGCCTGGACCTGCGACGGTTGCAAGGTCGCTCCCAGGCGGCTCATGAAGGCGCTGTCCTGGTACCACTGCCAGTCGGTGTCGTCGGCCATGGCCAGACTGTGGGGGTCGATGGGTACGTAGCCGCCCTTGGGACTGACGTAATCCACCTCGAACCCGGCCGCTTGCACCTTCTTCACAAAATGCACCGCCTCCCCCAGCCACAGACCGGTGGCACGGTTCAGGTTGGGGTATTTGGCCACGCTGGTCAGGACCACCAGTATCTTCTTGCTCATGGGCATGCTCCTTGAACTTGAACTTGGAATAGAAATGGGCAAACACGGCATCGCGGCGCCGTCACCCCAGCAAGCGCAACATGTTGCGGTGCCGGGCATCGAAAATCCGCGCCATGTAGGCGTTGACCACCAAGCGCTCCAAAGGTGCGCCACCGATGGCCCGATAAGTCACGCGGTCGGTGTACAGGGTGCCCCCTTCGGCGGCCTCGACCCGATGTTCGTGACGAAAGGCGCGCAGCGGGCCCTTGAGCATCTCGTCGACAAAATGCCGATCGCTGACCTCACGTATAACCACCGTCCATTTCGCCGGTATGACACCGAACATCCAGTGCAGGAAGCTGAACTGGCGTCCGACACTGATGCGCAGGTCATTGATGTCGATGCCCCCCAAGGGGGTCACGCGCTCGGGAAAGATCTTGGGAAAGTTGGTCCCTTCGAGGCAGAAATCCAAGACCTGGGCCGGGCTGCGGCCCGGCAGAAAAGTCGTGCGTTCCACTACAGGCATAGTTGATAGCTCCTTGCTCAGCCAACAGAATAATTACAATCAACATCACATAAACATCATAACCAATTGTTTTTATTCATTTTTTTATAACCTATAAACAACATTAACTAAACCATTCAAAGCGTATGGAAATAATCACAAATCGCTTTAACAGCCCTTTTCCACTGACGGCCATCCGCTCAGACCTGCCCCGCGCCCGCCCGGCGCAACAGAGCGCGGCACAGCAGAAGCCGCGCGCCCCTGCCACCCGGACTGAATCGCCAGACGCCTGCCGCTGTTGCTTAGACGGATTCGAGTCGAGGGACTTTTACCCGGGAAACCGGTAGGGTGCGCCATTTCCTCCAGTCATGTCTGGATGTTGCCAAGGGTTGCATGGAGTTCTATCGCCCAATGAGTTGCTGGACCCTACTCGGCCTGCCGGTCACCGCGGATACCCGGACCATCAAGCGCCACTACGCCAAGCTGCTGAAACAGACCCGCCCGGATGAAGATCCGCAAGGTTTCCAGCGCTTGCGCGACGCCTATGAAGAGGCGCTGGCCCATAAGGATTGGGAGCAACAGAACGAGCCCCTGGAAACGCCCGAAACCTGGGCCGGCAACGAGCCGGTAACGCTGGCGCTGTCACCGGTGCAGCGGGTGGCCATGTTGCTCAAGGAGCTGCCTGTCGATCAGCTCGACCAGCGCTATCAGCAGGCCCAGGAGCAGGCGTGCGCCTATGAGTTCGAACTGGCCCTGCTGCGCTATTGCGTCGAACACCCGGCGCAAGCCGATGCGGTGTTGCACTGGGGGTTCGAGCGCCTGCGCTGGATGAGTGCCTGGCAACGCCTGGATCTGCCGGAGTATCTGGTGCAGGAGTTGCAGCAGCAGCTCTATCAGCGAGTACAAGAGCCACTGGCCGCAGCCCTGGAGGCCAAGGATGAAGCGGCGTTCCTGGAGGCCTACGCCCAGCGTTCAGCCCACGCCTGGCTGCTGCACCTGCAGCACCGACAATGGTTCAACCAATGGCTGGCACAGACACTGGCCAACAGCCCTTATTGGTCGGTGGCGGTGTTCCAGGCGGTCTGCGCCGGCCAAGGCTGGCACGCCAATAGTGCAGACAACTGCCCGGAACAGCTCTGGCCGCGGCTGTTGAAACGCCATCAGGCACCGCTGTACCTGGCCCACCAGCAACAACTGGCGAGCGAACCGCCGAGCACCCCGGAACACCGTGCGGCACGCTTGTTGCTCGCGCCCCTGAGCTTCAGTCAGCGCCGCGCCTGGGCCCGACACCTGGGCAACCTGGACTGGCAGGCCTGTCACAAGCTGGCTGCAAGCCTGGCGGCAGACTACCCGCAAGTCGCCGCCGGCATGCCCGCCAGCAATCCCTACTTCTGGCGGGACTGGGAACACGCGATCAACAGCTGGCCGATGCTCCTGGGGGTGGTTCTGGCCTGCCTCACCGGCGCAATGGCCGATTACGCCGGGCAAGACAGCAGCCCCTGGGAGATTATCGGCGTCACGCTGGTCTGGGCTCTGTGCTTCTGCGCCGCGGGCGAAGGGCTGCAGCGACTTTGGCGCCCCCTGAGCCAACGCCTGTTCCAGTGGGACGAGCGCCTCAGCCAACACCTGCCTCGGCACCAGACGCCCTATCACGACGTGCAGCTGATCCGCGACCTGCTGCCCGCGGCGCTGCTGGGCGCACTGCTGGGCGTCGTGGTCCACCCAGTGGCCACTATCACTTATCTCGGGGTCCTGCTGCTGGTGGCCCTGGCCCGTCAGCGCCAGATCGACCCGCTGAACGCCTGGCAACGCATCAATCCCTGGCCGCGTCGCCTGCTGCTGGGCACCGGACTGGTGCTGCTGGTGGCCGTAATCGCCACCCTCAAGTGGTTCGACGGGCGCCACACCGCCGGGCGTTATCAGGGCCTGCAGCCCTGGACCGAACGGCTGTGCGCGCGCATGCCGGCCGATACCCCCGAGTGTGCAGCACCGGCCACCCAGGAGCAGTGGTACCCCAAGGAGGAGCGGCCATGAGCCAACGCCCCTTGTTGCTTTTCGGTTGCACGCTGATTTTCGGCCTGTTTGCACTCCTGGCTGCCGGAGCGCCGATCGCCCGCTTCGAACTGTGGCTGGCCGGCCTGGACAGCCCCGCCAGCGCCCAGGCCGCGGCCAGGGCGCCGCTGATCGACTGCGTCAACCAATACGATGTGCCTTGGCGCCTGGGCTACTACACCTACGGCACTCAAGCGGCCTGGCGCGCGGCGTTCACCGACCTGCTGAACAATGCCAAGGACTTCGCAGACAGCGCGAAGACCGACATGGATACCCTGCCCGCCCGCGACTGCGAACCGCGCATGCTCTATCGGCTACGCCACCTGCAACCCGACGCCCCGCTGATCGACCTGGCCGAGCGCTACATCGACGCACTGCACCAGGCCAACCTGGCCCGTCGCGCTCATTCCAGCGCCGTACCCGGTGCTTACATGCCGGCCGAGGAAGACGCGGCCACTGTTGCCCTGCTCAAGCCCAAGTTCGACCACTACCTGCAAGCCTCCGCCGACCTGCGCGCTGCCCTGGCGAGCGCAGACATCGGCGCCCGACGGGAGCAACAGCGGCTGCTTGAGCAACGCCTGGGGCAGGACATCCACTGGCACCTGCTGGACTACATGATCCAGGCGCGGCTCACAGTGGAGCAGATCAGCCAGGGAATGCGCGAGAAAACCCTGACCCCGGCGCAACTGGCACAGGCCAGCCAGGACCTGCAACGGACCTGGGATGCCGGGCAGCCCTTGCGCAACCGACCACAGAGCAGCCGCACACAACCGGCCTATTACCTGTGGAGCCAGATCACGCGGCCGGCGCAGCGTTATCAGCAAGCCTTGCTCGCCCTGCATCAGGACTGGCAGAAACAGGCGGAGCCACAGCATCTGAGCGAGGACTATCACGCCATCATGCGGGCCTACGACTCGCTGCTCAGCTACTACAACAAGCAGGCCCAAGTGGACTATTGAAGCGGCAGCGGCCCTGTTGGCCGCCGCCGGACAGTCAGGCCCTAACGCCCCTTGAACTTGACGAAAGACTGGTGGAAGTCCGCCGCCCAACCGTCGATGACGTTCTTCACGTCATCGGCCTTCATCACTTGCGTGTCGTTTTCCAGGGGCTTGCCAGTGCCCTTGCGCACCACCTGGGCAATGACCTTGCCGCTGCTGCCATCGAGAAACACGGCCTCGGTGCCCAGCGTGGTTTGCTGGTCGCGAATTCCGCTGGCGGTGCTGACCGCCGCTGCCACCAGGGCCACAGGAATGATTTCATAAGGCTTCAGGCCTTCGGTTTTACTGCTGACCGCCGTGATTGCCGCCCGCACCACCAGCACCCCCGGCCCGGGGCCTTGAGCCAGGGGCAGGCTGCGCGCCGCCTCACGCCTGAGGGCCTGGTCGTAGTACTGATTGATACCGTCGAGGGTGCTCTGGGGAATCTTCGCCGTGGCTTGTGGCTGCGGATAGAACTGGGTGGGTTCGATGTAGATCGCCCGGTACCGGCCTACATCCAGCTTGGGATCGATCCAGCGCATCACCTCCACCCCGGAGGGCGACTTGGCCTCCTTGAGTCGGCTGTAATCCTGGAGAAACCCGGAGTATTCGTCGGGCTGGGTCACGTTGCTGGAGCAGCCGACCATGGCCAAAGAGGCAAGGCACGCCGTGCCGATCATCAATGCAAGTTTCATGGGTAACTCCTGTAGGTGAAACAGCCAGGAACTGGCCAGGGGAGTTACAGGTATAGCCAAAGGATGGTTGCCGAGCAGGGTGTTTTCAGGATGAAAGGCCACCAGGGACCCCGACAAACATCATCTTCGGGGTCCCGTTGCTGGCACGCCGGCGGTTACCTGCGGCGGAACAGCGGCCGGGGTTCGATCACTGAGCGGCCATAGAGCACGCTCATGCCCACCAGCCCCTTGAGGGCGTCCTGGGCGCATTTGTCTTCGCGCACGGCAAAGCTGTCGAAGCCGCACTGGCGCATATGGCTCAGTTGATCGCGCAGCACGTCGCCAATGGCCCGCAACTCGCCCATCCAGCCCAGGCGGGTACGCAGCAGGTAGGCCTGGCTGTAGCCCCGGCCATCACGAAAGCTCGGGAAGTCCACGGCAATCAGCGGGATCAGCTTCAGCCAGGGCTTGAGGCTTTCCACTTCGTCATCCGGGCCGATCCACACGCCGTCCCGGGCCGTGTGATGCTCGATGCGACGCATCAGCCACAGGGCCAGGGGCAGGATCAGCGGCCCGTCGGGCAGCGTATCGTCAACCCCGCGCACCAGGCTCCAGGCATCGTCCTCGACCAATTGGGCTTCGCCCTCGCACAGCCGCAGCAGATTGTTCATGCCAGCGCCTCCAGGGCCTTGGGATAGACCCGTTCCTTGAACGGCTCCAGGCCGATGCGCTGCAGGGTCTCGACGAAGGGTTCGTCGCTTTCCCGGTAGCGCACGAAGGTGGCGATGATGCGCTCGATCACTTCGGGGATTTCCTCGGCGCTGAAGGACGGCCCGATCACCTTGCCCAGGGCGCTGTCACGGCCCTTGGCGCCACCCAGGGTGACCTGGAACCACTCGCTGCCGTTCTTGTCGACCCCGAGAATGCCGATATTGCCGATGTGGTGGTGGCCGCAAGCGTTCATGCAGCCGGAGATGTTCAGGCTGATGTCCCCCAGGTCGTGGAGGTAGTCCAGGTCCTCGAAGCGCTGCTGGATGGCCAGGGTAATCGGCAGCGACCGGGCGTTGGCCAGGGCACAGAAGTCGCCGCCCGGGCAGGCGATGATGTCAGTCAGCAAGCCCGCGTTGGCGGTGCCCAGGCCGTGCTCAGAGGCACACTGCCAAAGCTCGAACAGCTGCGACTTGGGCACATCCGGCAGGACGATGTTCTGTTCATGGGCAATACGAATCTCGCCGAAGCCGAAACGCTCGGACCAGTCGGCCACCGCCTCCATCTGCTGACCGGTGACGTCCCCCGGCGGCGAGCTTGGCCCCGGCTTGGTGGACAGCACCACGCAGGTGTAACCCGGCACCTTGTGCGGGTGCACATTGCGCGCCACCCAGCGGGCGAAGGCCGGGGACTCGGCCAGGTGGCTGCCGTAATCCAGATCGGTGTCCGCCAGGCGCTCGTAGACCGGCGGCACAAAGGCACTGGCGACCCGTTGGTACTCCTCGTCGGTGAGTTGCGCCGGACCATCCTTGAGGTGCTGCCACTCCTCCTCCACTTCCTTGGCGAAGGCCTCGATGCCCAGGGCCTTGACCAGGATCTTGATCCGCGCCTTGTACTTGTTGTCACGCCGGCCATAGCGGTTGTAGACCCGCAGCACCGCCTCGACGTAGGACAGCAGGTGCTGCCAGGGCAGCCCGTCACGAATCTGCAGGCCAAGGATCGGCGTGCGCCCCAGGCCCCCGCCGACGATCACGCGCAAAAGCATTTCGCCGCTGCGGGCACGATAAAGATACAGGCCGATGTCATGCATCATGATCGCCGCGCGGTCCTGCCTGGCCGAGCAGATGGCGATCTTGAACTTGCGCGGCAGGAACAGGAATTCCGGGTTGATGGTGGACCACTGGCGCAGGATCTCCGCCAGGGGGCGTGGGTCCAGGTACTCATCGGCGGCGACCCCGGCAAAGGCCTCGGTGGTGATGTTGCGCACGCAGTTGCCGGAGGTCTGGATGGCGTGCATCTCCACCTCGGCCAGGCGCTGCAGGATGTCCGGCACCTGGGCCAGCTCGATCCAGTTGAACTGCAGGTTCTGCCGAGTGGTGAAGTGACCGTAGCCGCGGTCGAAGTCCCGGGCGATGCTGGCCAGGGTGCGCATCTGCCGGGCGCTCAGGGTGCCGTAGGGAATCGCCACCCGCAGCATGTAGGCATGCTTCTGCATATACAGGCCGTTCTGCAGGCGCAGGGGCAGGAACTCCTCCTCGCTCAGTTGGCCGCCCATGAAGCGCTCGACCTGATCACGAAACTGCGCCACCCGCTCAAAGACCAGGGCCCGGTCATAGTCGTCGTACTGATACATGTGCCTACCTCATCCTCATCGGTGCTGGTCGTGCTCGAAACGGCGCGTATTGTGAGGGGGCGACTATGCGCGTACGGCGCAGAACGTTACAGATTCAGGTAAAAACTAAAAAACCATATCAGCCGCCACCATAGCGCCGTGGACATGAGATAAATCTGATCCGTATTAATGCAGTTTTTCTGAGCCTGTTTTGTTTCCCCGCTGATTCCTACAGTGCACCCCGTGCCAGACCGGGTGGCCTGGCAAGACTTTGCAACCGTGGAAGCATTGACCATGAACTCAGCAACAATCGGACAGGCCTACAACTACAAGGTGGTTCGCCAATTCGTCGTCGCAACCGTGGTATGGGGCGTGATCGGCATGGCCATGGGGGTGTGGATCGCCTCGCAACTGGTGTGGCCGGAGATGAACCTCGATCTGCCCTGGAGCACCTTCGGCCGCCTGCGGCCGCTGCACACCAGCCTGGTGATCTTCGGCTTTGCCGGCAGCGCCCAGTTCGCCGCCAGCTATTACGCCGTACAGCGTACCTGCCAGGTGCGGCTGTACTCCGACACCCTGGCCGCCTTCACCTTCTGGGGCTGGCAGTCGGTGATCGTGATCATGCTGATCACCCTGCCCCTGGGCTACACCACCACCAAGGAATACGCCGAGATCGAATTCGCCGGCGCGGTGTGGATGGCGGTGGTCTGGGTGGCCTATGCCATCGTCTTCTTCACCACCGTGGTAAGGCGCAAGAGCCAGCACATCTATGTCGGCAACTGGTTCTTCGGTGCCTTCATCCTGGTGATCGCCATGCTCCACGTGGTCAACCACCTGTCGATCCCGGTGGACTGGTTCAAGTCCTACCCGGTGTATTCCGGGGCCACCGACGCCATGGTCCAGTGGTGGTACGGCCACAACGCCGTGGGCTTCTTCCTGACCACCGGCTTTCTCGGGATGATGTACTACTTCGTGCCCAAGCAAGTGGGACGCCCGGTGTACTCCTATCGTCTGTCCATCGTGCACTTCTGGGCGCTGATCACCCTGTACATCTGGGCCGGCCCACACCACTTGCACTACACCGCCCTGCCAGACTGGGCGCAGTCCCTGGGCATGGCCATGTCGCTGATCCTCCTGGCCCCCAGCTGGGGCGGCATGATCAACGGCATGATGACCCTCTCGGGCGCCTGGCATAAGCTGCGCACCGACCCGATCCTGCGCTTTCTGGTGCTGTCCCTGGCGTTCTACGGCATGTCGACCTTCGAAGGCCCGATGATGGCGATCAAGACCGTCAACGCCCTCTCCCACTACACCGACTGGACCATCGGCCATGTGCACGCCGGGGCCCTGGGCTGGGTGGCCATGATCACCTTCGGTGCGATCTACCACATGGTGCCCAAGGTCTTCGGCCGCGAGCAGATGTACAGCGTGCCGCTGATCAACCTGCACTTCTGGCTGGCCACCATCGGCACCGTGCTCTACATCGCTTCAATGTGGGTCAACGGCATCACCCAGGGCCTGATGTGGCGCGCGGTCAACGAAGACGGCACCCTCACCTACTCCTTCGTCGAGGCCCTGGTGGCCAGCCATCCGGGGTTCGTGGTGCGCTTTGCCGGTGGTGTGTTCTTCCTCAGTGGCATGCTGCTGATGGCCTACAACACCTGGCGCACGGTACGCGTGGCCGATGAAGAACTGGCCCTGAGCGACGCACAGATCGCCTGAGCCAGGCATTGCCCGCCGGTCCCAGTGACCGGCGGCTTTTTTAGGGAGCCGGATGAGCGATGGATATTCTGTTCAATCTGCTGGGGGTGGCGTTTCTCTACCTCAGCATCGAGTACTGCCTGCGCCACCAGAGCGCCAAGAGCCTGGATGACGCCAGCCTGATTCCCTTTGCCGACGACCCCGACGTAGCGCATCGCGTGGAAGTGGCCACCGGCAAGAAGATCAATGCCGTGGCGCCGGAAGAGCCCAAGCCGGGGTGGATCAACCTGGACATGTAACGCACTCCGTAGGAGCCGGCTTGCCGGCAAAGAGGCCCGCAAGCCTTGTACATGGCCAGAGGCCGCTTTCGCTGGCAAGCCAGCGCCTACAGTTGCCGGTGCTGCGTGTTGCCCCATAAGAGCCGGCCTGCCGGCGAAGGGGCCCGCAAGACCTGCACATGGCCGGCGCTCGCTTTCGCCGGCAAGCCAGCGCCTACATCAGGCGCGCTCGCGGGGGATCAGACTCTGCAATTGGGCCGCCAGGAAGTTGCCGTCGAAAACGAAGGTGTCGGGGTCCTTGAGGCCGTTGGTCTTGCGCCATTGCAAGGCGCCGCTGGCCTCGCCCACCAGGGAAACACTGCCCAGGCGCGCCGCCGTCAGGCCGATCACCGCCAGGGAAATCTGCCCATTGGGGCCCATCACATCCGGGACGAACTCCACGGGTTTGCCAGCGATGACAATGGTCAGCTTCTCGCTGTTAAAGGTGGAATTCTCCACCGGCAATGCCGGGCTGAAGGCCACATAAGGCTCACGGTGCAGCTCCAGCAGATCCGGCAACAGCACCGGTGCCAGCCACTGTTCAATCTGCCCGAACAGCTCATGAATACGCCGGGCCCAAACCACCGACTGGCTGTCGAACAGCTGCTTCTTGTGGGCTTCGCTGGCGGCGTAGTGGCGGAGCATCTCGCCCAGTTGCTGGATATCGTCCATTGCGGTGTGTCCCTGGCATCGACCTTTGGGAACTGCAGGTCGCCGGTCTTGATCATGGCAGATGCCGGTCCCGGGCGTTGGGGTGTTTACCCCAGGGCCAACCCATTCCTCTAGCCGCTGGCTCCGGCCTTGCCCCGCCATGTCGCTGCGGACCGTTTACTGCCCGCGGCTGGGAGACCGGACAGGTACAGGGAGACAGGAGTGAAAACGCAGCCGGTACTGGCGCGGGGTCAGGCCGAGGCTTTTGCGCAAGGCGCTGCCCAGGTGCGATTGGTGGGCAAAGCCGCTGTCGTGGGCAATGGCCGCCAGGGGCAGGTCCGTGCGCTCCAGCAAGCGCCGGGCTGCCTGCAGCCGCACCTCGGTGATCCAGGCATGGGGCGTCATGCCGACGGCGCGGCGAAAGTCCCGCAGCAGTCGCAGTTCGTTGTGACCGTAAGTGAGTGCCAATTGCGCCAGGGACAAGGGCTGGGCGTACTGGTCGGCCACCTGCTCCAGCACCTGCCCCAGCCGTGGTAACGGCGCCGTGGCAATGTGGCGGGACTGGGACAGACCGACAAAGGCCAGGGCACAGTGCTCCAGGGCCAACTCATCGATGACCGGCGCCAACAGCAGGCGCCGGGCTTCACGCCCCAGGGCCAGGGCCTGGGCATGCCCCGAACGCTGCAGGCGGCGCTCGCCGGGGATCAGCGGCGTCTGCTCCTGCCAGCGCGCCAGCAGGTATTCGCCGCCACGGGCAGATTCGGAGAACACCTCAACGCCCTTGGGCGTCAAGGCCAGGGTGCCGGGCCAGGTGTCGAAATCCTCGCGCCGATCGGAATCGATGGCATGCACCCCGCGCTGGCGTTCCAGGGTCACACCCAGGGTCTGCCACTGCGCCGGATCGCGCGCGCTGTAGGCGGCTGCGGGCAACAGTTGCAGAAGCAGCCGACCGTCCAGCAGGCGGTGTTCGAGGACCTCGGGCATGTGAAATTTCCTGATAGATCGCCAGCTCAGGCGAGACGAAACTGAAGCTCACTCACCCACACCACAGAGGAGTTGCCCATGCGCACCATCGGCCTGATCGGCGGCATGAGCTGGGAGTCCAGCGCCGAATACTACCGCCTGATCAATCAGCAGGTTCGCGATCAATTGGGGCCGCTGCGCTCGGCGCGGTTGCTAATGTACAGCGTCGACTTCGGGCCTGTCGAACAGGCCCAGCACGCCGGGCGCTGGGATGAAGCGGCACGGATTCTGATAGACGCCGCCCAGCGATTGCAGGCCGGCGGCGCCGAGTGCCTGGTGCTCTGTACCAACACCATGCACAAGGTGGCCGAGCAGATTCAGGCGGCCACGGCCGTGCCCTTCCTGCATATCGCCGACCCCACGGCCCAGGCCGCGCTGGCGGCCGGCACCCTGAACGTCGGTCTGCTGGGCACCGCCTTCACCATGGAACAGGAGTTCCTCAAGAGCCGCCTGAGCCAACAAGGACTGAATGTGCTGGTGCCCGATGCGCAGGAGCGCCAGGCGGTGCACCGGATCATCTACGAGGAATTGTGCGTCGGGATCATCAGCGACGCGTCGCGCCGGGTGTACCAGCAGGTGATCGAATCACTCAGGGCCCGTGGTGCCCAGGCCATCATCCTCGGCTGCACGGAAATCGGCCTGCTGCTCAAGCCAGAGCACAGCCCCCTGCCCCTGCTCGACACCACCGAATTACATGCCCGGGCGGCGGTGGATTTTGCTTTGCTGGAGTGAACCTCAAGGCCCGCAAGGCCTTGCTTGGCGATCGCCTGTCAATCTTGGGCGGCCTCAAGATCCCTGCGTCTCCTGCGGAGCCGTTCGCAGCCTACGGCAGCGGCTACAAAATGGCTCGGCACTGACCTGTAGCCGCTGCCGAGCCCTGGCGAGGCTGCGAAAAGGCCCGCAGGGCCTTGCTTGGCGATCACCTGTCAATCTTGGGCGGCCTCAAGATCCCTGCGTCTCCTGCGTCGGAATGCCGCCCAAGCCGTTCGCAGCCTGCGGCAGCGGCTACACAAGCCCGACCTCAACGACGCAGCCGGGCCATGCTCAGCACGTCGACGTATTGCCCGCCACGGATGGCGTAGTCCCGCAGCTGGCCTTCGGTTTCAAAGCCGAACTTCTGGTACAGGCCAATGGCCGGCTGGTTATCGGCATACACCGTGAGTTCGACCCGGCGCAGGTTCATCCAGTTATCCGCCACCTCCAGCACCGCCGCCAGCAGACGGCTGCCGACGCCCTGGCGCTGCCAGGAGGGGGCAACCCCCATGCCAACCTCGGCGCAGTGGGCCCGGCGCACACGCCTCACCTGCATCAGGCTGCAATTGCCGATCACCATGCCCTGGTGCAGCGCCACCAAGGCAACCAGCCCCTCGTTGTCCTGCCCCTGCGTTACACGCTTGCGCCACAACTCGCGGGACTGATAAGGCAGTTGCAGGGTCTGGGCCGCCACGCTGGGTTCGCTGTACAGCGCGGTCAGGCCGTCGATATGGGATTCGTTGCAACGCTCGATAACGATAGTGGGATTGGCGTTAGGCATGGCCGGTCTTCCTTGAAGTGGAAATGGCCATCGAGTGTAAGGGCATGAATGCGACTCTGGCGAGGCACTCAAGTGCAGAGCGGCACAGGCCTCAGAAACCATTGCCCTACAGCTCGGGCGACTGACTGTGCTGGCGACGCAGATCCTCGGCAAAGCGACGCCATGGAACAGGCCCTGCTTGTAGCTCGTGGCACTCCCCGGGCTGAAGCGGCGGCGATCGTAGAAGCACGCAAACAACTGCAAGACGCCTACCGGGGCGATCCTGGTGTCAACCCGGCGCCAGGGGTATGGATCAACCCAGAGGGCGAGGACCTTGAGGGTGACGTGCCGGCAAACCGGCAGGAGGCCATCAAAGCCAACGCTATCGCCAAAGACCTGCTCGACGACGAGTTCAGTCCCGACACCCAGTGGAACATCGCCCACTTCCCCGACAAGAAGACCAGCACCGCCGAAGTACAAGACGACTGGGAGGATCTGATGATCCCTGAAACCAAGGCATGAGCCTGAGCGCCCGGTCCGGACAGCGCCAAGCGTTCGGAGCGGGCCACCCCCACGAGGCGGCGCGCCTCAAGCAAACCAATCCTCACGCTCGCTGAAGGTGTTGAGGATCAGCTCCACCAGTTGCTGCACCTGTTCCTCATGCTGCACCTGGGCATTCACCGCCAGCCAGGCCCGGCGCTGCATGGGCTCGCTGAACAACCCCGGCAAGGCAGTCAGGCCGCGGTCGAAATGGCTGATGTACTGAGGCAGCAAGCCGATGCAGGCGCTGCAGCGGATCATCTCCAGCATCAGTTCATAGACATGGACGTGCACCACCCCTGCCAGGCGTTGTTCCACCAGGCTGTTCCAGGGCCGGAACGGCTCTACCTGACAGTCGTGCTGCCACTGCACCAGCATGTAGTCGGCCAGGTCGTCGAGGCTGTCGGGACGGGCCGCCACCCGCGAGTAGCGCTTGGCGATATGTGGCAGGTAGTCGATGCGCGCCAGGGGCAGCGGCTCGCGGGTGGCGAAACTGGGCCCCGGCAGCGGTGAGTCTTCGGCCGCTAGCCACAGCACCAGATCGGCGCTCAGGGCTTGCAGGGACAGGTCGCTGTCGATGGAGATGATCTCCAGGCGGGCGCTGGCATTGCGCCGCAGCAAGGCGATCAGGTCGCGACCGAGAATGTCGTGGAGAAGGGTTTGCGCCACGGCAACCCGAATCAACGGCTGCTCGATCACCGGCAGCCGCCGCTGGTGGGCCAGGGCAATCAGTTGTGCCTGCAGTTGCAGGCCCTCGCGGCTCAGGCTCAAGGCACTCCCCTGATAACAGAACAGTGAACGGCGCAGGTGCTCTTCCAGCAAGGCCAGTTGCTTGCGCAACAGCGTGGCCTTGATGTTCAGGCTGCGGGCTGCCTGCATGAAGCAACCGCAGCGGGCACTGACCAGGAAATACTGGGCGACCTCAGGATCGACCCCGGCGGCCAGGGCCAGCCAGGCTTCCCGGGGTTCCTGGGGCGCAACGTAGGGTGCGACACCCTGGTGTGGAGCGGGTTCGAGAAATGACATTGGTGACTCCCTGTCTTGTTGAGTGTTGCTTCCTTGGCGGGCGGCGGGGACCGTGAGACCGCCTTCGCTGGCAAGCCAGCGCCTACGGTTGCCGGGCCTGCGTGTTGCCCCGTAGGAGACGGCTTGCCGGCGAAGGGGCCCGTGAGATCACCTTCGCTGGCAAGCCGGCGCCTACAACGTGTCCTCCAGGACCTGATTCAGTACGGCGCCGTCAATGCTCAGGGTCGCGGTGTTGAGCATGCCTTCCAAATAGGCCTTGGCGATCTGCTCCTGGCGCTGGGCGCGCAGAGCCTGGGTCAGGCGCTCGCGCAGCTCATCCAGGCTGGCGGTTCGCGCCGGCTGCTGTTCGGTGAGCTTGAGCACATGGAAACCCGCCGCGCTCTGCACCACCTCCGAAACGCCACCGACCTTGAGCCGGGCCACCGCGCTGCGCACTTCCGGCACCAGTTGCTGCAAGGGTTGCAGCCCCGCGTCGCCGCCACGCTGGGCGCTGCCCGAGTCCTGGGAATACTGCGCCGCCAAGGCGGCAAACTCCCCCGGCGCGGCCTGGGCCTTGCGGCTCAGCTCCTGGGCCTGGCGCCGTACCTGCTCGACAGCCTGCGGGTCGGCGACGGCGAGGAAGATCTGGCTGACCCGGTACAGCGGCGGGGTCAGCCACGCCGCCTTGCCGCTGTCATAGGCCTGCTGCAGTTCGGCGGCGCTGGGGTAGTCCGCCGGCACCTGGCTGACCGACTGCAAATAGTCGCGAAACACGATCTGCTCGGTGGCGGCGCGGGTCTGCTGCTCCACCTCCGGGCGCTGGCGCCAGCCCTGGGCATCGGCCTGTTCCAGCACGGCCTTTTCCGCCAAGCGCGAACGTATCCAGGCTTCCAGGGCCGGGCGGTTGCCGCGCAATTGGCCCCGGGACTCCTCGGGCAGGCTGGCGAACAGCGCCTTGAGTTCCTCGGCCGCCACCTGCTGGTTGCCCAGGCGCGCCACCGCCGGCGTGCTCGCCGATTGCTGCAACACGGCCGGTGCCGGCTGCTGCGCCGCCACCGGGTCGTTGCCCGGGCGCAGGGCCAGCCCCAGCGCCAGGCCAAGCAGGGTCAGTGCCCCGGCACCGACCACCAGGGTCGGCTTTTTCACAGGCTGGCCACCTCTTCCTGGGGTTGGCTTTGTGGCGCCTGGGGCTGCTCGGCCTGGGCCTGCAACTGGGCCGCCTGCTGGCTGTATTCGCGCAGGTAGACGATGAACTCCTGCAGCAACCGGTCCCACAACTCCAGCTGGCTGCGCAGGTGAGTCTCGCCGACCCCGGCCACCACCACGTCCATCTCCATCACCAGGAACTCGCCCTGCAGCGACAGCCGGGCAAAGCGCCGCGAGGCGTTCCACAGCTGCGCCAGCCCCGCCGGCAATTCGCCCTGCACCCGCAGGGCGCAGCTGTAGGTGAAGTCCACATAGTGCCCAGCCTCGCTGCCCGGGTTGCCGAAACGCACGGCGTAGCCGATGCCCTGGCTGGCGCTGAGCAGTTGCACGATGCCGTTCTGTTCGGTCTGGTTGACCCGGTAGCCGGCGCCTTGCAGCAGGTCGGTGAGGCTGTCGGTGGTCACGCTGGTAATCAAAGTCATGGTCATCTCTTCCCTGGTGATCAGTGGGTGCTCGCCGCCTGCGGGGCGTCGAACTGGGTCTGGTAAAGCTCGTCGCCAAAGCCCTGGGCCAGTTCCTCGAACTTGACCCGGGCGCTGCCGGCGAAGGGCTGACGGATTTTCACCAGCTCAGCCACATCGATCTTTTCGTAGGCCGCCAGGATCTGTTTGGCGATGCCGTACATCTGTTGATTCTTGACCGCGCATTGCTGCACTTGTGTGTCACGTTCGCTCAATTGCGCCTGCAATTTCGCCCGCTCGGCTTCCTTGCCCCGGGCCAGCACCAGCAAGTCCTCGTAGGCTTTCTTGAACTTGCCCAACTGCTCGCTGCTGGCCGCCGCCTGGGCTTGGGCCTGGCTTTGCAGGTTCTGCTGCTGGCCGGCCAGTTGCTCGGCCACACCGCGGGTCTTGGCCAGCTCGGCGCTCAGTTGCTTGACCTCGGCCTGGGCTTGCTTGGCCGCGTTCTCGGCGGCGATCCGCGCCGCCGCGGCCTGGGCCTGCTCGCTTTGCAGCGCCTGCAACTGCTGGGTAGCGCTACGCAACTGGGTGCGCAGGCGCTCCTCCATGCCTTCGGCGCTAGCGCTGGCACTGGCCAGCACGCCCCAGGCCACTAACAGGCTGACCGCCCCTGCCCTCGCTCGGCTGTTCATAACCTTCCTCCTGATGCTTAGAAGCGCGTATTGAGTTCAAGCTGCATGACGTCGACTTCATAGCGCGGCCCGTAGACTTCCGAGGCGCTCATGTAGCGGGCCGTGGCGTAGATGTTCTTGTCGATGCCGTAATTGCCGCCGACGAAATAGCCCTTGGCGTTGGTGCCGCCCAGATGGAACGAGGAATCGTTGAAGCCGTCGGGCAAGGCGTCGGGCTGGATGTACTTGTAGCCAGCCAGCAGGTTCCAATCGCCGGATTTCTTCATCTCCAGGGCGTTGCCCAGGGTGAACTGCACCAGCAGCGCATTGCCGCCACTTTCGAACTGGCCGTTGCGGTTGATGTTATTGACGATCTCGCCCTCGCTGCGCTTGAGCATCTCGCCCTTGTCGTAGGCCAGGTTGCGGATGAAGTTGGTCTGGCTGCGCAGGCGCAGGTCGTCCGGCAATTCGGTGTCCCAGGCCAGGTTCAGGTCGAGCACGTCGAACTTGGAGGCCAGGCCGACGAACTGCGGCTGCGGGGTCAGGCCCGGGGTGGCCGGGTTGGGGGTGATGTCGCGCAGCAGGAACACGCTGTTGCCCTTCTGCATGAAGGCCACCCGCGAGCCGTCAGTGTCGCAGCCCGGAGCCCCGGCCCAAGGCGCGCATGGGCTGGAGCGCTGGCCTTCGA
The DNA here is from genome assembly GCF_030718165.1 of Pseudomonas sp. LPH60. Taxonomy (NCBI): domain Bacteria; kingdom Pseudomonadati; phylum Pseudomonadota; class Gammaproteobacteria; order Pseudomonadales; family Pseudomonadaceae; genus Pseudomonas; species Pseudomonas sp. LPH60. The sequence goes on from NZ_JAVAJH010000009.1 coordinate 189,211, forward strand.
TGTCGTCGAAGCGGTAGTAGGCCAAGGCGCCCTTGAGGCTGTTGCTGCGGTTGATCTTCCAGTTGGCGCCAATCTGCCCGCCGAACAGCCACTTGGTGTCGCTCTCGTTCTTGTCGAAGCCGTTGCTGGTGGCGGTGTCGTTGGTGTACTCCACCGGGAAGGCGCCGAGGGTGCCGAACAGGCCCCAGTCGCTGCCCAGCTTGTGGTTGAAGATCGCCGCCACGCCGTCGAAGTTCAGGTCGTTGGAATACAGCATGTCGGTGGAATAGAACGGGTTGGCGAAACGCCCGCCAGTCAGGGTCAGGTCCTGGGTGGCCTTCCAGGTCAGGTAGCCCTGGTCGAGCCAGATGTCCTTCTTGCCGAAGCCGCCGCCCAGGGTCTGGGTGGTGGACACCGGGTTGTTGTCCGAGCCGGTGCCGATGCGGATGCCGGCGGTCCATTCCGGCGAGATCACCGCCTTCATGCCCAGGCGCGCCCGCAGGCGGAACAGGTTGTCGCGGTCCTCGCGGCTGTTGAGCAGCGGCGGCAGCTTGCTGTTGGTGTCCTTGTTGACGTCGTAGGGGCCGTTGTCGTTGAGCTTGGCGTAGTCGACGAGCTCGTTGCTGTTGTTGTCGGCAAAGAACCGCGACTCCTGGCGCAGGCGGATGTCACCGTCAAAGCTGATGCGCGAGACCCAGTCCGGGAAGGTGTTGGGCTGGGCCCAGTTTTCCTGCTTGGCGGTGGCCATGACCTCGGCCTTGACCTGATCGCGGATCTGGTCACGGACGATGGCCGGCACATATTGCACCCGCACATCACCGGGCGCCGCAGCGGGGCCGGTAGCGGCCACAGCGGTGGCGGCGCGGGCCTGCTGGGCCTCTTTCTCGGCCTGGGCAATCAGCCCGTCGGCCTGCTCCTGCTTCAATACCCCCTGCTGCACCAACAGACGGATCAGGTTGATCGTGGCGTTCTCCGAAGGCGCGGCGGCAGCCGCGGCCTGTCCGGCCAGGGTCAGGGCGACCATGCCGAGCGCCAGGGTCAATCGATTCACGGTGGAAATCATCTGCACACAACTCCTGTAGAAACTGCAAATAGGGGTTCGCTCATTCCGGACGCCGGCCCTTGAGGGACAGGCGCACCGGCAAGGTCAGGGAGGCCGGCATGCGCTCTTTCAGGCGCGGCGTGGCCCGCAGCGCCGCCAGCACCTGCTGGTCGGTCTCGGGATTGCCGCTGGAGCCGGCCAGTTCGGCGCGGGTCACTTGGCCGTCGGCGCCGAGCCACAGGTCCACCTGCAGCGCATAGGCCTTCTTGCGCAGCTCCGGGTCCTCGCGCAGCGCGCGCTGGAAGGTCGCCGCCAGGTACTGCTTGTAGGTGCCGGTGCCCAGCCCGCCACCACCGGCGCCGGCCATGCCGCCGCCCTTGCCGGCGCCGACGTTGAAGCCGTCGTTGCCGGCCTGGGCGTCGCCGTCGATCTGCATCGGGTTGGCCAGATCGTCCGCCGGCGATGGCGGTGCTTCTTCCTCGGGCTTGACCTCCTCGGGGGTGGGCGTGGGTTCGGGTTCCGGGATCTTTTCCTCCACCGGCTCCGGCTCCTTGGGTTTCTCCGGAGGCGGCGGTGGGGGTGGCGGCGGTGGCGGCAGCGGGATGATGGTCGGCACCTTCGGTGCTTCCCGACGCACCCCGGCCATGTCATTGGCCCACTGCCACAAAAACCAGGCGGCCACGGCCCCCAGCAGCAATCCGGCGCCCCACTTCAGCAGGCGCACGGCTCGCGGTTTGTTCTGCACCGGAGGCAGTTCGATGGGTTGTTGTGCGGTCATGGCTCAGCCCTGGCTCGGTTTGCCGGTGACCAGGCCGACCTGGGACAACTCCAGGCGGCGCAGCAGGTCGAGGACTTCGATGACCTTCTGGTACTGCACCGTGGCATCGCCACGGACGATGATCGGGAAGTCCGGGTTCTGCGCCTTCTCGATGCGCAGGCGCTCTTCCAGCTCGCCCAGGGTCACCGGGTAGGCGTCGAGGAACACCTGGCCGCCGTCGTTCACCGAAATGGCCTTGGTCTTGGCCTCGGACAGCAACACCGAGGCGCTGGCCTTGGGCAGGTGGATCTGGATGCCCGAAACCTGGGCGGTGGCGGTGAGGATGAACATCACCAGCACCACCATCAGCACGTCCACCAGGGGCGTGATGTTGATGCTGTCGACGGCGGCATCGTCTTCGTCGTCATGGGAGGCGTTCACGGAAGCCATGGCAGTTCTCCTCAGGCCGGAACCGACGCGTTGCTGTGACTGACCCGCCAGTGGGCGTTCTCGCTGTGCTGGCTCTCGCCATGCAGCTCCGCCAGCCGGGTGATGAACTCGTCGACGAACACCCGCATGTCGGCGCCGACTTCCTTGTTGCGGGTGATCAGGCGGTTGTAGCCAAACAGCGCCGGGATCGCGACGAACAGGCCCATGGCGGTGGCCAGCAAGGCCGCGGCCATGCCCGGGGCGATGGCGTTGATGTTGACGTCACCGGCCATGGCGGTGCCGAGGAACACCACCATGATCCCCAGCACCGTGCCCAACAGGCCGATGTAGGGGCCGCCGGCAATGGCGTTGGACAGGGTCGAGAGCTTGGAACTCAGCTGCTGGTTTTCCCGGGTGCGCACCCCGTCCATGGAGCAGCGGATGGCCTCGATGGTGGCCGCCGACACCGAGGAGGTGTCGGCGCCCTGCTCGCGGCGGGTGCGGATCTCTTTCACCGCCACCAGGTACAGGCGCCACAGCGAGGAATGCTCCAGGCGGCTGGCCAGGACCTGGTCGTCGGCGAACATCTCCAGGCGCGTGCCGACCTTGGCGAACTGCTCGCGGAACAGCGCATTGGCGGCGCTGACCCGGCCGACCATGCGGTTCTTGCGCAGCATGATCACCCAGGACTGGATCATCATCCCCACCAGCACCAGGATGATCACCCAGGCATCCACCGGCACCGCCTTGAGCAGGAAGCCCAGGCTGCCGAAACCAAAACCCGACTGTTCTTCATCGACGCCATAAGCCACCAGCTTCGACTCCGCGCCCTGGGCGCTGGCATCGGCCAGGATCAGCGCCGCCGGACGCGCCACCTTGGACAGGCGCAGCTCGTCCAGGGCCCCGGTGAACGGCAGGAAATGGCTGGCCTCGGCGCCGGCGGCGGGCGGCAGGTCGGCACCGATCGCCAGCACCGAATTGAAGGTGGGAATGGCCTGGGCCAGGCTCGCGGTTTCGCGGCCGTTGACGTACAGCGCCAGGCGGCTGCCCTCTCCGCTCAGGGCCAGGTGCTGCCACTGCCCCGGGTTCAGCGGCTGGGTGGAGGCGGCGCGCTGGCCGTCCACTTCGACGAAGGGCAGGCCCTGGTTGATGCCGATCAGCAGGCTGCCGGCGCCTTCGCGGCGGGCCAGCAGCAGTTGCTCACCGCTGGCCTGATCCAGGCGTACCCAGGCGCTGAAGGTGAAGGCGCCGCCGGCGTTGTGCTGCAGCGACGGGCTGGCCGGCAGCAACAGCGGCTGGCCGCTGAACTGCAAGGCGCGGCCGATGACCCCGTCAATCGCCGCGCCGGTGGCGTTCTGCGCGGTGTTGCCGTAGGCGGTGGTGTCTTTGGCCGGGGTGCCGTTGCTGCCGTCGAAGTGGTAGATGGCGGTGTAGCTGGGGTCGAAGGTCAGCTGACCATTGGCGGTGCTCGGGGCCTTCTGGTTGCCGTAGTACATCCAGATGTCCTGGCGCTGGCCGCCTTCGAGCTTGGGCACATCGACCCAGATCAGCGCCATGCCCATCAGCGGGTCGAAGCTTTCGATCTGGTGGTTGAGCACGGTCTTGTCATCGGCGGCGACAAAGCGCAGGTCGGCGCCGTCTTCCTTGACCCCGTCGAAGGTGAAATTGCCGGTGTGCAGGCGCACCAGCAGCGCGGTGCGGCCCAGGGCCTCGTTGATGGCCGCGCCCTGGGGCGTGGTGTCCACGCTGATCTGCTTGCGGTAATGCCAGTCGTCCTGCCACCAGGCATGGGCCGTGGCCGGGAGCACGAAGCCCAGGCAGATCAACAGGCTCAGGAATAAGCGTTGCATGGGAAGGGTCTCCGTAAAGTCAGAACGTCGCTTGCACACTGAAGTGCAGGCGCGGGTCGTATTTCTGGGTGTTGGGGCCGTCTTTGAGCGGGTAGCCCCAGTCGAGGCTGCCGGACAGCCACTTGCTCAAACTGGCGCGGGTGCCGAGGCCAACGCTGGCCAGGCTGTATTGGTCCTCCTGCTCGGGCAGCGGCTCGTGCAGGGACAGGTGCGCGCCTTCGGCAAAGGCATAGAAACGCCACTCCTGCACGTAGCTGCCGAGGAACTTGGCCAGGGACGGCGTGCGCAGTTCCTGGGAGAACAGGTAGCCCTCGTCCCCGGTACGCTCGGCGGCCAGGTAGCCGCGCACCGAGGTGGCGCCACCGGCGGAATACTGCTCGTTGGACACCAGGGGCCCGGAGGCCAGCTGGAAGGCGGTCTTGGACGCCGACTGCCAGTCGTTGGCGAAGGTGTAGGTGAAATTCAGGTCGCCCTTGAGCACCGAGAAACTGGCACTGGCCTCATCGCGCTTGTAGTGGAACTCCTCGGCGTCGCTGCCGTAGCCGAAGAAGCGCCGGGTGCCGACGATCAGGTTCAGGCCCAGGCCCAGCTGGGATTTTTCGCTGTAGCGGTAGCCGTTGTAGCCAAAGGTCACGGGGGCGTACTTGAGCGGAATCTGGTCGCTGCTGCGGCCAAAGCGCATCTCTTCCTCGAAGTCCTTGAAGTCCACCCCCACCGACAGCGAGTTGGCCCAGTTGCCGGCCGCGGGCAAGCTGTAGATCGCCGACACCCCGTAGGAATGGCCCTTGCCCAGCACGTTGCTGCCACCGATGGTGGCGATGTTGCTGTCGGACTGGTAACCGGAGAACTGCAGGGCCCAGCGCTCGCTCAAAGGCGCGCTGTAGGAACCGGACCAGACCTTGGCGTTGTCGGTGTCCTGGGGCGCGGTGAAATAGGTCAGGGAAATGCTGTGGCCCAGTTGCCAGAGGTTGTCGTAGCCGACGTTGACCACGCTGCGCAGCTTCTCGGTGTCGGCGCTGTAGTCGTTGTTCAGGCCGACGCTGGCGTGCCAGGGGTTCTGGTCCTCCACTTGCAGGTCCACGTCCATGGTCCCCGGGCGCTGGCCTTCGCGCACCAGCGGCATGACCTGGCGCCCGGCGCCACGATTGAGCCCGGCCAGCTGGCTTTGCACCGTGGCAAAATCCGGCACCTGACCTTCTTGCAACGCCGGCACCTGATCGCGGATCTCCACCGGCGAGTAATGCTTGGCCCCCACCACCCGCACCCGGCCGACCTTGGTTTCACTGACCTGCAGATAAACGATGCCGTCCTCGACCTTCTGCTCCGGCAGCTCGACGAACACCGACTGGTAGCCGCGCTCCTGATAGACCTTCTGCAGCGCATCCCGGGCGCCTTCGATATCGGCCAGGGCCTTCTGCGGCCCGAGGAACGGGTACACCGCCTCCTCGATGGCCCGGGCATCGAGCACCGTATTGCCGCGCACGAAGTATTCATTGACGTCCACCAACCGCGCCGCAGCCGTGGTTTCGACCGGCACCGCCTCGCCCTCCTCGGCCTGCACCGCCGGCGCCAGTGCCGCCAGCGTCAACCAGCCGCACAACGGCCACCAGCGCCCGCCACTGCCGGGTCGCCCTGATTTGCCCAGATGCTCCACACCGCCCCCTAAAAAACTGAAAATTGGCGCGCGCACGCGCATTGCCGTCGCCGTCTGCACAGCGTTTGGCCGCTTCAATTGCTGCTGATCGAGGTGTTTTCGTGGCGCGCCAGCCAGGTGTGCAACAGCGCAAAATTCAGCGAGAACTCGGGCATTTGCAGCAGCGCGCCGCAAAACACTTCACCGATGATTTTCTGGATCAACTGCACCGCCCGCGGGTTGTTCAACAGCGTGGCGATGTCGCGACTCAGGACACTGAAGCTCCAGACCTTCTGATTCAGATCAAGACCGACGAACCAACGGAACAACAGGTTGTAACTGAGCTGTTCATACAGCTGCTGCTCGCTGGGCACCGAATACAGCAACTGCAGCAACAGAATGTGCATCACCGTACGCGGCGCGATCAGCATGCCGGGCTCGGCATTGAGGCCCTGGAGCAGATCGCGGTGCTGATCCAGCAACTCATCGATCTGCGGACGCAGCAGCACCAGCGAATGCCCCGGCGGGATATAGCTGGCCACCTCCTTCAAGGCGCCCTGCCAGTCATCCTGGGACACGATCCAGACCCACGGCGCCCCGTAGCGATAGACCGACACCGGCTTCTTGCGCGCCGCCTCGACAATCTTCGACAGCCGTTGATCCAGCTCCTGCATGCCCACTTTCGAGTAGCGTTCCATAGTCCCCATAGCCTCACTCCCGGCGTCCCGCCTCGGCTTAAAAAAGTGGCCTGGCGGCCCCCTCAAGCGCGTTACATACCCAAGACGTGCGTGGCGATGTGCTACCGAACTTTTGTCATAAAAGCTTCATTCACGAGAGGAACGCGCGAGCGTTGTAGGAGCAGGCTTGCCGGCGAAAACAGCCGCCAGTGCAGCGCTGGGCTGTCGTTATTCCGCGCACGACCAGACCGCCCTCTTCGCCGGCAAGCCGGCTCCTACGAGAGGGAATTGTTGTGCTGAAGAAGGCTTAAAAATGCGCCGCCCGGACGGGCGCGCCGTTTGCCGTGGCTTTGGCTTTGGCTTTTGATCTTGATCTTCAGGCCCCTTCCCAGCCGGCCGAACGTAGGCGTTGCGTAGGGGGCAGCTCGGCAAGGATGCCGAGCTAGCCGCCACCCGGCCATGGATGGCCGGTTGGCGGCGGGCCCCCGGAGCAATGCCGGAGAGAGGGAACCCCGAGCCCCAGCGAGGGGCCCATGGAGGGGCAAGCGTTTTTGGTTCCTTTTTAGGCGTTTGTAAAAAGGGACTCGCCGTAAGGGCGAAACCGCCAGCCGCCGCACCCGCAGCAACGGATATGTACCCCACCCCCCAGAAAAACTGGCCGGCTCGCAGGCCGCCAAGTCCCGCTCCGCAATCCTACAAAACTTGCAGACGCGTCTGACTTGTCCCCCCAAGACCCAACATCCATAGTCCCCACTCGCCCTAATGGCGACCGGGTTTGGCGACCTGGCAACTCACCCACAGGCACTTCCGCTTGCAAGCTTTGCCGAGGACCCTTTATGTTCACGGCGATCTTTCATGGCGGCTGTACGCGGGAGATCCTCGGATCTGCCGATTATTGTGGGATGAGTCGGCTCGCCAACCCGCGTATAGCTGCCACCTATTCGACTGGCGACGACAGGACAGCTCCCTTACCCACAAGCGGAGGTTCCCATGACTCAGCAATACATCCCCATCACCGGCATCGACTGCCTGATTCCCTGCCTGTTTATCGACAAGACCGCCCCCTTGGACGTGCTGCACGCCAACGGCACCGCACGTTTACTGGCCGTGACTCAACTGCTGGAAAGCCTCTCCCGCGCAGAGTTCAAGAGTGCTGACGACACCGATCTGCAACATATCTCCAACGCAGCGGCGATTCTGCTGCGTGACAGCTGCGACCTGTTGGGAGTGATGGGCTGGCGCCTTCAAGACTGACGCCTGAGCGCTCCGCGCTGCTTGGTAGCGCGGAGCGTTTCAAATGGGGCCTTGGACTTTTTAGGGGGAAAAAGTCTTTTAAAAGTGGCTGCAATCGGCCCAGAGTGTGTAAAAACGCCGAATTGGGTTTTCTCTGTCGACGCTAAGAGGCCCTGCTCACGTTTCACTTACTGATCATGGCCATGACGTTTCCTGGAACAGTTAAACGGCTCAGCAACCCCTAAGTCCTTTGGAAGGGATAAAAAATACAGGTTTTTACGCCGTTAACGCGCTCATCAAGCCAGTGGTGCCGATGATTTTCATGACCCGTTTCAGATTGTAGGCGAGCACATTCAGGCTCATCTCTGCACTCACCCCGTTAAACTTTCGGGTCAGGAAGTGTGTCGCGCCCATCCATTGCTTGAGCGTCCCGAAGGGATGCTCAACTGTCCGTTTTCGGATCCGCATCATTTCCGGCGCGTTGCGCAACCGGTTCTGCATTTCCTCCAGTACTGCTTCATGCTCCCAGCGTCGAACCCGCCGCTCCGTGCTCGGTGTGCACTGCGGTTTCATTGCACAGCCCCGGCATTTCGAACTCCAATAACGGTGCAGCTTCAGGCCTTTTTCAACATTGGTGTAGCGCCAAATGAGCGCTTCTCCAGCCGGGCAAATGTATTCGTTTTTCGCTGTGTCATAGATGAAGGCATCGTTATTGAAACGCCCGTCAGCCTTGGCTCCAGAGGTCATCGGATTGGGCACATAGGCGGTGATGTTGGCCTCGTGACAAGCCAGGATTTCTTCGCTTTTGAAGTAACCTCGGTCAGCCACTACCGACAGCGTTTCTGACGCCATCGCTTCGCGGGCCTGCTTGGCCATCGAGCTGAGTTGATCACGATCGGAACCGACGTTGGTCACCTCATGCGCAACGATCAAATGGTGCTGCGTATCGACCGCTGTCTGGACGCTGTAACCGACGATACCGGTGCCGCGCGTCATCATGGAACGGGCGTCTGGATCGGTCAGTGAAACCTGTTTATCCGGCGATTCGTTGAGCTGGACTTCAATCGCTTGAAGCTCTTTCATTTGCGTTTTCAGCTTGGCGATTTTCTCTTCCAGCCGCACGGCTTTTGGCTCAGAGGATGTGGGTTCTTGCCGATCGGCAGTATCGAGCGCCGTCAGGTAACGGTTGATGCCCGATTCAACTTCTTCCATTCGCCGCTTCAGTTTGGCGCTGGTGAAGTTGCGGTCGCGGTTGTTGACCGCCTTGAACTTGCTGCCGTCGATGGCGACCAGACTCTCTCCAAATAATCCCAACTGCTGACACAGCACAACGAACTGGCGGCAGACGCCCCGGATGGCCTTACTGTTGTCTTTTCGGAAGTTGGCAATGGTCTTGAAATCGGGCATCAAGCGACCAGTCAGCCACATCAACTCGACATTGCGCTGGGCTTCTCGCTCAAGACGCCGGCTCGACTGAATGCGGTTGAGATAGCCGTAGATGTAAATTTTCAGCAGGATCGCAGGGTGGTAAGCAGGCCGGCCTGTGTCAGCTGGAATAACACCGTCAAAACCCAAGGTAACCAGGTCGAGTTCGTCGACGAAGACATCGACTACACGCACCGGATTGGTATCGCTGACATAGTCGTCGAGGCTTTCGGGAAGCAAGGTGCTCTGGCCGCGATGTTCACCTTGGATGAAGCGCTTCATAAGTGATTTCGCCCTGATTACGTGACATCTACTAATGACTTCACATGAGTAGCAAAATCATCTTGTATCTGTTGGAACCCGCAGCGAATGTAAAATGCGGCTCCCTCTGGTGTATCCGTGGATAGGCGCACGACAATGAATCGCTGAGCCGCATATTCCAGAAGCTGCTGCACCAGAGCTTTACCCACATTCTGGCCCCTTGATGCACGCGCGACGTAAACCCTCCGTAGTCTCCCGATGTCCGGCCCAGCATATGGATCATATGAAAGACCACCGATGGCGATCAGTTGCCCGTTGCGGAAGGCTCCAAAAAGACATTCACCTGGTTGATCGAATCGATTAGACCCGTTTTTCCAATCTGCAACCAAGCGCGTGAGAAACCTAAAACCATCTGTAACTGCCTCCGCTTCTAGTACTAGGATTTCCGGAGGAAGCGCTGAAATCTGACGTATCGCCAGCTCGCCCGTTGATGTAACCACTAGATATCCCCCCGTGTTTGCTTTGGCACCCTGCCTGACTCATCTGCGCGGACAACACTGCGATCTTCAAGATTAACTCTCGGAAGCGTTTTTACACACTCTGGGCCAAAAGCGGACGTTGGCAAGCGACCGCTACTGGCTTGCGGACTACGAAAGTACGTGTCGATTTAGCTTGCGCTTCTCGATCGGTTGGTCTTGGGACTAACCTGCTTAGCTTTTTCGGCTAACTTTAGGCATCATTCCCGATAAATATAAATCTGCCTCACAAAAAGGAGTTTGATGATGCACCGTAATCGACTCAACTTCGCTTTAAAAGAAACCAAACCTTCGGACTGGGCGAGGTTTGAGCAATTTGCCTCAGCATTTTTAAGCTCTGAGTATCCAGCAATACGGACAATGGCTCACCCCTCAGGCGACGAAGGAAGGGACGCGGAACTTTTTTCTCCGGAGGGAGAAACCACAGTAATGCTTCAGTATTCAGTTGCAATGGCTTGGGACCAAAAGATTAAAGGTACAGCAAAAAAGATCAAAAAAAATTTTCCGCACGTTACTGATCTTATTTATGTAACAAATCAGGAGATAGGCGCCAAGGGAGATGAAGTAAAAAAAACACTTAGAAAAGATTATAAATTAAGACTAGATATTTTCGATAAAAACTATTTTCTAGATCGTTACGAAGGGGACGATCACAGAGAGACGGTGGCTGCGTCTTTCGCAAGAGATATAGCTGATCCAATACTTGAGAGGGACCAAGTTCTTGAGAGAAGGCCACAAAAGCTAAGCCCCAACGAAAGTCGTGCGGCACTGGTTTTTCTTGAAATGCAATGGGAGGATGACACTAGAGAAAAGGGGCTGACTAAGCTGGCGTTTGATGGTTTGGTTAAAATGGCTTTGCGTAATACCTCATCAAACGAGCTCATGCCAAGAGAAGAGATTCACAAATCCATCATTGAGACTCTTGCCAACCAGGATCAAAAAACAGTCATTGATGAAACTAACAAGTCTCTAAATAGGCTAACTAAAAAAATAATAAATCATCACACTATAAATGGGGCAGATTCTTTTTGCTTGAAATACGAGGAATATGAGCGGTTACGTGAAAAGCTAGCAGAAAACGCTATTCAGAATCGAAAGCTTAAAGAAGAAATTAAAAAGATATTGCGCACAATTTTTCCGGCATCCATGATCCCATCTGAAGACGTCGAGTTAGCACTTTGCGATATATGCATGTTAAGTATAGAAAAGTTCCTATTAAATCGGGGAGAATCTTTTGTCCACGCCATTAATAACGGGCAGATGGATAAAATTGGTTTCGAAGGACTTGTCGAAATCACTAAAGTTATGCTCAACGATTACGATAAAACCCCCAGAACTGACGCGCTGCTAAATTTGCTCGCTGCTGCCGTTGAGAGGGTCTTGTCAAGCCCATCAGACTCCATTAACCATCACATTAAAGGGCTCGCGGACTCCTATACCATGCTGGCGTTTCTCCGCGAAACTCCAGATGTTCAAGCAGCTGTGAAAAAAATATTTAGCGAGGGTGAGATTTGGCTAGACACCTCTGCAATACTTCCATTATTCGCCGAAGAGTTGTTGGATGAGGAAGATTGGCAATTCAAGAAATTGATAAAGGCGGCTCATTCTGCCGGCTTAAAACTAAAAGTTACTTCTGGGGTCATTGAAGAAGTAGAGCGCCACATGAATCGTAGCATCGCTTGCTCTCTTAACATCGGTACAAACAATTGGAACGGCTCCTACCCATATCTTTTTTCATTCTATATTGCTAGTGGCGCGGCGCCGTCAGCATTCAACTCTTGGGTTTCAAAATTTAGAGGGACGGCGCGCCCTGAAGATGACGTGGCTGACTATATAAATGAATTCTTCCAGATTTCAATGGATAATATATCTGAAGAAGTTGAAAGCGTGGACGCAGCGTATCGAATCGCCGTCAAGGAAGAATGGATAAGAATTCATGAGGGACGGCGTACTAATTCAAACTCTGACAACATGCTAGCTCTGCGACTTGCGGAGCATGACACCGAAAATTTTGTTGGCGTGATCTCCAGGAGACGCCAGAAAAGCGATATTGCATTTGGATACACCAGTTGGTGGCTAACCTTGGATCAAATGGCATTCAGCATCAGTAGTAAGGTCAACACAACTTACGGAGGAAGGCCTCAGCCTTCTCCGGTGATGAGTGCAGATTTCTTATCAAATTATCTGTCTTTCGGTCCTACCAGAAATCGCGTATCTAAAGACTCGAATGCAGGCCTTCCAATAGCCTTAGATCCGGCGCTTGTCAGCTATATATCACCCGAGCTAGTGCAAATAGCCGATTCTGTCAGAGCGAGCTCTGCTGGCTTAGATGAGTATATAATTAGAAGGCGAGTACGTGATGCTTTGGATTCAGCTCGTCGACGTATTGGTAAAATCACTCAAAACGGGTTGAGCCTTGGCCTTGCTGTGGGAGATGCAAGCTAACTTTACGTAACATTCGGCGGCTCGCGTAGCTCTTCGAAGCCATTTTAGGCAGAAACACGAGCCGCACCTTGTAAAGTAGAGATCTCCAAGCCGCCCGTCCCACGCGTTAGCGATCGCTTGCGAACGTCCGCTTCTGGCCGGTTCCTGCCCCTCGTGAAGGGCCGCTTTGTGAGGCTCTGTACTAAAGCCCAGAACTCCAATCATGGCCCCTCGTTAGCTCAGTTTTTGTAGAGTCCCTACTCCTCTACGAGAAGGAATTCTGCAATTGCAAAGCGTTACGAGTTCTCGGATGAGACCTGGTACAGGGTTGCCGATCTCCTGACCCCCAAAGTGGGCCATGCACGCGCCCGTAGCGCAGGTCGACGACCACTGTCCTGATGTGCATGTTCGTGGAATCTGCCCTCGCCAGTGGCCCATTCCTACCCTGCCGGCGTCATCTGGACCGCTACACAACGCCCTTTAGTTCGCACCTTCTCCACCAGTCGCGCTCTGTTGACGAACACATTGATTTCGCAACTGCCTGAGTGCTGCACGTCTTCCCAGTATTCTGCATGCACAAGTTGCCCGTTCTGCGGCCCCGTGTAAGTACCCGCGGCTTCACGTGAAACATAGCTACTGTCACGTACATATCTGAGCACGACCATATCTTCCTTCGGCGCCACCATGATCTGCCTTGGCACGCCGAAGAAGTCGATCAGTTCGCCCACCGGGCGATCTTTCCAGGCACTGCTGGCCGACAATGATGCGCAGCCACTGAGCAAGGTGGCGAGCAGGGCCAACATAAACAATCGGTTCATAAGGTCTTCTCCCTGAAGGCCAGGTTACTTGGCAGACATCTGCGCGAACCCTTCATCTATCTTCTGCATGATGGCCGCCTTGGCTGCCTCGCGGTTCAATATCTCGAAGAACTGCGGCCCTGCCTTGCTCATTTGCGACGCGGGCATCACACCCAAGTGCTCCATCTTTTTGGCCTGGCGTTCAGTCGGCTTACAGACAAAGTCACGGCTTTGTGCCAGCCAGGCGTCAGGTTTGCTCTGCCATTGGCTGGAGTACTTCGCATTGCGAAAATCATTGAACACGCTGTGGAAATCCGCCGCACCCATGATGCGCACGCGGTTCTTTGCACAATCGATTTCGACATCGTAAGAGGTGAAGTTGGGTTTACCGGGCTCTTCGTAAAGTTGATAGACACCCAATGATTTCGCGCCACCTGGACGATTGATGATGTGAGTGGGGTCGCCGTCGGCGATGAACACCTGATTCTTGCCCAAGGCCCCCTGGTGGTGAACGACCCAGTAGTCGCCCTTCAGCACTTCGCTCGCTTGGGCAGCGAGGGCACTACACAGTAATGCGGCAGGCAAGAAATGCCTTGTAAAAGCGATCATAGGGGCGGTCCTTTGCCGTTATTTTTGAAGGCAATAGCTTGGCACCCTGAACATGTAGCAAAGGGCTATCTAGCACATCCGTCCTATGCCTTTGACGAAAACAGCGGTCGCAAGCCCCCCATGGAGCAAGCCAGCGGAACCCTCGCTGCGCCGCCAGGTGGGCCATGGCGTTGGCCCTGGTGGCCGAGGAACGTCCGCAAGTGGCCGATAGCTGTCCTCAACCAAAGTTCGCTTTGGGTTGAGGATTCAACCGGTCGACCCTGCGGATCATCATCTGGTGATTGAATTCACCTCGGGCCTGATCCTGCGTTTGCGGGCGCAAGAGGCGCAGTGCGCCTTATTTTTCTAGCTGATGGGCTGCTTTTGTGGAGCGATAGCAGCCAACCAAATGGATCTTTTTCAGGTGCTTTTGGCCGTGATATGAAGCGGCTCATGTATTAAAAATAAACCTGCGTGCATTTTCGGCTCAGGTTTTTGCCAATGACCGGTGGCGATTCAAAGCGTGAATGGGAGCGCTTTCTCAACTGCTACTGCTGCAGCCAAAGCAACATGCTCGTGCCAAGGTCGCGCGACGATCTGCACCCCCACCGGCAAACCCGTATCGCTAGTACCGGCACGAATTACCACGCTGGGCCAACCTGCCAAACTGTAGGGCAACGTGTGACTGAACAGGGTAGGCCGTGCCTCTCCCACGCACGGCGCCGGTGCGGCGTCGACAGGACAGAGAATGATGTCGTAGCCCTCCATGAACCCCAGCATTGCACTGCGAAATTGATCCCAGTCTGCCAACAACTGTACTAACTCCGCCCCGGAGCCTTTGCTCATGGCCCAATAGCGTTCGGTAATGGCTCTGGAATTGGCCAATGCCTCAGGGAACGCCGAAGAGAGCACGGCACCTGCCTCCCTCAATATCTCGGCCACCGACTGCAGAGTCGTCTGCGTGATGTCGTCAACAGGTGCAATGCCGCCCTCGCCGTACCAAGCCACTCGCAATCCGCGTAGTTCGACAGTACTCATGGCGCAGAGCGGCATCGGTATCACGCCGGCGTCCCGAGCGTCCTCACCGGCGATCAATTGCAGCACCAAAGCCAGATCCTCGACATGTCGGGCCATTGGGCCAATCTGGCTGCGGTAGTCGCTGAGCCCGCCAAGATGATCGAATACACCGGTGTTGGGTACACGGCCACTGGTGGGTTTCAACGTACTGATACCGCAAAAATGCGCAGGCACACGCAAGCTACCGCCGGAATCACTGCCTAATCCCAATGGTGAAAGGCCGGCGGCGATCGCAGCAGCTTCGCCACCGCTGCTGCCTCCTGGGCTGTGGGATAGAGAATGCGGATTACGCGTAGCACCATATACGGGGTTATCAGTGACGCCCCCGTCGCCCCCGGGTGGGCAATTGCTTTTGCCAAGCAAGATCGCGCCGGCAGCTTTCATTCGCCTAACCACTACAGCGTCCTGCTCGGGTACGTATCGAGCCCGATCGACCAAGCCGACTGCTGACACCACACCGCGAGTATCCATAACGTCTTTAACGGTGAAGGGGACGCCATGCAGCGCTCCCCAATACTCACCTTGGGCAACTGCACGATCGGCCTCCCAGGCGCGTGCCAACGCAGCCTCGCCACATACCTGCACCAAGGCGTTGAGTGATGGGTTAAGCGCTTCGATACGTGCCAGGTAGGTGGACACAATGGATGTGGAGGAGAGCTCGCGCCGTTGAATCAATCTGGCAAGTTCAGAAGCTGAATGACGTAGTAATGAATACGGTAAAGGCAATTGTGTTTGCTCCAATACATTTACATGCCTATAGCATCATGGCAGCGCGTAATTTCAGGCGAGGGGGGGCAAAGTCCGCCAATGACCGCTCCTGGCCGAAAGCGATTAGCCCCCAAACGACAAAGCACCGACACAGCTGAATCCAGACGGGTAACTGCCAGAGCCACAGACACTTAGGTAAGGCTCCGACCAGGGATAGAGTATTGGCTCTCTCCGTCTATCTAGAAGCCTCTCAACTGGCATTAAACGCCCTTTCAGCGAAGATCGCTGGCCTGGCCTCCGCTTTCGATAGCGCCCTATCGCCCTACCCCAACTGCAAAAAGAACCGACCAATCCCCGCGCCTGTCCTCTCTGAAAAGTCCTCATCCAGAAACAGATACCCCATGCCATCCGAAAGCACGCCTTTATGCTCAGGCAGCGCTCTATCCAGATCGCCCCCATAAATGGATACCCTTCTACGCCCTGCTCCCGCTGAAACAGGCGACTGCAGCCAAGCGTCCACGCCATCCAACTTCGAGGCCAGGTTTTCATCATCGTCCACGTCGGCGTTCACCCCCAGCCGCACCGTCCCGCGATCTGAAATCGGCTGAGCCGCCTCATTCCGCTCGGAACCGGCTCGAACATAGCCCATGACAATTGCTTGCGAACGACCGTCAATGGCGCGCAGCTTTCGATAGTGAGCCACTTCACCCAGCTGATAAGGCATAAAAACCGAAACCCAATACTCCCCATCAATCAAGGCCTCTGAAAACCAACTTCCAGGAAAGGCCATGAGGTGTGTCAGCGGCACGCCATCAGGCGAACAGGGCCAAGCCAGATCAGTGGGCAGGCAGGCCCCACCACCGACATAGGCATCATCTTTTGCAGGCGTTTCAGCGGTAAATATCAGCTCGTCAAACATCCGTTTCTTTCCACTCAGTCACAGCTTGCCGCATTCGTTAACAGCTTCAGGCCAACACTTGGGTCAAGACTTCACGCCATGCACCGCACGTCCACAATCCACCATCAGTTCCTCCAGAAAGGGGCGCAACTGCGCCTCTTCCATCACACCCAACAACTGCCCAGCAGCCTCCCGCAACAACTGCCACTGCCCATGCTCGAAGATCCCCCGATTGCCACAATGAAAGGCCGCCTCGGACAACCCGTTGCATTGCTCCCAGAGGTTTTGCACTCCAGCCCGAACCTCATCCGGCAAAGCGCTCGCGCACGTTGCAAGCAGCGCCTCCAATGGCAACATCGCCATGGACCAGGCTTCACAGGCGGCGCAATCGGGAATGCTGGCCTGCTGAGCGCCGGAATCCAATACCAGGAATCCGAGGGCATCAATCGCCTCGCCCACCGCCAGCACCCGCTTGTACTCATCCTGCCCGTACCATTCCCAGACAGTGGTGGAGAACCCCATTTCCAAGCTCCAAATCCAGATAGTTCAAACCTGAGTAGCGCATTAAGCAGTTGGAAGCGCCGCCACTAAAAGATAGAGTCGGATCACATGAAAGAATGACCAGATCAGGCGCACCCGATGCAATTTCTTTTTGAAGTTGAAGACGTCTTCAGCATAACGGGCCAAGGTTGCGTGCTCGCTCCTGGTGTCCCCCAGGCCTTTATGCGCGAACTCAAAAACGGGGCCCCGTTGCTCATCTGCACACCACAAGGCGAGCACATTTATACACACATTGATTTTTTTGTTTCAGTCAAGAAAAAACAGCCCTTGAGTCATACCCCGTTCTCGCTACCAAGCATGATCAAGAAGGAATCCATACCCGCAGGCTCCAAGGTCTACCTTCAGGATGATGAAAGAAAATAGAGACGCTTGTTACCGCATCACATCGGACACAGTACAGTCCCTTCCCGGCTTCTCTGACGATTGCAAATCATGGATGACACTCACTTCACTCCCGAACAACTGGCCAATAGAACCGGCACAGCCGACGTGGACCATCAGGCGCGAAAATGGCTGGTGAGCCTGCCCATCCCCGAGCGGGTCGACTTCCTCAAGCGTCTGTGGACCCTTGATTTTCGATTCTCACTGATACTGCTCCAGGCGGCGCAATTACCCAGGCAGGAAAACCAGCAACTGTTCAGGCACTGGCTGCACACCGGGCACCACAATGCGGCGCAGGAACTGATCCATCGCCTGCAACCGCTGCTGGGGGAAACAACCTTCTGGCGCATTGCCTCACAGGAAACGCTCACCGCGCCGATGTGGGACTTTCTGAACTATCACGGCCGCGGGCGCTTGCAGCGACCGAAAGGAGGTTAGCTCTTGAACCTGCGAAAACAAACTGACGCCCTGCCCCTGCCAACTCAGACGCCAATCCCCATGAAGTTCACCTCAGCCGACCAACTCATCGACCCAAAAACCATCGGCTATCGCAGCCTGGGCTTCGGCGAGGCACTGACGATCCCAGCAACGCCCTATGAACTGCGCATCCACCACTGCGATCTGCCGCAATGCTTTCTTGACTGCGCCGACACCTTTGCCGCCGAATGCAAAACCGACGATATCGACCAGGGTTTTGTCGACATTCCGCAGCTGGCACAGCTGGGCTACCCAAGCTTCAGGGCGCTCTTGCAAGACCATCCCGATCTGGCGGCGCGCCTGGTTCAGGACTACCTGTATTTCGAGTTGTTGTTTTCGCTGTTCCCGCATTCAAGCGGCCTTAATGTCGTGATCAACAGCATCACCCGCGTCAGCTCAAAAGAAGGCGTCCTGCTGCTGACTGGCGAGACCTACGCTGCCAAACAGTCATGAAGAAGCCCTGGCCTCAAGATCGATACCGGGAATCAGGCCGATGATGTCAAACAACGAATCACTGTCGAGCGCGGTCCGAGCCCTCTGCCTCGCGGCTTGATGCGCCTTCAAGGCGATGCAAGATCCACCGCCTCGAACAGGGCAACCTCAAGTACCGAGAACATCAACAATCGGTGTGTACTGCGGACTATTCTCAACAGCGATTTCTCGCACCTTTTTGGTGCAATCGCACCTTTATTGTTCGCAAAAAAAAATGATGACACGTTAACTAAGACTGGATACTCTCCTGTCCGAGAGAAAGGATTCTCGTTGTACTAGTACACCCCCATTGGTATCGGACAAGGATGTGACATACATGTCTTCCCTAATTACCTCGCCTGCCACTCTCTACGAAACCGTCGGTGACGGCGTAGAGTCGAGTAATGCCTCATGGAGTTTCGGAGGCAGTACTCCGCAACACTTTGACTCCCATGTTTCGAAGTCCGTACCTAAATATAAGGACGGGCATAACATCGTGCTGTCGCTCAGCGACTTTTTTGTAAAGAGCGATAGCACCTGCTACGAACTGGGTAGTTCCACCGGCACCCTCACTCGACAACTTGCACAGCGCCACTGCGCCTCGGTGAAGTGGGTGGGCATTGATGTGGAAGAGGCCATGACGCGCAAGGCGAATGAGCTCTTGAGCGCGTCGCCGCAGCACAACGTCAGCTTCGTTACCGACGATATCCTGACCTTTCCCTATGAAAAAAGTGATCTGATAGTTGCTTATTACACTATTCAGTTCGTGCACCCGCGCATTCGCCAAGCCTTGTTCGATCGTATCTACGAAACCTTGAACTGGGGCGGTGCTTTTATCATGTTTGAAAAAGTACGCGGCCCAGACGCACGCTTTCAAGACATCCTCAGCAGCCTGTATGTAGATTACAAGCGCGACCAAGGTTATAACGCCGATGAAATCCTGGCGAAGACCAGAAGTTTGAAAGGTGTCCTTGAGCCTTTTTCCACGACCGGCAATATCGACATGTTATCCCGCGCCGGCTTCAAGGATATAACCAGTATTTTCAAATATATTTGCTTTGAAGGCTTCTTCTGCATTAAGTGAATGGAGCTTCATTGTGAGTACAACTATAGAACAACAGTATTTGCAACTATTGCAAATGCCTGAAACCTTTCGTGCGCAGAAAATGGATTGTGAACTTTGCAATTCCAAAGATCATCGGGTGTTGCTGGAAAGTGTCCAGGGCCCCGGTGACCAGGCGGTGGCATTGCCAGTGCTCGGCTGCCAGGATTGTGGGCATATTTTCCAGCAATACCGCTTCGACGAAGCCTTCTACAGCGCTTACTACGACAAGTTCTACCGCCTGAGTTTGTTCGGCAATACGGAGCCGGAGCGCGCCTTCTTTCTGGACCAGGTACGCCGCGGCGAACACCTGTATCAGCACCTGCAAGATGTGCTTCCCGCCAAAGGCAAAATGCTTGACGTCGGTTGCTCCGCCGGCGGCCTGATGATTCCTTTTGCCAAGCGCGGCTGGACAGTCAGAGGCAATGACCCTGACCGGGCCTACGTCGAATACGGCAAGAATATCGGCCTGGACATCGACCTGGTGGGCGCCGAACACATGAGCCCCACGGGTGATTACAACCTGATCATCATCAACGGTTCGCTGGAGCATGTGCATGACGTCAACCAGGTCATGCAACTTTGCCGGCAGGCCAGTGCCGAGGACGGATTGCTGCTGATTGAAGGTCGCGCGTTGGGTTATGGCATCAAACAAGGGTTTCTAACCCATAACCATCGCCGCTACTTGAGTGCCAGCAGTATCGAGCACCTGATGTACCGGCATGGTTGGGAGCCGATCCAGACCACCCATGAGCCCGTGTGCGGGCCGACCCGACCGGGGGCGGTGTTCGTGCTGGGGCGAGCCTGTGCCCAGCCTGCCACCGAGCACCTCGAAAGCATCAAGGCTCAGGGCCGCAAGGCACTGCAGGAGTCCTACATGCCAAGCCTGCACTCGATGCGACCCCGCACATGAGTGCCTCGGCCTATGCCCTCGAAAAGTCGAGTGCCCGCGTCCATTCCTGCTTCAGGGATGATCTGGTCGTGACACCACCGCCAGCAGACGCGGTCACCCGACGCTACAACCTCTACGACCCCCGTAGTGATATCGGTTTTGAACTGGGCCAGGCCGAGTACTCACTTGCCTTGCTCTTCGATGGCCAGCGAAACCTGCAAGAGATTGTCGACGCCGCCCTGGCGCAGCATCGAATCAAGGTCAGCCCCGAGAAGCTTGCGCAGTTCGAGCGCAAACTGCTCAACCTGAAACTGCTGAGCAGCGAGCAAACGGATCACAAAAAGGACCTGCGCGATCCCGCCACGGGCATAACCTATGGTCCGCTGAAAGAGCATTTGCTGATTAACCTGGTTAAAACCAACCCGCAGCCATTGCTTGATCGTCTTTACCGGTTGGCGCCCTGGTGCTGCCGCGCGGCATTCATTTTGCCGCTGCTGGCCTTGTCCCTGTTGAGCTTCGTGTACCTGGGCGCGCACTTGGACAGCTTCATGGCCGATGCCAGCGCCACCTATATCCAGAGTTACCGCTGGCTGCTCTGGCACTTCCCGGTGATCCTGACCTCCATCGCCCTTCACGAACTGGGGCATGCGATGGCCTGTCGTCACTATGGGGTCAAGGTCAACGATTTCGGGATCGGCATCTACTTGTTGCTCGCCACCGGTTGGGTACGTCCGGTGCAGACACAATGGTCGCAGCTACCGCTGAACCAACGGGTGATCACCATTCTGGCAGGCCCCTTGGTCAGCCTTCTGTATGCGGGAGTGGGCATTGCCCTGTGGGCGATGTTCCGTGACACCCAAGGGGTTTTGCCCGCCCTTTTCGTGGTGATGATCGTGGCTTCGTGCATTTCCCTCATCCCCACCCTGCTGCCCATCTTCAATGGCGACACCTACCTGGCGATTACCGAAGTGCTGGGGCAACCGCGCCTGCGCCAGCGTGCTTTCAACTATGTGAAGCGCCATTGGCGCAGCGCGCCGCAGGAAACCCTTTCCCCTGCATTGCGCAGGCTCTACTGGGGCACATTCCTGTTGACCTGCCTGGGCTGGGTCATCGCCTGGAGCTTCATCGCAGCCACCCTGATTCGCCTTTTCAACCACCCATAAGGACAGTGTCATGACTCAACCTACAGTGACTCCGGCTATTGCCGCCATGGATGAAGCCACCACCACAACCGCCCCGGCCGACGTCGCGCCGCAAGCCCTTACCGATGCACCGTTCGAGGAGTTCGACCTCGACGATATCGAAATCATCGAAAGCAAAGTGTTCGCCTGATCGCTCCGAGCTTCCTCGGCTTGACGTCGAGGAAGCCTTCCCTTCCTCAAACTGGGCAACCACATGGCTCACTTCGTTAAGCCCGAACCGATTGGTGTGGGTATCCAGTACAACCCCGAGATCCTCGACTGGTTTCCATTTGAGGACATCGAAGTCGATGTGCTGGAAATACTGCTCGACAACATCATGGCCCCTATGGACGGCCCGCAGATCATCAAGCCCGCGGCCCAGGCGATGATCAATCGGCTGTCTGAGAAATTCACCTTGCTGGCGCATTCCAACTACGGTTGCGACTTTGGTTTCAGCCCTCTTGAAGAAACCGCCGCTGTGCAACGCCATGTGCCCCTGGCCAAGATGCTCAACAGCCCATGGGTCGCCAACCATTGTTTTTATGGCGACAACTCCTGGCTGGATATCTGGAGCAGCCCGCTGCAGTTTTCCAATGCAGAGGTTCTGCGCTGCGCCGAACGCGCGAAGGCTTTGCAGGCACATTATGGGATGCCACTGGCCCATGAAAACGCCGCCTATTACTTGCAATGCCCGGGTGCAGAAATGCGCGAAGCCGAGTTCCTGGCCCGTCTCGTGCAGCAGTCCGGCACCTTCTTGCATCTGGACTTGCACAACATCTACACCAACCACTTGAACCTGAAAGACTTCGACTTGCGCGACTACCTCGACACCTTGCCGTTGGACAAGGTGATCTCTGTGCATCTGGCAGGTGGCAGCTGGCATGAGGGGCTCTACCACGACTGGCATGACTCGTGTGTGCCCGAACCTGTTTGGGATCTGTACCAGGAACTCATGTCCCGCTGCCAACCCTCAGCGATCATCCTCGAATACCAGGGGCAGGCTCACCACGCACTGACACGGGTGATGGACGCCAACGACGAACACATGATCGTCACCGATGTGCGGCGCGCACAGAACATCTGGAATCACTACACAAAAGCGGCACAGGAGCTGACGCATGGATGCTGAGCAGGTCTGGAAGCTGTGGCGACGCCTGCTACGCGATGAAACACTGCAGCAGCAGTTGTTCGAAGCTCAAGGCGCGACTCAATGGCTGGAACACTTTCCTGATAACGAGCGGGTGATTCTGCAGGCCTATGGCAGTCAGTTTGAACGAGTGAAATGGTTCGTCGAAAACTATCAGTTCCGCTTGGTCAATTCCTTTATCAATGCGCTGGAAACCGGCGCGCCATTGACGCTGCGCGCGCTGCTCAATATCGGCCTGGACCTGCCGGCACTGTCCAAGGCATTCCTGCGCCAACAAGAGTGGTTCGACTACGGGCCAAGAGTGTATGGCTATTGCGACGCGGCATTGGGCTTTCTGCTCGTGCGCCAGGAACTTGCCGACTACCCGCAGATTCGCGACCTGATGGGTCTTGAGCGCGAATCTGTGCGCCTCTACATCGGGCTGGTGGAAACCAATGCCGCAGTGCCGGGCACTTATCAACGCACCGACGGTGCACGCGTTTACCAGAGCCGCTATGCGCTGTCGCACTGGTTGCGTGATAAAAGCCTGCTCGGGCGTAGCAGACCGGAGGAAGCCTGCGAGCACATCTTGGTGTATTTGCCCACCCCTGAGGCACGCCACAAATTCACCCTGATCAGCCCGCGCGCTGCGTACCTCTATCACTGCCTGGAGCAACCACAGTCACTCGTCAGCTTGATGCAGATACTGGGTTCCAGCGCCGCACAACCCAGCGGTGAAGACTTGGCACTGCTCGATAAGCTGCATCGACTCAACGCCATCAGGATGCCGGCCTAGACCATGGAAAGCTCACAGTACTTCTGGCTGCGCTCGACCGGTTTCCCCATTCATCACTTGACGGATCTGGGCCGATTCGCCGACCTGCCAGCGTGCCGCGCCTTCGAGCAAGACTTCCGCTCCTTGCAGACGCTGAAGGCGACGCTGCTTGAAAAGGCCAACGCGCATTCGCCCCAGGCCTGCCGCAAATTCATCCGCAAACTCAACGAGAACCAGGCCCTGCAACCCACCGATCTGCCAGAAGTACTGCGCGAACCTCTCGGTGAGGCTTTGCAACACTGGAATGCTTTGCTCGCGCGAACGTCAGCGCCTGAAGAAGCCGCCCGGGAATATGACGCCTATCTGGAAAGCGCCCGCCAAGGACTGATCGACTTCCTGGATGACGATGCGGTGGCCGAGGCCTTGTTCATCTCCAACCCGTCGGCGTTGACACGCATCCGTGAGCTGATCAGGGATCGGCACAGCAGGAACGACACCCGCAAAAAGCAGAAGCTGCGCTTGGGCTGGAGTTACGCGCAACGCTTCTGCGCCAAGAACGATACCTCCAGTTTTTTCGGACCTTTGGCCTGGGGCCGGTTCGATACCCGGCAGACAGCCAATGTGCATCTGACCCAGGATGACACGGCGTGGATCAAGGATCGCCACACCTTCTTCGAGAATTGGGTGGTACAGCGGTTGGTCGAACAGATCAACCAGCAATGCCCAGACACCGACCGTATGCCCTTGCATCTCAATACCGGTTGCTACCTGCACGAACAGACCCTGTTCATGCCGATTGGCAAAAGCCAGCGCCTCAACCCGCAAACCGCCCAGGTACTGCAGTACATCAGCGAGCACCAGGATCGAGCCGCCACTTACGCGGGGATATTGAACGACTGCCCGCAAGATGCGGCTGGCACATTGCGCGATCTGCTGGAGCACCTGGTGAGCAAACGTATCGTGCGCCGGGGCTGGCAAATGTCGCCCCGTGAGCGCCACCCCATCGTGCAGCTGCAACGCTGTTTGGCCAACGCGGGGGTATCCGACCCGTTCAACCAGCTCTGGCAATCGCGCCTTGAAGCGCTGGAGGGCTTGCGCCATGACTATGCCCACGGCGACCTGATGCGTCGGACCGAATGCCTGGAGCGCTTGAACCAACTGCTTGGCGAGGCCGGGGTCGACCTCAGCCGAGAAACCGGCGCCATGTATGTCGGCCGTTACCCGCTGTACGAAGATTGTTCGAGAAACATGAACATCAGCCTTGGGCAAGCCATGCTCGACCAAGTCAACCAAGAACTGGCGCCGCTGATGCGCATCAATCAGTGGCTGATCAAAGCCATCGCGCACCAGCTCAATCAGGCCTTCATTGAGGTCTGGGAGCAGCGCCAGGTGGCCAACCCCGGCAAACCGGTTGATTTTCTCGACCTGCTCAACACCCTTGCCCCTCTGTTGCCTGCACTTGAGGCGCGCATCATCGGCGACCTCGATCAGCGCCTGGAAAGCGCTTGGGCGCAACTGCTGCAGGACTTCCCGGGGCATGCCGAAGTGCGTCTGTGTGCTGCGGACGTCGAGCGCCTGATCAGCCTGCTGAACAGCCGTCTGGATGTCGAAGGCTTCGAGGTGTTCGGCAGCGACTTTCACTCCCCGGATATCCTGCTCTCCAGCGCCTCGGTCGAGGCTTTCAATCGCGGCGACTACGAAATCATCGTCGGTGAAGTGCACCCGGCAGTTCATACGCTGAGCCAGCCCGTTGCCGCCCCGTTCGGCCCCTTCAATACGCAGATAAACCAACAGGTGGAGGCGATTTTCCAACGCCCTCGCCTGGTACTGGCTGACTCGCCCGAGAGCTATCAGCGCTCCCACATCGACTGGCCACTGCAGCCCTCCTACCTGCAATTGGTGCTGCCG
This sequence comes from Pseudomonas sp. LPH60, assembly GCF_030718165.1. NCBI lineage: Bacteria > Pseudomonadati > Pseudomonadota > Gammaproteobacteria > Pseudomonadales > Pseudomonadaceae > Pseudomonas > Pseudomonas sp. LPH60. The sequence goes on from NZ_JAVAJH010000009.1 coordinate 214,399, forward strand.
TCTGGCGGCGGTTGTGTCGCAGCGCACCAGCAGTTTGCCGCTGGCAGGGCAAAAGTGCTGCGGGTGAACGGTCGTCTGCAAGTGGTCGACGCCCTGGGGCAGTTCAGCGAAGACTTGCTGTGCGTGTACTCCACGCCCTTGCATCGGCTGGGCTTCGCCCTGGCCGGCAGCGCCGTGGCCAAACACGATCACCGCCGTATCTGGTTGGGCCGGACCCTCTACAAGCGCGCTTCCTGGCTATTTGCCCGCGATCGCCTGCCGGAACCGAAGGGCTCGATCGACGAGCTTGAACACACCCTGCAATGGCGTGCCTGGGCTGGCGCTCACGGTTTGCCCCGCTATGCCTTCGTCAAGATCGATACCGAACCCAAACCGCTGTTCCTCGACTTCGACAACCCTTTGTCCTTCGACGGCATCAGCAATGCGCTGAAGAACGCAGGCCACGTCAAGTTCTCGGAAATGCGACCGTGCCCCGATGAACTTTGGCTTGAAGAGGCACGAGGGCGTTTCTGCTGTGAAATACGCACAACCTTTTCCCCATGCGAGGCTCTTGCGACATGAGTAAAGAAAATACAGCCTCTTGCGCCAAGGCCGACCAGGAAATAAAGCACACCTTTGTGTACCTGTTTTTGACCATTTTCATTCCCTTTGGCCTCGGCCATTTCGTCTCGTACCTGTTTCGCACGGTCAACGCTTTGATCTATGTGGACCTGGAGCAGGAACTGCACCTGCCCGCCAGCAGCATGGGCCTGCTGACCGGCGTGTACTTTCTGACCTTCGCTGCGGCGCAGATTCCGCTCGGCGTCATGCTCGACCGCTACGGCCCGCGCAGCGTGCAGGCCCCCATGCTGTTGTTCGCGGTATTGGGCTCGCTGATTTTCAGCTTCTCCCACACCGAGCTGGGTCTGATCATCGGTCGCGGCCTGATCGGCCTGGGGGTTGCCGGTTCGCTGATGAGTGCGATCAAGGCGTGCACCATCTGGCTGCCGGTCGAGCGCCTGCCGCTGAGTACGGCGTGCCTGTTGTCGGTAGGCGGCCTGGGCGCCATGGCGTCCACCACGCCGCTGCATGAACTGCTCAAGTGGATCTCATGGCGTGAAGCGTTCTTGATTCTGGCGCTGTTGACTCTGTTCGTCAGCGTGGTCATTCACCTGAGCGTGCCGCGCACCTACAAACCCAAGCACACCACTCTGGCCGAAATGTCCAAGGCCGTGGGCACGCTTTACTCCTCGTGGGTATTCTGGCGACTGGCGTTGTACTCGGTGTTTGCCCATGCGATCTACATGTCGGTGCTGTCGCTGTGGATGGGACCGTGGCTGCGCGATGTCGCCCAGCTCAGTGAGTCGAGCATGGCCAATACCTTGCTCTGGGGCACCGTGGCGATGGTGGCAGGTTCGCTGGCCTTCGGCTCGATCACCGACTACCTGCGCCGCTTTGGTGTGCAGCCGATCATGGTGTGCGGCGCCGGGGTTGCGATCTTCATCGTGTTTCAATCGCTGATGATCAGCGGACTGCCGGTGTCGCCGCTGCTGATTGCCATGGGGTTCAGCTTCTTCGGCACCTCCACCACCATGAACTACGCGATCGTAGCTCAGTCGGTATCGCCTGAACTGGCCGGGCGGGTCAGTTCGTCGTTCAACCTGGTGGTGTTCGTGCTGGCGTTCGCCTTGCAATGGTTGATGGGAGAGATCCTGAACCTGTGGCCGGCCAATGGACAAGGGCATCCGGTGGAGGCTTACCAGTGGTCGCTGGGCGTGATGATTGCCTTGCAGGTACCTGGGGTGTTGCTGTGGCTGAGTTTCAAACCGTGGCAACTGAAAACAGCAACGGCGCGGTAAACGCTGGCGGCCAGCTCGTCGTCGTTGACCACAGGTCCGTCAAGCCGCCGCAAAAACCCGTCAGTTGCGCTGCGTATGAGCGAGCAAGGCAGGCTCAGCATCGAATCACTGACAGCACAGGCAACCGCTGATCAACGGTTGATCGGGGTCGCTTTCAAGAAAGGTGACCCTGACTTCCACGCCCGTTCGCAGTGGCGTCAATTCACACTGCCAATTGGCAGCGCCCCCTAGCCAACAGCTGCTTTTGTCGTCAAACCGACCTTCCCGATCCCAGGGAAACTTGACCTTGAGCCTCGCGCAGCGCCCATCAGTGCGCAGCGCTTCATCTTCCATGGCGATAACCAGCGCAGTCTGGCTGGGCACCTGCGGTTTCTCGTGAGCCAAAGGCGGACGATAGAGCGCATCCCCCGGCACAAGCATGAAGCGATTGCAGTAACCCGGATACCGGTCATCGTCAGCCGGGTCGCCACTGGCGGACTCATTCAATACCTGTGGCTGTCTGCCTTCATGGATGACCCGAGTCAGTAGCCATGGCTCATGGCGCTCTTGGCCCGGCGGGCCGGGGATTTCCACAACATGACCACTGGCTAGCCCGGTTTGCTGACCTTGGCTTTCAAGCGGACGGTAGGCCGCGCGGCGGTGCTCGCCGGCCTGCGGGGTGACCTGCCTGGCGGGCTTGATCAGTCGCTCGGTGGCCCGGCTGTCGCCCTCGGGGGCGACAGCCGTGGCTTGCTCGATCCTGGGAAACACCGCCTGATGATCGCCAAACACCAGCACATGACCTTGAGCACTGTGCTGGAAGTGAAAGTGAATCCCCTCCTCCTCACACAAGCGCTGGATGAAGTGCAAATCCGTTTCACCAAACTGGGTACAGCAATCACGCTCGGGGTAGGTCGAGCCCAACTCGAAGCGGTAGGCATCGCCCAGAATCCCGTGTTCTTCGAGAATCAGGGCAACGATGGCCGGCACCGAAAACTGCTGATAGATCCTCTGGTTGGTGCGGTGGCGCAAGTAGGACAGGTGCGGAACCAGGGCCAGGTTGTAGCACTGGGTGTCCGCACATTGGGCGATGTGATAGATGCGCCCGTGAATGCCATGGCCGTGGCCATCGAAAGCCAGGAAGGCCTCCCTGTCGACGAGGCTTTGCAGTTCCAGGTCGGGTCGTTCACTCACACACTCCACCTTGAAAAAGTAAGGCTTGCTGATCGCCTCTTCCCCGGTGAATGCGAGCACTTGAACCTCATGCGCAAAACCGTCGATGGTCAAACAGAAGTGCGTTTGATTGGCTGGGCTGAACATCCACTGTGCTCCTCTTGGATCAGGTATTGAATGGACACAGGCGCATACCGCCAGGCGGGAAAGTTAATTTCCCGCATGACGAATACATTTCAACGAATGTTTTAAATAATGAGCCCGCACTCGCTATGAAACGTGCATGGCGCAGGAGAGGAAGAGTCAAACCCGATCAGATACTGCTCTTCACCTTAGTCCAGACCCGCGTCCGGATGCGCTCCAACTTCAATGGCAGCGGTTCAAGCGGAACCAGTGTTGCGACGGTTGCCTTGTCTGGATATATCCATGGGTTATCGCGCAACTTCTGCTGGACAAACTCGGTGGCATCCTTATTGGCATTAGGATACAGCGTGTGATTTGACGTTTTGGCAATCACTTCCGGACGCATCATGTAGTTGATAAACGCCAGGCCTTCTTTTGGGTGAGGCGCATCTTTGAGCAGCACCAGGTTTTCCGACCAGACCAACGCACCTTCGCGAGGCAGGCTGTAGCTGATCGTGCGTCCGGTGTTGGCGCTCTCGTTGGCAGCCTGCGCCGCCAGGGCACCATTGGCCCAGCCCACCACGACACAAATGTTGCCGCCCGCCAAGTCAGCGTCGATTTTGGAAGAGTCGAAATAAACGATATAAGGCCGGATCTTCAACAGCAGTTCCTGAGCCTTCTGGTAATCATCCGGGTTCTTGCTATTGCTGGGGAGCCCAAGGTAATTCAAGGCAATCGAAATGATCTCGCTGGGCGAATCCAGCATGGCCACACCGCAAGACTTGAGCTTGCTGATGTTCTCTTCCTTGAAGATCAAGTCCCAACTATCGACCGGCGCATGATCACCCAATGCCGCTTTGACTTTATCCACGTCATAGCCAATGCCGGTGGTGCCCCACAAATAAGGCACAGCGTAGCGATTGCCTGGGTCGTTGACCGCCAGCTGGGCCAGGATGGCCGGATCGACGTGGGACAGGTTACTCAGCTGGGCAGGGTCCAGCGGCTGCAGCACCCCCGCTTCGATCAGGCTGGGCAACACATTGGAGGTCGCCACCACCACGTCGTAGCCGGTGCGACCGGCCATGACCTTGCTCTGCATGATCTCGGCACTGTCGAAGGCATCCATGTGAATTCGGGTGCCCGTGGCCTGTTCGAACTCTTTTGGCGTTTCCGGAGCCAGCAGCCCGAACCAGTTGTACAGGTACATCCCTGGCTCTACTGCACCTGCGGATGTACTGATTCCGGCGCAGAGCAACGCGACCGAAAAAACGGTTCGCAAAGGTGATTTTCTCATGCAACATCCCTGTCTAGACGACGTGCCCTCATGGCTGTCGTAAACCTTGAAGGCGAATATACCGAGCCTTGGGCAATAGTAAATACCTACGATTACTTACCCTTGACCCACGATTCCCTAACCCTAAAGGGGTAGAAAATGCCACTCGACCTGCATAGCCTGGCTTGGCACCGCTCGATTGGAAAACTGATCATGCAGCTGAACCGTCCAGACTTCTGGAGTTCGCTTATTCGCACACTCAATGAATATGTGCAGATCGATAACTGGGTCGTGCTGATCTTCAGCAATCAACAAGTACAAGTGGTCAGTCTTCCCGAAGTAGCCGATGTGGAAGAGGTGGATGCGTTTATTCACTTGTATGTAAAGGGGCTATATCTGCTGGACCCCTTTTATATCGCCAATCGAGAAAACCCGCAGAGCGGATTCTTTCACCTGCTGGATATTGCACCGGAGTACTTTCGGGAAACCGAGTACTACCACAAGTACTTTGCGCAATACATTTCTGTCGATGAAGTGCAATACAACATCCAGCTCGATGCCGACAGAACCCTGTGCATCTCCATTGGCAGCGGCGTGCACTTCAATCAAGAACAGATCACGATGCTGGATCTGATCAAGCCGTGGGTCACTGCATTGATGCATCAGCGCATGTGCTTTGAAACGGATGTCGAGAAAAACCTCAGCGCCCCGCCGCAATGGCCCGAAACCATTAGCCAGCTAGGCACACAAATAACCACCCGCGAGAGCGATGTACTCAGGCTGTTGCTCAGTGGCTTTTCCAACAAGGAGATCGCTGGCAAACTTTCCCTCTCGGCAGAGACGATAAAGGTTCACCGTCGCAACATTTACGCCAAGCTGAACATCAAGTCGCAATCCGAACTCTTCGCTCGATTCTTCATGCCAAAACAGGATGTTCTCTCTTGACGCTATCGACTTCGATGACGATCCCTGCCGGCAAACCGTAAGCAAACCACTGCATAGCCTGGATAACCCCGCATTCCATCAGCAACACCCTCCAAGCCCCTCTCAACACGGATGTCGAACACCCCATGTTTAAAGCCATTCTCTTCGGCCTGCTCTCCTGCGCCCTGGTGCTGCCTGTTTTCGGGCTGGTGATTTCACAGTTTCTCCCGCCTGCGTTCGTTGCCCTTGGCGAACCGGGTTGGAAACAACAGCACAATCAACTGGTCAGCCTGCATAGCGTTCAATGGCTGACGGTGCTGAGCTGGGCCCTCATGGCAGGGCTGGGGGGATTTGTCAGCACCCGGACCCACGCGACCCGCTCCTTGCGTCCCGCCCTCTGGGTCGGGGTCATCATTCTGTTGGTCTGGGGCATTCCCGTGGGGATCTTCTCCTTGAGCCAGATAAGCTGGGTGCATATCAGCTGCTGCCTGGCCATCATGCCGGCGGTGCTGGCGGGGGGTGCGCTGGCGCGCAGAAAGCTGAATCATTCGTCTGAACATCAACAGTGAACAGGTAGCCCTTCGATGGATATCCAATTTCGCGGTAACGCAATGCCTGGCAACCCCGCTGCCGGCACCTGCGATGAGTACAGCCTGAGCGGCATTTCCAGCCTGGATGAGCTGATCGACGCCTACCTCCAGATCGCCGACAAGCACCCGGGCTTCAGGCCCCTGCTCTCGCTGGATGACCTGCCCCAGGCCCGCTACACCTGCGGGCATGCACGCAACAACCTGGGGCTGGATGAGGCCTCGGAACAGGACATTGCCCAGTTACCTGCCGAATGCTTCGAACAGGGCGAATACCTGGGCTATTCCACCACCAAAGCCGAGTTCCCGATCTGCTTGCGCAACTTCACCAAGCTGGTGGCCGGCAGCTCGTTCGAAGAGGCTTGCGCCCACGGCCTGACCCTTGACCAGCCCGCCCTGCAGGAATGGATGGACTATCAGAACAACCCGGTTTCACTGCTCGACCAGCCTCTCTCGGCGCTCCTGGTTCCGGTCGAGCATGCCTGCCAGGCACTGGCTGCGTTTCCCAACGGCTATTTCAGTTGCGACCTGGGCCCCGCGCAAAACTATGCGCTAGCGCGCCATTTTGCTCAGGCCCACGGTTATGAATTGATCGGGGTTGGCGCGTCTTACCTCGGTTTCCTGCGTGCAGCGCCTGCCGACCTGCACGTCGCCAACGCCGTGGCGAAGGATTTTTGTGCGCTCTACAACACCCCTGAAGAGAACCGGCAAGCGGTGACTTCAGCGGTCGTCCAGGCGATCCGCGAGCGGACACACCTGTGGCTACGCTACGTGGAATGACGCCGGGAGAAAGGGTGTGGATTCACAGGCTCAGCCGCTTCTCCATCGGCTGATAGATCAGCCCGGCAAACTCACCCTCCTCCCCAGCCAAGGCAAAACCGTAACCTTCGTAAGCGGCCACTGAGGACAGAGACGCTCTGACGGTTACCACATCGGCTCTGGCCTGCTCCAGAGCTGCGCTCACCAAGCGTTTGCCAACGCCGCGACGCTGCCACAGCGGCGCAACGAACAGCATCGCCACATGGCGCCCTTCCTTGAGCTCGATCAGTCCGACCAGGGTTCCCTCTGCAACACAAACCAGCATCAGGTTGTCACTCGCCATTCGTTCGGCAAACGCCTCCTTTGCCGCCACCTTGGCGAAGGTTTCCACGCCCTGCGCTGACAGCGAAGGCGCAACTGTCAGCATGAACGCTTCCAGGCAAAGGGCTGTGGCGCTCGGCAGGTCTTCGTGAGTCATCTTGCGTATCTGCACAGTCGTCGTCCTTGGCTTGAGTGGAGTGTTTCTATACCAGAACACCCAACCTTGCGATACGCAGCAACGCCGCGGCAAACAGACACCTCGTTCAGCGATGTCGCTGCCTGCTTCGGCAGGGTCGGCATAACCACGCCGCCACATGCGTTCCCTTTTCAAGCTCAGAAAAAAGTGCTGCATCGCGAAGTGGTCCCGGCGGGACTGTTGCGACTCAAACCTTGCTGCGGGCCATTTCGCGCCAGTAACAATCAGTTTCCTTCTTCACTGGATGACTTGCGCCAAGCGCAGCGCCAGCGTCGATGCCTGTTCGGCACTGGCAACGTTAGTGAAGCCCATCCCCAGCCCCTGCCTGGACTGGGCCTCCAGGTACCACTGTGACAGCGGCTCAACCGCGATGCCCACCGCCCGGGCGCGCTGGGCGAACTCGATATCATTCCCTTGCCCAAGACCGGCGACCAAGTGCATGCCGCCTGCTTGAGGGTTTATCTGTAAACCCTCGGCAAACTGTTGATGCAACGCATCGATCAGCCATTGACGGCGTCGCGCGTAGAGGCCGCGCATTTTATTTAGATGCCGTGCGAAGTGACCCTCGTTGAGGAAGGCGGTGACGGTCGCTTGCAGCAGGTGCGGGCAGTGATTGTGCAGACGATCCGCCTGGCGGGCGAACGCTGGGGTCTGTTCGGCGGGCACCACCAGGTAGGCCAGGCGCAGCCCTGGAAACAGGACTTTGCTGAAGGTGCCGGTGTAAAGCACGCGGCCCTGCTGGTCGAGGCTCTTGAGGGCCGGCAAGGGCTTGCCCTGGTAGCGGTATTCGCTGTCGTAATCGTCCTCGATGATCCAGCTGCCTTGGCGGTTGGCCCAGTCCAGCAGGGCCAGGCGCCGCGGCAGGGACAGCGACACCCCCAGCGGGCTCTGGTGGGTCGGGGTGACCACGGCAAAGCCGGCCTCTGGGGCGCGGGCGATGCCTTGGGCGACGTCCAGGCCCTGATCGTCCACGGGCACCGGCACCAACTGCGCGCCGGCTTCCAGCAGTGCGTTCCTGGCCATGAAGTAGCCGGGCTCCTCCAGCCAGCAGGTGGCGCCCGGGCGCATCAGGGTGTGGCTGATCAGGTCGAGGCAGGCGCGGTAGCCGGCGCAGACGAAAATCTGCTCCGGGTGGCAGGTGATGCCGCGGGAAATCCCCAGGTAGGAGGCAATGGCCGCCCGCAACGGGGCGTAGCCGCGGGCGTCCGGGTAGACCAGGCCTTCGACGCCCGCCTGGCGCAGTTGCCGGCCCGCCAGGCGGGTCCAGAGTTTGCGCGGAAAGGCGTCCAGCGCTGGCAGGCCCATTTGCAGTGCCAAGGGCGACATGCCGGCATGGGTGGCTTGGTGGGTCGTTGCTGCCACCGGGGCGCGCTGCACGGGCGCACAAATCGGCGCCAGTTGCGGGGTGACAATGGTCCCGGCGGCCCCGCGAGCAATCAGGTAGCCCTCGCCTATCAGCAGTTGGTAGGCGGCTTCCACAGTGCCCCGCGCCAGGTTCAGCTCCGCGGCCAAGGCGCGAACTGCCGGCACGCGGTCTCCCGGACGCAGGCGGCCATCGGCGATGGACTCGCGAAACCGCTGGTACAGCTGGCGATAGATCGGCGCCGTCTGGCTGCGGTCCAGTTCAAAAGGAAGGATCATGGCCTAGTCATTTATGCATTTTTTGGCCCTGTAGCTTAAGCCATTGGCCTTCTACAGTGGGTCATCTCTTTGCAGCGGATGACGGACATGCCCTACACCCTTCAACACCTCGATAGCGAGGCGGCCCTGGCGGCCAGTTTCGACGTGATGCGTGTCTTGCGCCCGCACCTCACCCACCCGGCGGCCTATGTCGCCCAACTGGCCCGGCAAACCGAGCAGGGCTATCGCTTGCTCGCCGCGTGGAACGCCGAGCGCATCGTCGGCCTGGCCGGTTACCGCGAGCTGGAAAACCTGCTCTACGGGCGTTTCATCTACGTCGATGACCTGGTGGTGAGCCCGGAGCTGCAGCGCAGCGGCCTGGGAGCGCGGCTGTTGAGTGCGGTGCGGGATGAGGCCGTGCAGCGTCAATGCGAGCACTTCGTGCTGGATACCGGCCTGCATATGCCCCTGGCCCAGCGCTTCTATTTCCGCCAGGGGTTGCTGGCCCGCGGCATGCACTTCACCCAGCGGCTTCGCGGTGGGGAGCCGGCATGAACACTGTCCTGTTGATCAACGCCAGCCCCCATGGCCAGGTTTCCCAGGGGCACCGGCTGGCACTGGAGCTGCTGAGCTCCCTGCGCCAACGCTATCCGCAGCTCGAACTGGTCGAGCGCGACCTGGGGGCGCAGCCGTTGCCACCGCTGGGCCTGGACTACGCCCACGCCCTGACCACGGCCACGCCCTTCGACGCGCCGTTGTTCGAGGTGTCCGAAGGGCTGATTCGTGAGTTGGAGCGCTGCGATGTGCTGCTGATTGCCACGCCCATGCACAACTTCACCCTGCCGGCGGCGCTCAAGCTGTGGATCGACTATGTGCTGCGCATTCACCGCACCTTCAGCTCCGGCCCAGAGGGCAAGGTCGGCCTGCTCAAGGACCGCCCGGTGCATGTGCTGGTGAGTTCCGGCGGCTTTCACCAGGGCGAACGGGCACGCCAACCGGACTTTCTCACGCCTTACCTGCGCCAGGTGCTGAACACCCTGGGTCTGTTCGACCTGCAGTTCACTTATCTGCAGGGCTTGGTGTTCGGTGACGAAGCGGTGCGCGCAACCCTCGACGAGGCCCGCAGCGCACTGTCCTTGCAGCCCCTGTTCAACCCCCTCGTTTGTGCCTGATCACTTTTTTCCATATCGGAGTTTCACCATGAGCCAACTCAGACTGCCCTTTGCCACTTTGTCGCCGGCCGCCTATCAAGGCCTGCTCGCCACCAACACCGCATTGGCCGCAAGCCCCCTGGGCCTGCCCTTGCTGGAGCTGGTGTATTTGCGCGTGTCGCAGATCAACGGCTGCTCGTTCTGCCTGGGCAAGCACTCACAGACCCTGCGTGAATGTGGAGTCGCCCAGGACAAACTGGATTGCCTCGCCGGCTGGCGCGTCAGCGAACTGTTCAACGAGCGCGAACGCGCCGCCCTGGACTGGGCCGAAACCCTCACCTACGTCCACGACAAGGGCGCGCCGGACGCACTGTACGAACCGCTGAAAGCGCACTTTAGCGAGGTCGAAATTTCCGACCTGACCTTGGCCGTGTCCTTGATGAATGCCTTTAACCGGCTGGCGGTGGGCATGAAGCTCTAAGAGCAAGCAGAGCCCAGCAGCCTCAATGGTTCAGCCGTTAACCGTTCGCGCGGGTGCGTCCACCGCCGGGGCTGCTGCGGGTGCTGGTGCGCCACACCACTATCGGCTTGAATCGTCGCCCTTCACGCCGGCTGGTCTTTATCAACCGGCAACGAAGCAAACATCTCAGCGCGGCACACCTCAAGAATCTCATCCGCCAGCGCCGAATCATCCGGGCAGGCACGGGACAAAATAATCGCACCGACCGCACGCGACAGCAGGTCGATCATTTTCTGCCTGCCCTCACCCGGTGCGGCATCCGGCCGGGTCGGGTATTTGTCCCCCAGGGTTTTCAGGGTGTGCTCGATCCCTTCGGCAAACCTCGCTTTCACATCATCCGATTGACGCGCCGCGTCGCCACCCAATGCGGCCATGGTGCAACCGCCGCCACGTTCGTCGCGGTGTTCTCGGGTCACATAGACGTCGATGAAGCCAGGCACATCGAGCGCTTGCAGGCCAGCCAGCGACTTGGCAAGGCTGCAGGCCGAGGCCTCGGCCATGAGGTCGGCCTTCGAACCGAAATGCTTGTAGAAACCTCCATGGGTGAAACCGGCCGCCGCCATGAGGTCCGACACCCCCACACCGTCGAAGCCGCGCTCACGGAACAACTCTGAGGCCGTTTCAACGATGTGCTCTCGATTGGCCTGCGCCTGAGCCTTGCTCACTCTCACCTGCAATACCTCCTATACATCGGAAAATCATGGGCCCGATCATACATAGATGTCGATCATAATCAAAATCGTTGACAGCTTAGATTTCGATCATCATCCTAATTGCACGCACCACCGACCTCCACCCACGGGCACGCAAGAGACACCAGATGACCGATCAGAACCTGTTCACCCCTTACACCCTCGGCGCCCTCGCGCTGTCGAACCGCATCGTCCTCGCGCCACTGACCCGCAACCGCGCCGGCGCAGGCTCTGTTCCCAGCGAATTCGCCGCCACCTATTACAGCCAACGCGCTAGCGCCGGCTTGCTGATCAGCGAAGCCACGCAGATTTCCCAACAGGGCCAGGGCTATCAGGACACCCCCGGGATCTACACCCAGGCGCAGATTGAGGGCTGGCGCACCGTGACCGACGCCGTGCACGCCAAGGGCGCAAAGATCTTTGCGCAACTGTGGCATGTCGGCCGCGTATCCCACGTTGACCTGCAAGAAAACGGCGCCGCCCCCGTGGCCCCTTCCGCGTTGCGCGCGGCCACCCAGGTGTTCGTCAACAACCGCTTTGAAGACGCCAGCGAGCCGCGCGCACTGGACATCAGCGAACTGCCGGGGATCGTCGCCGATTTCCGCCAGGCCGCGGCAAACGCTGTCGCTGCCGGGTTCGACGGCGTGGAAATACACGGCGCGAACGGCTATTTGCTGGATCAGTTCCTCAAGGACAGCGCCAACTCGCGCACCGACGCTTACGGCGGCTCGATTGAAAATCGCGCCCGTCTGTTGCTTGAGGTGACGGCAGCCGTGATCGACGAAATCGGCGCGGATCGCACCGGGATACGCCTGTCACCGGTGTCGCCGGCCAACGACGTTTCCAGCCGCGATCCGCAGGCGCAGTTCAATTACCTCGTCGATCAACTTGATGCCCTGGGCGTGGTGTACCTGCATGTGGTCGAAGGGGCGACCGGCGGTCCGCGCGAGGTGGCGCCATTCGACTTCAGCGCCCTGCGCCAGCGCTTCAAAAACACCTACATCGCCAACAACGGCTATGACCTGGAGTTGGCGACGTCGAGGCTGGCCGAAGACCAGGCCGATCTGATCGCCTTCGGTCGCCCGTTCATTGCCAACCCGGATCTGGTGGAGCGCCTGCAAAGCGGCGCGCCGCTGTCCGCCTTCAATCCCGCCACGCTCTATGGCGGCGGCGCGACGGGCTATATCGACTACCCGACCTTTGCTGAATCGGGCACCAGCGCCAGCTGAGCCCTCCCTGATCGCACAACCTGCCTTTGCCACCCCTGAAAGAGAGATGAATCCATGAGCACTCGCCCTACCGTTCTCATCACCGGCGCCTCCACCGGCATTGGCGCCGTCTACGCCGAGCGCTTCGCGCAACGCGGCCACGATCTGGTGCTGGTCGCCCGCGATCAGGCACGCCTGGACGCACTGGCCGCCCGACTGCGCAGCGAACACCGGGTCGCCATCGATGTCATCGCGGCGGACCTGACCCAATCCGGCGATCTGACCGCCGTGGAAACCCGCCTGCGCGACGACGCTCGAATCGGCATCCTGGTCAACAACGCCGGCGCCGCCCTGTCCGGCAGCTTCGTCGAACAAAGCACCGACAGCGTTGCGCAACTGGTCGCCCTCAACACCACCGCGCTGGTGCGCCTGGCCAGTGCCATTACCCCGCGCCTGGCCAAGGCCGGCGACGGCGCGATCATCAACATCGGTTCGGTGGTGGGCCTGGCGCCGGAGTTCGGCATGACGGTGTATGGCGCGACCAAGGCTTTCGTGCTGTTCCTGTCCCAAGGCCTGAGCCTGGAGCTGGCGCCCCGGGGCGTGTACGTGCAGGCCGTGCTACCGGCGGCGACCCGCACGGAGATCTGGGACCGCTCCGGCGTCGACATCAACACCCTGAGCGACATCATGGAAGTCGGCGATCTGGTGGATGCCGCCCTGGTCGGTTTCGATCGGCGCGAACCGGTGACCATCCCGCCGCTGCAACAGGCCGAACGCTGGGATGACCTGCAGAACGCGCGTCAGGCCCTGCTGGGGCAGATCCGTCAATCCGAGGTTGCCCAGCGTTACCAGGCCCAACAATGATCGTCAGATAGCGAGCATTCGCGGCGGATTCGCGGCAGGCACTGCGACGAATCCGCTCCGCTGTTCGGAGTAGCAATGAATCCCATACAGACAACTCGCGCCCCGGCTGAGCAGACCTCGTTCATCGACGCGGCGAACCAGTCGATCACGGTCAGGGGCATTCCCTTCGCCTATCGCGATACCGGTCCCGCGGGCGGCGTGCCCCTGGTGCTGTTCAACCATTGGGGCGCGGTGCTGGACCACTTCGACCCGGCCATCATCGATGGGCTGGCACAGACCCGGCGGGTCATCACCACCGACTATCGCGGCATCGGCGGCTCGGGTGGCAGCGCGCCACTGACGGTCGGCGAAATGGCGCAAGACGCCATCGAGCTGATCCAGGCCCTGGGGTTCAAGAGTGTCGATGTACTGGGCTTTTCACTCGGCGGCTTCGTTGCTCAGGAGATCGCCCTCAAGGCCCCCGAATGGGTGCGCCGCTTGATTCTCACCGGCACCGGACCGGCCGGCGGCAGCGGTATCGACAAGGTCGGCTCGGTGACCTGGCCCTTGATGCTCAAAGGCTTGCTGACCTTGCGCGATCCCAAGGTCTACCTGTTCTTCACGTCGACGGACAATGGTCGCCGAGCAGCCTCGGCGTATCTGCAACGGCTCAAAGCACGCCGAAAAAATCACGACAAGGGCCCGACGCCGCGGGCTTTCCTGCGGCAGTTGCAGGCCATCACGGCATGGGGCAAACAGACGCCGCACGATCTGCAACACCTGAAAACGCCGACGCTGGTGGTCAACGGCGACAACGACCTCATGGTGCCCAGCGTCAACTCGCGCGCCCTGGCTGAGCGCATCCCCCATGCGCAGCTTGTGCTGTATGAGGACGCCGGCCACGGCAGCATTTTCCAGCACCACACGGACTTCGTGACCCGGGTATTGAGGTTCCTTGATGACTGACAGCACCTGGCCGCAACCGCAACAGCCCCCTACTGACGCCAACCCAACAGAGCCGCACACCCATGAAGGCATTTTCAATTGATCGCTACGGCAAGAACAGCGGACGCCTGAGCGAAGTCCCCACGCCCGAGGTGGGGCCCCACGATGTATTGATCGAGGTTCATGCCAGCAGCGTCAACCTGCTGGATTCGAAAATCCGCCAGGGCGAATTCAAGCTGATCCTGCCTTATAAATTGCCGCTGATATTGGGCAATGACCTGGCAGGGGTCGTGCTCGAAGTCGGCCCGCAAGTGCGGCGTTTCAAACCCGGCGATGCCGTTTATGCTCGCCCGCCGCAAACGCGGATCGGCACCTTTGCCCAATGGATCGCCGTGCATCAGGACGCGGTCGCTCTCAAGCCGGCCAACATCGACATGGCGCAAGCCGCGTCCATTCCCCTGGTGGCCCTGACTGCCTGGCAAGTGCTGGTGGAAACCGCGCAACTGAAAAAAGGCCAGAAAGTGCTGATCCATGCAGGCTCAGGCGGCGTCGGCACCCTGGCCATCCAGCTTGCCAAGCACCTCGGCGCCTTTGTCGCGACCACCACCAGCACGGGGAATGTCGAATGGGTCAAAGCCCTGGGCGCCGATCAGGTGATCGACTACAAGCAGCAGAATTTCGAAAGCCTCTTGCATGGCTACGACCTGGTGTTGAACAGCCTCGGTGCCGATGTGCTGGAGAAATCCCTCAAGGTCCTCAAGCCCGGCGGCCAGCTGATTTCCATCTCCGGGCCACCCACGGTGCAATTCGCCCAGGAGCAAGGCTTGTCCTGGCCGTTGCAGCAGGTCATGCGCCTGCTGAGCTGGGGTATCCGGCGCAAGGCACGCAAGCTGGGCATCCGCTACGCCTTTGTGTTCATGCGGGCCGATGGCGCCCAACTGCAACAGATCACCGCGCTGATTGAGGCGGGAGTCCTCAAGCCGGTGCTTGATCGCAGCTTCGCCTTTGCAGCCACGGCAGAAGCACTGGAGTACGTCGAGCAGGGTCGGGCCAAGGGCAAGGTCGTGGTCAGGATCAAATGACGACTCCATCGACCGATGACTCAACCGAGCGGGCCGAGCCTGAGCACCTTCCAGCGCCTTGCCAGTCATCGCCAGAGCAGAATCCGGCGACGTCAGCGCCGGAGCGGAACAGGCAGGCACGGCAACCGGACGTGGTGCCTGTTGAACCGCGAGGGATCGTTTGGCGCAGCCTGATGCTTGAGCAGTAGGAGGAAACAGGGCGATCCCGCCCTCTTCCCCCGGACATTTGCCTAGTGCGCACCACCCGCTTCTGCAGCACCTAGCTCCCGCAAAATCCTTTCCAGCTCCGGCCGCGTCCACTTCTCCCAGGGCATGACATCCTGCGCGTCACCACGATGCCAATACTCCCCCGCATCGAACGCGAGATAGATGGAAAAGGCCGGCTCTGGCATGTCCGCGCTCAAGGACACATCGATGATGTAGCTGAACAAGGTGTTCATGATTGCATCGCAGTCATGAAAGTCGCGGCGAGCGCTGGTAAAGAGCCGGGCCACGGCAATGGCCACCTGGTTCAAAAGCTCGCACCGTTCGATCTGCAATCCCTCATGGAGAAGATTCAGCTCCTGGCTGGAGCCGTTTTCGATGGTTTCCAACACCCGCTGAAGATCAGCCTCACTCAACACTGTGGTCATTGCCCCGCATACCTTTTATCCGAATGGCCGACCTTGGCACCTGCCAAACGCCCTGTTCATTGACTTGCGGCCACCGATCAAGGCCCATCGGTCCCCCATCGCCAAAAACCGCCCCACTGGCGCGCAAAATCCCGGATAATGCCCGCCATTTTTTGCCTCGTCACGCCGGTGCCCCCCATGGAAATCAAGGTCAACTTTCTCGACAACCTTCGACTTGAAGCCAAGTTCGACGACTTCACGGTGGTGGCCGACCAACCGATCCGCTACAAGGGCGATGGCTCGGCGCCGGGTCCGTTCGACTATTTCCTGGCTTCTTCGGCGCTGTGCGCGGCGTACTTCGTCAAGCTGTACTGCCAGACCCGCAACATCCCCACCGACAACATCCGCCTGTCGCAGAACAACATTGTCGATCCGGAAAACCGCTACAACCAGATCTTCAAGATCCAGGTCGAACTGCCGGCGGACATCTCCGACAAGGACCGCCAGGGCATCCTGCGTTCCATCGACCGTTGCACCGTGAAGAAGGTGGTGCAGACCGGCCCCGAGTTCATCATCGAGGAAGTGGAAAACCTCGACGCCGATGCCCAGGCGCTGTTGATGCCGCAATCGGGCGCCAGCGCAGGCACCTACATTGCCGGCAAGGACCTGCCCCTGGAGCAGACCATCGCCAATATGTCCGGCATCCTCGCGGGCCTGGGGATGAAGATCGAAATCGCTTCATGGCGCAATATCGTGCCCAACGTCTGGTCGCTGCATATCCGCGATGCGCAGTCGCCGATGTGCTTCACCAACGGCAAGGGCGCGACCAAGGAAAGCGCCCTGGCGTCGGCCCTGGGCGAGTTCATCGAGCGCCTGAACTGCAACTTCTTCTACAACGACCAGTTCTGGGGCGAGGAAATCGCCAACGCCGAGTTCGTGCATTACCCGGACGAGCGCTGGTTCCAGCCGGGGCGCAAGGACGAGCTGCCCAAGGAGATCCTC
This sequence comes from Pseudomonas sp. LPH60, assembly GCF_030718165.1. Taxonomy (NCBI): domain Bacteria; kingdom Pseudomonadati; phylum Pseudomonadota; class Gammaproteobacteria; order Pseudomonadales; family Pseudomonadaceae; genus Pseudomonas; species Pseudomonas sp. LPH60. Next base: position 231,246 of record NZ_JAVAJH010000009.1, read on the forward strand.
GACGAACACTGCCTGGCCATCTACAACCCGGATGGCGAGCTGCGCGGCTCCCACCTGTACGACACCAACTCGGGCAACATCGAGCGCGGCATCTGCTGCCTGCCCTACGTGCGCCAGTCCGACGGCGAGGTGGTGTACTTCCCCTCCAACCTGATCGAGAACCTGTACCTGAGCAACGGCATGAGCGCCGGCAACACCCTGGCCGAAGCCCAGGTGCAGTGCCTGTCGGAGATCTTCGAGCGGGCGGTCAAGCGCCAGATCCTCGAAGGCGAGCTGGCCCTGCCGGACGTGCCCCAGGAAGTGCTGGCCAAGTACCCGAGCATTCTGGCGGGCATCCAGGGCCTGGAAGAGCAAGGCTTCCCGGTGCTGGTCAAGGACGCGTCCCTGGGCGGTGAGTTCCCGGTGATGTGCGTGACCCTGATGAACCCGCGCACCGGCGGCGTGTTCGCCTCGTTCGGCGCCCACCCAAGCTTCGAGGTGGCGCTGGAGCGCAGCCTCACCGAGCTGCTCCAGGGCCGCAGCTTCGAAGGCTTGAACGACCTGCCGCAACCGACCTTTGAAAGCCAGGCGCTGATGGAGCCGAACAACTTCGTCGAGCACTTCATCGACTCCAGCGGCGTGGTGTCGTGGCGTTTCTTCAGTGCCAAGGCGGACTTCGAATTCGTCGAGTGGGACTTCACCAGCCAGAGCGGCTTCAGCGAAAGGGAAAAAGCCAGCGCCGAGGAAGCCGCGACCCTGTTCGGCATCCTCGAAGGCCTGGGCAAGGAAGTCTACATGGCGGTGTACCAGCACCTGGGGGCCACCGCCTGCCGCATCCTGGTGCCGGACTATTCGGAAATCTACCCGGTGGACGACCTGATCTGGGACAACACCAACAAGGCGCTGTTCTTCCGTGAAGACATCCTCAACCTGCACAGCCTGGACGAAGACGGTTTACGCTCACTGCTGGAGCGCCTGGAAGAAAGCGAGCTGGACGACTACACCGACATCACCACCCTGATCGGCATCGAGTTCGACGACAACACCGCCTGGGGCCAGTTGACCATCCTCGAACTCAAGCTGCTGCTCCACGTGGCCCTGGGGCAGTTCGACCCGGCCAAGGAACTGGTGGAGATGTTCCTGCAATACAACGACAACACCGTCGAGCGCGGGCTGTTCTATCAGGCCTTGAACGCGGTGCTGGAAGTGGAACTGGACGACGAACTGGAGCTGGGCGACTACGAAGCCAATCTGCGGCGCATGTTCGGCAACGAACGGATGGACGCGGTGATCGGCTCGGTGGACGGTAGCGTGCGCTTCTACGGCCTGACCCCGACCAACCTGCAGCTCGAAGGCCTGGACCGTCACCTGCGGCTGATCGACAGCTACAAGAAGCTGCACGCGGCACGGGCCAAGTGGAGCGCAGCCAACCGCTGACACAGCGCCCCGTACCTGTAGCAGCGAGCTTGCTCGCGAAGCCCTCAAGAACGCCGCGTTCCCCAATGAACGCGGCGTTTTCGTTGGCGACCATCGCCAGCCGGCTCGCTTCTACAGTGACTCGTCAGCCATCGCGCAGCCCGGGCGGCCAGGGCTTGCGGTCCTCTCTATCAGGCGGGCCATACAGCTCCTGCTCCCAGTCCTCGAACGCCGGCGATGCGCTGTATCCCGGATCGCAGTACTGGCGAATGTATTGGGCGGCACGGTACTCGGCGTACTTGGCATTCACCGGTACGCCCTCTTCGTCCAGCTCCAGCACATTGGCAAAAATCGCGTAGGCCATCTCCAGCATGCTCGGCTCTTCGCTCAGGCAACTGCGATAGTCGACACCCTCCAGCAGCGGGTAGCCGAGGGTGCCGTTGGCGACCCAGAAACTGAAGGTGCGCAACGCCCCGGAAAACTCCGGGCTGAGTTGTTTCGGGTAAAGCATGCGGCTTGCCTCTGCTAGGTATCGGACCGGGTGGATTCTCCGGTACTGGCCGCTGTGCAAGCAAGTCGACGGCAGCCGCCGTGTTCAACTGACGGCCAGCGAGCGCTGTTCGGTTACCACGCAATTACGTCCCTTCTGCTTGGCCTGATACAACAACTGGTCGGCCTTTTCCAACGCGGCGGTGATCGAACCACTTCCCGGCTGCCACACGCTGACGCCCAACGAAACCGTAATGTGCCCGACGGTATCGATCTGCGCCGCGGCGATCGAGGCTCGCAGGCGCTCTGCGACATCGGTTGCAGCCCATAGCGAACTGTTCGGCAAGAGCAGGACAAACTCCTCGCCGCCCACCCGGCACGGCAGGTCGTCAGTGCGCGAGTTTTGCTTCATCAGGTCGGCAATCGCTCTCAGGGTTTCATCCCCCACGCCATGGCCGAAGGTGTCGTTCACCCGTTTGAAGTGATCGATGTCCATGGAAACGATGGCGAACGGCTGATTGGCCTGCTGCCAATGCGCCAGGGTGTCCTGCATCGCCCGCCGGTTGGCCAGCCCGGTCAGCGCATCACTTTGCGCCTGCTGGTTGAGCCGGCCGATCTTTTCCTGGAGCAGGCTGGTGCCCAGCAGCAGCGCCCGACGAATCTGCCAACTTTCAGAATACTGCGCCGGGATCGCGCTGATGCGCTCGTAGCTCTCAGGGCTGTCCAGGCGCCTGGCACTCTCGGCCAGCCGCGACAGCGGCGCCGAAATCCTCGTCCCCAACCACCAGATCAGCACCAGGCCGAACAGCGCCAGCGGCAGTATGCCCTTGGCGACTTTGGACATGGTTACCTGCAGCGTGGCCTGGATGTTGCCGAGGGGCTGCTGGGCGATCACCCCCCAACCGCTGCTGGGCACATGGGTGAAACCCGCAAGCATTTCCACGCCCTGGGCATCCAGCGCCTGCAATGAACCCCCGCCCTGGCTCAAGGCCGCATCGACGATCGGGTCATCGGCAACGATCTGGCCGATTTGCTCGGGATAGGGGTGATAGAGAACCCGCCGATTACTGTCCACCAGATAGACATGGGCGCCATCCTCACGGACCTGCCGGTCCATCAAATCTTGAAGGGCGTTCTTCTGTTCAAGTCGGATGCTGCCGCCGACCAGCCCCAGGTACCGCCCTTTGCCGTCAAACACCGGCTGGGACACAAAAACCAGCAGATTGCCGGCTATGGACTTGAAGGCCTTGCTGATGATCGGTTGACGCAGCCTGAGCGGTGTCTGGTCTTGCAGGGACTGGCCATTGAGATGCAGGTGCTCGGGCATTGAGGCGATGATGGTGCCGGTCGCGTTGGTGATCAGTACCGAGTTGAAGCTGTTGTCCTGCCCCAGCAAGCGCTGGGCTTCGCCGGCCAGTCGTTGCGAATGGTCAAAGTCTCCACCCAGAACAGCGGCGGCATACTTCAAGCGATCCTGATCGGAACTGAGCACCTGCTCCACACCGGAGGCGATCCGAGCGGCATAGGCCTGGTTGACTTGCAGGGCGTTTTCAATGAGCTCCTGCTTCTGGATCTTGAACATGACCCAGAAGCTGTTGGCCAGGGTGGCCAATGCTGCAAACAGTACGAAGACCAGAATCAGCACACGAAGATTAAGCTTGGGCTTGGGCCGGGTAGGCATGTAAAAAAGTCCGGATGAGCAAGCAGACAGTGGATTTCGATGTTGCGCCAACTGCCTGCCGGCTATGGATCATTCACGTCCGTGCGCCCTAGACACATGGATAATCATCCGTCGAACATCGTCGAAACGCCTGCACTGTTTGGCTATAAAGGCGTCAGTTATTAGAGCCGCGCAGTCTACCCGGGTTGCTCCGATTGGCAATCGATAAAATGACCAGGCGTCCAGTGGCGCACGGCCCATGGTTTTCACACCCGCCCCAACCCGTCACAATGCGCCGCCTCAGGCCAGAGTTGCCCCCAAGCCGCCCGCCTCACTGATCGCAAGGACCGCCCATGAGCGTCTTCAGCACCTTGTTCGACCCTCTCGAAAAGCCGGCACCGTCGGCCACTGACACACTCCAGGCGCCCCGTGAAGCGGATGCAACGCCCGATCCGGTCCAGCCCCAGGAACAGGCCGGGGCCGCCAACCGGGCCCTGCTCGAAGCCGCCGATGCCTACTTCGCCTTTCACCTGTTCGCCGCCCCCTTCCCCAGCCAGGCCGAGGCTGAGCTGTTCGCCTTCGAACAGTGGGAGCCCGAACCTGCGGCGGATGCCAGCGACGCCGAATTCAGCGCCTGGGAAGCGCGCAATCCCAGCTGGCGCCTCAGGCAGGAATTGGGCTACTACATGGACGCCGATTTCGTCGAGCTGATCGGCAAAGACGACTGCCCGCAATACCTGGAATCGCTGATCCGCAGTGATGCCGAGCAACAACGGCTGCGCTCGCGGATCAAGGCGCATTACAGCCACTTCATCATCGTAGGCAGCGAGTCGATTGATGGCGACCAGCGATCGGTTGCCTCCGGGCCCAATCAGCGCCCGCCGCAAAGCACGCCGACACTGGACTACCTGGGCGAGTTCAACGGTTCCTCTGCCCCGCACTAGATGCTAAAAAGGCCCACAGTTTTCCCTTGCACCCCTTGTCGTGCCCAGCCGTACCACGAGAATCACCATGCACAGCCATTACCCGAACACCCGCGCTCCGTTGCGCCCTCTTGACCTCCTCACCCACCAGCCAACGGCGGTAGCCCCATGATCGAAGTCACCGAAGTGTCCATTGCCGACCTGCGCGCCGCCCTGGAATCAGGCCGGACCACCGCCGTGGAACTGGTCCAGGCCTATCTGGCGCGGATCGATGCCTACGATGGCCCGCAGACCGCCACCGCGCTGAACGCCGTGGTGGTGCGCAACCCTGAGGCCCTGAAGGAGGCCGCAGCGTCCGATGAGCGTCGCGCCAAGGGCCAGACCCTGGGCCCGCTGGACGGCATTCCCTACACCGCCAAGGACAGCTACCTGGTCAAGGGCCTGACCGCCGCCTCGGGCAGCCCGGCCTTTGCCGAGCTGGTGGCCTACCGCGATGCCTTCACCATCGAGCGCCTGCGGGGCGCCGGGGCCATTTGCCTGGGCAAGACCAACATGCCGCCCATGGCCAACGGCGGCATGCAGCGCGGGGTGTATGGCCGTGCGGAAAGCCCCTACAACGCCGCTTACCTGACCGCGCCCTTTGCCTCGGGCTCCTCCAATGGCGCCGGCACGGCCACCGCCGCCAGCTTCGCCGCCTTCGGCCTGGCCGAGGAAACCTGGTCCAGCGGTCGTGGCCCGGCCTCCAACAATGGCCTGTGCGCCTACACACCATCGCGTGGAGTGATTTCGGTGCGCGGCAACTGGCCGCTGACCCCGACCATGGACGTGGTGGTGCCCTTCGCCCGGACCATGGCCGACCTGCTGCAAGTGCTGGACGTGGTGGTGGCCGAAGACCCGGACACCCGCGGCGACCTGTGGCGCCTGCAGCCCTGGGTGCCGATCCCCAGCGTGAGCTCGGTGCGCCCGGCGTCCTACCCGCAACTGGCGGCCGACGCCACGGCGCTCAAGGGCAAACGCTTTGGTGTGCCGCGCATGTACATCAATGCCGACCCGGAAGCCGGCACCAGCGACAAACCCGGCATCGGCGGCCCCACCGGCCAGCGCATTCACACCCGGCCCTCGGTGATCGACCTTTGGCAACAGGCGCGTCAAGCCCTGGAAGCCGCCGGCGCCGAAGTGCTGGAAGTGGACTTCCCCCTGGTGTCCAACTGCGAAGGCGACCGCCCCGGCGCACCGACCGTGTACAACCGCGGCCTGGTCAGCAAGGAGTTCCTCCATGACGAATTGTGGGAACTGTCGGGCTGGGCCTTCGACGACTTCCTGCGGGCCAACGACGACCCCAAGCTCAACCGCTTGGCGGATGTCGACGGGCCGCAGATCTTCCCCCACGACCCCGGCACCCTGCCCAACCGCGAAGACGACCTGGCCGCCGGCATGGACCAGTACGTGACCATGGCCAAGCGCGGGCTCAAGACCTGGGACCAGATCGCCTCCCTGGCCGACGGCCTGCGCGGCCTGGAGCAGACCCGGCGCATCGATCTGGAAGAGTGGATGGATCGCCTGGGGCTGGACGCGGTGCTGTTCCCCACCGTGGCCGACGTAGGCCCGGCAGATGCCGACATCAACCCCGAGTCTGCGGACATTGCCTGGAGCAACGGCGTGTGGGTGGCCAACGGCAACCTTGCGATCCGCCACCTGGGCGTGCCCACGGTGACCGTGCCGATGGGCGTGATGGCAGACATCGGCATGCCGGTCGGCCTGACCTTCGCTGGCCGCGCCTATGACGATTCGAGCCTGCTGCGCCTGGCGTCGGCCTTCGAATCCACCGGCAGCAAGCGTCTGATTCCACCACGCACGCCGGCCTTGTCACTCGCTCGCTAAGCGCAAAGGCCCGAGGCGCCCATAAGGCGCCCCGGGCCTTTACCCGCCTGACAGCGCACCACAGCGATGCACCGCCAGGGGCGCGCGACGGTATGTTGCGCAGGCTATTTCAACTGATTGGCGAAACGCCCCACGGCCCCCACAACCTGGCGCGCGCCCTCCTGGATTTCGAGAATCACCGAGCCGGCCTCGTTGGCAAGTGCCAGGCCTTCTTCAGCCTGCCCGCGACTGTTGGCCATGCCGCTTACGGCTGCATCCGCCAGACTCTGATTCTGCTGTACAACGCTGACGATTTCTTCGGTAGCGGCACTGGTGCGCCCCGCCAACTGCCTCACTTCATCGGCGACCACGGCAAACCCCCGGCCCTGCTCACCGGCCCGCGCCGCCTCGATTGCGGCGTTGAGCGCGAGCAAGTTGGTCTGTTGGGCGATGCCGCCAATGGTCTGGACAATCGAGCTGATCAGCAGTGATTGCTTGCCCAACGCTTCAATCCCGGCGGATGCCGCCTGCATTTCATCCGAGATCATGCGCATCGTTTGCACGGTGTTCTGCACCACGTCGGCACCTCGGCGGGCGCTGATGTCGGTTTGTTGGGAGATCTCGAACGCGATGGTCGCCGCCTCGTTCACCTGCTGCTCGCGAGCCACTTGCTCGGTAATGACCGTGGCGAACTTGACCACCTTGTAAAGGACGCCCTGTGCGTTGTGCACCGGGTTGTAGGTCGCTTCCAGCCAAACGACTCGACCATGGGCATCGACGCGCTTGAAACGGTCAGCCACGAATTCACCGCGATTGAGGGTCGCCCAGAACTCCTTGTAATGACTGGACGCGGCATCGGCTGGGTCACAGAACATGCTGTGGTGCTTGCCTTTGATTTGCCCAAGTTCATAGCCCATTGAGCGCAGAAACTGCTCGTTTGCTTGCAGGATATGGCCTTGAAGATCGAACTCGATCACCGCAGTGGAGCGCAGCAGCGCTTGAATGAACGCCGAATTCTCCGCCGAAGTGTCAACGGTCTCGGTGATGTTCGAACCAAAGGCATGAATACTTTCCAATTGCCCCTGTTGATTGACAATCGGCTGCCAGAGGCCACGAAACCACGACAGTCCACCATCGGGACGCTGAAAACGGTAAGTATCGATAACCGCGTCGTGGTTGTTCACGCTGTCGAGCAAACGACGATAGCAATCCATCTGCCGTACATACTGCGGAATGAAATTGTCGATCGGTTTGTTCAGTACTTGGTTGGCGCCACACCCCAACATGTTCAGAAAGCCTTCATTGGCATCTATAACGTTGTAGTTGGCGTCAAGGACCGCACGCACAAGGCAAGTCTCAATCCCCTTGAGCAACTGTCGAGCCACTGAAAGCTCCGACTGAAGGGACTGCAACTGCATTTTCAAACGAGTATTGAACATGGGCGCATCCTGCTAAAGGAGAGACTCTTTGCTATCGGCAACCGTTGGGGGTTTGTTTTCAGCTTTTTTTGTGCTGCAAAAACACTATAGAAGCATTGTTTGCAGCGCTCCATTTTCTCCCCTGATATAAAGCCATGCACCCAGCCTGGTGGTTACAATCCCCGCGCCACGCCACTAGCGCCCTTCCCCATGCACCGCCCGAGCCGGACCACTCACCATGACCACACACCGCATTACCCTCGCCAACGGCTGGATTGCCGAATTTGCCGAACAAGGTGAATTCCGCATGGGCGCCATCAGCTGGAACCTGCACCTGCGCGGCCCCGAGCAACAGGCCATCCGCTATTTCGAAACCCAGATCGTGCTGGTCAACGATGAGGATGGCGAGCAGGCACGGAACTTCATCAGCCTGTCCGAGGACGGGGTCTACGGGTACCTGGGCAACGGCATGAGTCACGGTCGGGTGATCGACTTCTCCCGCTGCATGATCGCGCCCCACCGGGTGACGATTTCCCACTACCACTACGCCTATGACGAATACATCTCGCTGCTGGAGCAACCGGCGTACAAGCGAGTGCGGGAGTACATAAGTGTCATCGGTCGCACCGTCTACCTGACCTTTCCCTTCACCCGGGACGAGGACTTTCCCAAGGTCTGGGAGGAGTACCTGGTGATCCGCCGGCGGCAGCTGGACGAGCTGTATTTTAGGAACTGAGTCAGCGCAGGCTCCAGGACACGCCCAGGTACACCCCCAAGCCTTCTCCCGGGGTCGAGCGCGCCGCGTCCAGCCCCTTGTCGTCGTAGCCCGGAGTAACGGTGGCGGCGTAGCGCTTGTCGGTCAGGTTGCGCACATCGACCCAGGTCTGCCAGTCGTTCTTTGGTGCGTTGTAGCCCAGGGTGGCGCCGAACAGCGCGTAAGGGTCGGCGTAGTAACTGTTGGCGTAATCCACCGCCACCTTGGACACCAGTTGGGTGTTGACGGCGGCGAAGAAACCCAGGGGCCAGTCGTAGCGCAACTCGCCCTGGTAATAGTGCATCGGCAGGCCCGGTAAGCGGTTGTCGCCAAAACGCGCGTCATCGCGATAGTGGAAGTCGCTGAAGGTGTAGGCCTGGCGCAGGCTCAGGCGGCCGACGCCTGGCTGCGACCACAGCTCACTCTGCAGGCTGGCCTCCACGCCTTGGTGCACCGTGGGGCTGGCGTTGAGCTCGTAGGGCATGGTGGCGTTGGCGTCCGGCCATACCGAGAGCAGTTCGTGGCGCACCTGGGCGTAGTACCAGGCCAGGCTCCACTCGCCCAGGCTGCTATCGCCGCGGCCGCCCAGCTCCAGGGTGGTGGCGGTCTGGTTGCGCAGCTTGATCGGATCGCGCTGGGCGCCCGTGGCGACGCCGCTGCCAGCCGGGAAGCGCAGGTTCGAGCTGTAGATCAACGACCAGGGGTGCGGTGCTTCCACCGAGCGGCTGAGATTGCCAAACAGCTGCACATTCGGTGTCAGCTGGTAGCGCAGGCCCAGGCGCGGCGCGTAGTCCCAATCGCCGAGGCTGGTCTTGCCGCCGCCCTCGGGGTAGGTCACCGCACTTTCGCGCCGGGTGTAGATGGCCGCCAGGCCCGTGGTCAGCCACAGGTCATCGGCAACTTCCAGGTCATTGCCAAAGTGCAGAACCGTATCCGAGCCCTGGTAAGTAAAGTTGCGGATTCGCGTGCCTGGCGCATAGCTGGCGGTATTGCCTGTGGGAATCCGCACAAACTCGCTGGCCCCGTCATTGGGCAGGTGCTGGGTGACCCGCAGACCCAGGGTGCTGCGGCTTTCCCGGCCCCAGAGAGTGTCGCGACGCTTGTAGTCGAAGGTGCCGCTGACGTCGCTGTAGGCCACCTTCAGGCGGTTGGGGCCTTCGCGCAGGTCCATGGGGTAATCGTGGTAGACCAGACCGGTCTGGATGCTCGAATCGTCGTCGATGTAATAGGTGGTCTTGTTGCCGACAAAGGTACTGCCCGGCTGCTTGCGCCGGTCGTCGCGGCTGACATAGGCCGGGTTGGCCGCCCGTGGGTCGTGCTCGATGGAACCTTTGCTGACCCGCCCGGCCAGATCGTTGTCGGTCTCGCGGTAGCGCAGGTAGAAACGGGTTTCCAGGTTCGGGTTGAAGCGGTAGCCGAAGTTGCCAATCAGCCCCTTGCTCTGGCTGCGGGTGTGGTCCTGGTAACCGTCGGCGTTGGCGTCGGTCAGCGACACGTAGTAGTCGAAATTCCCCAGCACTTGCCCGGAGCTGAGCTGACGCTGCTGATAACCGTGGCTGCCAGTGGCGTAGCGCACCTGCAACAGCGGTGCGTCGTAACCGGTGTGGCTGATGTAGTCGATGGCGCCCCCCAGGGCCAGGGCGCCACGGTCGAAACCATTGGCGCCGCGCAGCACCTCTACGTGATCGACCCACAGGGGCTCGAGCAACTCATAGGGGGTGCCGCCGGGGCCGGTCAGGGGCAAGCCGTCGAGCATGGTGTACAGCCCCGAGGCATGGGCCCCCGGCGCGCGGTTGATGCCCGAACCACGGATCGAGATCTTCACCCCTTCGTTCCCGGCGGACTGGGCATAGACCCCAGGCTGATAGGCCAGCACATCCTGGTTGCTGGCCACCCGCCCCTGCAGCGGCCGGCGCATGTCCACCACATTGCTGGCGCCCGGCACCTGGGCCAGCCGCGCCTCGGCCTCTGCCACCTGCTGTCCCTCAGCGCCCTGCTCCTGCCCCAGGACCTGCGCCGGGGCCAGCTCCACGCTCCGGGTCTCGGCGATTGCCGGGCAGGCAAGGGCCAGGCCCAACAGGGCCGTGGGCAAGGATTTTGGCGAAGACATCGAGAAAACTCCGGCGTAGTCAGAAAGGCAATGAATGCTGCGACGCCAGAAAGAACCAACAGAGCACAGAACAATGTGAGCAATGGCGCCCGGCCAAGGCGACATGCCGTTATCTGATCCGGGGCGCAGCCGGCCCTGGCTGCGCCCCTTCGTGCCCCCTCAGCCTGGCACGGGAGGCGACGCACAGGCCGCTCGACGCCCCGGCACCGGCCCCATCAACTGCTGACCTCCCTGAGCGGCATGCCGTGATAGCGCGAAGCAAATGCCGTTGCGGACAAGCGCCACTCACTGAACGCGGATTCAGCACCCACGGCATCCACCGGCTGGCTGTATTGATAGCCTTGCTGACCTAAGCGGTTCTGGAAAAAGCGTCCCAATGGGTCAAGCATGATGTAGGACTCACTCATGTCGTCGTTGTCCTCAACACACATGATCTGGCGAAACACCGCATGTCGCTCGACGAAGCCCTGGAACCCGGCGGAGGAAACCGCCAATGCCTGTGTCACCACCTGCAACATGCGCAGTACTTTCCAGCGATCGGGCTTGAGCGCATTGAGCATCTGCGACAGATCCTCTTGGTGGTTCAGTGCATTGACCACGGTATTGACCTTCAACAACAGCGCCGGATTGTACTGCCGGGCTTGGTGCAACAGCTGCGACAGGACATCGAGATCCAGCAACCGCCCGCGGCTATCGGCGCGCCCCATGCCCAGGTTGCTGGCCTGGTTCGCTGAATCCAGGCTCACGCCGAGGGTTGAAATGAGCGGCGCAAGGCCCTCGATCAAGTCTGGGGTAAGCCGACTGCCGTTGGTGATGATGGACGCGCTCATGCCTTTGGCCTTGGCGTATTCCAGCGTGCGAAGTAACGCTTGCGGGTACAACAGCGGCTCCCCGCCTGCCACGTTCAGGCGAATACTCGACCACGACAACTGCTGGCGAAGGGGATTGGCACGATTGTGCGGGTGGAAGAAGTCGTGAATCTCATCCAGCAAGCGGCGGGTGCGGTTCCAGTCGTGCAGCAGTTCCTTACCGGCCCCGTCCCACTTTGCATAGCAATACTGGCACTCATAGTTGCACGCCTCGGTGATGTGCCAGTTGATGACCAGTTCGTTTACATGGGGCACAACCGGCCCCGGACTCTTGTGTGAATGCAGCATTTATCTTGCTCCTATAGGGGGGACAGCTACGCGTCGAGGTGAGCGGCGTAGCAGAGCCGAAATCCGATTTTGGCGCCCTTGTAGCTCATGGTCAGATGGACGGGGCACAGGTTGCGTTCAATGGCCCCACCCACAATGGATTGATGCGTGGCTGCACACGCGACTGGCGCAGCACCGTGTTGATAATCGCCCAGCCATTCGCCAAACCCAGGCACGCTGAGAAACGGTGTGCCCTGGGCACTGGCTACCCAGTTCAGTGCTGGCATGAATCGCATGATGCCCTCGGGCCGATAGCAGTGCGCAGAGTTGCCGCCCAGCCTGCCGTCGCCCCCCACGATTGCCCATCCCAACTGCTCGTAGATCGGGTCGCAGGGTAAGGTTCCCGGCTCGACTGTAAAGCGCCGAACAGCGTTTACCTGGCTCAGGTCCACGGACGCCGCAGGAGCAACCTGCCGCCAATCGGCGGCCGACATTAGTCGCACAGGAAGCCCGCTGCGTTGCTCAAAGTCGCGACAATACGCCACGGCATCCAGCCAGGTGACACTCACGGGAAGTTCATTGGCGTCGGTGTTGATGCTCGCCAAGTCGTCTATGCGGCAGCCGGCCACAGCCGCCTTGGCTTGTCGGGCAGCGTCCCAGCCGGTGCGCTCCTGGAAAGCGTTGAACTGCGCGATGGTGATCAGCGGCGAAACCATCAGGCAGTAATCCGTGCAGCGATGGGCAATGAATGAACGCGAGGCCGATCCGGTTTCAGGCCGCGGCTGGCAATAGCCCCGGCTGGAGATGAGCTCACGCTCAATCAACGCTTCATAGCCCGGCCAATCCGCCGCAGTTCCCCCCTGCGAGTAATGACGCTCCTCGGCCTCGTGCTGCAGCCGCTCCGTCCACAGCCCGCTCGAAAAATACAGATGCCCCTGCAGCTTGCTGCGGTCCATCGCCTTGGGTAACTCAGGCTTGGTGAAAAACGGGTAATGCGGATTGGAGGAAAACTCAGCATTACGTTGATTGCGCACCAGCCAATCGAACCGGCCATTGGTGCCACGCAGAAAAATCAGGTTGGGATTGCCCGGTACCGGCAGGACATCCACCCAGCCTTCATCACTGGCTTCGATCTGCTCCCGAAACAGCCTGAACAACTGCTGGTCGAATGACTGCTGTGCCGCTGACGCGTTGTAGCTGCGTATGACAGGGGCCGCAACCAACGGGTCCATCAGGTTGTCGCCCAGCAAGTTGTACATCCCACCGATGAGCTCGCTGACCGCATTCAACATGAGCATTCGCCCGGTCAGGTCAAGATAGGCAAGCTCGCCACCGGCCTTCATGTGCTCGGCGCGCACCAGCACCTGGTCCGCATACTGCCGACAAAAATCAAACCTCTGCTCGTCAGTCCACAACCCCTGCCCAAGGGCTTGAGTGGCCCCGGCAATCTGATCGATATCAAGACGACCGTAGCTGGAGGCCGAAAACAACCCGCAGCCAACACCGGTGAAGATCCGCTTGGGCAGCGCCAGCCCTGAACTGAAAAGACGATCAGACAGTTGCCGGGCCGTCAGCGCTCCGGCGAAACCGGGGGCATGGGACCAACTGACAAGATTGGTCGGCAGCGACAGATTATGGGTGCACAGAAAATCGGCAATCCGGGGTTGCTCCACCTCAAGCCAATGGTCGTAGGATTGCCCGCCGAGCGCCCGCGACAAAGCGTTCAGCAACGCAACCGGCTTCAAGGCGGTCTTTTTCTGTTTTGAGTCAGCTCGGGGCAGGCACTCCTTGCGCAAGCGATTCACCGCTTCACAGAAATGCTCTTTGTGCAGGCCATCCAGGCACAGGGACCAGAAGCGCTCGACAGGGTTCTCGCCGACGCTTGGCTTTTCGATCAGGACATAGACGTCACGCGTTGCGCGCAACAGATCAAAGGGGTTCATAACACTCTCCAATAAAGCCACGGCACAACGCACCGTGCTGCCTCGGCAACAGGTTGTAGTCAGCAACGGGGATTTGGAGAGAGAGGATCAACGCGATCCTTTGAGCCGATCAACTGAGGAGGCAACTTCCCAGCCGTGGTTGCTCAGGTACCACACGCCTTCCAGCGACGGCACGCAGCTTATTCTGAAACAGGCGTTCGCCACAAGAAAAAAAACCAGCTGCCAAATCATCAGCGCCCGATGCGGGAACAGGATGCGCCCTGCCCTGAGCAAGGCGCTCAAGCCTCACCCTGTGCTTTTTTACTGCCCTTGATGTTTTCGATCAGATCGACCACGTAGTTCTGGTTGAAACCGGCAACGAAGGACCAGAACAGCAACTTGCCATAGGCGGCGTAGCCGTCAGCGTGCTGGCAGAAAATCACATAGAAGCTGTTCTCGGGGTAGTTGCAACTCTTGTCCCTGACGATCTCGGGAAACAGTTCCCCTTGCACCACGCCGGAGATGAACAGGATGTACAGCAGGCCCGCCAGGATGCCGCCAATGAACGACGGCAGCAGCACATTGAACCAGGAACTGCACAGGCTGATGATCTCCTCCTCGCAAAGGTGTGACAGTTGCCGGTGAAACCCCACATAACCACCAATATTGCCGACGATGAACACCACCGAGGGGATGGTGTAGCCGTCGGCCAGGGCGACCGCTCCCAGGGACGCCGCCAACAGCAGCACAAAGATGATGAACAGTCGCTTCCATAGGATGTTCAGTGCTTCCTGGCGGTTCATGTTCAGCTCGTCGGTTCAGGTTTTCGGAGAGATCCGTCTACCTTGATGACGATAGATGAGCCTTGCCCGGCAGGACCTTTTTTTTCGCCAGGGAATCCTTGCCCCGGCGACCTGCGCCTGCCGTGTCCTCAGGCCGGATACCCGGTGATCTCGCGGATGCTCTGGTACAGCGGCTTGAGCTGGCGGTACATGCGCAGGTAGACCTCGCTGTACAGCCGCTGATACATCTGCTGCGCTTGCGGCTGTGGCTCGAACACCGCGCCGACCCGGGTCATGGCGCTGATGGCCGTGGGAAAATCCGGGTACAGGCCCAGGCCCACCGCACAGGCGATCACCGCCCCCAGCCCCGAGGCTTCATAGACATGGGGGCGTTCCACCGGCAGGCCGAAGATGTCTGCGGTCAGTTGCATGGCCGCGTCGCTCTGGGAGCCGCCGCCGGCCACCCGCAGGCGGGTGATCTTCAGCTTGGAGCGTTGTTCCATGCGTTCCATGCCCTGGCGCAGGGCATAGGCCAGACCTTCGAGAATCGCCCGGTAGATGTGGGCCCGGGTGTGCACGTCGCCAAAGCCGATCATCGCGCCCTTGGCTTCCATGCCCGGCTCGCGGATGCCCGGCGACCAGTAGGGTTGCAGGGTCAGCCCCATGGACCCGGGCGGCACCGCCTGGACCAGGGCATCAAACAGCTGTTCCGCCTCCAGCCCCTGCTCGGCTGCCTGCTGCACTTCCCGCAGGCCGAACTGTTGCTTGAACCAGCTGACCATCCAGTAACCGCGGAAAATCATCACCTCGCAGTTGTAGTGGTTCGGCACCGCCGCCGGGTACGGCGGGATCAGCGGCACCACTTCCAGATAGCGGGAACGGGTGGTGGTGATGGTCGCCGTGGTGCCGTAGGACAGGCAGGCCGTGGTGGAATCCTGGACGCCCGAGCCGAGGACTTCGCAAGCCTTGTCGGCACCGGCGGCAATCAGCGCCAAGCCCTCGGGAATACCGGTGTGGCGACTGGCTTCGGCGCTGATCCGGCCCAGGGTTTCGCCGGGTTTGAGCAGGGTCGGCAACTGCTCCTGACGCACCGCCAGGGCCTGCCATTTCCAGTCGCTGGGGGCGGCCCAGCGCAGGCGCTTGTAGTCAAACGGCAGGTACGCCACGCAACAGCCAACGGAGTCGACGAAGTTGCCGGTCAGGCGATGGGTGAGAAAGCCCGAGAGCAGCAGGAACTTGTCAGTGGCTGCCCACACCTCGGGTTGCTGCTGGGCCACCCAGTTGGCTTCGGCCTGGGCCCGAAAATAGTCCACCGTGGCCTCGGCGCCGATCAGTTTGAACAGCCAGCCCCAAGGCCCCTTGATCCGACCCTCGACCTCGGCCTGGCGCTGGTCGAGCCAGAGAATGGCCGGACGCAGGGCCTTGCCCTGGGCGTCGACATTGATCAGGGTGCCGCGCTGGGTGGTCAGGGACACGCCGCGGATCTGCGAGCGGTCGATGCCGGTCTGCTGCCAGAGCAATTGGCAGGCTTCGCCGAGCTTGGCCCAGTAATAGTCCGGGTGCTGTTCGGCCCAGCCGGGCTGGCTTGAAAAATAGGCCTCCAGCTCCACCTTGCCCTTGCCCAGCAGGTTGCCCGACAGGTCGAACAGCAGCGCGCGCACGCTTTGGGTGCCGTTGTCGATCGCCAGCAGGTAGTCCTGCTTATTGTTGTTGTGCGTGTCCATGGGGCTCTCTTGGTTGGGGCTCAATCGGTGACGGGGGGCAGGCTGTGATGGCGCTGCCACAGGTCGCGGTAGCGCTGTTCTTCGGCCAGCCAGCGCGCATCGTCCCAGCCCAGGCGGGGCTGGCACAGGCGGCGGATGGCCGGCAGGTACTGGGCGGCGCCCTCGGCCAGCAGCAGGCCGATGCGGGTGCGGCGCAGCAGCAGGTCGTCCAGGTGCAGGACCATTTCCGCCTCGGCGGCAAAGGCCAGCTCGGCCCACAGGGTGTCGCTGGCGCCGACGCAATCGCCGCCCAGCTCGACCACCCGTTGCGCTACGCGGGGCAAGTCGCGGCCATGGCGCCCGGCCAGGCGCCGCAACTGAGCCGCGCTGAGCCCGGGAATGTCCACCGGCGCCTGGGGGGCGAACACCGGCTCGCCGTCGTCCTCCACGTTGCGCCCGAGCATGGCGCCACAGGCTTGCAGCACCTCGATGGCCTGGGGCCGGAAGGTGGTGAGCTTGCCGCCGGCCAGGGTCACGCAGCCCGGCTCCTGCCACAGCACATGCTCGCGGGTTTCGTTGGACGGCTTGCCCTGTTGCTCCCCCCCCGCGCCGGCCACCACCGGGCGCACCCCGGCCCAGGTCGAGAGCACATCGGCGGCGCTTACCTGAGCCTGGGGAAACTGCTGGGCACAGGCGGCCAGCAGATAGCGCAGTTCTTCCTGACTGATGCTGGCGCTCTGGTCCAGATCGTCGCGGTGATCAAGATCGGTAGTGCCCACCACCGTGGCGCCTTCCCAGGGGAAGACGAACACCGGCCGACCGTCCTCGGCATGCATGAAGCTCAAGGCCTGGGCCACCGGCAGGCGCCAACCCGGCAACAGCAAATGACTGCCGCGCAACGGGCGCAGCTGGCGCGGAGCCTGGGCCGGGCGCAGGCGCTCGGCCCAGGCTCCGGTGGCCACCGCCAGGGCCGCGCAGCCAAGGGTGTGCACTGCACCCGTTTCACTGTCCTCGATCGCCACCCCGCACACCCGCCCGTTCTCCCGCAGCAGGCGAGTCACCCGCAGGCCATTGATGGCCACGGCGCCATCGGCCCGGGCTTCGGCCAGCACCCGCATCACCAGGCGCGCATCGTCGGTCAGGGCATCCAGGAAACTGGTGCCCCCCAGCAGGCCCGGCTCCTTCACCCCCGGAGCCAGGAAGCGCAGGTGCGCGGCATCGTGAAAGCAGTGGTTGCGGCGCCCGGCCAGGGCGTCATACAGGGTCAACAGGCCGCCGAACACCTTGGGTCCGGGAAACTTGCCGCGGTAATGGGGCATCAGGAAACTCATGGGCTCCACCAGCCCGGGGGCTTCCTGCAGCAGGCGCTGGCGCTCGCGTACCGAGTCCCGGGTCAGGCGCCACTGGCCCTTGGCGATGTAGCGCAAGCCGCCATGGACCATCTTCGAGGAGCGGCTGGAGGTGCCCCAGGCAAAGTCCCGCTGCTCCAGCAACAGGCAACGCCAGCCGCGCCGCGCCGCTTCCCGCAGGATGCCGGCGCCGCTGATGCCGCCGCCGATCACGATCAGGTCCCAGGGTTGCGCCCCCAGCCCGGGCAGCGCCTGTTGGCGCCACTGGCCGTTCCAGTCCTGGCTCATGGCGTCACTGCTCCAGCAGGGTGCCGGGGTTGAGGCGCCCGGCGGGATCGAAGTGGCGGCTCAGGGCCTGCAGGGTGTCGATGGCCAGCGCGCCCTTCTCCCGCCGCAGGTACGGCGCATGGTCCTTACCCACCCCGTGCTGATGACTGATGGTGCCGTGGTGATTGACGATGGTCTGGCTGGCGGCGTGCTTGAGGGCCTGCCAGCGCGCCAGGGTCGCCGGGTACTGGGCGTCTGGGCGGAATACGTAAGTGGTGTAGATGCTCGACCCTTCGCCATAGACGTGGGACAGGTGGGTGAACACATGCACCTGCTCGCCCTCGGCGGCCAGGCCATCACGCAGGCTGCCCTCGATGCGTTGCAGCAGGCGATCAACGTTGCTCCAGTCGGTGGCCGTTTCCAGGGTGTCCACCAGGTAGCCGGCATTCCACAGGCTTTCGCGCAGGTAAGGAAAGCGAAAGCGGTTCTGCGCCCACTTCTTGCCCAGCAACGTCCCAGTAAAGACACCGCCAAACCCCTTGAGCTGGCGCCGGGCGTGACGCAGGGACAAGGCGTTCTGCTGGCGATTGCCGGTCACGCCGAAAGTCAGCAGGCACTTGCCCGGCCCCGCACCGCGCAGGGACAGGTATTTTTCCAGCCAGGCGATCTGCGTCGGATGGCCGGCCAGGGCCAATTGGGTTTCGGTCTCCAGGGCATTGGACAGGCGCAGCATCGACAGCGGCACCCGGGCCTGGGCCAGGGCGCGCACCGCTTGCAGCGCCTGGGTCCAGTCCGGCAGGAACACACCGTAGAAGCGCTCGTCGTCCGGCAAGCGGCTGACCCTGACCTTGACCTCGGAAATGATCCCGAAGCGCCCTTCGCTGCCCAGTACCACTTCCCGCAGATCCGGCCCGGCCGCAGACGCCGGAAAGGTGGCGATGGGCATTGGCCCGGCAAAGGTTTCCAGGGTGCCCCCGGCGAACAGCTGCTCGATGCGCCCATAGCGCAGCGACTGCTGGCCACTGGAGCGGCTGGCCACCCAGCCGCCCAGGGTCGACAGCTCCCAGGACTGGGGGAAGTGCCCCAGGGTGTAGCCGCGAGCGCGCAGTTGGCTCTCCACCTGCGGGCCACTGGCACCGGGGCCGAAAGTGGCCAGCAGGCTGTCTTCGTCCAGCTCCAGCAGGCGGCTCATGCGCGCCAGGGACACCGTCAGCACCGGCCGCTCGGACCACCCCGGATTGATATGCCCGGCCACCGAGGTGCCGCCGCCGTAGGGAATCAGGCACAGGTCGCGGTCCTCGGCCAGGGCCAGCAACTGGCGGATCTGCTCGGCGGTTTCCGGAAAGGCCACGGCATCCGGATAGACCCCCAGCTCGCCCTCGCGCAGGGCCAGCCAGTCCGGCAGGCTCTGGCCGCGGGCATGCAGCAGGCGTTCCTGGGGATCGATGCAATACAGCGGGTGGGCAGCAAGGCGTGAGGCCGGCACCTTGGCCAGCGCCTGTTCCAGAGTCGCCTCCGGCAAGCGGCGCCCCGGGCCCAGGCGCTCGGCGAGAAATCCCGCGCCCTGGGCCGGCAATTCGACCACCGTGGATACATCCCCCCAGCCGTTCCAGCGTCGCATACGTGTGTCCTTGTGCTGTTCTTATAGGTCTTGCTTCAGGCTCCCTATACTAGTGCGCGGCTGAACGCTGTCACGGTCGCATCGCGCCAGAGGATGTAGCCGATTGAGTCAGGCACAGGTGACATCCGGCGCCAATTACCGAAGAATCCTCACCCTCCCCATCACAGGCTCGCGTCCATGCCGGCACCCCTGAAAACCTGCGCCCCGCTGTTCTGGTCCACCGACCTGGGCATCGACTACGGCGCGCCGACCTTGCACCTGCACGACTTGCTGCCCGTGGTGGGCGAGGAACACTCGGCCTTCTTCCAGCACCGGGACGGCATCCTGATCGGCGAAACCCTGCAACTGATCTGGTGCCCGCCGGTTGCCGACCTCAATGGCTGGAACGAGCAGCCTTCGGAAATTGCCCTGAGCCAGCTGCTGCGAGTGCGGATCACCGGCCCGGCGCCCGAGCCGCCGACACCACGCAATGCCATCCACCATGGCCGGCCGAGGTACCGCTTCCTGGTCCTGTCCTGCCAGCCACTGCCGACGGCCCTGCGCGCCCAGCCGCTGGCACAGGACGCCTGGCAAATGCCGCTGATCGAGAATGGACAGGGCCGTTGCCTGACCTGGGAGGCCATCGACAACTGTGGTCGCGCCGAGGTCCAGGGGCTGATCTACCTGAGCGCCTACCGCCGCGACGAAACCTATATGGAAATGTTCATCGAGGACCTGGGCGGACAACTGTTCGGGCTGCTTTCGGTGCACCTGGGCCCGGGGGGCGACGACTATGATTTTGGCCGGCGCCTCCTGCAAGGCGCGGAGTTGCAGGCCATCCGCCGCGCACTGGCCATGGCCCGGCCCCTGAAGGATTCACAGCCCGGCTACCTGGCCCCCTGAAGCCCCAGGGCGGATAAAAGCGCTCAGAAAAAGACTAAGCAGCTGTTTTCAAACTCATTTTTTTGCATTGGGGGGCTTCACAGCCCGTCTATAAGTTGATAAATTTGCGCCCGTTCTTGCAGCGGCCCTCCCCGGACCGGCAGTCAAAGCAAGTAACGTCGCAACAGCTACAGGGGCGTCGCCAAGCGGTAAGGCAGCAGGTTTTGATCCTGCCATGCGTTGGTTCGAATCCAGCCGCCCCTGCCATTTTTCTTCATGTTCATCCCCCCAGACTCCGTTCCAGCACCTCCAGCAATGCACTGACCTTGGGCAACCCCTGCCGGCTTTTCAGCCACAGCAGATGAATCGCCTGCCCTTCGCTGGCCCACTGCGGCAGCACTTCGACCAGGGTGCCCTGCGCTAGCTGCTGCTTGACCAGCCACGAAGGCAATTGCGCGATGCCGTAACCGTCCAGCACGGTCATCAGCAGCCCCTCGCCATCCCCCACCACGCAACTGGCGGACATGACCCGGCGCTCGCTCTCGCCCGGACGTCCGGTCGCAAAGTTCCAGGGGCTGACCCGGCCGTCCACCCAGCCATAGGCAATGCACTGGTGCCGTTCCAGGTCCTGGTCGGTCAGCGGCGTGCCATGGCGCCGCAAGTAATCGGGGGAGGCGCAGAACAGGTGCCACTCGCGGCCCAGGCAGCGATGCCCCAGTGCCGCCGGCCACAGCTCCGAACCGCCGAGGCGCACGGCAATGTCCACGCCGGCTTCGAGGGGGTCGATGGCAGAATCGGAAAAGGTGATGTGCGGCTGCAAACCGGGGTGTTCCCGGGCAAACCGCAACACGGCAGCCAGTACCTGGGAGCGGCCAAAGGTCCCGGGCAGATCGATGCGCACCCGCCCCCGCAGCTCGGTGTGTTCCGCGTTCAGCGCCAGCTCGGCCTCTTCCAGATCGGCCAGCACACCGCTGCAGGTGCGGTAGAAAGCCGTCCCCGCGTCGGTCAGCGCCAGGCTTCGAGTGGTGCGCTGGAACAGCCGCGCCTGCAACCGCCCTTCCAGCCGGGCAATCGCCTTGCTGACGGCGGAAGCGGTGAGGTTGAGGCGCTCGGCGGCGGCCTTGAAGCTGCCGCAGTCGGCGACGCAGACAAATACATCGATCCCCTTCAAGCGCTCGGAAGAAAACATCGGTACCTCGCATTCATGAATCTGATTCCATTCATTGGGTAAAAATCATCATAAAACAGAATCAGATTCCCCAGTAAGCTGGCTGGCATTCTCCCAAGACCCTGCTACAGACGATGAGGCACGGATGCTGCGCACCCTGAAAGGCTACCCAAAGGCGATCAACCTGCTGCTCACCGGCACCCTGGTGCTGACCCTGGCCCGGGCCATCACCCTGCCCTATCTGGTGATCTACCTGAACAGTGCTTTCGGCCTGCCGGTCAGCGACATCGGCCTGGTGATCGGCAGCAGCCTGATCCTCGGTTCGCTGCTGAGCCTGTATGGCGGATTCCTGGTGGACAGGACCCCCAGCCACCGCCTGATCCTCGGCTGCTGCGCGCTGTTCACCCTGGGTTTTGTCGGCACCTTCACCGCCCGCCAGCTGTGGCTGTTCTACCTGTGCCTGGTGCTGATCAACCTGGCCTACGCGGTGATCGACATCGCGATCAAGGCCGGCTTTGCCCAGCGCCTGCCGGTGGAGCAACGCAGCGAAGCCTTCTCGATCAAGTACACCCTGACCAACATCGGCTACGCCGTGGGCCCGTTTCTCGGCGCCGGGCTGGCGCACCTGAGTATCAGCCTGCCGTTCCTGATATCCGCCGCCCTGGGCGCCGGGTTCCTGGCCATCCACCACCTCTGGGGCGACAGACAGCTGGATGCCGCTGGCGCCACATCCACGCCACTCTCCTTCCCGACCCTGGGCAAACAGCTGCTGCGGGACTACCGCCTGGTGTGCTTCACCCTCGGCGGCCTGCTCAGCGCCGTGGTCTTTGGCCAGTTCTCGGCCTACCTCTCGCAGTACCTGGTGGTCACCACGTCCCCGGAGGCCACCTACCGCATCATCAGCACCCTGGTGGCGACCAACGCCCTGCTGGTGATTGCCTTGCAGTACAGCATTGGCCGCAGGATTTCCCCGCGCCACCTGAACCGCTGGCTGGCAACCGGGCTGGGGCTGTTCCTGCTGGGGATCAGCGGGTTTGGCCTGTCCACCAGCCTGCCGCTGTGGGTGCTGTCGATGGTGGTGTTCACCCTGGGGGAAATCATCGTGTTTCCCGCCGAGTACATGTTCATCGACCTGATCGCCCCTGAGGCGTTGCGGGGCCTGTACTACGGCGCCCAGAACCTCTCCAGCCTCGGCGGCGCCCTGGGCCCGATACTCTGCGGCATGGTCCTGGCCAGCCAGCCGGCGCACTGGATCTTCTACATGCTGGGAGCGTTCATTGTCGCCGGGGGGCTGTTCTACTGCCTGGGCGCGGCCAACCTGAGCCAGCCTGTAGCCAGGGAAGCGGATTGAGGCTTGATCCTGCTCATGCCTTCAGGGGCATCCCCAGACGTTCGGCTATCCGCACCAGGGCTGCCCGACAGTGCGCTGAAATCACCAGAGGTGGCTCATTGATCATGTACAGCAAATGCTCGAAGGCGACCCCGGCCTCGTTGTGTTCCAGGTAATCCAGCACGATTTCCCGCCCATGCTCCAAGCCCGCCTGGGCCAATGCGTGATCCTCCGGTACGGGGCCGAGTTGCTCATAGGCACGGGCCAGCAAGGGTGACACTTCATCCAGGACGTCAATGAAATCCGCTCGCAGGCGGCGTACTCGCTCAGGCATAAAAGCCAGTCCTCATGGGGCAGAAAACCCTCCACTCGCCAATCACCCGTGATCGACCTGTCCCAGCAACTCGCGCCGGACTTGCAGCGCGATGGCCGCAAAGCCCTTGCCTGTACCTCGGTTACACGTCGAATGATTCAGAGTGGCGGTGATGTCATTCCAGCACTCCACCGCTTCAACCTGCCGGTGAGTGGGGTCGGTTTCGATTTCAAAATCGATGAAGCGCTCGTCCTGGGTCAACAACAAGCCAAACAGACTGGGCATTCCGGGAAAGTCGATATCCAACTTGAGGACGATGGTTGACGACCAGTCGACTGCCTGTGACTCGGCGTAATCCAACAAGGCCTGGGGCACCCCCTCGTCCCGCCAGCTCCTTGCGGTGCATTCCAGTTCGTAGGCTCTGAGAGTGTTTTGTTCCTGAACATTGAGCTGACGTTTTTTCAGGAGACGTTCGATGTCCATATCCAACCCGTGTGCTTCGTTGATGACTGCCGGAATCGCAGGTGGAACCTTCATTTGGCGCCATGGGGTAATGACCGGCCCTGTTCATTGCGGGCCGCGAAGAATAGCCCACCCCACCCATGATCTGGCCAACAGATTCACACCCGCCCCCTTCCGCACGTTCCTCTTTGCACCCCCAACAAAGAGGAATACCCGATGAAAAATACCGACCTCAGCCAACTCATCCTCAGCGACCACGCCCGCATCGAAGCCGCCATCAGCACCGGCGCCGCCTGGGAAGTGTGGTTTCAAGTGGAGTTTCTGATGCTGCTGCGTTCGGCCCATGTGGCCGCCGCCCGCGAAGTGCCCTATCCCAATCCGAATTCAGGCCTGCGCCTGGACGTGCTGGCCCAGCAAAACGGTGAGAACTACGCCATTGAGCTGAAGGTGGAAAGTGCCACCAACGCCGGCAACAAGCTGCTGGCCGAAACTCAGAAGGACATCGAAAAACTCACCAAGTACACCAGCCCCGTCGCGGCACGCTGGGCTGTGGCCTTGGGGTACAGCGACGTTGCCAAACGTGGCTTGCGGGACTTCGCCAACGCCCACAACACTCGGGTCATCTACCAGGAATCCGGCGCCATAGGGTGCATGATCGCCACGGTTTGACCACCCGCTGCAAAACGGCCCCGCCACGGCGGGGCCGTCGCTGCCCAGGGCCATACGCCCCCTGGGCAGCACCTTCATCCCACGCCTTGCTACCACGAGAGCACCTTACAGCGTCAGTTGCCCACGCTCCTCATCGGTCAGGCGCGCCCGGGCCTGTTCGCTCAAGGGCCCGGCCCCCAGTACCTGCACTGGGCTGTCGGGGTTGTAGCCCGGGGCGCGGCTGGCTTCTTCACGCTGGCGTTGCACCGGTTCGGAACCAAAGCCCAGCACTTCCACGGTGACGATGGACGCCCGGCCCTGCCTGGCTGCCGCCTGCTGATTGCGCGCCGCCTCCTCCGCTGCCTGGGACGCCGCCGAACCCGCGGCACTGGCCGAGCTCATGGCGCCGGTATTGACCGCCGCCGTGACCGGCACCCCGGACGACTTGCCCTGGGTCTGGATGTTCGCCGCGTTGACCACCCGCAGTGCGGCGATATTGACGTTGCCCGAGACCCGGATACCCGCCTCGCCGGCATCGATGGTGCCCAGGGGGGCGATCAGGTCGATGTCGCCGGCCGCCACCTCGGGAATCGGGTTGAGGGTGGCGATCCCGGCCCCGGTGCTGGGCACCGACGGTGACAGGCTGACGTTGCCCCAGGTGTCGTAGACCCGCTTGGGCGGGGTGTAGACCACGGTGGTCTTGGAGCCCCGGCCGGCGTTGATGTCGCCCGCCGCCGACCAGCCCATGATCGAGCCGCCGAAGGTGGTCATGATCCGGCTCTGGCCCAGGAGGATGCTGCCCAGGGAGTACAGCTGGATGTCCCCCGCGCCCTGGGTGATGACCCCGGCCGAGGCCGGCGGCGCGGTGCCTTCGATGCCGAAGGTCTGGTGGCCGCCCGGGGTCAGCATCTGAATATTGCCGCCGAAATCGGTGTGCACCCCGGCGCCGTCGAACAGGGTGATATCGCCCTTGTAGGTGATCGGGTTGCCGGCCACATCGGTACTCGGGAACAGCCCGGCAATCGCCGCCCGACCCCGGGCGTAGCTGCCCTGGCGTATCCCGCCGTCCTGGGTGTACTCGCGGCCGGCGGCCTTGAGCTCGGCAAAATACACATCCCGGGCAAACACCCGCTGCTGTTCCGCCGGCAAGGCCGCGTAGTAGGCCCGGGCCTGGGCGCTGTCGCCGACAAAGCCGAAGCGCTGCGCCAGCCAGTCCAGCAGCTCACCCTCGTAGGTCTTGGCCACCTTGCCCGCCGACAGGCTTTCGCCAGGCTGAGCCAGGCGGCTCGGGTCCAGATAGGCTTCGACAAAGCGTCGATAATCCGGGCCGCTGGCACCGACCCCGGCCTGCATCACGATGCTCGCCCCGGGACGGCTGTCCCCCGCCGCCACGGCGCCGAGGCTGGTGACGCTGACCCGGTCTTCCATGAGGATGTTGCGCCCCGCGGTCAGCTCCAGGGTCCCGGGGCCGGCAACGTTGAAGCTGCTGTAGAGAATGTCGCGCCCGGCACTGGCGATGGAGATGTCGCTGGGGTTGTGGTGCACGAACAGGTTGCCGCTGAAGGTGTATTCGCCATAGGTGCTGTTGCCGCCCTTGGCCCCGCCAAGACCGGTGCCGCTGCTGACGATGTCCTGGCCGGCCTTCATCCAGACTGCGCCACCGCCTTCATAGTAGGTCTGCCCCAGGCGTGGGTCGGACGCCGTGGTGAGGGTCAGGACGCGGCCGCTGCTGACCCCCAGCAAGTCGCCGTTGATGGCATAGAACCGCGACGGCTCGGTGTTGCCCGCCCACTGGTTGGTCGCCGTGTTGGGACCGAAGGCAAACAGCGGGAACACCCCGCCGCGGGCCCGGTTGCCATCGGCGGAGAGATTGCCGCTGGCCGCCAGGGGAATCCCTTCCAGGGTCGCGCTGGTGGCCATGAAGGCTGGGTGCTCGGGGGTCGCCAGCGCCTGCGCCGAAGCGCTGGAGCGGCTGACGGTCAACTCGCCACCGTAGATCGAGTCACCGGCCAGCAGCTGCAACTGGCCGTTCAGCGAAGGCGCCAGCACCAGTGCCGCCGGAACCACCGCCGCCCCCGCCTCATACAGGCTGGATTGGCCGTAGTAGAGGCTGCCGCTGGCCGCCACGGCGCGCAGGGTCGGCGGGTAGACGGTGGCCATGTCGGTTTCCGTGCCCCTGGTCAACGGCGTGAGGTTGCCCCCGGCCGAGTACAGGTCGATGGCGCTGCGCTCGGTCCACAGGGAGAACCAGCTCTGGCCGATGCCGGTGGCCCCGCTGGCGCCCTGGTAGGCCCAGCCATTGGCCAGGGGCGCGCGCCCGGGGTCGGCCACGGTCTGCAGCACCAGGTCGCCACGGGTCGACAGGCTGAAGGTGGCATCGCCCGGCATCAGGGTCATGCCGCCTGCGGCCACCGCCAGGGTCGCCCGCTGCGGCTCGAAGGCCCGGGTTTCGCTGCGGCTCTGGTCCGCCGCCTGGGCGCCGTAGTGCAGGTCCAGGCTGCCCAGGGCTGCGCTGCTCAGTTGCGCATGGCCGCGCAGGTTCACCAGGGCGCCGTTGAACACGCCAAAGCCGACCTGGCTGTAGGGGTTGACCTGCCCGCCGACGCGCAGGGTCAGGTCGCCACCGCCGGTCACTTGCCGGCTGCCATCGGCGGCCACCCGGCCGGTGCTGCCCACCGCCAGGATCAGCCCGGTGCTGCGCGGGTTGACGTAGCTGGCGTAGACCGGCGCCGCCATGGGCGCCAGGGCACCGGCATCACCGCCGACCTCGACCTCCAGGTTGCCGCCGCCCAGGGTGCCGAAGCCGGTGAAGCCGACCATCTGATCGGCACCGCCGGCGCTGTTGGCGGTGTAGGTGCCGAAGTTGATCCACCAGGCCGTGTCCCGCTCCACGCCGCCGCTCAGGTCGTTGCCCTGGCGCCACAGCCAGTTGCCCACGTTGCTGGAGTCGTTGCCGGTGTCGCTGGCCACCGGGCGGCCCGGGGGCAGTTGGTTGGGCAGGGTCACGATGTTGCCGCCGAGGTTCGCCCCGACCTTGATCCGCAGGTTGCCGCCGCCGTCCGGGTACCAGGCCCGGTAGACACTGCTGGCGCCACCGTCCACCAGGGACTCGTAGCCGCCGGCGACGTTGTTCAGCACTTTCTGGCCGTTGCCTCCCCGCGCCAGGTTGTAGGGATCGCTGGCCGAGGTGGCGCTGGAGGAGGTGCCGGCGGTGTACACGCCGAACAGCGAATCCATGCTCAGGTTGCCCGCCGCCAGCAGGTCGAGGTCGGCGGCACCGGTGCGCACGACGCTGAACCGGGTGCTGCTGGGCACCAGGGCGTAGGTGTCGCCGACGGCGCAGTAGCTGGGGGTGTTGTCGCACAGCGCAGGGTCACCGAACTCGTCGAAGTTGACCGGCTGGCCGACCATGCTGTCGTCGCCGAAGAAGTCCAGGGAGCCCTCTTCGGTCCAGACATACTGCGCCTGACCGAACATCCCGTAATGGCTGTCCGCCAGGTGCAGGTTGCCGGCCGTGGTCTGGCTCTGCAGCACGCGGCTGTCGGCCGCCGCGGTGTCGGCCCCGGCCACCAGGCGCAGGGACCAGGACTGTGCGCCCTCTGTCAGCATCGGCGCGATGGCCCAGAGCTTGCCCTGGCGCCCGCCGTTTTCCGGCCGCAACAGCACCGAGGCCACCCCGCCCGGCAGCTTGATATCGGTGCCCGAAGGAATCAGCGCCCCACGGGACAGCTCTTTGCCACCGTCGAGCACCACCAGGTTACGCGCCCCGGCAACGCCCGGCAGGGGCACGCCCTTGGGCCAGGTCAGGGCATTCACCGCGGTATTGGCGGTCAGCAGGGTGCCGGCCTCCAGCACGCTGCCCGGGTTCAGGGTCAGGCTCTGGTTCAACAGGGTGCCGGCGGCGAACAGCAGCGTACCGTTGCTGTCGCGCACCGCGGCGGCCAGCACCGTGCCCGCCGGCAGCACCAGGCTCTCGCTGAGGGTCGCCGCCACCGGCAGGCGCGTGCCCTGCGGCAGCGTCAGGGCCTTGATCGGCAAGTCGTAGTTGAGGGTGCTGCCCCCAGGGAACAGGGTGCCGTCGGCCAGGGACAGGCCGCCCCCCGGAATCACGATATCGCCACCGGTGAAGTCGATGCCGGCCCGCAAAATCCAGCCATTGTCGTCATCGGTGCCCGGCGGCGGCGCGAAACCATCGTTGATGCTGCCGTAGACGTTCAGGTCGCCACCGGCGCGCAGGCTCAGGCTGCCCACTTCACCGGAGCCGTAGACGTTGTCGTCCTTCTGGGTGTGGGGGTTGAGGCTGGCGTAACGGTAGCCGGACAGGTCCAGGTCGCCCTGCACCACCAGGTCGCCGTCGGCGGTCTTGCTGACGATCTGCACCCCGGGCCGCAGGTGCAAGGCATCGGCGTAGGTGGCGTTGTTCAGGCCGGCCAGCTTGTTGTGCAGCAGGTCGTTGTTCTGCAGCGCAGCGTTGATAAAGGCGGTGCTTTGCAGGTGCTTGGCCTCCAGGTAGGCCTGGGTGATCTCCTGGTAAGGGCGCCCGCTGGCGGTGGCGTCGGTTTTTTCCGGGGCATCGTCGTAGCTGATCATGCCGTTGACCGCGATCGAGCGCGCGCCCTGGATATCCAGGCGGCCACGGGCATCGATGTCGATGTCATTGCTGCTCTGGTCCGCCTGGACGATGCGCGGCGCGTTCAATTCCAGGGTGCCGCGGCTGCGGCCGTCGTTCTGCCCCGGGGCGCTGCCCGACGCCACATCGGTGCCGTGGCGCAGGTCGATGCGCGCGCCGTCGGCCAGGGTCAGGCGGCCCTGGCCCGAGCTCAGGACCACGCTGGCGCGGTTCGGCGAGTCGATGATCTTGCCGAAGCTGTCGACCCGCAGCGTGCTGCCGTGGGCGTCCAGCAGCGCGCCGCTGTCCAGGGTCAGGCCCTGGCTGGCCGCCAGGTTGATGCTGCCGACCCGAGCGCCACTGGCGTCCACCCGCCCGCTGACCCGCAGGCTGCCATGGTCCAGCGAGACGTTGATGCTGCTGGCCTTGACCCCGTCGCCAATGGTCAGGTCGCCCTGCTTGAGCTGGAAGCTGCGGGCGCCAAAGACCTGCCCCTGGTTCAGGCGCTGGTTGAGGGCGGCGAACTGCTCGTCCAGGCTGCCGCTGCTGCCCAGGTGCTGGGCCTGGATTTCCACCGCGCCGCCGAGGAACGGCACCAGGGTGCCGCCGGCATCGTACTGGCCACTGCTGCCGCCGAGGATGCTGCCCGCCAGGTCGACCCGCCCGGCCGCGCTGTCCAGCGCCACCACCCGCAGCTTGCCGGCCTGGTTGTGGCTGGCCGAAAGATCAATGGTCGAGCCGGCCGCCTGCAGCACGTTGCCGCTGCGGCTTTGCAGCAACACTTCGCCGCCGGCGCCGTATCGGGTCAGGTCGTTGAACGCGATGGCGCGACCGGCCACATCGACCCGCGCCGCGTCGGTCAGCAGCACATCGCCACGGGCGCCCAGGGTCACCTTGCCGCTGGGCAGGACCACGGCGCTGGCCAGACGGATGCTGTCGCCCTGCAGGGACAGTTCCGCGCCCTGGCCATTGGCCGCGCCACGGGGGCCCGCCGAGGCACCGATGTCGATGGCGCCACCGGCGCTGATGCGGTTCACCGAGCCGGCCTCGCCAGTCATCAGCGGGGTGAGGATATTCAGGTTGCCGCCACTGTAGGCAAAGCCGCTGAGCGGGTCGAAGGCGCCCTGGCTCTGGTAGACCGCCAGGCTGCCCTTGTGGTTGGCGGTGATGCGCTGGCTGGCATTCAGGTTGACGTTGGCAAAGCCCAGGGCCAGGCGGTCGAAGTTCTGGGTGGTGCTGGGCTGGGCGAAGGCGCCGTAGCCGAACTCGATGCGCTCGGCGTCAATCTGCAGACGCCCGCTGCCGGTCCCGGCCCCTCCGGCCACCACCGCCCCGGCCGGGGTCACCGCGCCCTGCCAGATCAGGTTGGCGGTGTGGATGCTGGCCACGTCATTGGCCCCGCCCGCGCCGTAGATTGCCGGAGTGGAGAGCATCAGGTTGCTCAGCAGCGACTTGCCGGTCAGCGGGTCGTAGGTGTCCAGGGTGGCGCTGCCGTAGAAGTTGAAACCGTCCCGCGCCGAGAGCTGCAGGGTCTCCAGGGCCGGCGCGCCGAACTGGGTGTCGCCGCGCAGCAGGCGATCCAGCACTTGCTGGGTCAGGGTCATGCCACTGGGCAGGCGGTTGCCCGCCGCCGCGGCCGCCAGGGCTTCGGGGCTGCCGACATTGATGTTGTTCAGGCCCAGGTTCAGGTGACGGGTGCCGTAGCGCACCTGATCACCCAGTTCGAAGGTGTTGTCAGTCAGGGCGACGATGCTGCCTTCGGAATACAGCGCGGTCTGCCCGCTGCAGGGCGCGCTGGCGCAGGAACCGACCTTGATGCCGCCGCTGCTTTGCCCGCCGGCCTGGACCTTGCTGATGACATTGAGCAGGCCATTGGACACCGCCAGCATATTGGCCACCTGGTAGGTGAAGCCGTCCCGGGCGTCATAGCTGGCCTTGCCGCGACCCAGGGTGTTGATGGAGGCGCCCTGCTCCAGGACGATCTCGCCGCTGTTGCTCACCAGGAACACTTCCGGCGCGGCCAGGGTCACGCCTTCGCGCAAGGTGATGGAGCCCTTGGGCGCGTTGATGCCTTCGGCCAGGGTGATGTAGTTGCCGCCCTGGCCGTACTTGACCAGCGTCAGGCCACCGAGCATCAGCCGCGCCGCGCCCAGGGTATTGAGGCTGTCCGCGTCCAGGGTGACGCCGCTGAAGCCGCTGGTGGCCGACTTGCCGGCGGCCACCACTTCAATGCCGCCGCTGCCCATGTTCAAGATCGCCACGGTGCCGCCGTAGCCGCCCTGGGCGGCGTCGAAACGACCGATGCCGCGGAAGGAGAAGGCCTGCGCCCCGGCCCCCGTTTGCAGCGCCAGCTTCAGGGTCTTGGCGTCCACCGGCAGCATCGGCCGGGGCACTCCGAGGCGCGCCGCATCGGCCAGGGCGAACTGGGCGTAGCCGGTTTCGTTGTACTGGGAATAGCGCCGCAGGGTATCGGCCGAGGTCAGGATCAACTGGCTGGCCACGCTGTTGCTGATCCCGGTGTTGGCGATCGACAGGCGCCCGGCGGTGGACCAGGAGCCATTGCGCAGCTGCTGGGCCGCGCTTTCGCTGCCAAGCCCGGCCAAGCCGTTGATTTCGACGCGAAAGGCCCCCGGCATCAGCGCATAGGTGGACGGCATCAGGGTGTAGGTGCCCGCCGCCAGCCCCGGCACGCCACTGCCGATGGTGATCTGCTGGCCGATCAACGGGTCCACCGCGCCGCCTTCCGGAGCCACCGGCGCATAGCCCGGCTGTGCCCCGGGGACGATGGCGTAGATTGGGTTGCTGCCCAGGCCCGGCAGGATGAAGCTGCCGTTGGCGCCGATCTGCACCAGCGGGCTGTAGCGCGCATCGGTGGAACCGCCGCGCCCGGAAATGAACCCGGCCCCCAGCAGCTCGCCGCCACCGGACAGGTCCACGGTGGCATTGGGTTGCACCTGCACCGACTGGCCCCCGAGGATCACCCCGACGCTCAGGTCGCTGTTCTCATTCACCAGGGCGCCCTGGCCGAGGAAGGTCACGGTCTTGCCGTTGTACTTGTAGACCTGACCGTCGACGGTGCCGCCGTAAGGCAATACCAGGCCCTTGCCACTGACCGAGGTCAGGCTGCCGGGCAGCAACTCCACCTGGCTGGCGCCCAGGTTGCCGATCTCGATCAGGCCCAGGGGCGCACGAATCACCCCGCCCTGCTTGATGCTGGCCGCACCCAGTTGCAGGCGGCCGAAGGCCGAGTACGGCACCGCCGGGTCGCCATTTCCGGTGCGGCCGATGGTCAGGGTACGGCTGGGGTCGAAGTTGATGCGGGTGCCGGAGATATCGTTGAGGTAACCGGCAATCACCCGGGCCCCGACCTCGGTGGCCGGGTACAACTGCGCGGCCCGCAGGGTCATGTCGCCCTGGGTCAGCAGCTGGGTGCTGATGCCCTTGGCGATCACATCGACACCGGCCCCGGCGAGGAAACGCATATCGCCCTGGCTGGTCAGTTGCACATGGTCGAAGCCACGGCGCTCGACGTTCAGCAGGCTGTTGTCGGCCTGGCGCAAGGTGCCCTTGCTGCCGAACACCACGTTGCCGCGCACATCGATCAGATTGGCGCTGGCATTGAACTGCGCCTGGGTGCTCCGTTGCGATGGCGTCCCGGTGGACACCGGGCGCAGGTACTGATCCTTGGCCTCCAGTGGCGCGAGGATGCCCGCCAGCAACAGGTAGGGCGCCGACAGATTGACCCGGGCGTTGGCCGCGGCACTCTCGCTCAGGTTCAGCGCGCCGCTGTACAGGCGCAGGCTCTGGCCCATGTTCAGCGACACATCGCCGTCAAAGCTCAGCAGGCCGTTGCTCAGTAGCGCCAGATTGTCAAAACCGCCGGCCGTGACCTGATCCACCCCGAGGCGGCCATGGCCGTACTCCAGGCTGGCGGCTGCGGCGTCGGCACTGGCCGGTAGCCCACTGCCCTGGTGGACCTGGCTGAGCACCAGCTCCCGCGCCTTGAGCACCCGGTCGTTGACCGCGTTCTTGATGTAGTACGGGCTTTCCAGGGCCAGGGACAAGGTGCCCCCCGCCGCGCCGGCGCCCCCGGCCCGGGCGACGAAGCGGCCGTCCAGGTACAGGCCGTTGTTGGAAGCGAAGCTGATGCTGCCACCGTTGCTGGCCACCTGCACCCGGCCCTGGCCGGGAATGTCCAGGGCCGCCTGGGCCCCGGAAGCGTCAAGACGCGCACCGTCGCGCACCACCACAAACAGGTCGCTGGCCTTGGCAATGCCGCTGGCCAGGTCGATCTCGCCGCCGATGGCGATCTTGCCGCCATTGCGCACCTGACCGTAATGACGGCCACGGTTGTCCACCGCGCTCACCGCCCGCGCCGCCACGTCGATCAGCGCCTGCTCGCCGACCCAGATCGAACGCCCGTGGCCGGCGGCATTGGCGGCCTCGGAACTGGCCACCGTCAAACCACCGAGGCTGACGCTGCCGCCCCAGGCATTGAGGGTGCCGTTCATCGTCAGTTGACCGACGCTGCGCAGGTTGATGGCCTGCCCCGGGTCGACACTGATCACCGCGCCCTGCCCCACGGACAACGCCGTGGTGGCCAACTGGGCCGCCGTGGAGTACTGATTGCCGGCGCTCAGGGTCAACCCGGCGCCACGGCGCTGGGTCAGCACGCCCTTGGCCGCGTCTTGCTGGTACAGGTCCGGCAGCCAGGGCTGCAGAACGCTGGCCGGATCGCTGCCAGTGGCACTGCTGCCAGCCTGGGCAGCGAAGCGGTAGACCGGCATCTTGACCTCGACCTGGGCGCCGTCGGCCACCGTCAGGCCTTCATTGCCGGTGATGTCGTAGGCACCGAAACCCTTGTTGAAGAAGTCCCCCGCCAGTTGCAAGGTTCCGGCTGGCGGGGCCACGTCCTTGGCGCCGATCAGCACCTTGTGCGCCTGCAGAGACAGGGTGCCGCCACCGTTGACTCCATGGCCGCGCAGCTCGCCCTTGAGGTCGAGCTGGCCGTCGGCGGCCAGGGTCACGTCGCCGCCCTTGCCACCGCTGGCCTTGCCGTCATAGCCGAGGCTGGCGCCGGAGCTGGCATCCACCAGAGTGCCGTTGCCCAGGTAGAGGTCGCTGCTGCTGCGCAACGACAGCTTGCCACCGTTGATAAAGGCCAGGCCGCTGCTGTCCGACGGGTCCAGGGCCAGGTTGCTCCAGCGTCCGCTGACATCCAGCTTGACTCCATCGGCCACCTCGACCCGGGCCTGGGCGCCGCCGCTGGGCGCGAGGATCACATCGCCGACCACGAAGTTGCGGTTCACATCCACCTGGTTCAGCACGTTGCCGGCGTTGATGCTGCCGCCGTGGGCCGTGAGGTTGGCGTTGAGCTGGACCTCTGGCCCGAACAGGGTGATATCGCCACCGTGCGCCACCTGCAGCGCGCCGTTGACCTGAATCTGCTGTTTGGCGCCGACCTTGATCGCCCCCAACTGAAAGCCGTTGAGGGTGTCGCTGTCGAGCACCAGCTGGCCCTGGCGGTTGGCCGGCAGGGCTGTGGTGAGGTCCAGGCCGGCGGCAATCTGCTGCTGGTTGGCCTCGATCAGCACCTTGTCCACGGTCGGGCTCAGGGCATAGCGCAGGGTGCCGCTGGCCTTGTTGTAGATCGGCGTGTAGTTGCCAATGATCAGTTGCGCGCGCTGGGCCGCGGCCTTGTGCGATTGCTGGTAGCCGTCGAGGTTGACGTTGGGCGCCTGGGTCTGGCGGTCGCCCTTGAACACTTCGCTGACCAGCTGGCCTTCAAGCACTGCGTTGCCGGTGCCGATCACCAGCTTGCCGGCGTCGCGGCCGACGCTGTAGCCGGCCTCGTAGCGGCGCTGCTGGGCGATCAGCGGGTTGTAGTAGTAATCGGTGCGGCCCCAGCGCGGGCTGCTGTCCACGTAGCCCTTGTAGATGCCGGTGTAGAGCAAATCCCCCGGGGCTCGAGACAGCTCGTACAGGCGCCCGTCAACGCCCTTGAGCCAGGTCTGCTGGATATAGCCGGCCTGCACATCGACGGTGCCGCCGGACAGGTTCAACTGGGCCCCGGACTGGGTCACCACCTCCTTGCCGGTGAAGGTCAGGGTGCCGCCCTGGGCCATCCACTCGCCAATGTTGTGGCCCTGGGTGCCCAGGTAGCCGCCCACTTCCAGCAGGCCGCCGGCGGTGTACCAGCGATCAGTGGCATAGCCATTGGTACCGGCCGGAACGAACACCAGCTCGCGCAGGTCGACCCAGACATCGTTGTTGATCAACTGGCCGCTGTCGCGGTTGCCCGCCGAGTCGCGCTGCTCGTTGCCCTGGACGTTGATCTTGATGGTGTTGGACTCCATCGCCACCTTGACCCCGACCGCGCCGGCCACGTCGATCACCGCACCGTCGCGCACCAGGCTGCGCTGCCCGGCACTGACCGCCACCTGGCCACCGGTGGCCAGGGTGATGGAGCCGTTCTGAAAGTCCACGGTGCCGCCGCTGACGATCTCCACCCGCGACTGGTCGCTGCGGTCGGCCACGCTGCTCAAGTTGTTGAACGGCCCGCTGATCAGGTTGGTCGGGGTGCCGTCGAGGTTGATCAGGCCATTGTTGCGCTGGCTGTCCAGGGCGGTGTTGCCACTGCTGTCCAGCAGGATCGCGGTGGTGCTGCCCTGCCCCAGGGTCACGCTGCCGGTGCTGTCGCTGGCGGCGTTGAGCAAATGGATGGTGCCGCGGGTGTCCACCGAGGTGCTGGCCAGGGCCACGCCGTTCTGTTGCACCCGGTGCCCGGTCAGGGTGATGTCGCCGGTGGACGCCATGATCAGGCCAGTGTTGCTGACCGTGCCCGCCGTGCTGCCGGGCTTGAGCGAGGTGGCGACCTCGTTGCCCCGTGTCGTCGAGTGCTGATTGCCGCTGGTGCCGACCCCGCGGCGGATGTAGAAACTGTCGCCGGCCGCCAGGGTGGTCTGGCCCTTGGCGGTGACAATGGTGCCGGCGTTTTCCACTTCCGACCCCAGCAGCAAGGCGTAGCCGCCAGACTCGGTGGAGCTGGCTGCCGGGTGGGTCTGGATCAGCGCGCCGCGCTGCACCTGGACCTTGCCCAGGGCATCGGTGAAGGTCGGCTGGGTGCCGTTGGCGTCCACATAGAGGCCTTGCTTGGTGAACTGCTCGTCGCTGATGGTGGCCGCAGCCGCCACCAGGTTGCGCACGTTGACCTGGCTGGTGCCGCTGAAGATCACCCCGTTGCGGTTCATGATCATCACCGTGCCGGCGCCCTTGATCTGGCCCTGGATCTCGCTGGGCCGACCGTTGGGGTCATTGACCTTGTTCAGCAGCGCCCAGTTGGACTGCTGCTGAAAATCCACGGTGGTGTTGCGCCCGACGTTGAAGGTCTCCCAGTTGAGGATGGCTTTGTCGGCGGTCTGTTCGATGGTCACCGTGGTCTTGCCGCCGGACTGGCTCTGCACCGGCCCCTTGGCGTTGATCCAGCCCTGGGCCAGGCTGTTGTCGACCTTGAGCCCGCCCTGGCCGAGGCCATCGGGAATCTGGCTCACCGTACCAAAGGCCGCCTGACGCGCTGCGGCCTGGGCCGCCTGCTGGGCGGCAATGGCGGCGACGCTGGCGTTGAGATTGCTCAAGGAACGCTGCAACTGCTGGTTGGCCCGGGTCTGCTGGGACAACGACGGAATCCCCGGCACCTGGCCGTTGGTGCGCGCGGCGGTGGCGGCCTGGGACGCGCCCTTGGCGGCGAACCAGCCGGAACTGAAGGCCGTGGCGCCATGGGCACTGCCCGCCACCATCAGCAAGGCAATGGCCTGGGCCAGGGGCTTGAGCCGCAGGCTCGGCAACTCGCCATCAAGGCGCTGGGCTGGGGATTTGACCGGTGGTTTGCAGCGAACCATGACTACTCATCCTTTGTTATGACGCCCACGGGAGCGCGACGCTTGTAGGCTT